>JANWYI010000032.1 GCA_025055255.1 Anaerolineae bacterium | reverse complement strand
CCATAGCAGCAAGGTGCATGCCAATGCCGCTGGCACGCCTAGCACTGCTGCGCCCAGACTTTGCGTCAAGGCGAGCGCAATCAGCACAACAGCAGTCAGCGCGCCTGCACCAAGCCGCCTGAGACCGCTCGGCGCAAAGCACAACATCGCCACACCAAACGGCAAGACGCGCCCTAGAAATAGTGCTAGGTTGTTTGGCGAGCTGTAAACGCTCATTAAGCGCCGCGCTCCGCCTTCAGCCAGCGCGAAGCCACTTGTGCCCGTTAGATAGCCGTACAAGCCAACTAGCGAGACAGCCGCGCCTGCCATCAAGAAAACGTCTACTAAAAGCAGCCAGTCGCGCCGTTCAAGGCGCACACTGCGCAGTAACGCATAGAAAATCAGCGGCTCCAGCACGATCACGCGCCATTCGCGCAGTGCAGGCGCGCGTTGAGCGCTCCACAACAGCGTCAGCGTGCCGAGCGCGCCAAAAGCCAGCATCAGCCAGTCGAGCGCGTTGAGCCTGATCGCCGCCAAACGTCCGCCGCGCAGCCACGCGATTACGCCGCGCAAAATCACAGCGCCTAGCGTTGCCAACAGGCTCAGCTCGACCATCGGCGCCGCCCAGACGTATAGCTCAATCGGCGCAAGAAAGAACGGCGTCCAGAAGGCGACAAGCGCCAAGCCGATCAGCGGACGGTTGAAAATTAGGACGCCAAGCACTGGCAGCGCGACAAGTGTGACGATCAAATGCGGCGAGAGATACAACGCGCCGCTCACAGCTGCTGCTGCGGCAATGGCGACACTGTCGCGCTTAAGGACAGTCGGCAGCAGGTCGTTGATAGTGAGCGCCATGCTCAACGCGCCGATAACTGAGAGCAGCGCCGCGCTGAAAAATGCCGCCATGCGCCGCCAATACGCACGAATTGCCTCTGAGAGCTGAGCGCGACTGTTGTGTGGCAGTCGGCGAATTGCCCATGTAGCGCCTGTGACGCCAATCAACGCGACAAGCGCTCCGCCAATCACGGTCAGTGGCACCTGAGGCAGCGACTCGCCAACAGCAATCGCCGCGAGAATCCAGCGCTCATTGCCGAGATACGGCACGATCTCAGCCTCATGAACGTCGCCTGACAAGCCTGAGGCGACGCGAAGCGTGACCGTCTCTGGCTGTAAGTTGGCAGAGCGCAGCACAAGATAGCCGCGTCCATCGGTCTGTGGCAGATCGTTGGCAGGCGCGCCGTCAACCGTCACATACAAATAGGCGAGATAGTCGCCGCGCCGCACGCGCAGCGCCAACGACTCGCCGCGAAAGCGGAAGGTCAGGCGCTGTGGACTAAAATCAAAGTTCGGATCGCTGTAATCAGGTGAGCGCACGTCTGCGCCTAGCGTGCCGAGCTGCCAGGCGCCTTCGTAGCGCAGCCGTGAGTCCATTGGATGATGCAAGCCGACCTCAAGCGCGTCATCAGCGAAAAACGCGCCGCGCTCAAACCACTGCGCTGCTTTCTCCGAGACGGCAAAGCCGTGAATTGGATCGTCAGCAGGCGCATCGGGCGACCAGTGCTGCAGGATCAAGCCGCCGATCCACGCCCATTCGCGCGCCGCACGCCTGTAAGCAGCGCGCGTCCATGCAGCCTGCGTCGCGCTATCCACCTGTCCCCAGATAGAAGGCGCGCCGCGCCAGCCTTCAGGCAAGCTGTTCCAGCCAAAATGACTGCCCCACAGTGCCTTGTGACCGTCGCCATGCTGCACCATGACCTCACGCAGCAAGATCAGGCGCGAGAAATTCAGGACGTTTGAGTCAACTGTGCGATCCTCAGGCGATGTGTTGAAGCCATACGGCTTGCCTGATGCTGCATCGAAATATTCGTTGGCGCCGTAGGCGTAGAGCGCGCGCAAGTAGCTCAGGTCGCTGAGGTTGCGCGGACCTTGCTCTACAGTCGGCGCCAAGCCTGCAGCGATCACTGTTGCCTTTAGGTCATTACCTTTAATGGCAGGGTAAGCGGCTGCTAAGAGCGCCGCATACTCAGCAGGCTGCGGATCGAGTCCGCCCCAGCGATCCTGTAAGTTCGGCTCGTCCCAAATCTGGTAAAAGTCAACTTGGTCAGCGTAGCGCGCTGCAAGCGTCCGCGCGAAGTGCGCAAAGTGTTCTGTGTTGGCAGGCGGCGCGAAGAAGTGTCCGCTCGCCTCGCGCCGCCGCGCCCAAACAGGCGTGCTCTCTAGCACTGCCACCAAGCGCAGTCTCGGCTGAGCTGCCACAGCCGCTACAATCGGATCGTAGCGGCTAAAGTCAAAGACTCCGCGCTCAGGCTCGATCTCTGCCCAGTAGAACGGCTGACGTACCCAGATGAAGCCTGCCTCGGCAATGGCTGCTACTTGGCGCGGCAATTCTTCAGCTGAGTATTTGGTCAGCGCGACGTTCACGCCTTGCAGCGGCACTTTGAACGGCAAGTCGCCACCATCAGCAGGATTTTCCCAGCCGCGCACGGCGCGCCAATGCCTGTCAGCGCTCACAACAGCAATGCCGACACCGAAAACGCTCAGCAGCGTGCAGGCGAGTAGGATGAGCAAGGCGCGCTGCATGGCTCACTTCATCCAGCGCGGACTGAGCGCACTGCCCTCAACCGTGATGCGCGTGGCGCGTCCGCTGTTTACGTCCACCACATGCAGGTCGCCTTGATAGACCAAGACGATCTGCGTGCCGTCGGCATTCCACTGGAACTTGGCGCCGCGCGTGCGATCTTCGAATGGCACAATGCCCACTTGGTCGCGGCTGGGAAAGACTACGCGCGGATTGCTGCCGTCACGGTCGGCAATGACCAGATCGTACTCGCTGTTGACGCTATCATTCGGCGTGCGTGCCTGCAGATAAGCGATGCTGCCACGTATCGCGCCGCTCTCAGTGCGCACCAGTGGAGAGAACTGTGGCGCTGACCACATGCCGACTCGCTCGGCAAAGGGATTGATCACGAAGTTAGCGGCTGTATTCACTACGGCAAGGTCAAAGACAGGGCTGTTCTCAGGCGGCTCTGTGCCAAGCGGCGCGCCGTGAACAGCTGCAGCCAGAATTGCGCCATCAGCTGACCATGCAAGGCTCGGTTGCCACAGCCAGCCGCGCGCCAATGTTGTCTGGTAGATGCGGAAGTCAATCAGCTTGCGCAGAGCGCCGCGCTGCAAGTCCACCAGACCTACGCCTTCAGCTTGCGCCCAAGCCAGCTGTTTGCCATCAGGCGACCACGCAAAATGCGTCCCCCACTGGCTGTACATGCCGCTATCCGTCGGCGGCAAAAGCGGCTCAGCCTTGATGATCTTGCCTGCAGCGTCCAGCTGGGCGACAAACAGGTCGTTAAGCGCTTGATAAGCAGGCGGCTCTGTGCGCGGACGCAGCGTTGAGTAGCTGAAAGCGTTTGGACGATCAGGCAGCCACTCGGCGTAGAAAACGTTGTCTACAATCAGCTTGACAGGCTGCGCATTCGGATCAGCCGTGTCCATCAACACCCAGAGTTCGTTGAAGACATCTAGCGAAGGTGACTCAGGCTTGCGCGTGTAGAGCAGACGCCGACCGTCAGGCGAGACCGAGAAGACAAAGCCGTCAAGGTTGCCGCCAGTCGGCAAAGTGACTTGGTTTAGACTGGTCTCGCGGATCACGCGCGCCTGCCCGTTGCTGATGTAGAAGATCGCGCCGCTGATCGGAATCGGCTCCAAGCGGCTCAGGTCTACGCCAACAGCGACCACTTGGTTGATCGGCTGCGTGATGATGGTGCGGCTGCTCTGCGTGCGGCGGCGCTCAACGCCGTCTTCCAACAGCACGTCGTAGCAGACTCGTGCCAAGCCGTTCACACCGCCTTGCAAGACTCGCGTCACGCCTTCGGGCAAGTCAGGCGTTTTAAGCGTCTCGCTGGCATATGGCACGCTCTCATCAACGCATTCAGCGCGATTCTCGACACGCACGATTGTGATCACCATGCCGTCGGTCACAGGCGTGAAGTCAGGCGGATTGAGCCGATCAAAAGCGCCCAACGTGACGTTAGCGCGCCGCAAAACCTGCCCGACGGAAATCGGCGGACTGACTGAGAGCGCCAATTCCTGCCCATCTACCTGAATGCGCACGCGCAGCAGCGTCTCAGCAGCGCTCGGATCACACGCCGTGAGCAAGACTGCCAACAGCGCGATCAGCAAGCGCCGCATGGTCAACGCTGTCCCCAAGTGATGCTGATTTTCAAGTGCTCGCCACTGCTGCGAATGCGATACAAGCCGCGAATGATCTGGTCAGCCGCCACAAACATCAAAATGAGTGCCTGAACAACCTTGATCAGCTCAGCTGGCACGCGCGCGGCAAGCTGCATCTGCGGACCGCCGGCGTCCATTGCGCCGAACAGGAACGCTGACGGAATAATGCCAATTGGATTGTTGCCTGCCAAGAGTGAGACAGCGATTGAGTCAAAGCCGAGCGTCAAGTTCTGATTGGTCTGGAAGTCTTTGGTCACGCCCAGCACCTGAATCGCGCCTGCTAAACCCGCCAGACTGCCTGCGATCATCATGGTTAAGATGGTCATGCGTCCAACTTTGATGCCTGCGTAGCGCGCTGCGCTCGGATTCAAGCCGACCATGCGCAGCTCAAAGCCGAAAGTTGTCTTGTACAACACGAACCAGATTAAAATGGCGACGCCGATAGCAACCAAGACGCCAAGATGTAGCGTGTCGCTGGCGCGTCCGCCTGGCGTGTAGATGACAGGCAAGGCGGCTGAGTCGAGGATAGGCGGCGTGCGATTCGGATTGCCGCTGCAAATGCCCGGCGCTGTGCAAAGCGCCAGAGGACCGGGCGGAGTATTGGCGCGCGCCGGCGAGACGAGCCATTCCAGCAGCAGGGCTGCGATGTAGTTGAGCATGATGGTCGAGATGACCTCATGAGCGCCCGTGCGCGCCTTCAAAAAGCCGGGCAAAAAGCCCCACGCTGCGCCGCCAAGCGCACCTGCCAGCATGGCGACCGTCACATGCAGCACAGGCGGCAAGCCGCTGATGCCAAAGCCTGCCCATGCCGCGCACAGCGAGCCGACCAGCAGCTGTCCTTGTGCGCCAATGTTGAACAGACCACCTTTGAAAGCGAAGGCGACCGCCAAGCCTGAAAGGATCAGTGGCGCCATCTTGATCAAGGTGCGCACTAGGGCGCTATCCGTGCCAAGTGAGCCTTGCAACAAGCCTTGATAGGCGCGGAACGGATCGCGCTCTGCCAGCAAGATGAATATTGAGCCGATCAGCATAGCTGTCAGGACAGCTAGGAAAGGCACGAGCAAAGCGCGCAAAAAATTGCGCAGCCCTGCAGCGCGGCTCGGCGCAACAGGCGGCACACTGAGCGCAGCAGTGATCTTGGGCGAAACAGCTTGTTCCATGCGCAGTTCTCTATCTCAAGATGTACTTTGGACTTTATAATACCGAATAACGTTGATAGTTGCGAAAAAAATCGCAACGAGAGGTAAAACTTGTCGGCAGAGCGCAAACAGGGTACTGCGGCTTGACCGCAAATGCTGTGACGCGCCGCCAACAGGGTCACGGCAACTTAGCGCAAAGTGAGCGTGTTGGCTTAAACCACAAAACGGTATTGCGCGTCGCTCTGTCACAAGCCTGCAGGTCAGTGACTTCTGACCGTGCGCTCTGTTGGCAAGGTTTACCCCTTGTGGTGTTAGTTGTCCCTCACACAGAGGTCAACCTTTTTATGCCCAGAAAACAGCCTCAACTACAGCCCATCAATCGTCCAGACCGTTGTCAAGCCGTCGGCATTGACATCGGCGCACACGCCATAGTCATTGCCACACAAGCCTTTCAAAAGCCCATCAAAATTAGCCTGAAGAGCTACCGTCTTGTGAGGAAAAGAGCCATACACAGTCCAAAAAGCGCACCATGCCGTATCGAATTGGCGTGATCAGCGACACACACTATCCCACGCGCCTTCCTGAGTTGCCCTATGCCGCTATTGCCGAAGTTTTTCAGGGCGTTGCGCAGATCGTACACTTAGGCGACATTGAGAGCCAGCTTGTGCTGGAAAAACTGGCTCACATTGCGCCTGTCAGCGCTGTGATGGGCGATGACGACGCAATTCGCTTACCGCGCAAACGTATCTTGGAAATAGCAGGCGTCCGCATCGGTCTGGTTCACGGTCAGCGCTCGTTATGGATCGAGCGCATACGTCCAATGTTGCTCAAAGGGCTAGGCAAGCCTGTGGACGCTTGGAACGGGATGCAGACTGACCTGCTGAGATGGTTTCAAGCGGACAACGTGCAAGCGATCCTATTCGGACACTGGCATCGTGTGTACAACGCGTGGCACAACGGAACTCTGCTCTTCAATCCCGGCGCAGTCTACGCCATGACTGTTGAGGCGCTCTGCTGGCAACGTCAACACGCGCCTGCTCTGCTCAGACGCTTGATTGCAGCGCACCATCTCAGACGCGCTATGCGCGCGCCTGAGCGCTACCAAGCCGAGTCAACAGTCGGAGTCCTGACTGTCCATGAGGACGGTCAGCTGACGGCTGAGGTGAAACGCTTAGCGCCGATATTGTATCCGTGCCAAATGAATGACACGGCGTCGCTTCACTCTGGACGGCGCTCGCCGTTGCAAGTGTTTGGCGACCATAAGCCGCGCGCTGCTTGGCGCGCTTCGTCTTGAGCGCGGCGGAATTGGCGCTGATACTTGTGCGCGTTGCCGCGAAAAGTGTACTCAAAGGCGTAGCCTTCAGCAATCATCTGCATGTTGAACAGCCTGCCGTCGGCAAACCAGACGAAGCGCAAGTAACGTCCAAAACGGTCTCGATCATCCTGCGACTCGTCGCGCTCTAGATAGACCGTCTGTCCTTCTAAAAGTTGCCGAGCGCGCGCCGAAGCCTCGCGTCCAAAACACTCGACTGGACGATCCTGCGCTACTGACTCAGGCGTGTCTATGCCGAGCATCCGCACGCGCCAGCGTTCACCATTCACGATGATATCGGCTGTGTCGCCGTCCACCACGCGGCTGACTCGCCCTTCGGTCAGCATGCGCGGCATAGGCGGATAGGCAATCTCTAGCTCCGCAGTCGGACTGAGCGGATCATCCACTCCGTTGCAGGCAACAAAGCATAATGCAAGGATGAGCCAGACGATGCGTCGCATAGCTACTGCCTTTCGGTTGTGTACTCACGCCAACGCGCAAAGGCTTCCTCAAGGCTGAGCAACGGCGTCCTGAGTAGCAGCTGCGCTTTGCTCACATCCAAAGTCAAGTTAGCAGGGCGACCAGTCAGGGCAGAAGAAACTGCCTCGACATTAGCGCCGACAATGCCGAGCGCCTCCAGTAATTTTGTGCCAAGCGCTAGGCGGCTGACAGCTGATGGCGCTGCGACGTTGAGCGTCCCTTGAAAGAACGGATTTTCAATCAGCTCTAGGATTGCCTCTGCAAGGTTGACGACCCAGATAGCGCTGCGAAATTCGTCTTCGTAAAGGCGGAGCGTCTCGCCGCGGCTGATTTTTTCCAGCATCCAATCAGTCTGTTTGTTGCCGCGCTCAAAATCGTAGATCAAGCTGGTGCGCACGACGTGATCTGCCATGAGCTCCATCTCTGCCTTCGCCTGCCCATAAGCAGAGAGCGGCGACGGCGGCGCGTCATCGGCATAAGGCGGCTGCGTGCCGTCAAAGATCATGTCAGTTGAGAGGAAGACCAGCTTGGTCTCACGTGGACAAAACGTGCGCAAGTGATAGGCAGAGGCGACGATCTGAGCGCGCAAATTCGGAGCATTCATCGGCGGCACGGCTGTATGGATGATTGCATGCGGCTGTACCTGATCAATCGCCGCTTTGACCGCCTCAGGATCGTTTAGGTCAAGCTGCAGCGGCGTGCCCGCACGCAGGCGCTGAGGGCGCGTGAGATAGGTCGCCGTGACTTCGTAACCTTTGGCAGAAGCCTGTCGGCACAGCTCACGTCCTAGATCACCGCTGCCACCTGTGATCAGAAGTCTCTTCACGATGTCCGTCCTTATACTTCTGACAAACCAAGATTCTCAAGCGCTGCACGCGCCGCTGCTTGCGCAGCGCTGCGCTTGCTGCTGCCGCTGCCGACGCCATAGCACTGGTCGCCAACAAAGACGGCTACTGTGAAAGTTGGCGTGTGTTCGGCGCCGCTGACAGCCAGCACCTGATAAGTCGGCGTTTGATTATGTGTCATCTGCGCCCACTCTTGCAAGCGGCTGCGCGCGTCTTTGTCGGAGCGGGCACGCTGAATGTCGGCTAGAGTGCGCTCGAAGTAGCCCTCAAGCAGACGTTGTGCAGCCGATAGCCCTTGGTCGAGATAAAGCGCGCCCAACAACGCCTCGAAGGCGCCGCTCAAGTTGCGCTTGCGCGTCCGACCGCCGCCTTCTGCCTCACCCTTGCCCATCAGGAGTGCCTCGCCGATGCCTAGTTCTGCTGCATGTTGAGCGAGACGCTCGTTGCCGACGATAGCAGCGCGTAAGCGCGTGAGCACGCCTTCGCGCTCACCAGGCAGGCGCTCGTAGAGCCAGCGCGCTGCTAGAAAAGACAGCACAGCGTCGCCCAGAAACTCTAGCCGTTCATTATTAGGCAGGTCAGCAACTTCAGGGCGTTCATTCAGATACGAACGATGCGTGAGCGCCTGCAGGAAAAGCGCAACTGAGCGCGGCTGAATCTGTAAGCGCTCCAAAAGGCGCACGACTGCATCAGTGAAAGTGACTGGGTAACTCATGGGCTTTGCTCTGAGGCATATTCAGCGTGGTCTTCAGCGTGATGAGTGTACCGGAATATGCCTCAGATGAGCTTGTTTGACTAGGGCGTCGGTGTTGGATCAGGCAGTGGCGTATCCGTCGGCGGCGGTGGATCAGTCGGTGGTGGATTCGTCGGCGGCGGATTCGTGGGCGGTGGTGGATTGGTCGGCGGTGGCGGCGGTGGTGGTGGTTCACCTCCACCTGAGCCACTATCGCTGGGCTGCGTTGGCACGAACGGCGTGTGAGTTGGCGTGCGCGTTGGCGGACGGCGCGTAGGTGTGTGCGACGGCGTGAAGGTAGCAGTTGGCGTTGGCGTATGAGACGGCGTTAGCGTTGGCGTCGGCGTAGCGGTCGGCGTGTTTGTCGGCGTGGCAGTTGGCGTTGGCGTGAAAGTGAAAGTCGGCGTCGGCGTGCGGCTTGGCGTGCGCGTCGGCGTGAAGGTGAAAGTTGGCGTCGGCGTGGCAGTTGGCGTGTTGCTCGGCGTGCGCGTTGGCGTGCGCGTGTTTGTCGGCGTGCGTGTGTTGGTGCTAGTCGGCGTATCCGTAGGCGTATTGCTAGGTGTGAAAGTGTGGCTAGGCGTCAGCGAGACAGATTGAAAGAGCGGCGCAAGATTAGCTGAGGTCAGCGTAGCTGTGGGCACCTCAACAGTCGAGGTCAGCGTAGGCGTCTCTGTAGGCACTTCAGTCGCTGTGGCAACAGCTAAAGCAGTGGTCTCAGCCTGCCCGACCAAAGCAGCTGCACCCAAGCCGATCAAGAAGATCAATCCTGCGAGCGCTAGTGGCAGCAAACAGCCTGTGGCACCTGCTGCAGGCGGCTTGCCGAGCCGTGCCACAATCACAGTGATGTTATCGTTGCCGCCGCGCTTTAACGCCAAGTCAACCAGACGTCTAGCGGCTTGTGCTGCTGAGTGGCGCTTGACAATTCGTAGAATCTCGTGCGGCTCAACCAGACTCCACAAGCCGTCACTGCAGATGACCAGCACGTCGTTCGGCTGCACGTCAAGCTGTGCGATATACGCCTGAATGGGAATCGGCTGACCGAGAAAGGCAGTGACCATTGAGTTGCGCGAGGCTTTGATGACTTCTTCTGAGGCGCCGGCGTCAATTTGGCGTTCCATCACGCTCTGATCTTTGCTGACGCGCTGAATGTAGTCGCCGCGAATGTGGTAGACGCGACAATCGCCGACGTTGAAAATAGTCGCTTTGCCGTCATCTTCCAGCACAACGCCAGCAGCTGTCGAGCCGATACGCGAGAGCCCAACTTGTGCTGCTTGCTCGCGGACAAAGCGATTAGCAGCCTCAAGGGCAATCTCTAGGCGGTTAACTGTGTCTCGGACGTATCGGCTCTGTCCATAGTAGGTGCGGACTATCTCATCAATAGCCGCCTGACTAGCACGGTCACCACCGCCTAAGCCGCCCATGCCATCTGCCACGACCCAGAGTGCGCCTGCGCTGCGCTCAACTGTATCAGGCGCTGGCACGAACATACGGCAGGCGTCTTCATTTCTAGTGCGCTTGCTGCCTCTGTCTGTTAACTCAGCCAGATCGAGCGTGGACAGAATACTCTCTGTCATATGTCAACTCTTTTAGCGATATATGCTGGGCAGCTCTGAACTGGTCATCTCCGGGTCTGCCATGCTAAAACGCAGAATCGTTGTTGTGCCGAGCCGAATGCGTGCGCCGTCGCGGAGCGGCGTAGGCACATTCGGCGCAATGCGGCGCTCGTCCACAAATGTGCCGTGCGTGCTAGTCCGATCTGTGATATAGAAGACGCCGTTGTTGTAAGTAATCTCAGCGTGATCGCGTGAGACGTTGTCGTCGTTATCAAAGTTGAGGTCGCGTTGCTTGCGCCCTAGACTGAACGGCGTCCGCGTGATCTTGACCACCTGCCCTTGCACAGGTACATGACGCGACGCTTCCACAATCAGCGATGCTTCAGGTATAGCCAAGTATGGCACAGGCGAGGTTGGGTCGCTTGCCGCTAAAGCAGGGACAGGCGATGTGGCATCTAGTGAGCGAGAAGATGGAGCAGTTGCTGCACTGGGCGACGGCTTGGTTGCAGGCAAGGCTGAAGGCGCAGTGGGCTTTTTGCCTTTTGGCGCTTTGGCACCTTCCAGTTCGCGCACGTTGACTGTGTCTGTTAGCTCAGCAAGGAAGCCCGTGCCCGTCTTGGGCTTAGATGGACGGCGCAACAGAGCGAACATCAGGAAGAGCAAACTGATCACCAGCACACCAAATGTGCCAAGCACTAGTGGTCGCTGATTAGGATTGTTAATGGCGCGCCCGATCACATAGATCAAATCAGTCGGCTCAGGCGTGGGCGATGGGGTCGGCGTCGGCTCAGGCGTAGGTGTGACGGTAGGTGTCGGCGGCGGCGGCACAACTTTGAACTGGAAGGTAGATGGCTCAGTGATAGCGCGATCTTCATCGTTCAAGCCGCGCAGCACAAACTGAAACTCGCCGGCAACTGTGCCGCCGCCCGGCAACACGCTGAATGGCACGATCACGCGGTCGTGCGGCGGCACTGTGAAGAACAAATCATTGCCGACCTTCAAGCCTGTGGAAGCGTCCACAACTTCAAGGCGATAGCGCTTGATGAGTTGTTCGTTGCGCACGGCAATCTCGACAATAAAGCGCCGATTGTCCATGTCAGGGCGGATAGTTTGAATGACTGCAGCTGGGATAACAGGCGTCGGCGTGAGTGACGGCGTGATGGTCGGCGTCGGTTGGCGGTCATGCACAAACGGGAAGCGCGCTATCGGACCAAGTTGCTGTCCGTTGCTGTCGAATGCTTGCAAGTTGAAAGTGTATTCGCCTGCTGCAAGGCTCTCAAGGCTGATGAATATCTCAGGTGCAGGCGGCGCGTTGACCGCAAGCCGCTCAAAGTTGCCGCGATCAATGATTGAGATGCGCAAGTTGTCAATCCGCTCAGGACTAAACAACTCTAGGGTCAGCGTGACGCTATCTTTGATCAGCTCGTCATTGTAGCGAATGGACTTAATCTGAGCGCCAACAGGTGGCGGCGTCGGCGTGACAGACGGCGTTGGCGTGGCAGTTGGGTTGAACTCAGCCGTAGTTGTTTGGCGCACGATGACCGAGCCGTCACGTCCGAGCGCTGTGACGAGGATGTTATAGCGTCCTGGCGGCGCATCGAGCGGTAGCGGCACTTCGAAGATGGGCGAGTCGAGCGGCGCACTCCTAATTATTTCATTGATTTTTGTGCCGCCGCTAGTTGTTAGCTCAACGCGGTACTCAGCAATCGCCTCAGGCGTGATCAGACCGAGCAGCTCAAAGCGGAAGACGCGGTTGACAGGATCGAATGCGGCAGCGCTCAGGCTGAAGCTGGACGTGGCAGTAGCAGTTGGCGTGAAAGTCGGCGTCGGAGTCTTAAAAGAATAGTCATTAGGCGAGACGAACGTTTCGTTGTTGGAAAGCAACGTAGCGCCGTTCTGCAGCACAAGGCGCAAGCTGGCAATGCGTTCGCCGCGCTGCGGCTTGACAATCGCCTCTGCCACGCGCACAGCCGCAATCGCCTCGTTTACTTGGCGGAATAAGACAGGCATGTCAGGACCGACTGCCAAAAGACCACCTGTTAGGCGCGCCATTGACTCAAGAGCCGGCAAGTCAAGGTCGTCGGCGCTCGCGCCGCGCGGCAGGAAGCCAATTGTGTAGAGTGGCACGCGGAAGCGCTTATTAGTGGCGAGCGCAGTCACGTCGTTCAAGTTGGCTTTGCTGCAGGGAATGCGCCTGCCTTGTGCATCGCGGTCTCCGCCTTGGGCCCAGTCAGCCCCATCAGAGAAGATGACAATGGCGCGGCGTCCAAGCATACCGATTTGATTGATCGTCTCAATCGCCCTGACCGTTGCGTCGAACAGGCAAGTGCCATCGCCACGACGCGGTGCAGGAATTCCACTAATCGTATTTTTAACGAGGTCTTTATCTTTCTGAGAACGTATGCGCTCGATTAGCTCGTGGCTGAAGGTGAGGACTGTGAAGCGTGCCTCTTGCGGCATGGAGTCGACAAAGCTGTTGGCTGCTGCTTTCATTGCGTTGAAGTTCGGCGCCATGCTGCCGCTCACGTCCAGCACAAGGACAACTTCGATTGGACCTTTGGCTTGCTGCACCTCAGCAGGGTACGGACCGCCGTCGTTCGGGTCGAGCATGATGATCTGAGCGGAGCGCAGCGGCACGTCTAGCACAGGGCGACGGTTGCTATCTATGGGCGTGAAGTAGAGCCGCAGCGTCAAACCAGGTTTATCAGGCTCTTTGAAGTCAATTGCCTCATGAAACAAGATGACCGCTTCGACTGCCACTTGTGCCGATGCTATCATCGGCGTGATCAAGCCAATGATCACTAGCGCCGCTACAATACCGAGATAAAGCCGTCTCTTATGCATAATCAAGTACCTTCGCCCAAGCAAGCTCCGCGCGTTAGCGATATCACTCTGTATAACACTTGGCTTTTGATTTGTCAATCAGCCTGAGTAGAGGCACATACTACGATTACATGCTACTATATTACGCCACCTGAGCCCATATGATCAGCTCAGAATTGTAAAAATTTCACAACTATTCCGTTTGAATGGAGTATCAAAATGCCTCAGCCGTTGATCCCGCCATTCGGAGCGCCTGTCCGCCTCAGCGAGTACGACCCTGACTACATCGAAGGCGAAGGCAGCAAGAAAGACCTGAAAAAGCAGCTCACAGCGGCAATGGAAGCCGATTTGAGGCGTCTTGACGTGCTGCAGGAAGCGCTTTACGCCGAAAGTAAACACGCTTTGCTGATCATCCTGCAAGGCATGGACACTTCAGGCAAGGATGGCACCATTCGGCATGTCTTCAGCACAGTTGATCCGCAAGGCGTGCAGGTTACCTCTTTCAAGGCGCCCACGCCTGATGAACTCGCTCGCGATTTTCCTATGGCGTGTTCATCGCGCTGTGCCACCTAAAGGCATGATCGGCATTTTCAACCGCTCACATTATGAAGACGTGCTGATCGTGCGCGTGCATAACCTTGTGCCAGAATCAATCTGGCGTGAGCGCTACGACCACATCAATCGCTTTGAGGAGATGCTCAGCGAACACGGCACGACCATTCTCAAGTTTTTCTTGCACATTTCTAAGGCAGAGCAAAAGAAACGTCTGCTGGAGCGGCGCGACACGCCTGAAAAACGCTGGAAATTCTCGCTCGGCGACATCCGTGAGCGTGCCTACTGGGATGACTATCAGGCGGCATATGAAGCAGCACTGACACATTGCAATACGCCTTATGCACCTTGGCACATCGTGCCTGCTAATCACAAGTGGTACCGCAACTATGTGATCACGCGTGTCGTCCGCGAGACGCTTGAGCGCTTGAATCCGCAGTTTCCGCAGCCTGAGGCAGGCATTGAGGCAGTGGAGATACCAGATTAGCCGCCAGGCGGCGTGTTCGTCGGCGGGCGCGGACTGATCGCAATCCAGACTGTGCAAGAGGCGCGCATCTCGCTCAGATTATCGAAGACAGCGAGACGAAAGCGATAGTCGCCGGGCTGAAAAGCTGTTACAGCGAATTGACCGAGCACGCCTTTCTGCGGCATGGGTGACGTTTTGTTGTCCAGCACGCCAAACTCGCCGCCTGTGCTCGGTCCGCTGATCTCTAAGGTGTAGAACGCAAAATTCGGGATGTTCGCTGTGCCGATGACGGTCAGCGTGTCGAAGACGCGCATGCCGTTAGCGGGCACCTCTAGCCATGCTTGCTCTGAGTTACAGCCGATAGGCGTCGGATAGCCGACGATGATTGTGCCAACAGGCGTCGGCGACGCGACCGCTGTCAGCTGCAAAATAGCGCCGCCGCTGAGCGCCTGCGCCGTCACGGTCAGAAAAACGCCTTCTGCCTCGCTACCGTCACCGCCGGGCGTGCTCGTCGCAAAACGTTGCTCATTGTCCGAACCTGCCTGAATTGGCAAACCTGCGCTGAGCAAGTCAGCGCGCAGAGTCGGCGCGACGACAACGGCAATGGCGAGCGTTGCCAAGCCGATTTCAATCAAGCCGATTGTCCACGTGATGGCACGCGCGCGCCGCTGCTCCTCTATCTCACGCTCCAGCTCAAACTCAGCAGCGCGCAGCGCCGCCTGTGCTGCGAAGTAACGTCCTAGCCAGAACAACACGCCTGCCGCACAGAACAGATAGATCGCTGGCGCAATCTGTTCGATCAGGTAGACGAGTTGTGTCATAGAACGCCTCTCAATAGTGCAAGGTTTTTAGCACGCTGCGCACCAGCGACTCCAGCTTAGGCGCAATTACATTTTGTCCGATGTCCAACACTTCCAAATGTGAGACAGGCTGTCCGCTTTGCTCGCTCTTGACTAACATGTTCGTGATGCCTGAAAAACCTAGCACGCGGATGCCGCCATGCCGCGCAACGGTCACCTCGCCAACAGTAGACATGCCAACGGCGTCGGCGCCGAGCCGCTGCAACATGCGCACTTCAGCAGGCGTCTCAAAGCTCGGTCCTGAAATGCCGACGTAGACTCCTTCGCGCAGTGTGAGACCATGCGCGCGTGCTGCTTGGCGCGCAGCCTCGCACAACTGCGGATCGTAAGCATCTGACATGTCAGGGAAACGCTCGCCCAGTGCCTCGTCGTTACGTCCGACAAGCGGATGAACGCCCGCCATGCCCATGAAATTAATATGGTCAGTGATCAGCATGACGTCGCCCGCTGAGAATGACGGATTCAAGCCGCCAGCGGCATTCGTCACAATCAGCACCTTGACGCCGATGCGCTGCATGACGCGAATCGGGAAGGTCACAGCCTGCATTGAGTGACCTTCGTAATAGTGAATGCGCCCTTGCATCACCAAGATCGGGACGCCTTCCAAAGTGCCTGCCACAAAGCGATTGCGATGTCCTGCCACTTCTGACTGTGGAAAGCGCGGAATCTCGTTGTAAGGGATGAAATCCGCATTCTCAACGCGCTCCGCTAGACTGCTCAGTCCGCTGCCTAAGATCAGACCGACTTTCGGCTGTACGGACGTGCGCGCGCGCACAGCTTCGACAGCTAGGTCATAATCGCTGAGAGTATAATATGCCTGTGGAGTCATATATCTGAGTTACCTTTTGATGTTTTTGTTGCACAATAGCTCAGTCAAGACTGTGAAGCGCCTTAGCGCGCTGGATGATGTCATCAATTGCGGGCTCAGGGCGCGGCGCTGTGCCGATTGGATCGTAGACAGTTGGCAGACCCAGAAGCGCATAGGCGACGTTCAACATGCCGCAGCTGAGCGCCTCGTGATCGTAGCCGCCTTCCTGCACAAAGACGATCTTGCCGTTGCACAGCTCAGCAGCCATTCTGATCAGCTCACGGCTCAAATGCGCGTAGCCGCTCAGCGTCAGCTGCAAGCCACCTAGCGGATCGCGCCAATGCGCATCAAAACCTGCTGAGATGATCATCAGCTGCGGCTTGAAACGCCGCGCCGCTGACCACAGCACCTCTGCGTACAGCCGCTTAAAGCCTTCATCGCCGACTCTAGCCGGTAGAGGCAAATTGAGCGTCGTGCCTTTGCCTGCGCCCGTGCCAATCTCTTCCAGAGCGCCTGTGCCGGGATACCATGGCGATTGGTGCGTTGAGCAGAAGTAGACTGAGCTATCTTCATAGAAAATGTCCTGCGTGCCGTTGCCGTGATGCACATCGTAGTCAACGATCAAGATACGTTCCACGCCATATTCGCGCTGCGCGTGGCGCGCTGCAATTGCCACGTTCGCCAGCAGACAAAAGCCCATTGCCATATCTGGAACGGCGTGGTGTCCGGGCGGACGAGTCGCTACGAGCGCGTTGTCTGCCTCGCCGCTGCAGACCGCGTCCACAGCGCGCAGCGCAGCGCCGCATGAGAGACGCGCTGCGCTGAACGACTCAGGCAAAGCGTAGGTATCTGCGTCTAGCTGCACGCCGTTTTGCTGCTCTGTCCACTTCAGCAAGTCGAGGTATTCTTGCGTGTGAACGGTCAAAATCTGTGCGTCGCTGACGGGCTCAGGCGTGAGCGCGAGAAGCTGCGCCGCAATTGGATCAGCGGCGATGCGCGCCTGCACAGCAGCAAGCCGACCTGCATTCTCAATATGCCCTGCCAAAGTGTGGACTTGAACGCGCGAATCTGTAATGTATGCTGTTGTCATGATGATCGCTCGCTTTATGACCCTGAGAGCTTAATGCTGAAAGTTGTGCCGACGCCTTCTTCGCTCTCATACCAAATGCGCCCACCCATAGCATCCAGCTCTGCCTTGACCAAGTATAGACTGATGCCATAGCCGAACTCTGCCATGACCTGTGGCTGACGTGCGCGTTGGAACGGCGCAAAGACTCGATCTGCCTCCTTAGCGCGAATGCCGCAGCCTTGATCCACAATGTCAATCTGGACGACGTCGCTTGGCGCTAGGCGAGCGGCGCGCAAGATAATCGGCGAATTCGGCGGACTATACATGATCGCGTTGCGCAGCACGTCATGCAATGCTTTGCGCAAGTACTCAGGCGAAGCTATGACTGTGATGTTGCTAGGAATCTGCACGATCAGTCGATCACGCAGCGTCTCAGAGTGAATAGGATCGAGCGGCTGCTCTTGAATCAGCCCTTCGAGAAAGTCCTCCACAAAGTCTGCCAATTTCAGCTTGCGTCGGTCACGGCTGACCAGTGCCGGTAGCTGCCCTGTGCGGATGATCTCCAGCCGATAGAGCAAATCGAGCAGCATTTCTAGGCGATACATATGTGTGGCGATGATCTCGGCAAAGCCTTTGACACGCCCTGCCAGTTGGTCAGCTGTCATGCCCGGCGGACGCTTGCGCATCAGCTGCATGATCAAATCGGCGTGTCCGCGCGTGCTTTCAACAGCAAGGCGCGCCTCTGTGCGGAAAGTGGACATGAACTCGCGTAGGGCGCCCCAGTCAGTCTGCTCCATGCTGATCAGCGTGTAGAGCTGACCGTTGTTGCCTTGAACTGAGACTGCCCAGCAGGGCACATAAGCGCCTGTGAGCAAGGTATGGAAGCGCACGGGCTCGCCTGTGCTGAGCGCGCGCGCGCGAACCTCATCGGCGCTTGGACCTTCAGCGCGGCGTGCGTCCAGCAACATGGCAGCTGCCAACCAGCCTTCTGCGCGGATGAGCGTCAGGTTTGGACCGAGCATGTCGCGCGCCGCCGCGTTATCCAGCACAAGCCGATCTGCTGAGTCAAAGACCAGCACGCCATAGCCCATGCGGTCAATCAGCCGCCGAAGGTCGAGGTCGGGTGGAATGGATTTCGAGTCGTTCATGGCACAAAGTTTGCATCACGCAACACGCCAATAGAGATGTGCCTATTAGCTTAGCACGCGCCTTGCTTTTTGCGCAATGTGCCTCACCTGCTTCCTGAGTAGGCAGATTGTCGGCTTAACTTCTGGTCAAACCTGCCAACTTTGGCTATACTTTGCGCGCCATTTTACGAAAAGGTGGGTCGATTCAGTTGAAACTCTCTGTAATTATTCCTTGCTATAACGAGGTCGCCACAATCGAGCAAATCTTGGCTGCAGTGAAAGCAGTCAACCTCGCCTACGAAATCATTGTGGTGGATGACGGCTCAACAGACGGCACGCGTGAGGTGCTCACCAACTTGCCGCCTGATCCGCAAGTGCGCATTATCTACCACGACCGCAATCAAGGCAAAGGCGCGGCTGTGCGCACAGGCTTTGCAGCCGCTAGAGGCGATGTCTTCCTGATCCAAGACGCTGACCTAGAGTACGATCCGCGCGACTATCCTGCCCTGCTCAAACCTATTCAAGAAGGACGCGCCAAGGTTGTCTACGGCTCGCGCTTTTTGGGCGGTCCGCGCAAGACCATGTTCTTCTGGAACATGGTCGCCAACAAAATCCTCACCTTCATGACCAATATCCTGTACAACACGATTCTGAGCGACATGGAAACGTGCTACAAAGTCTTCTGTGCCGAAGTGGTGCAAGGCATTAAGCTGCGCTCGCGTCGCTTCGAGTTTGAGCCAGAGATCACCGCTAAAGTGCTGAAGCGCGGCTACCGCATTTACGAAGTCCCAATCAGCTACAACGGACGCGAATGGCACGAAGGCAAGAAAATCAAGTGGACAGACGCGCCAATCGCTGCGTGGACGCTGCTGCGCTATCGCTTCACCAACTGAGTTTGCTGCTCCTGCTCGCCGCTGCACTGCGCTTCGCTGTGCTGACTCACGATGTCCGTTTTCACCCTGATGAGGCGCTCTATGCAACCTACGCACGACGCATGTCGCGCTATGGTGACCTGCTGCTGAGTGACGCGCCGCTCGACAAGCCGCCGCTCGGCATGTTCGTCAATGCGCTCAGCTTCAGCGCACTTGGTGAGAGCGAGTTCACAGCGCGCCTGCCTGCTGTCTTTTTCAGCCTGACGAACGTTGCTGTGTGCTATGCATTGGCGCGACGCTTGATCAGTCAGCGTGTAGCTCTGATCGTTGCCGCGATCATAGCGCTCTCGCCATTCGATCTGGCTTTCAGCGGTAGCGCCTTCCACGATCCGCTGCTCACGCTGTGCTGCACGCTGTGTGCGCTGATGCTCGGTCGCGCTCAGGCGCTTTGGGCAGGCGTATTTGCCGCGTGTGCAATCGCTACTAAGCAGAGTGCACTACACTTCTTGCCGATCTACCTGCTCATCGGCGCAGCTGGTCTGCAGCGGCTGACTTGGCGCACAATTGTGACGTTCAGCGCACCGATCCTAGCTGTGAGTCTGGCATTAGCGGCTTGGAGCGCAGCGCGCGCTGCGCCTGTTGATTTTTGGACGCTCGGCATCCTCAATCCCGGCGCTTTGCGTTTAATTCGGTCTGACGAAGTGCTGCCGCGCCTTGCGCGTTGGCTTTCACTGTATGGTGAAAGTGTCGGCTTTGTGCCGTTGCTGCTGATCAGTGCGTACGGCACATGGCAAGCTTTTCAAGCGCCGACGCGCGCCTCAGTCGTCGCCTTGATTGCAGCTTGCGGCTTGCTCGCCACGTTGCTTGCCTACTGGCTTGTCGCCTTTCCAATCTATGACCGCTACCTGTTGCCGCTCGTGCCGCTTACGGCGCTCCTGATTGGCTACGGTATGGCGACTTGGCGCAGCCGAATGGCTACTTTTGCCGTCCTGATACTAATCGTGCCGTTCACGCTGCGCACAGTTCGCAACGAGCACAGCATCGGTATTCAGAGCGAGCTCTATCGCGGCGTGGATCAGTTAGCAGCGTATATCAACAGGCTTGACGGCGCGCCAATCGTCTACGATCACTGGCTGAGCTGGGAACTGCGCTACTATCTGGGCGATTCGCCGCGTGCGCAACTAGTTTGGTATCCTTCAGCTGAGTGGCTCAGCCGCGACGTATGCAATTTGCCGACGCCGAGCTATTTTGCCGCACCTGAGTCAGCGGCATGGCGTTGGCTCGCCATTTTGAACGCTGCAGGCGCGCGTCTAGAGCCAATTGCGCGCACGCCGCTCGTCCTGTATCGAATCACCTGCGAACTGAGTGCACCATGAGCGAGACGTACATCACTGTGCGCAAAATTTTGCCTGATGGCAGCGAGGCAATGCGCTACAGCGGACGAGTCCTTGAGCGCACAGCTGTCAGCGTCACGATTGAGGCATTTTTCAGCCGACCGGACGTGCCGTTGCCGTATGTGACCTTTCGGACAGGCGATAGGCTGATTGAGCGTTTCTACACAGATCGCTGGTACAACATCTTCGAGCTGTACGACGTGAGCAGCGGACATCTCAAAGGCTGGTATTGCAACATCGCACGTCCTGCGCTGATTGACGCTGAGAACATCCTGTGGTTCGACCTAGCGCTAGACGTCTGGATCAGTCCTGCTGGCGACGTGCTAGTGCTCGATGAAGACGAGTTTGCCGAATTAGCTTTAGATGAGGCGACTCGACGCGCTGCGCTCGCAGCCGTAGACGAGTTAAAAGTGCGCGTTCAGCACGGCGACGCGCCTTTTGCGCTGCTGATCGGCTAGTTGATCACAAAGCCGCTCCATGTGCCTGTCAGGCTGAAGCGCACAATTGTAATTGCGCCTAACTGCAGCATGGCGAGCGTGAAGCCTGCTAAAAGCGGCACAATCAGATCGCGCCACGTCCGCGCTTGCCGCTCACGGCGCAGCACTGAGACGAACAGCGCTGCGCCAATCGCGCTGAGTAAGCCGACCACGCTCAGGCTGCTTAAGATGCTAAGCGTCCAGCGAATGAGTGGACGTTCGCTCAACACTAAGAGCGCTACAATGCCTGCCATGCCGCAAGTTGCCAACAGGTCGCGCCAGCCATCCAGACTGCGCGTCGGCTGCGGCTGCATCCAGAGCGTGCTATTGAAAAATGGCACGATCAAGTGCGTCGCAGCGATGCCTGTCAGCAAACCTGTCAGCAAGCGCAACGGATTGCTAGGCGGATAGATTGGCTGGTAGCCTGGAAAGAAAGTCAAATAGCTGTTGACGCCGTCTACGCCAAGTATGCCGACAAAGCTGATCAAGGTGATAATGATCGGCACAGGCGGAAAGCGATAGCTGCGCAGCCTTCGGCGCGCCGTCAAAAGCAGGAAGCTGAGCAGGACTCCTAAGTAAATGCCTGTACAGCGCGCGCACAGCGGCATGAGCAAGTTCGTCTCAAGGTCAATCGGAAAAGTCCGCTCAGCAATCTGGTGACAAATGGCATAGCCAACGGCTGCCGCCTTGCCGAGCAGTCCATCGGGCGTGCCGAGCAGCCACAGCGCAAAGACAGACACAGCCAATGAAGCGACGATCAAGTGTGTGCGCCGCGAGAAGAGCGGCATAGTTGGCTGCTCAGGTGCGTGCATGGCGTGACAGTCATTCCAGAGCGTTGAACGATTGTGTACTGCTAGTCGCGCGGCAAGGCGATTGCAAGTGCCTCTGGCAGAGTGCGCGCAGGAATTGCCTGAATGCCCTGCGGCAACGGATCGGCGCGGCGCAGCGACTTCGGCACGATGCAGCGCTTGAAGCCGAGCTTGGCTGCCTCGCGCAGGCGCGCCGCGAGCTGGCTGACAGCGCGCAGCTCGCCACTCAAGCCGATCTCGCCAATGAGCGCTAAATCCGCAGCCAACGGCTTATCCCACACGCTAGAGGCAATGGCTGTGGCAATGGCGAGATCAGCAGCTGGCTCCTCTACCGTCAAGCCGCCGACCACATTCACGAAAATGTCCTGCTCTGCCAAGCGCAAGCCGACACGACGGACTAAGACAGCCGTCACGAGCTGCAGACGGTTGAAGTCCACGCCGTTGGCAGCGCGGCGCGGATTAGGATAGACCGTTGGACTGGCAAGCGCCTGCACCTCGACTAGCAAAGGGCGCGTGCCTTCCATAGTCACCACAATGGCAGAGCCAGCTGCATTCACCACGCGCTCTGCCAAAAATGCCTCAGAGGGATTGCTGACCTCGACCATGCCTTTGTCGCGCATTTCAAAGACGCCGACTTCACTGGTCGCGCCGAAGCGGTTCTTCACGCTGCGCAGCAGGCGATAGGCTTGGAAAGCGTCGCCTTCGAGATAGAGCACCGTGTCCACAATGTGCTCTAGGACGCGCGGACCAGCAATGGCACCTTCTTTGGTGACGTGACCAACTAAAAAGACGCTGATGCCGCTCGTCTTCGCCAATAGCTGTAGCCGCGCTGCGCACTCACGCACTTGTGTGACCGTGCCTGCGCTAGACGGCTTGTCATCGCTGTACATGGTCTGGATTGAGTCTACGATCAGCACGTGCGGACTGAGCCGCTCAACATGCGCTAACAGACTCTCAAGGTTTGTCTCAGTGACGAGGAACAGCTCGTCCGCCTCGATTTCAAGCCGATCCGCGCGCATTTTGAGCTGCCGCGCGCTCTCTTCGCCGCTTGCATACAGCACACGCCCTATGGTCTGTGCCATGACCGCTGCTAGTTGCAACAGGAGTGTGCTTTTGCCAATGCCCGGGTCGCCGCTGACCAGTGTGATGCTGCCCGGCACCAGTCCGCCGCCTAGCACGCGCGAGAATTCCTCCACAGGCACAGGCAGACGCGCCTCGCCGCCGCTCGGCACGTCGCGCAGGCGCTGCGGCTCGCTGCGCGGCACGCTGAGACGATTGGCGACGCTCACTTGCCGCGCCGCAGGTTTCGGCTCAGGCTGCTCTACCACTTCACGGAGACTATCCCACGTCTTGCAATTTGGGCAGCGTCCGTAAGGCTGTGTGTAGCGTCTGCCACACGCTTCACAGATGTAGGTGACGGTCGGCTTTGGCATGGCTTATTTTGCCTGCTGTGCTGCTAACAGACGCCTGAGCTCAGCCAGCAGCTCAGGAAAGCGGATTGGCTTGGTGAAATAGGCGTTGGCGCCTGCTTCAAAGGCGCGCCGACGCATCTCTGGATTACCGTGCGCTGTGATAATGATAATGGGCAACTCGGCAAAGGCGCTCAGCTCAGGCGACGTGCGCAATCTGCGGCAAACTTCAATGCCGCTCAAGTCAGGCAACTGCAGGTCTAGCAACACGGCATCAGGCGACTCGACCTGTACTGTCAGCAACGCACTCTCTCCATCCAAGACCGCGACCGTCTCATAGCCGTTGATCTCCAGAAACATCTGTAGCATCTCAACAGTCAGCGGTTCGTCATCCACCACAAGTAGCTTAGGCATGGTGCGCCTTTCAAGCCAATGAGCATCTGTGTGCGGTCTGAAACAACTATAGCGCTTTCTTGCCTTTCATGGCGAGAGCGCTTGCCAACTCATAGGACAGGCGCTAGGCTTATGAGCCTGAGAATGCTCAAAAAACTAGGACACATGCCCATGAGTGAGCAGCCTGAACAAGTTGACCTAGATAAATTGCTTTCGGCTGCGTCTGGAAGCTCATCAGCCACGCCATCTGAGCTCTACAATCCAAATCTGGCACAGCTGCTGAGACATCTCCTGCGCGCGCCGCGCCGAACTTGGCGGCAACTACGCGCTGTGCTCTACGAGTTGCCTGAAGATCGGCTCATGCCTGCAGGACACACATTCGTGGCTGCGCCTGCTGCTGAGCAAACCGTCGCGCGCGAGGCGCCTTCGGCACGACCGTCTGCCATACAGTTGCCTGTCACAAGCCAGCAAGCAGCCTTAGCTGTTGGCTTAGCAGTCTTGACAGTGACCGCGCTGATCGGCTCAGCTGACCTTCAATCGCCAACGGCGCGCCGCAGCCTCGATTTGCCGTTCGGCGGCGTGCTGTTGCTCTTGGTAATGTCTGCTGCAGCTGTAATTGCAGCTGTGAACAATGTCGGCTTGCCGCTTCAGCGCTTGCCGCGCCTGACACATTCCAAGCAGCCACCAAGCAGCGTCACTTACGCTGCACCGCTAGACCGCTTCATAGCGACGCACGGCCTACGGCTTGTCTTGGCACTGGCAGGCATTTTGAGCAGCCTTGCGGCGTGGTTTTTCAACGCTGACAATCAGTTCACGCCGTTCGGCGCACTAGCATGGCTGCTGAGCATCCTAGCATGGATCGGCGTCTTCATGCCGCGCCTGCGAAGCGAAGACTGGCAAGCGCGCGTTCAGACTGGGCTCAAAGGATTGCGCAGTGTGATTCGTCCACGCTGGTCATGGACTGTGGCAGCTCTAGTGGCGATTTTGCTGCTGGGCGCATGGTTGCGTCTAGGTAACCTGAGCCTGTACCTGCCCGACATGACTAGCGATCACGTTGAAAAGGCGTTAGACGCGCAAAAGGTGCTGGATGGCAACCGCTCGGTCTTCTTTCCGAACAATGGCGGACGCGAAGCCTTCCAGATGTACCTGATCGCCTTGTTGCACCAGATCACAGGCATTCCGATCAGCTTTGAGCTGCTCAAGCTGACAAGCGGCTTGGAAGGCTTGCTGACCATCTTGCTCGCCTACTGGCTCGGACGCGCGATGTATGGCGAGGAAAATCGAGAGCTAGGCAATCTGACAGGCGTGCTGATGGCAGCGTTCGTCTCGATCAGCTATTGGCACATCATGCTCTCGCGGCTTGGCTTGCGGATTGCGCTGACTCCGCTGATTGTCACACTGATCTTGGTCTTTTTGACGCGCGCTGTGCGCTACAATCGGCGCGGCGATTGGATCATCAGCGGTTTATTGCTCGGCGCGGGCTTGTATTTCTATCAGGCAGTGCGCATTGTGCCGCTGCTGGTCATCATCGCCTTCATCTTGGCAGTGATTTGGCGCGCTCGCAGTTGGCAGACGTTGCGCGTCTACGTTTTCAACTTCGTCGCTCTAGTCGTAGTCGCCTTTGCCGTCTTCGTGCCACTAGCGCGCTATTTCTACGACTACCCTGAGTTCTTCCTAGAGCGCACGACTGGCAGGCTCTTCGGCGAGGACGTGATTGACATCTACAATGAAAAAGGTGAGCTGATCGGTCAGCGCGCGGCACAAGTCGAGGATCGGCTCGCAGCCTTTCAGAAGAACCTCGGCGTGCTGGGCGAGACACTGCGCCGCTCGCTGCTGATGTTCAATCAGCGCGGTGACACTGCATGGATTACAGGCGATCCTGACGGTACGCCGCAACTTGATCCTTACGCAGGCGCTTTCTTCGTGATAGGACTGGGCGTGCTGATTGGACGCATGGTGCGGCGACGCGATCCTGCTGAGTGGTTGTTGCCGTTCGGCATTTTCGTGCTGATCCTGCCTTCGGCTCTGGCAATCGCCTTCATCATCGAGGTGCCGAGTGCTACGCGCGCTAGTGGCGCCTTGCCCGTAGTTTACCTGATCGCAGCATTCGGCATGGCAGTCAGCGTGATCGGCATTGCACAAGGCATGCCGCGCTTGTGGCTGCGCCGTGCCGTCTATGTGATAGCTGTGATCGTTGTGCTAGTCGCCGCGTCAATCAACTATGAGCGCTATTTTGTAGACGCCATGCGCGACTACCGCAACTCGACCTTTCCATATCGGCAAGCAGGCACGATCCTGCGCGGCTTTGCCGAGAGTACAGGCGCTTACGGCAATGCTTTCATGGTTGCTTTTCCGTATTGGTGGGATCATCGCGCACTGGCTATTGAGTCAGGCGCACCGAAGTGGAATAACGGCGTGCTGCGCGAGGATGTCGTGCAGCGCATTTTCGATTTGCTGCGCTTCAACATCGGCACACCTTTCGAAATGCGCCCTGACCGTCAAATGCTCTTTTTCTTTCATCCAAACGATGAGACTTTGGTCGAGGAACTTTCAGAGGTCTTTCCGAGAGGCGTCGTCATTCGCGTTGAGGCGTACAACCGTGAGCGTGACTTCAACCTATATGTTGTGCCGCCGCTCGGCTGCGCATGGATGCAGCAGTACCTCGGACGCACAGGTAACTATTGCTCCAGAAACATTCAGTAGTCAGCATTGTGCGAATCTGGTTAGAAAGACGAAATGGCTAACTAGCGCATTTGGCAAGACTGGCATAGACTATGAGAAGCATGTGGACAGCATGTCCTTGCGCTGAGCGTATGTTTTCGCCTCGCCTTGAAAGGATTCTTCGAATGAGCCGTTTTCGTAGGCTTTCCAGTCTTCTAATTGCTTTAACCGTTGTCAGCGTCGCGCTTGGTTTGAGTGCGCCGATGCCTGTCCAAGCGCAAGCCTGTGCAATTGTTCATGTGGTGCGTCCCGGCGAGAATCTGTTCCGCATTGGTCTGACGTACGGCTACAGCTGGACAGTGCTGCAGCGCTATAACGGCTTGCCGAATCCGAACTACATCCGCGCAGGGCAAATCCTATGCATCCCGCCGCGACCTGATGCACCGCCAGTGGTCGTGCCGACGCCGCCAGTTGTACCGCCGGCGGTTTATTATCCGCCGCCCGGCGTCTTCCCTGCGATCAGCTTCAATACGCGCACAGCAGGCATTGGCGATACGATTGTGATCAACGGCGTGCGCTTTCCGGGCAACTCAACAGTAGATATCTTCATTGCGCCGCGCATTCCCGGCGTGCCACCTGTCTATCCACCAGTCGCCTCTGGCACAGCAACCGTGAATGCTGATGGCACGTTCAGCGCGCCCTTCACTATCCCTGCGGAAGTCGGCGGCGTGCCATTACGCGGCGGCTCATTCTCAATTCTAGTGCGCGCGCGTGGCTCAGGCTTCTACGGTTTTAACTTTGTGGTCAATCCGCGTCCGTGACGGTAGAACTGTTGGTGGCGACCACAAACACGGGCAAACTGCGCGAGTATCAGCGCTTGCTGGCAGGTTTGCCCGTTGTTTTGCGCTCTCTCGCCGACTTGCCGCAAGCTGTGCCTGAGGTCGCTGAGACAGGCGAGACTTTTGAGGCAAATGCGCTGCTCAAGGCACATGCCTACAGCGCGCAGACAGGGCTGATGACACTGGCTGACGACTCAGGCTTGATGGTAGACGCGCTGAATGGGGCACCGAGCGTTCATTCGGCGCGCTACGCGCCGACAGCTGAGGCGCGCAACGCTAAGTTACTGGCTGCGCTTGAGGGTGTGCCATTTGAGCGGCGCACGGCACGCTTTATCTGTGTTGTGGCAGTTGTGTTGCCGTTGCATGACGGTGCACTCACGTCAACAGCAGAGGGACGCTTGGAAGGTCATATCGCTTTTTCAGCGCGCGGTACGCACGGCTTCGGCTACGATCCGATCTTCCTCTTGCCTGATGGGCGCACAGTGGCAGAGCTCTCGCCTGAGGAAAAGGACGCGGTCAGTCATCGCGGCAAAGCGCTCGCTAAGCTAAAGCCGCTCTTGCTGACCATGTTAAATCTGTCAGCGCAAAGCATTTCGCCTAACCACTAGCGCCACTCTGACCTTGCAACTCGCGCTTGAAATCTACAAAGCGGTAGCCGACGCCGCGCTCAGTCAAGATGTACTTCGGATGTGCTGGGTCTTCCTCGATTTTCTCGCGCAGGTAGTTGACGTACAGCCTAACATAGTGCGTCTCGTCACGGTATTCATAGCCCCAGACTTTGGCGAGAATCTGTTCGTGCGTGACCGTCCAGCCTGCGTTTTCGATCAAATGGTAGAGCAGACGGAACTCAGTTGGACGCAGCTTGATCAGCTCGCCGTTGACGATCACGGCACGCCGATTGAAGTCCACGCTTAGACGGTCGTCAATCTTCAAAATGGCGCGCTCAGGCGTCGCTGCAGCGCTCTCGGCGCGGCGTAGCACAGCGCGAATGCGGCTGGAGAGCTCACGCGGACCGAACGGCTTGGTGATGTAGTCATCAGCGCCCAGCTCTAAGCCTTTGACCTTGTCATCTTCCTCGCCTTTTGCCGTCAGCATGATGACAGGCAAATTGGAGAACTCGCGCAGCATCCGCAGCGTCTCAAAACCGTCTAGGTTTGGCATCATCACGTCCAACAAGACGATGTCCGGTAGTTGCGTACGGATTGCCTCTAAGGCACGAATGCCGTCGGTAGCCTCGATGACCTGAAAGCCTTCTAGCTCAAGATTCATGCGAATAAAGCCGATCATGCGCGGCTCATCATCCACTACGAGGACGCGCAGGCGCTCGCGCGGCGCAGAAGGTGCTTTACTACCAGTAGGCGGCTTACTGGTCATAGCGTACACACTTTCTCGCGCTCAGTCGCGGAAGGGCATGAGCGTCGGGCTTTCCTGATCGGGCATCAGCTCAATGAAGCTGATGCGCGTGAGCGGAAAGATAACCGTTGTCACCTCAGGCAGGATATTCTGATAATCCTTGCCGTCGCGTGTGCGCGGATTACGCCCGATGATCAGTGTATCACTAGGCGAGGGCAGTTCGTCCACGTCAACTAGAAGTGGCGGGTCTTGGATCAGGTGGATGTAGAGTGTGTAAGCCATTTACAAGCCTTTCTCAGTTACTGGTCTTGAAGTAGATATGGCAGACGAGCTTGCCAAGTCGGATTTCATCGCCGTCGCGCAGCACGCGTGGCTGATTCGGGATCAGACGCTGCCCGTTGAGATGTGTGCCGTTCACGCTGCCCAAATCCACTAGTGTGAGCGTGTCCTCGCCACGCCGAATGGCGGCGTGAATGCGCGAGACGCCATTCTCGTAAGCGCCGTAAGGCGTCAAGTCAATGGTCGGCGTAGAGGCAGTGCTGCCGTCATAGCGACCAATGATAGTCTCCTGCTGCGGCACAATTTCAATTGGCGTTGGATTGTCGCGGATTTGCAGCAGAATTGTTGCTGAGGGATTGAAGCGCGCAGTTCCCCAACCGCCCTTGGCGCTCACGCCGCCTGTGCCGGGCGGCAAGCGCTTGGTCGAAGGAGTTGTTTCCTGCTCTGTGTAAAGGATTTGCCCGCATTCCTCGCAGAAAAGCACGCCTTCACGGTTGCTATAAGCGCAATAAGGACATATTTTCATAAGGAAGCCTCTCCCAGAACTCACTCTCCCGAAGGCAGCAAGAGGCGACGTGTTCCATATTTTAGCGCCTTATGTACTTCTTCGGAAAGAGTGCGCGTGCTGGAGAGACGACGCGCTTCTGCCATGGCAACATTAGCGAGCTCAGTTTGTCCGCTTTCCAGTAGGCGCGTCGCCACAGTTTCCAGCTTGCGTGTCGCCTCACGGATGTCACCACGTGCTGCTGCCTCAGCCGCTTTTTGCTGAATGCGATAGAGCGAGAGCTTGCTAAGCGCGTCCAGAATAACCATTGGACGTTCTTCAGCAGGCGGCTTGACCATTGCCTCAATAGAGATATCCGCTACTGCTTGATAGGCGCCGCGGTTGTTCCACAGAACATCGCCGCTCGCCGCAAGGCGTATCAAGCTGCGAAAGCCGGGCTGTGGAATTGGTGGTAACTGCAAGGTGAGGATGACCGACGTACTCAGGCGCGGCAAAATTTGCCCGATCATCAGCGGATCGCTCTCATGTGAGAGCGGCTGCGCGCTCGGCGAGAGGCGGAAAGCGTTTTCAACGGTCACGTCGGGATCAGGCGCTAGAGAGAGCGTCACACGCTCAACAATGGCTTGTCCGAGCAGGCGTAAGCGCTCTTCCAAAAAACGTTGCACTACGTTCGGCGAATTGATGTAGTGTGACGTGCCGCCTGTCGTGCTGGCAAGACGATCAAGGAAGGCGTCGTTCCACTCCTCACCAATCCCCATGGCGCTGATACCGATGCCTTCAGCGACACAGCGTTGGGCAAGCGCAAGGCTATCTTCCTCGTCACCATAAGTGCGTCCATCTGTGATGAGGATGATATGGTTGGCAAAGTTCTTGCTTGCGTAGCGCCGATTTTGCTCATAAGCTGCTTGCAAGCCCTGATATATTTCTGTGCTACCGCTTGCCTGAAGCGTTGTGATCATCGCCTTAGCCGCATTTTTATCGGTCAGCGGCGCCGCCTGCACAAGGACTTCAGCGCGGTCGCTGAAGGCGATAACTGAAAGGACATCGTTAGCTGTCAGCTGGTCAATCAAGCGATGTGCAGCAACTTTAGTGCGCTCCAGCCGCAAACCGTTCATTGACGTGCTGTGGTCTATTACCAGTGTCAGGTTCAAGTGCGCGTTTGTGGCAGTCAGTGAGAAGTCAGGCACCAGCTCGACCAACAAGTACAGCACTTGCGGCTCGCTCAAGACAGGCACAATCCGCGAGCTAGGCGTCACTTTGAGGGTGAAATACTGGTTTTCAGGCGGTTGCTGGCGGCGCTTCTGATCGTACCTAGCGCGCTCTACGGCATCGCCGAGAACTTCATAGGCTGCTGTAATCTCTCGAAATTGACTAGCTGCGCCGCGATGCGGATTAACATCAGGATGTAAGCGGCGTGCGGCAGCACGATACGCACGGCGAATGTCGTCTTCAAAGGCTTCTGGCGACACACCTAGCACAGCGTATAAGTCAGACATACTGACATTCTCAATCGCAGACTGTCTCAGCCAAGAGTAGACTTATCCAGGCAGTTGAACCAAAATGACCGTTATGTTATCGCTGCCGCCTTTCTGGTTAGCGAGCTCAACCAGTTGATCACAAGCGTTCTGTGGCGTGTTGGCGTTATTCACAATTTGCCGTATGCGCTCCTCATCCACCAGACTCCACAGACCGTCGCTGCATAACAACAGGCGTGAGCCATCCTGCAGCGGCTTCATGAAGCTATCAACTTCTAGGCTCTCATGTTGCCCAACAGCGCGATAAAGCACATTGCGCTGTGGATGTACAGCGGCTTCATCAGGCGTGAGATGGTCAAGGTCAATTAAGCGCTGAACGAGCGAGTGGTCTTTGGTGAGCTGAATGATACCGTCAGGCAAGATGGAGTAAGCGCGACAATCGCCTACATGAGCAAAGTAAGCAATCGTGCCCTGAATCACTGCTGCCGTAACTGTCGTACCGCCTTCAGGCGTCTCTCTGGCGACAGCTTCATTTGCTTTCGTCAGCGCCTCAGTCAGTATCTCGCCGATGTATAGGTCTTCTTCACCTGCCAAGCGCTTTAAGAAGAAGTTTTGGATCAGGTACTGGCTTATCACGCGCACTGCCAGCGCTGAGGCACGCTCGCCATGCTCATGCCCGCCCATGCCATCTGCCACCACGAATAGACCAAAATCTGGTGCTTCAGAGGCGCCTTGCTGCGCGCTGAGCAAGGCAAACGACGCATCTTGGTTGTTAGCACGCACCATGCCTTTGTGGCTGCTCAGACCGTAAAGGAGATGCTTGCTCGGCGGCGCCACAAATGGCACGATGTACGACATATCTTTTCGCGTAACACCAAGCTCTTCTGGTGCAAGTTTGGTCGTAGCAAGGGACGCTGATGAGACAGACGGGTCAGCAGGCTGCGCCGAGTCAGACGCTTGCGTCTCAGCTGCAGGCGGAGCAGAATGACTCTGGTTCGGCTCCGACTCAGAACGGGCGTGGAAGAGGCGGCGCAAAAAGCTCATGACAGTATTCCTAACTTTGCCTGATTAGAGATTAAGTGCATACAAATGCTTGTCAGTTGATCCAATATACAACAGATTCGGATTCTCTGAGATAACGCCTGATGATGTGATCGGACCGCCTGTCTCGAACTTCCAGCGCTGTTGCCCTTTGCGCGTTTCCACACTGTAGACGCATCCGTCGCCGCTGCCGAAGTAAATCGCGCCGTTAGCAAAGACGGGCGAGCTGACAATCTGCCCTTCTGTGGTGAACTTCCACAACGGCGGACGATTTGAGCCGAGCTCTAGCGCATACATGATGTTGTCATCGCAGCCGATGTAGACATTCTTGCCGACAATCAGCGGCGTACCGACGATCCGTCCGCCTAGACGCTGCCGCCAGACGCCCCAGCCATTCTGCAAGTCCACGCCATACAGATGCATATCCATGCAACCAAAGTAGACTACGCCATCATACACCACAGGCGATGAGTAGACAGGACGCTTGGGCTTGTTAAAGCGCCATTTGACGTTGTTGCCCAAATCCAAGCAGACAACATCGCCTGCCTCAGTCGGCACGATCACAAAATTCTGGTGGACACAAGGACGAGCACGTATCGGTGAGCCGCAATCGTACTTCCAAGCCAGAGTTCGGTTGATAGCATTGAAGCGCAAGGCATACAGAATGCCACGGTCATTCCCGAAGAAAACTACTCCGTGCTGCACCACAGGTGAGGAGCGAATCGGCGCTTCTGTGGCGTACGACCATGCCAGTCTACCTGTGCGTGCATCAACTGCGTAGAAGACCTTATCTTGTGAGCCAAACAGGACTAGATTTTCTTCTGAAATCACAACAGGCGTGGTAGCAATGCCGCCTTCTGTGGCGAACTTCCAACGGAACTTGCCGTCGAGCGCGTTGATGGCATACAAGTTGTTATCGTAAACGCCGACGTAAACCACGCCGTCTTTCAGAGTAGGTGTGCCGCGGATTTCATCTTCACACTGGAACTTCCAGACGAGCTGGCTAGCTTGTAACTCAGCGCTGCCGCCCCAAGCTACTGTACCTGCGCTGGCACTGCCCAAGTGCAGCGTGCTGAGAGGCGCCGCCATGCCCTGCGGCGCGTGCAAGCTGCGCTCTACAGCTATCAGCGCCTGTTTCATTTCATCAACGGTCTGGAAGCGCGCTTCGGGATTGTACTCAAGGGCGCGCATGACAATTTGGACGAGTGCGTCAGGCACCTTAGGATTATATTGCTTGATCGGACGTTCCTTAAAGCTGAACTGCGGCTCAAGGCGCGGGTCTTTGCGCGTTAGGATATGATGCAGGGTCGCGCCGAGCGAGTAGATATCGTTGAGTGGCGTCGCCCTGCCACGATATTGCTCAGGCGGCGCGTAGCCTTCCGTGCCGATCTGAGTCACAGCAGGCAAGTTTTCTTGGAACTTGCGGGCAATACCGAAGTCAATCAGGCGCACTCTGCCATGCTCGTCAATCATAATGTTGGAAGGCTTCAGGTCACGGAAGATGATTGGCGGTGTTTGGCTGTGCAGATAGTGCAGCACGTCGCAGATTTCGATTGCCCAGCGCACGACGACCTCAACAGGCACAAAGTCCGCTAAGGTTGAGAGATACGCCTCAAGGTCTTTGCCACGAATGTATTCCATGACCAAGTAAATGCGGTCTTGGATTGTGAAGCGGTCAATGATTTGTGGAATAGCAGGATGCTTCAGTGTAGCGAGGATGTTAATCTCACGCTCAAACTGCTCGACCATAGTTTGGCGCTGGTGCGGGTCGGTCAGCGTATTTTGCATCTCTTTGACCGCTACGTAATGCGTCACATCGGGGAAGTTTCTATCGCGCGCCAGATAGACCATGCCCATGCCGCCCACACCCAAAACAGCTGTGATGTGGTAGCGATTATTGAGTGTCTTGCCGACAGCGCTATCGCCGCCTTGCACACGGCGCGTTTGCGGAAATTTCTGTGTTTCAGCCATAGCTCATCACACCATCACGCTAGATTTTGGGTTGGGAAAGGTATCTTGTGATGTTACTATTGTACAAGAGGCTCAATCCGCGCGCAATTCGCCAAAAACGCATGTTGGATAATTCACACGCACAGCTGCTCTCGCTCTACTTGCACATCCCTTTTTGCAAGACGCGCTGCACTTACTGCGCTTTCAATACATATACTAACGCTGAGGTATACCTTCCTGCTTATGTTGCGGCGTTGCGTAATGAATTGCGCTGGCTCGGAGCCGTTACGCAGCAACCTGTCCATACGATTTTCTTTGGCGGCGGCACGCCGAGTTTGCTCAGTCCATCACAGATTGCTGACATCTTACACACTTGCCGCACTGCCTTCCAAATTGTGCCTGAGCTAGAGATCACACTTGAGGTCAATCCGTTCAGCGTCACAGGTGACTACTTCGAGCGCGTCCGCGCAGCAGGCGTCAATCGGTTGAGCATTGGCATGCAGAGCGTCCATCGCAGTGAATTGCGCCTGATGGCGCGCGACCATGACGCCGAGGCAGTGCCGCGCACTGTGCGCGTAGCGCGCGCTGCAGGCTTCGAGAATATCAATCTCGACTTAATCTTTGCGCTACCTTATCAGACGCTTGGTATGTGGCAAGAGAGCTTGCGGGCAGCACTGGATTTGCAGCCGCAACACCTTTCGCTTTACGCGCTGGAGCTGGAAAGCGGCACTGCTATGACTCGTGATGTTGAGCGCGGACGCCTGCCCTTGCCCGATGAAGAGCTTGCTGCTCAGATGTATGAGGTTGCTGATGCTGTGCTTGCACAGCACGGCTTTGAGCAGTATGAGATCAGCAACTGGGCGCGTCCCGGCTGGGAATGCCGCCACAATTTGCAGTATTGGCGTAACTTGCCGTATTTAGGCGTCGGCGCAGGCGCACACGGTTACGCCAACGGCATCCGCTATGCTGTTGTGCGCGCAATTCCGCGCTACATCGCGCTCGCCAACGCTCAGAGCGCGCCGTTGCCGTTCCCATTCACTGCCTCTGTAGAGTGGCACGAGGTGATTGACACGCAAACGGCTATGCTGGAGCACCTGTTGACTGGTCTGCGCCTTGTGCGAGACGGCGTGCGCGAATCCGAGTTTGAGGCACGTTTTGGCGTTAGCCTGCTAGACATTTTCGGCAAGCCATTTGAGCGGCTGCGCGCTCAGGGCTTATTACAACGCGAAGGCGAGACGTGGCGCTTGACCAGCTCGGCGCGCTTGATCTCAAATCGCGTCTTCACTGCGCTGCTCTAGACCGTGCTGCATTGCCGCTTGAATGACAGCCTGTTTGTAGGCGAAGTAGCGCTCGGTCAGGCTGACTTTGAGTGTGTGCGGATTTTCTAAGCGACGGCTCTCTAGGCGAATGGTGCGCGCGCGCTGTTTGGCGTACGCCTTGACTTCGGCGAGACTTGGCGGTGTGTAGACCAACTTGCCTTGCTCAAAAATCGGCACGTGCAGGCGCTCAACTTGGTCAAAGTCGCGGTAAGTTGTCTGCTGATTTGGATTGGTAGGATTGATGCCGACAAATGGCTTGTGCGGCACAATCTCCTCGTCAGGCAGAGCGATGATGTCGGCGACTAGGAAACCATTGCGCAGCAAGCGTACAACTTGCTTGATGCCCGGATTGGTCATCTTTTCTGGTTGCGCCGAGACTTTAATGCGCGGCTGCCACGTGCCGTCAAGCTCTTGTACCGCAACTAGCTTGTAGACGCCGCCGAGAGACGATTGATTGCCGCCTGTGATTAAATCTGTGCCGACGCCGAACACCAGCCGATCAATGACCGCTTCCGCTGAAATTTTGCCGACCTCAGCGCCGACTTGTAAGCTGATCTCGCGCAGGTAGCCTTCGTCGCGCACACTGCGCCGAATTTCGTTGTGGATCAGCGCAATCTTGCGCTCATTCAAGTCATTGCTCAGCACGATGCGCATCTCAGGCAAGTTCGCGCGCTCAAACAGCACGTGCGCCACAATTGACCAGTAGACCAAGTCGCCTGAGTCTATGCGCACGCCGCGCGCTTGCTTGCCTTGCGCCTTCATCTCATGTGCCACGCGGATAGCATTGAGCAAGCCCTGATAGACATCGTAAGTGTCCACAAGGAAGAGCGCTGAATTTGGAAAGACCTGCGCATAGCGTTCAAAGGCGCTCAGCTCATCGGGAAAGAACATCACGTAGCTGTGTGCGTGTGTGCCTGCCACTGGAATGCCGTACTGAAAGCCTGCCAAGACGTTGCTAGTTGCGTCGGCGCCGCCGATGTAAGCCGCGCGCGAGGCAGTCATGGCGCCATCAGCGCCTTGTGCACGCCGCAAGCCGAACTCCAACACGCTCTTTTCTTCTGCGTTGAACTTGACGTGCGCTGCCTTGGTGGCAATGAGCGTGGGAAAGTTGATCAAGTTCAGCAGCGCTGACTCGATGATCTGCGCCTCTTCCAGAGCGGCTGTCACACGCAAGCCGTAGACGCCGGGCAAGAGCACCTCGCCTTCGCGCATGGACTCAAGGTTGCCTGTGAAGCGCAAAGTGCGCAAATGCGCTAAAAAGTCCTCGCTGAACGTATTGAGCGAGCGCAGATAGGCGATGTGTTCTTCGCTGAAGGCGAACGTCTGCAGGTAGTAGATCAGGTCATGCAAGCCGACGAAGATGGCGTACAATCCGCCGAAAGGCGCGCTGCGATAGAAGTACTCAAAAGCGACTTGCCGCCGATGCAATCCGCTCTGGTAATAAGCGGAGAGCATGGTCAGCTGATAAAAGTCGGTCAGGAGCGCGTTTATAAAAGGATTCGCCGTGTGCATTTAACAAGTCCGTGCGCAGCATGATTGGCTGCTGATGTTACAGCAGACTGGCTGCCGGCTTGGGCAAATCACTGCGCCCAAGCCATAGTCTAGACTACATCAATGGCGCTTTGCAGCAAGTGTGCTCAATCAGGCGCGCTCTAAATGGGCGCGCAAGAGCGCTACAAACGTATCGGGTACTTCTACGTTCGGCGAATGTGTAGCGCCCTCGATCACTTCGTAGCGCGCATTCGGAATGCCTTGCGCAGACGCCAACACTACTGACTCTGGAATAATTGTATCGTTCACGCCACGTGCCACAGTTGTCGGAATGCCGTACAGCTCGCCCAGACGCTGCGCAACTGCCCACTGCTTGAGCGCAACAGGCGTGCGGTAACTGGCGGCGTCTTGCTGGCGCAGACTGGCGCTCTCTAGGACTTCCCAGCCTGCCTCAGGATGGTTAGCAGCAGTCATGCGCAGCGCCGCTTTCAAAATTGCCTTGTTTTGAACCATCATCTGGATGCGCGCAGGATCGGCAATCTCAGCAGGCATGTCGCCGGCAACCCAGCCAGGCGCCAGCAAAAATAGACTGCGCACCTCAGGCTTGTAGTCCAGCGCGTACTGAATAGCGACCAGTGCGCCGAGCGAATGTCCGACCAGGTGTACACTGCCTAGTCCGAGCGCCTCAACCAAGCCGCGAACGTCGTGCGCGAGAGTCTCAATTGTCCAACTATCGGCAGGACCTTCAGTCTCGCCGCGTCCGCGCAGATCGGGCGCGATCAGGCGGTAGGGCAAGCCGCTCAGCCGATCTAGCGTATACTGCCACCAGACGCTGCTAGAGACGTTACCGTGAATGAAGACAATCGGCGTGCCGTCTGGATCGCCTTGATCAAGATAGTGCATTTTTAGGTCATGAACGGCTTGAAAAGGCATTTTTGCTCCTTTTTGGAAAGTCTATTTCCTTCACACCAATTTTAGATCGGCGCGCAACTGCAATCAAGCGCTGATAGACAACCGCGCAACTCAGCTGCTGATCCGTTAGTGCATTGTAACAATTTGGCTGAAAAGGTAGGGTATATTGGTGACTAGGACTTATCAGAATGGTTGAGTGGACTTATGAAACTCTCTGTGGTGATTCCAGCGCGAAACGAAGAAGGCGTGATCGGTCAGACTGTCACAGCACTGCGCGATCATCTCGATCAGGCAGGTATCCACGACTTTGAAATCCTTGTGATTGATGACGGCAGCAAGGATCGCACTTATGAGATCGTGGCGGCTGAGCATGAGCGCGATCCGCGCTTGCGCGTGCTGCGCAACACAGGCAAAAATGGCTTTGGACGCGCTGTTGCCTTTGGTCTGAACCATTTCAAAGGCGACGCTGTGGTGATCTACATGGCAGACGCCTCTGACTCGCCTGCTGATGTCGTCAAGTATTACTACATCCTGCGCGACGAAGCTGACTGCGCCTTCGGCTCACGCTTTATTCGCGGCAGCAAAGTGGTGAACTATCCGCGCTTTAAGCTGGTCATCAATCGGATCGCCAACTTTGTGATCCAGCTGATGTTCGGCTTTCGTCTGAACGACACAACGAACGCTTTCAAGGGCTATCGCGCCTATGTCATTGAAGGCTGCCGTCCGTTCGTCTCGCCGCACTTCAACATGACCATTGAGCTGCCGCTCAAGGCAATGGTGCGCGGCTATTCTTACAAGATTATCCCAATCTCGTGGCAAAACCGCACGGTTGGCGTCTCATCGCTCAAGCTACGCGAGCAAGGCAGCCGCTACCTATACACGCTGCTGACCGTCTGGTTTGAGTGGCTGTTGGTGCGCCAAGATACGCGCCGTCCTGCAGGTGAAGTGTTCCAGCCGTTTGTCTCATCGCCTGTCACCTCAGCAGTGGAGCAACAGGAGTCGCGCTGACTTGGAAGCCTTTGACTCAACGCGCTTGACGCATATCTACCGTCAACGCTTCGGCGTTGACGAGCGCGCCTCGCGCAACGCCGTGTGGCGCGTGCTGTGCCGTCATTTCTTTCAGCGATTTGTGCCGCCTGAGGCGACCGTGTTAGACCTCGCCGCTGGCAACTGCGAATTCATCAACAACATTCAGGCAGCGGAGAAAATTGCTGTAGACCTGAATGAGGACACGCGCCACTTTGCCGCGCCTGAAGTGCGCGTCGTGATTGCCTACAGCCATGACATGGCTGAAGTCGCCTCAGAGAGCGTGGATGTCGTTTTTGTGAGCAACTTTTTTGAGCACCTGCCCGATAAAAACGCGCTCTTGGCAACGTTGAGCGAGATTCGGCGCGTGCTGCGGCATGGCGGCAAGTTGCTGATCCTGCAACCGAACATCCGCTTGCTCAAAGGCGCTTACTGGGACTTCATTGACCATCTCTTGCCGTTGACGCACCATACACTGGCTGAGGCACTTGAGCTGGCTGAGATGCCGATTGAGTACATGCGCGTGCGCTTCCTGCCCTACACCACGCGCAGTCGCTTACCGCGCGCGCCGTGGCTAGTCTGGCTATACCTGCACCTTCGACCTGCGCAGTGGTTGCTCGGCAAGCAGACTTTTATCATAGCGCGCAAGCCGTGACACATGGCGAAGTCTGTGCCGCTGTGGCTCAAGCTGACAGTGTTGACGGTGCTTTCGGCGCATCTGGCATTCGCCATCTTCACTGTTGAGAGCATCGGCAACAAGATTCCGATTGCCGATGAGTGGCATCCGCGCCTCAATGCAGACCTAGCTGTACGCATTGCTAACGGTCAGTTCAATGTTGACGACTTGTTTGCAACTTATCGCGGACATCGCTTGCTCACCAGCTTGAGCTTAACAGCGCTGAACACGCTGCTGTTCAGATACGATCCGCGCTTTGAGATGTGGATCAGCGCGGGATTGCTCGTTCTCAACTTCAGTTTGACGGCACTCTTAATGCGCTGGCTGCTTGGCGGACAGTCGCCGCGTTTGTTCTGGCTCAGCCTGATTCCAGTGGCGGCGCTCACCTTCAGCGGACGTAACTGGATCGCTTGGGTCTGGGGCGTGATGACTGTGTGGCAGTTCGCTGTTGTGCTGACATTGCTCGCCATTCTGATCGCGCTGAGGTGGCGCCTGAGTTGGCGCACAACGCTGCTGCTGACGGTGCTCTGTACGTTGGTAAGCTTCTCATTCGGCGCAGGCGTCCTAGCTTTTGGCGTAGTCGGCATGGTGTTGTTCACACGGCGCGAACGTCATCTTGGACGCTGGGCAGTCTTCGGCGCTGCGGCGCTATTTTGCTCAGCAGCGCTGTTCGTCGGCGAAAGGCAGGCTGCGAGCAGCTTGACGATCAGTCCGCTGGCAAACCTGCTCTCGATAAGCTGGATTTTAGGCGCTGTCCAGCTCTCTGTTCCGCGCTCAGGCGTCACTGCGGCGTGGACAGTTGAATACAACCACTATTTGAGCGTCGCTTTTCAAGTTTTCTGTGTGGCGATAGCAATTTTTGCGCTGAATGCATGGCGGCTGCGCAGAGTCGCCGCGCCGAAGTTGATCGCGCCATCAACGCTCGTGCTTTGGTCACTTGGTTTTGCCCTTGCGATCTCGCTGACGCGCGGCAATGAAATAACCACAACCTTTCAGGCTGACTATTACACACCGTTGCAAGTCCAGTTCTGGCTCGGCTGTTTGTCGGCAAGTTTTCTAGCCTTGCAGCACTTTCCCAAGCGCGCTCTAGCATTTCTGAACAGCTTGTTCATCGCCTTTGTGACGGCGACGCACGTCGCTTTCACGGTCACTGCTTTTGTACAGGTCATCACGCCGCAATACGTCCACATGGCGCTTGCCGACATGCGCGAGTGTGCATTGACGGCGCTGCTGCGCAACGACTCATGCCGCACGTTCAGAATACTGCCACAAGCGCCTTATGAGACTGCTTATCAGTTAGCGCGACTCAGGCTAAGCGTTTTCTCAGATGTTGCGCGTGAGCCTGTCACGTTAGCGCTTGCCTTTGTGCCGCTGCACGACGCCGACTCAGCTGCGCACGCCTTCGAGGTGAGTGATAAAGGCGAACACATCCTTTTTCAGCGGACGACGCGATTGATGCAGTCGCTTGCCTTGCCTGACCTGCCTGACTATCGCTTCACCTTGCGCGGCGCGCTCACAGCGGACGCTGCATGCGCCGAACAGTCAGTCAAAGCACGCTTGATTGTGGATGACGGCGAAACTCAGCGCGTCGCCGTTGAACGAACCGTCACAGCTGACCTTGTGCCGTTCGCCTTTGACCTGACCGATTGGCGCGGACGCGCTTTCAGCCTGCTCTATGAGGTAGATACATCTAAGCCGCTGACCTGTGGTCATGTGCTATGGGCAAATCCGAGAATTGAACTCAGCCAAGCAGACTTTGCTGAGGAAGAGAGAAAATGACGCAGAAGCGCGCGCCGCTATGGTTGAAGATCACTGTAATTGCTGTAATCGCAACACATCTTGCACTCGTCTCGTCCGTCATCGTCATATACGCGAACAGGACACCTACCAGCGATGAATGGCACAGCCTGATGAACTCTGGAGTCGCCATTAAGACGGCACGTGGCATGCTGACGCTTGCTGACTTGTTAGTGAGCTACAATGGCTATCGTGTGCCGATCACGCTCTCTCTGACAGCGTTGAATGCTGTTGCGCTCGGCTATGACCCTCGCCTTGAAATGATAGTGACTGCAGCGCTTCTGCTGGTTAACCTCACGCTCATGATAGCGCTGACATATCACTTGCTGGGCGACCTTGCGCCGAGACTGTTCTGGCTAGGCGCTGCATTGCTTGCCGTAGTAATCTTCACGGGACGCTGGTGGGCGAGCTGGGCATGGGGACTAGCGAATTTCTGGCAGTTCACGATTGCCTTTACTCTGCTCGGCATGGTAATTGCGACACGCCGCTCGCTCGGCTGGTGCGCTTTCTCAATTAGCCTGCTGCTGTGCATCTTGGCAGCATTTTCTCACGGTGCAGGAATACTGGCTTTCGTTGTGGTTGGCTGGCTGTGGCTAGTGCACGGCGAGCGCCATTGGCTGCGCTGGAGTCTGTTCATCCTGGCGGCAATTTTATGCGCCTCAGCGACTTTTCTGGGCGAACGACAAGGCTTCACTACACTCAGCATAGACGTGCTGCGCAATGCGCTGTTCAGCATCCTGTATCTCGGCTCAGCGCAGACCATTCTCTCCTCGCCGCGTTTCAGCGCGCTCTCGCCGCTACCGCAGCTGATAGCAGCGCTAGTATTCACTGTTGCCAGTGCGTTGACTGCGGCTAACCTCGTCTTTTTGTGGCGACGTGCTGACCGCCAAAAGTTAGCGCTTGCTTTCGCATTTATCCTTTGGGGACTAGGCTTCACTGCAACAGCTTCAATCGGACGTGGCGCGCTGTTCAAGGCTGATGAGCTGCCTGCTTTCTTGCATCACACGCCGCTACAAATGCAATTCTGGATCGGCGTGTTGCTGATAAGCCTGCTGACCATTGCGCAAGGGCGCAGTCGGCTACGCCTTGCGAACGTGCTGCTGATCGCTTTCATGTGCGTCACACAGCTCGGTTTCTCAGCCTTGCCGACGCTTTACGTCATTTCGCCTGCTGCGCGCCTTGAGACAACAGCCTCGACCGAATATCGTGAGTGTCCGCTTGCTGTTTTGATCGGCGATAACCGCTGCGATAACTACACGCCGATCATCCCGCGCGACATGGTGCGGCAAAGCGCGTTAGGGCTTGCTGAGCTTCGGCTCGGACCGTTTGCGCACGCCGAGCGCGAGCCTGTGCCGATCTTGCTGCGCTTTCAACCTATTCAGACCGAACAGACTGAGTCAGGCAACGCCTTCCGTGTAGCTACGCTCAACGATCAGGCGCAATATGTGCTTTTTCAGCGAACAGCGCGTTTGCTGCAGTCGCTTGC
>JANWYI010000031.1:31935-42174 GCA_025055255.1 Anaerolineae bacterium | reverse complement strand
GCCTTGATTCCCTCAGGTACACAGCTGGAAGTGCTAGGACGCAACGGCGCAGGGACGTGGCTGCAGGTCGAATACAAAGGCGTGCGCGGCTGGATCAATGCCTCGTTTGTCAGCGTGACGCGCGGCGGCAAGCTGTACAACATCATGGACATCACGAACGTCTCTGGTGAGCCAGATATGACGGTCACGCCGACACCAACACCTGCTCCCTAATTCGTGCGCAAATAGAGCAGGTCTACAGTGCTTACGTTGTAGCGCTCAGATTTGTACAACTCAGAATGATACTGCTGATGGGCGAGAGCAATCTCGCCCTTGCAATTTCTGCCATAGCCTGTCGTCTCGGAGACCTTTCTGTGGCAAGGCAACTTGTGATGAGATAAACTTGCACAAATGTGAAAACATGAAGCCTTTGGCATGGGTGATAGGTGACCTATGTTAGAAAGCCGCGAGGATTACTTAGTTCGCGTCGCCTCGCTCTACTATGAGCAGGACTACAACCAAGAGCAGATTGCCAAGTTGCTGGCGACGTCGCGCTCGAACGTCTCACGCCTTTTGAAAGAGGCAAAGCAAAAAGGCTTAGTGGAAATTCGCGTGCGCAAGCCAATCAGCACGGTGCCGCCATTGGAGAAGCATTTCCGTGAACGCTTCGGCTTGGAGCGCGTGATGATTGTGGAGAGTCGCGGTCGCCCTTACGCTGAGACCTTGAGCGCAGCCGGGCAATTAGCGGCGCGTTACTTGGAAGAGCGCTTGCGGCGTGGAGAAACATTGGCGATTTCATGGGGAACAGGCGTGAGCGCAGCTGTCAGTGCTTTGAGCGAGCGGCAAGCCTTGCAAGTTGAAGTTGTGCAAATGATTGGCAGCGTCGGCACAGTTGAGTCCGAAATTGACGGACATGAGTTAGCGCGCAAATTGGCAACAAAGCTCGGCGGACGCTTCTTCTACTTGCACGCGCCGCTCATCGTAGACAGTCAAGCCGCGCGCGACCTATTCCTAGAGCAGCCGACAATTAGCGAGACGCTCAACCGCGCGCGCCGTGCCAGCATCGCATTGCTGGGCATTGGCACGACTGAGCCGGGCATGTCAAGTTTCCTGCGCGCTGGTCACCTGACTGAGGCAGAGCTGAGAGAGCTGCGCGCACAAGGCGCCGTCGGCGAGACAGCAGGTCGGCATTTTGACATCAATGGTAATTGTGAGCGCTTTGACATCAATCAGCGTGTGATCGCACTTGACCTTGCAGACGTCAAGGCAATTCCAAGCGTGATTGCTGTAGCGTGCGGCTTGCCCAAGCGCTACTCGATTTTAGGCGCGCTGCGCGGCGGTTACATCAAAGCGCTAGCCACTGATGACGTGACAGCGCTCGCTGTGCTTGAGGCAGATGGTGGCTAAACATAAGCTAGTGGCGCGGCAGAGCAGCGTAGCGCCACGCGGCAGCAAAGCCTGCCCATGCGCGGTTTTGAACACCATCAGTTAACAAATCGCGGCAGGCTTCTAAGCGGCGCTCAGCCTTGTAAGCAGGGTCATGAAGGTAGAGGCTCTCAATGCGTGTGCTCGTGTCGAGGTGATTTTTCGGCAACGGCACATTGGCGAGAAAGCGTGGGTAGCGCATCGTGATCAAGGCTTGCGGTAAGCGATAACCGCTGGCTGTGCGTGTGTACAGGCTGATTCCGCACGGCGTGCCGTGCTGCCTGACCAGCCAGCCGACGCTTGGCGCTGCCTCACGGACGCGGAAGAGCGCCTGTATGCGTCCGACTGAGCGTCCGTCAACAGAGCGGAAGAAGTAAATGAACAGCTCATCTGTTTGATTGGGCAAAACATCTAGTGGCACAACGACTTGCGACGTATACAGTTCGTCGCGTGCGCGCGGCAAAAGCATTGTGCGCGCTTCATCCCAGCTACTATGTCCCGGCGTAATCCCAAGCAGACAGGCGCTGCTTCCACTGCAATGCTCAGGTGCATACAGACCAAGCGTCTCAATCAGCGTCGGCAATGGTTGTGACATACCAAACGTGCGCGCCAAGCTGAGACTTAGAGCGAGTACAGCGCTGATAGCTAGGCTCAGAGGCAAAATAACGCGCATGATTGCAGGTAGTGTGCTATCTCTGCGCAGAGCCGCAGTGGGCTGACGGAATATGCATGACTAGAAGAGTGGCGTGCTGATCTCGCCAATGCGCCGCAGTGCCATCTCTGCATAGTGTGGCACTAGCTCTATACCCAAGAAGTTTCGGTTGAGGCGTTTTGCCACGACACCTGTTGTACCCGATCCCATGAACGGATCGAGGACGATACCTTGCTCAGGCGTACTTGCCAGAAGGCAGACCTCTACTAGTTCAGGCGGAAAGACTGCAAAGTGCGCCTCGCGGAACTTGCCCAACGGAATACTCCAGACTGTGCGCTTATTGCGCCCTAGCGGATGGAAGGCTTGATCCCAGCGCGCTCGATGCAAATTCGGATTACCGCGATTTTTGCCATTTTCAGGCGTGCCATTAGGCTTGCCGAAGTGCTTACGACCGCCCATCATGCGCGACTCCTCTGTGAAAGTGACATGCGGCTCGCGGATAGCATCGGCATTGTAGAAATAGTTAGCTTGCTTTGCGAACAAGAAAATGGTCTCATGAGCTACAGTTGGGCGATTCTTGACCGAAGATGGCATAGCATTCGGTTTGTGCCAGATGATCTCGCTACGTAACAACCAACCGTCTTCTTGCAAAGCGAAAGCGACACGCCACGGTACACCTAGCAGTTGACCTTCTCTATATGTATCGCCTAGCACAAGCCACAGCGTACCGTCATCGCGCAGAACACGCTTGAGCTCGCGGAAGAGTCCAGCAAGACGTCCTACGTACTCAGCAAGGCTTGCCTCGCGTCCGATCTCGCTCTCCGCAAGGCTCTCATCTGCGTATTGTCGGTGTCCAAAGTAAGGCGGACTGGTGATGATTGCGTTCGCAAATTGGCTGGGCAAAAGCGGCACGATAGCGCAACTATCACCAATCAGTACAGCATTCAGTAAGGCGCTCGGTTCAGCTGGGATGCCTAGACTCATACATTACCTCGCTTAGGCAGAACCTGACCGTCTAGAATGCGCTCAATCACTGCGTTGAGCTGCTGCTGTGTTGGCTCATCAAAGCGCAACAGTGTGTTTGGCGAAGTTTTCAGATGAACTAAGTGATCAACTATTTCCACTAGACCAACTGTCTCACGTTCAGACCAATTGCTTGCTATTATCACAACAAAGATGTAGTCTTGCACTGCTTCTCGGCGTGCTACATCAACTGCAGTACGCACATCTCTCGTAAACAAGTGCGCATGACCGCCGCCTTCGGTCTCGCGTGTTTTGATTGGCACAAGAATTCTGCGAACGGGTGTGTTCTTTTCGTCGAGCAGCTGTATGCAGACATCGTACGTTTCGTGCCCTATTGTAACTTGATTCTCCAGAACCTCGATATCGGTGTAAATGCCATACGAACGTCTCTTTTCAAAATATTCTTGAAAAGCTGCAGCAAGCGCTCCGCGCACAACTATCTCTTTTTCTCGCCCTCTAATGCTGCGCCGCGACCCCTCTAGTCTATCCATGATAACCTCGCGGATTGCCGACCATTGGAACGTCCGTGCGAAACTGCGATAATGGACTATCAATGCTGCCAGAACTTCGATCTCAACCTGCCGTCGCGCTTTCTGCGTCCTTTTGGCAATTTGCTGAACTAGCGGCGATAGACGCTGCTGTGGCGCATCGCGGATCAGCCATGCGAAAAAGTAAAAGCAGGCTTTTGGATGCGCATACAGCCGCCCGATCCCATCAAAGAGCTTCGGTACGCTTTGGGTAGGGTCAGGATAGTAGCATGCAGCGATGCACTGCTCAATTGTATGACGTGGCAAACGCATCAACAGCTCATCAAGCGTTTCCGAGCTGTTTGCCTGCAAACGAAATTGCCCCTCTATCCAGTCGTAGAAGGGCTTAGCACGATCCGCTAGTTGAGTTAGGTCTATCAGCCTTATGTGCGAGATGTCTACATCAGCTATGACGAGCAGTTCCATGATCTATTGTGGCGAGGGCAGGTCGCAACACGCAACCTGCCCATTTGCGTCTACTCAACTTTGCCCTTGCGGCGCACAGGCTCAACCTTCGCATTTGGATCGATCCAGCGCCGTCCGCGCTTGACCCAGCCTGGATGCGGCGGCGTCTCGCTATCGGCTGCAGCGGAAGCAGCTGGCTCGGCTTTCGGCGCAGGCGCAGCCTCAGCCTTTGGCGCCGCAACCTGAGGCACAGCAACAGGCGCCTCAGTCACAGCGACCGGCGTAGGCACTGGCTCTGGCTCAGCGGGCTTAGCGAGACGCGGATCAGGACGCGACGGCTCAAGTCCTGCTTTCTTGCGCGCCTTTTGCACGTCCGTGTGGTCATAGCCGCCGCGCGCTGCTTCCTCTTCAGCTGCTGTAGTCGGCGCAATGGACTGCCAGTAGCGAATCTCGCGCGAGAGCCGTGCCTTGTCGTGAATGTGTGCCGATGTGCGGTCGTAAGACGCCAACTCATAGTTGTGATCCATCTTGATCGCGTCAAACGGGCAATACTCGGCACAATAGCCGCAGTTCATGCAGATGTCAATGTCAATGTAAAACTGCTCTGGCTCTGGCTTTGGGCGCCCAGTCTTTGGATCAGTGCCGCGCACAATCCAGATGCACTGTGGCGGACAAACCTTCGCGCAGATGCCGCACGAGGTACACCAGTCCTTACCGGGATAGTCAGGGTCGTCCAGGTTGTAGGTGACCAAGAACGGCGTGAAGCGGAAGCGCTCTGGCACTGCCAGCTTTTCATCAGGGTACTCAACTGTGACCAAGCCGCGGTTTGCCAAGCTCTGCTTCTGTTGGAAAACGTCCACATCGCGCTTGCGACCGAGCCACTGAATGTCATCAATGAAAGTCGTGATCAGATGGCGGAATGTCACGCCTAAGCCTTTGAGAATGCCTGAACCGTACATGAAAGCCTCACTCCTAACGATCCGTCTCACCTAGCACAATGTCAATGCTGCCGAGAATGGCGACAACATCTGCCACTTTTTGCCCTTTGCACATCTCGCCGAGCGGCGTCAAGTTGATGAAGCTAGGTGCGCGCACGTGGTAACGCCACGGATTGCCGCCACCTGTTGAGACTAGATAGAAGCCTAGCTCGCCCTTCGGATTTTCAGCAAAGCCGTATGCTTCGCCTGCTGGCACTTTGATTGAGTAGCTTGTCTTGCCGCCGAAGATTGGCTGACCTTGTGTATCCTTCAAGCGCGGCAAAATTTGCTTCAAAATGCGCACGCTTTGGCGCATCTCGTCAAGGCGCACACAGTAGCGGTCGTAGATATCGCCATTTGGTCGCGTGCAGACATCGAACTCTAGCTCTGGATAGATGCTATATGGATTAGCGCGACGGATGTCATACGGCACGCCCGAACCGCGCAGCAACGGACCAGAGGCGCTGTAGGCAATTGCCATTTCAGCTGGCAGCAAGCCGACGCCAATGCAGCGGCTCTTGATGATCTCGCTCTCAGAGAGCAGCTCATCTAGCTCATCAATCGAGCGCGGCAAGCGGTCGTTGATCAGCTTGTCAAGGTACTCCATCGTGTCCATGTCGCGCACACGGTCGTTGATCAGCGCCGCTTCGCTGCGAATGCGCGCCGTCAAGTCTTTGTAGACGCCGCCAATGCGCATGTAGTTGCACATCATGCGCGCGCCTGCTGTTGCCTCAAAGAAGTCGAGGATGTATTCGCGGGTCTGAATGGCGTAGAGCGCTGGCGTGAAGAACGCGCCCAAGTCGTTCAACAGGAAGCCGATTGACCACAAGTGATTGGTGATGCGCGTCAACTCTGCCATTAGCACGCGGATCACTTCGGCGCGATACGGCACGCTGACTTGACCGCCCATCATCTGCTCGACCGTAATAGCGTAGGCGAGATTGTTGCACATGCTGCAGATGTAGTCGAGGCGGTCTGTGAAGGGCATGTTGCCATACCATGTGTTGCGCTCGCCGATTTTCTCGTGGTTGCGATGCAGATAGCCCATCACAGGCTCAAGCGACTCAACGGTCTCGCCCGTCAGCGCCACCATCATGCGGAAGACGCCGTGCGTGCTGGGATGGTGCGGTCCGAGGTTGACTAGCAAGCGATCTGTGCGAAAGGCAGGATCGCCCATGATGTCCACGCCGAGCGCCATGCCCTGCTGGAACTCTGCCTCTGTCACAGGCTTATAGTCATCTAGCGTGAAGCCTGCAGGATAACGCACATTGTGACCGAACGGATTGTATTCCTCGCCGCGAAAGACGTGACCGCCCGGCCAGCGGCTATCAAACGGCTTGGTCTCCTGCTCATAGTATGCCTCGCGGTAATCCTTGCGCATGGGATGCCCTTCGAAGCCTTCCCAGAGCAGAATGCGCTTCAGATTCGGATGCCCTGTGAAGTGAATGCCGTAGAGATCGTATGCCTCGCGCTCTTGAAAATCAGCGCCAGGATAGATGCTCACTAGGCTTGGAATCACAGCGTCTTGACGGTCGGTCTGCGCCTTGAAGACGAGCGGTTTGCCGCCGCTTGGCACGCGAAAGGCGTGATAGACCACCTCAAGGTGATCGCCGTGACCGAGATAGTCCACAGCAGTGAGACTGGAGAGATAGTTAAAGCCGTATTCATCGCGGATGACGCGCGCGAACTCTTGCAAGCAGGCTGTGTCAACAATGACGCCTTCATAGCCGCTGCGCGTATCGTCTTTTACAGCATTTGGGAAGCGCTCCTTGAGCGCCGCAATAGTGCTAGGCAGATCAGTGACTTGTGGCAGGACTTGGTCAGTCATAAAAGACTCCATAATGTAACTCAAGCGCTCTCAGCTTTGGTGAGCTCAGCCAGCGCCTCGGCAACTGTCGGCGTAGGACGATTCTTTTTCGCCTCTTTGCGCAGTACCTCAGCATGGCGCGGATCGATAATGTCTGGTCCAAGAATCGGCACAGGTACTTCCTCACTTGGTCCGCTGCCGTACCAAGGCACGCTGGCGCCAACGCCTAGCGACTGCTTCTCAATCTTCTTCTGCAAAGCAATCAGCCCGTAGAGCAGCGCCTGTGGAGTAGGCGGACAACCAGGCACGTAGACATCCACTGGGATGTATTTGTCAATGCCGCTGACCACGTTATAGCCTTCCTTGAATGGACCGCCGCCAGAAGCGCACGCACCCATTGCCAGCACGTACTTTGGCTCTGGCATCTGGTTGTACAGCCGCACAATCGGCACGACCATTTTCTTAGTGACTGTGCCGGAGACAATCATTAGGTCTGCTTGGCGCGGACTAGCGCGCATGACTTCCATGCCGAAACGCGCTAGGTCGAAGCGGCTGGCAGCCGTAGCGATCATCTCAATAGCGCAGCACGCCAAGCCGAAGAGCAGAGGCCAAATTGAGCGACTGCGCGCCCAGTTGTACAGGCTGCTCAGGCTAGTGACTGCAATGTTAGACTGCATTTCCTCTGGCACAGGAATATCAGGATGCTGCAGATCGCGTAGGTTGATCTCACCGTTGCTCATAAGAACTCCTCACTCAGCGCTGCCGCCTTGTGCGCACAGCGCGAATACCCTACTTTTAGAAATCAGCGTTCGTCTCTTCCCACCACTCGCGCAGAATCTGGCTGAGCAGCTCGTCATTTGCTAATGCAGGATCGTCAACAAAGTTTGGTAGTGCTACGATCAGCGCCTTGAGCTGCGCTAAGCCAAGCGAATCTACGTCTATGTGCGGATACGCCGCCATCAGCGCCAACACGATTTCGTAGCTGGCTTCCCAGTATAGCGCATTTTGAAAGTCGGCTTCTGAAGAATATTCTAGCATGTTTGATCAGCTTTTCACAGACGTTCAATCTTGCTGAGCCGCGCTACGCAGCTCGCTCCATGCTATAATGACTCCATCAAAGCTGGCAAATGAAAGCCTAACGCGACATGCTCATCATGGGAATCGACCCCGGCACAGCTACCACAGGTTACGCCTTCGTGCGCGAGGATGACTCAGGCGCGCCGCAAGCCGTTGCCTATGGCGCGATTCTCACGCCGCCTGACCAGCCAATGCCGCAACGTCTGCAGCACATTTACGCCGAGGTCAAACGCCTGATCGCCGAATATCAGCCGACTGAGGCTGCCATTGAAGAGATGTTCTTCGGCAAGAATGTCACAGCGGCGATCAACGTAGCACAAGGACGCGGCGTTGTGTTGCTTGCGCTCGCCGATGTGGGTCTGAAAGTGCGCGAATATAAGCCTGCGCAGGTCAAGCAGACTGTGGCAGGCTACGGCAACGCCAACAAAAAGCAGGTGCAGGCAATGGTCAAGACTTTGCTGAACTTAGAGCGCGTTCCCAAACCTGATGACGCAGCAGATGCGTTGGCAATTGCGATTACGGCGCTACACAGCTCGCGCTGGGAACGTCTGGTAAGCGAGTGAAGAGGAACAGGCATGGTGAACATTGCCTTGAAAGAGCAGATCGGCGAGTGCTGCATCACAGTTGAGAACGGACAGCGCGTCTACGACCAGATTTATGCGTTGCTCAGCGCCAAGCAGCAAGTCCAGCTCGATTTTGCAGGCGTGCAGATTGCTGCTCCGCCATTTTTGAGCGTAGCGATTGGTCAGCTGCTGCGTGACCTCGACTCCGAGACCCCAGACACCTACTTGAAGTTCAAAAATCTGCCTAGCGTCTCTAAGCCAATCTTGCGGCGTGTGATTGAGAACGCCAAGCACTATTACTCCGATCCTGCCTATCGCGCCGCCGTAGAGGCTGTGCTTGCCAAGCGTGAAGAGGATTTTGATGCCGATTAGCCTGCACACAACTAATGTCAACGTTCTCGCTGACACGCCGCGAGCAAACGATGTCTTCCTACTTGATAAGAACGCCTTATGCTGGACGTGCTATATCAGGACGCTCGACTTTGCAAGCGCACAAGGACATGGTCAAAAAGCGCTTGCTCATGCAAGTTACGTAAGTTAGCGATTGGCAGTGGTTAGTGTGATCCAGATATGATTGTCTCACTGGCAGGGGTAGGCGGCTACAATCTGCCCATCTATCATGCGGCACTGAGCGCAGGCATTCGCCAAATTGTGACGGATGACGTTAACTACAGCAAATTGCCTGACCTCCAGATTTTTACAGCCAATCAGCGGCTGATCGATCTCGCACAGGCGCAAGGCAGACTGGTGACGCGATGATCGAGCGCGTGATCGGACAAGTCCTGAAGCGTGAGAGCGACTCGCTCGTAGTGCTCATCGGCGGAGTCGGTCTGCAGGTGCGCGCTACACGCAGCGCATTAGAACAGGCACAAGTAGGCAGCGAAATCATGCTCTACACGCACCTGATTGTGCGCGAGGACGAGCTGAGTCTGTACGGCTTCAGCAGCGAAGACGAACGCGCGCTTTTCGAGGTGCTGATCACGGTCTCAGGCGTTGGCGCGAAGTTAGCGCTTGCCATTCTCAGCACGCTCAGCGCTGATCAAGTCCGCCTTGCTGTCCGTCGCGGCGAGCCAGAGCTGCTCACGCGCGTGCAAGGCATCGGCAAGAAAACAGCGGAAAAGATCGTCTTTGAGCTGAAAGACAAGATCGGCGTGGCAGCGGACGCGCTGAGCGAACTTGCCACCATTAACGATGTAGACGCGGACGTGATCGCAGCGCTGACTAGCATGGGCTTCAGCATCGTCGAGGCACAGAGCGCCATACAGCGCCTGCCGCGCGACGCGCCAAAAGAAGTTGAGGCGCGCGTGTTGTTGGCGCTGCAAAATCTCGGTTGAGCGAGCGTGTAGTATCTTGACACAGCACATTCTGTCAAAAGAGACAATTTCCTGTCCATTTGCGCAGTTGTCCGCAGACGCCAAGCAAAGTTGCACTGTGTTGCCTCTGCCGCTCCACGCCTTCTGTTCTAGCTAGTCTTGAGGAGTGCCTTATGCAGGACTTGCACGCCGAAATTCGGACTGCAATCGCTCTGAACAACTTGGATCGCGCCCGTGACTTGCTGCGCCAAGCCTTGCGCGGCGAGCCTGATGCTGAGACTTATTACCTTGCTTCACAGGTCGCTATCAGCGATGAACAAAAGCGTGAATTTCTGCGCAAGGCACTAGAACTTGATCCTTTTCACGCAGGCGCGCAATATGCGCTAGAGCGGCTGAAGTTGCTCTCACGCGCCTCAGCGGCGCCAAGCGAGGTATCCTATTCTTACTCCGAGCCAATGGCGCCGCTCTACAAGCCGAAACCTGCCGAAGAT
>JANWYI010000031.1:15809-31838 GCA_025055255.1 Anaerolineae bacterium | reverse complement strand
GGTCGTTAATTTGATCGGTCTGGTCGTCTCAACGTTTTACTACGTTTACTTCCTCACTAATCACAATGGACAGACTCCAGGTAAAGCAGCGCTCGGCATTCGCATAGTCAAACTAGACGGCACGCGCCTGACGGCATGGGACGCTGTTGTGCGGAATGTGATTGGCTACGCTGTTAGCAGCCTAGTCTTCTTGCTGGGCTACTTTTGGGCGTTGTGGGATGACAGGCGTCAAGGCTGGCATGACAAGCTAGCGCGGACAATCGTGGTCAGGACGCGCTGAGCCTGCCGAGTCATTCACAGGACATGCAGCACTTCTCCGTGCGCAACTCGTTTGTCCGCTATGCGTATGGGCATATAAATTATTGCGCGGAGAAGTGACTTATGCTTCGCCTTTTGTTAATCGGCACTCTGCTGTTGGCAACGTTCGTGAGTGTGCCGAGCGTGCGCGCCGATCTGGACACACAGCTCAACACCTACCTTGAGACCATGCTCGCGCGCTACGGCTTGGCAGGCATGAGCGTAGCAGTTGTCCGTGATGGTCAAGTAGTCTTCAGCCGAGGCTACGGCGTGCGCGACTCTGAATCAGGCGCGCCTGCCACTCCGCAGACGCAATTCAGCGTCGCGTCAATCACCAAATCTATGACTGCGCTCGCGGCAATGCGCCTGGCAGAGCAAGGCAAACTCTCGCTAGACGTGCCAATCGTCGAGTACTTGCCTGAGTTCACGTTGCGTAACGCTGAACATGCGAAGACGATCACTCTGCGACAACTGCTCAGCCACACCAGCGCCCTGCCGCGCGACGATCTGACATGGTACATAGGCAAAATCGCCACAGTCAAAGACCTACTAACGCATCTTGCTACTCTGCCCATGCCGCGTGCGCCAAAAGCTGAGTTCGCCTACAATAACCTCGGCTACGCGCTGGCAGGCGTTGTGCTGGAGCGCGCCACAGGCAAGCCATACGCTGAATTGCTCCGCGAGCTGGTACTCGTGCCACTAGGCATGGAGTCGGCGACTTTGACCTACGCCGACATGCAAAAGCTGCCTGATTTTGCCGCGCCGCATCGCCCTGATGTGCGCAAAGGCGTGCAGCGCATTGCCTTCCATCCTCACCTCAACACAGTTATCGCGCCTGCAGGCGCTGTGAATGCCAGCGCGCTTGACCTCGCCAACTACCTGCGCTTTCACATGGGCAATGGACGCTTGGCAGGTGTGCCAATCCTCTCGGCTGAGCATCTGCGTGAATTACACACGCCTGTTCAGGCAAACTACGGACTCGGCTGGGTGACATCCAAGCTGGGCGACTTGCAAGTCATCTGGCACAACGGCGCAATAGACGGCTTTGCCTCAATAATAGCTTTCGCGCCCGAACACAACGTCGGCGTAGTGGTGCTAGGCAACACGAACTACAGCGATAATCCGCTTGTGATTGAGCTGATCGGTATGGGTGCACTCTGCTTGGCAGTAGATTCGCGCAACGCCGATAGGCTAGATAAGCTGACGGCTGACTTTCATGTCTTCGATCCTGCGCCGCGTGCTGAGCGCTTTGCCAAAGCTCGCGCCTTTAAGCCTGATCTGAGCCAATACACAGCCTATGAAGGCAAGTACGTCGGTCTGATCGGACAGGCTGATGTCAGCTTCCGCGATGACATGCTGCGTGCTGACGTTACACTAGGCGGCGTCTTCAGCCTTAGCTTTGAGCTGGTCGAGTTTGAGCTGCGCACGTTCGTTGCTAATGGACTCGGCGTGAGCAACGATGTATTCACGATCCGTCTGAGCGAGAACGGCGCAGCGGCATTTTTTCAGAATGATACGCTGATCGGCATACGTCCGCCGCGCTAGGGCGTTCGTGTTGGGCGCGGCGTGTTGGTTGGCGGCGCTGTGCGGCGCAGGCTTGCCGTTGGCGAAGGCGTCAGTGTGACTGTCTGAGTCGGTGTAGCAGTTGGACGTTCATCGGGACGGCGCGGACTGCTAGTTGGTGTCGGCGGCGGCGCCGAGCCGAGCTTTCCCCAGAGCGGCGCGCTGCTGACAGCCACCAAAATCGCCTGCGTCTGTTCGGTCGCAGGCAACGGACGCCAATACAGCTGCACAGCAGGCGCCTCGCGGCGCAACTCGCCTAGTGAGACGTTGTTGGTGAAAGCCTCAGCAAGACGTCGCGCGCTCGGCACCACGCTGAACAGCACACCTGCGCCATCAGGACTAGGTGCAATTCGTCCGATAGCGCGCCCTTCGCCGCTGAACAGAGCGGTCAGGACGCCTGTGCGCAGGTCAGCTTCCCACAATTCCAGCTGATAAGCTGCCACGCGCAACGGAAAGATACCGAAAATTGCCTCTGCACGCTCGGAGTTGCCTTCATCAACTGTCAACGTCTCTTTCAGCTCAGCCGTGCTGAAAAAGAAGCCGTTCCCATCAGAGCGCCATGCTAACTGTTCAACTGTTTTCGGCAGCTCCAAACGATCCAGTTTGCCTGAGCGTAAATTTAGGCGCACTAGGTCTGTGCCAGTTTCAGCAGACAAAATGCCCAGCAGCATGCGACCATCAGGTGAGAGCTGCACGCGGCGTAGCTCAGCGTGGACGACTGTGCTTTTGCCTTCGCGCAGCGCTGCCACGCCGATTCCGCAGCGCAGCGAATAGTAGAGCGTCTCATCTACCCATGCCATGAGCGCTGCATTGCCTTCCGCGCCTGTCTCTGACCAATAGAGCCGATCTGATGGATCAGCGCTTGATCTAGCGCACTCAACAGGCTCTGCTAACGTCTCACCTAAGTCGCGCGGGCTGAGATCAGGTAGCTGCACAGCGCGCAGCTGGAATTTGCCTCTGTGCTGCGCCATGTAGGCGAGCAACTTTCCATCAGCACGCCATGCAGGTGGATAGTCAACGGCGACATCAGCAGCAACTTGCTGTGCTGCGCCATCTGAGACGCGCGCAAGCCATAGTGTGCGCTGATTCGGGTCAATGAAGGCGACCAAGCTACCATCAGGTGAAAGTGCAGGCGACCGATAGCTGCGCTCACTCGTGGCACCTTGTGTAATCGGCTTGCCGGGCAGATCGTAGAGCGCGCCAACGTATACATTGCCGCCGAAAATGTGCGCAATCAGTGCTAGGGGCGCTTCGCTGGGCAGCACAATCGCGCCGCCATTTTCCGCGTTCACTGACGTTGCTGGAGCGAATTCACTCACAATCTGTCCAAAGACGTCTGCCCAAGCATTGAAAGCAGCCTGCGGCGCAAACTGGCTGAGCCGATAAGCCTGTCCGTAGGCGATGAAGAACGTCACGCGGTATTGGCGCGGCGTGCCGTCAGTGCACGGCGCGACGAAATGTGCGCTCATGCCTGTGCGCCGAATGGCAATGCGCTCTGGTGCAAGATCAACGCGGATGAAGGTGCGCGTATATTCATTCAACAAATCCTCAAAGGTGCGGTCGCCAACAGCGCCTAGCGCTTGTGCGATCATGCCCGGCTCAGCGCACACAGGTGTGCGACTAGCGCCGAAGTAGGTATCTATGCCACGCTCAGTCACTTCCCAGAAATTCGGGTAGGGCAAGCTAAACTTCTCGCCACGATACAGTGCTAAGCCAACAGGCGGCAACGGCGTGCTATCTTGTGCAGTGATCGGCAACATGCCTAAGCTCAGGAAAACAATGATCAAGCAAGCGCTCAGCCAATAGTACGCCTTGCCTTGCTGAAACAGGCAATTCATGTGCGACGACATCTCATCAAGTCGGGTTTGTGCGAGCTGTCCTTAGGATACCGATCATCGGCTTGACAAACAAGACAAAGTCGGCGAAGCGTAGTCTAACCATCTCATAAAAAGGCTCAAAGCAGCTCTGACATTCATCAAAGTGTGCTATACTGTGAGCGCATATAGTTTCGGGATGCATATCCATGACAGAGACAACCAGCACAATCCGCACGGCTGAGACGCTGGAATTACAGCGCTTGATCCGCATGACAGATATGCTCGAAGGGCAACTCAGGCAGCAGCGCACGCTTTTACAGCGGCGTGGCATGAGTTTGCCGCCCGGCACGCTCACCAACTTGCAACAGGTGCGCGCTGAGTTAGAGCGTCTGCTGCGCGAGCATGAGGAAGTGGCGCGCGAGGTCAGTCGGCTGCGCGAGCTAGAGCGTACAGCTGAGCTGATCAACTCTAGGTTAGACCTAAATGACGTGCTGAACGAGGTCATGGATACGGTCATCACGCTAACGCGTGCCGAGCGCGGTTACTTGATGTTGCGCAATCCGCAGACAGGCGAGCTGGAATTCACTGTGGCGCGCAATATTGAGCATCGGACGCTCATGGAGAATGAGTTCATCATCAGCCGCACCATTGTGGCAGATGTGGCGCGCACAGGCGTGCCAATTGTTACCACTGATGCTGGCTCTGATGAACGTTTCGATTCGCAGCAGAGCGTTATTCGGCATGGACTGCGCAGCATTCTGTGTGTGCCGCTGCTGCTCAAAGAGACCGTCACAGGCGTCATCTACGCCGACAATCGCATTAAATCAGGCATTTTCGGCAAGCAGGAGCTACAGCTACTCCAAAACTTCGCCAATCAAGCAGCAGTTGCTATCGAGAATGCGCGTCTCTATGAAGCGTTGCAAGCCAGTCTCGCTAACATCACTGCTATGCGCAACCTGCTCAGCAACGTTTTCGATTCAATTGCCAGTGGCGTCATCACAACAGATGTGCAGGATCGGATCACGACCATCAATCCTGCTGCATGCCGTACGCTAAATCTCACAGCAGCTGATTGTCTCGGCAAGCCGCTCTGGCAAGTCTGGGCGTTAATTCCGCCTGAGACGCTTCAAGCCGTTCGTGAAGAAGGCATTTCTGAGTCGGCAGAGATGGACTGCGATGTAACAGGTAGAGGCGCGTTGAACCTGAACATCAGCTTGAGTCCGTTGCGCAATGCCGAAGGACACATCGAAGGCGTTGCAATCGTTGTTGACGACTTGACCGAACAAAAACGCCGTGAGCGCCAACTGAACACTGTTCGCAAGTATTTGACGCCAGCAATGGTGGACAACATCCGCAGCATAGAGGCACTCGGCTTAGGCGGCGAGCGGCGCGTGATTACTTCGCTCTTTGTGGACGTACGCGACTTGAAGCGTCACCCGCTGCGTTTGACGCCACGTGAGTTAATGGCGTACCTGAACCGTTACTTGACGGTCGCTGCGGATGCAATCACGCAGCACAACGGCATTATTGACAAGTACATGGCGAATGAGATTCTCGGCTTGTTTAACACACAGTTGAATCCAAGTGACGACCATGCACTACGTGCCGTACTCGCTGCGCTCGAAATGGCAGATGCTTTCCGCGCGCTCTACGCTCAGCTTGGCGAGCCTGCGGGTACGCGCTACTTCCGTATAGGTATCAATACAGGCGTTGCAACGCTCGGCAACGTTGGCAGCGAGACGCGCCGCGAGTTCACTGCTGTAGGCGACTCGGTCAATGCTGCGCATCGCCTGCTCGAAAATGCCCGTGAAGGTGAGATCGTCATCAGCGAAGCGACTTATCGAGCCTGCGCTCACGTCCTCTCTCAAATTCCGCGCCTGACGCTGCGCAGCACTGAGTCGATCACGGTCAAAAATCGGCGCGAGCCAATGCAAATCTATCGTTTCTGCCGTGAGGATATCAGCTAATGGCAACCGTTCCTAGCGCGCCGCAAGACATGAAGTTACGCCAAACCTTGCAGCAATTGCATCAGCTCACGTATGAAATGGCTCAGGCGCTCTATGCCCAGCGTGAACTGGTCGCTCAGCGCGATATTGATCTGCCCCTTGAGCCGCTCCAAGCGCTTGAGCATCTGAGCCATGAACTATATGTCCTTTCGCAGAGTGCCTCCGATAGTAGCCTTGAACTGCAGCGGTTACGCCAATTGGCGCGCACAGCGCAGATCATCAACTCGCGGCTAAGCCTTGACCAAGTGCTGAACGAGGTGATTGATACCGTCGTGGCGCTGACAGGCGCAGAGCGCGGCTTTATCGTCTTGAAAGAACAAGCAAGCGGACAATTTGTCATCAAGGTGGCGCGCAAATTTGACCAAGGCGACTTCGAGACAGAGGCTATGCGCGTCAGTCGAACCATCTTGGAGCAGGTCATTCAAAGCGGCGAGTCGGTCTTGACTACGAATGCACAAGACGATCCGCGCTTTGCTGATGTCGAGAGTGTTTTCGACTTGCGTCTGCGTAGCCTGCTATGTGTGCCGTTGAAGCTCAAAGGGCAAGTGATCGGCGCTATATACGTAGATAATCGCGTTTTAGAGGTCGTTTTCACGCCACAAGATGAGCGCCTTGTCTCGGTATTTGCTAATCAGGCGGCAATTGCTATTGAGAATGCACGCCTGTTCGATAGCGTGCGTGCCGCACTTGCTGAAGTGACTGCTATTCGTGACTTTATGGATAATGTCTTTGACTCAATTGCTAGTGGTGTGATCACGGCTGACCAAAATGACGTTGTAATGCTGATCAATCAAGCAGCAGCACGCATTCTCGATATTGAGCGGTATTACGCGCAAGGTAAATCGCTTTGGGCAGTCTTGCCGACGCTCTACGAAGGCTTTCAGCAGCTTGTGGCAGAGGTACGTCGGCGCAACATTGAGCAGACAATCGAAGTTGAGCCTGTGCTGGCACGGCGCGGGCAAGTCAGCCTAACCTTGCGGCTCAGCCCATTTCGTGACCAAACGCAGACGACGAAAGGCGTCGCTATTGTGCTGGATGACTTGACGACGCTCAAGCAGCAACAGGCAACGCTCAGCGCAGTGCGCCGCTACCTGCCAACAGCGGACAACTTGCAGGCGATTGACATGCTGGAGCTAGGCGGCGTTGAACGCGAGATCAGCATTCTGTTCTGCGACATACGCGGTTTTACCGCTTTCAGTGAGCAGCTCTCGCCTGAGGCGCTGATGCTCACCATCAATCAATACTTGACTGTTAGCAGCGGCGCTATTGAAGCGTTTGGCGGCATCGTGGATAAATTTATGGGCGACGCTGCAGTCGGCTTGTTCAACACACAATTCAATCCAATGGATAATCACGCATTGAAAGCTGTGCGCGCTGCACTCAAGCTGCTTGAGGATGTTCATGCTTTGCATCGGACGCTGCCGCGCGACCATTGCCTTGAGTATGGCATTGGTGTCCACACAGGCTTGGCAGTTCTGGGCAACGTAGGCAGTCCGCGCCGCAAGGAGTTTACTGCCATTGGTGAGACCGTGCAGCTTGCCAAATACCTGCAAGAGTTGGCGCCGGGCGGCGAGGTGATCATCAGCGAGGCAACCTACATGCAAGTGGCGCCTTACGTCCAAGTTGAGCCTGCCAAACTACGCCGCGCTCTAGAGCCGCATGAATCGCCGCCTCGACTTTTTCGCGTTTTAGCTGTCACAGCCTGAACTTCGAGGATTTTCATGCATCCTGACTGCATCTTCTGCAAGATCATTCGCGGCGAGGCGCCGTCAACCATGCTCTATGAAGACGAGCAAGTGGTCGCTTTCAAAGACATCGCGCCTATTGCACCTGTGCATGTGCTGATTGTGCCACGTCTGCATATCCCTAGCGCAGCTGAAGTGACCGAAGAAAACACAGCGCTGATTGGTCACTTAATAGTTGTGGCGGCGCGCGTTGCACGTGAGCAGGGCGTCGCTGAGCGCGGCTACCGCCTCGTCACCAACGTCGGCAGAGAAGGCGGACAGCAGGTCTACCATCTGCACTGGCATCTGCTTGGTGGCAGGCAAATGCGCGGTTTAGGTTAAGGCAGGCGCAGCGTGCCTAGCACGAAATACTCAGCATCGTTGACGCTCAGTGGCTTCAGGTCAGCATACCAGTAAACCTTGACGCCAACAGTGTACTCGCCGCTCGGCAAATCAGGCGGTGGGACGATCCGATGCGAATCTAGCTTGAGGTCGCCTGCTCGCCACGCCGAGGTCGGCGCGTTGCCGTTAAGCGGCACGCCGTCATGCTGTGCCACAAGCCGTCCTGAGCTATCCAACAGGAAAGCTGAGACGCTGTAGTCAAGCGCAGGCGCTCGCAGGGCGCGCCAGAGCAAGGTTACGCGCACAGTGTCGGCTTGCCGATCTACATTCGCGCGTTCCAGTGCAAACAGGTCGCCAAAGGTTGCTAGGCGCGCTTGCGGCGGACGCTCATAGCGCCATAGGTAAATAGTATGTTCGTAATGCTTGGCAGTCAGCTCTGCCACGCGCTGAAAGCCGCGCTGTGGTAGGAAGTCCAGCAAGCCGTCTTCATTTTTTCCCCAGTAGACAAGCCAGAAAGCGTTGAGCGGCTCAAGGTAGGCGTGCAGCCGAGCGAAGAAGAACTCGCGGTAGGTCTCGCGCCAAGCAGGAAGCGAGACCAGCGGCAGCTGCTCAGGCTGTGTCTTCAGCTCCTGACCAATGTGATAACGCAGAGCAAAATCATCTACCCAGATGTCCATCAAGAGCGCGTCATCAGCTTCGCGGTAGGTCAGCCATGTGTGCGCAAGCTCGCGCCATGGCGGCTTAATGTGATAGGCGTCAATGGTCGTCAAGTTGACGAAGACGAGCGCTGCGAGGATGATTCGCCGTGCCGTCTGGTCGAGGTTCAGAATGCCGTGACCGATCAAAATGACGAGCGCAGGCGTCACCAAGAGGAAATTGCGCGTGGTCAGGATCGGAAAGCGCTCATTTATTCCGATAATGACCATTATTGGCAGTGCCACCCAGAGCGCCAAGAGCGACGTCGGCAAGAGCGGACGCCAACGCCAGTGTGCTTTGCCAAAGCGGTAGCTAACGTAAACCAAGCCGAGCAGTGCTAGAGCGCCTGTTAGACCAAAGTGTGTGCCGATCAAATCTGTGCGCACCATGACGAAGGTCTCAGGTGTGTTTGGAAAGGTGGACTGGAAAATGATCGGGCGCGTGTAACGCACGCTGCTCTGCATCAGGAAGACACCAAACTGCGGTAAAAAGGCAATACCGAGCGCAGCAAAGCGGAAGAGCATGTCAGGCAGGCGACGGAACGGACGCACGACCAGCAGCGTGTGCAGCACTTGGACTGCAATCAGCAAGACGCCTAGGTAGTGCGTGTAGAGCAAGGCGATTGAACTCAGTAGCCATGCAACACCGCTGATACGACTTGGTCGCCGCGCATAGCGCAGGTAGAAAAGCGCTGAGAGCGCTGCAAGCGCTGCCAGCTGCGTGTAGTGACGCACTTCGCGTGCCAACATGATCTCGTTATCGGTCAAAGCGAGGAGCAGCGCTGTCACTAAGCCTGCTGCAGGCGAGAACCAATCTGTGCTCAGCCGATAGACCGCGGCTAGACAGATGAGTGACCAAAACGTCGAGAGCAGGCGCGTCATGAACAGGCTGTCGCCGAAAACGTCCATCCACAGGCGTATTAGCATGAAATAGAGCGGCGGATGCTGATCGTCCGCCATTGTCCGCGCCACATCTGCCAATGTCGGACCTTTGGCGAGCAGCATTGTCCAGCCTTCATCTGCCCAAAAGCTCTCGCGCTCAATGTGCCACAGGCGCACAAACAGACCGAAGATGGCAATTACAGCAAAAACTAGCAAGGCGCGACGCGCTGCGCGTGCGTGGAAAGTCATCACAGGGATCGTCTCGCACGGAAAAAGTGCAGCGCTGAGTCTAGCGCTACCTGAGCGGGCTTGGCAAGCCTATAGCGCGTCCTGCGCAAATGGCGTATACTGCATGTGGCACTGTTTGAGAACTCAGCCTCTCGTAAACTATTGAGGAAAAGGCGCCTTGGAGCAAGAAAAGACTTTTCCACCACACTGTGAGCCGCTACGCGACGCACGTCTGTTGCCAGTGCAAGCGCCTGCGTTGATCATCGGGCGCAACCGTGAGTTGGCGGCGCTGAACGCACACTTGAAGCAGGGCGGTAGCGCGCTGTTGACTGGCACAGCAGGTCTAGGCAAAACAGCTTTAGCAGCTGTTTTAGCCACTGCCTATAGCCGCATTCAGCGCGGCGGCGTGCTTTGGCTGGACGTGGTGGAAGACGACGCGCCTTATCTCATGGCGCGGCTTGGACGTGCCTATGGCGTGGACACTTATCCTTCAGGCGCACAGACGCGCCGCCAAGCTGCAGAACGGCTGCGCAGCATCTTGGTAGCCGAAAAGCCGCTTATTGTCCTCGATGGAAGGCTTTACCTAGCAGCTGTAGCGGAGGTCGTGGCAGAGTGTGCGTCGAATGTGCCAGTGGTGCTGACTAATGCTAAGCGCGGCGACGGTCCTTGGCAGACTTTTGTACTGGACTCGCTCTCGCTCAGCGACTCACAAGCGGTCATTAGGCTCTACGCAGGCATTGCTGATCCGAACACGCACAAAACCGATCTAGAAGCACTTTGTCAGCTTCTGGATGGCTCGCCGCTCACATTGGAGCTAGTCGGTCGCCTTGCAGCAGTAGACCGTTTGACGCCTGCTGATCTGCGCAAAGCGCTCGATCACACGACTAGCCGCCAATCTCAGCAAGCCGTCCTCGCTTTGAGCTTCAAACGCCTTAGCGCGCCGCTGCAAGGGCTGCTCCTTGTCTTGGCAACGACATTCACAGGCAGTGCGACTGTGCCGTTTCTGAGCCTTGCCAGTCGTGTGCCACAGCAGCAAGTTGTCCATCTGATGCGCGCACTGGTGGCACGTGGTCTGGTGCGCGAGGCAACTGCCTACGGACAGCTCGTCTTCAGCGTCCATGAGGTTGTGCAGCGCTATGCACTCACGTACCTGCGCAACAACAAGCGGCTCGAGGCGCTTGAACAGCGCGCCTTGAGCGCTGCTCTTGAGTACGCCATGATGTCTAGCGAACGGACACACCTTGCCGCTGAGCTTGACAACTTGTTAGGCGCTGCCGCCTATGCAACAGCGCAAGGCGACTCACAAGCCTTGGCAAAGCTGACCAAAGCGCTCTCGCCATTGGCAGCTTATGGCTTCCGTCCAGAGCTGGACATGCTCAGCCAACTTGCCTCACGTCTGCACAGCACAGAGGCAGCCCTTGCTGAAACGCAGACAGCTGATACAACGCTCGCTGAGACACAACTGGAAGGAGTCACCACGCAGCCGCAGCTCGACGAGCCGCCTATTGCCGAGACAGGTGCCACGCCGATCATCCAGCCGCTTTGGGCAGCTGTGCAGGCTGCAAAGTCAGCTGCACAAGATGCACCACAGCCTTCGGGCTTGCCTGAGCCGCCGCTGACCAAAACTACTCCGCCTACTCTGCCTGAAGCTGAGCTAATCATCATTGATGAGGATGAGTCTGATCAAGATGCACCACAGCCTTCGGGCTTGCCTGAGCCGCCGCTGACCAAAACTACTCCGCCTACTCTGCCTGAAGCTGAGCTAATCATCATTGATGAGGATGAGTCTGATCAAGGCGACACTTTGCCTGTGTTACCTATCCAGCGCTCCATGCCTAGCACGGCTGAGTCAGCACGTGGCAGAGCGCTCTTGGCAGAGGCACAATCGCTGACTGACCCTGATGCTAAGCTGGCTCAGCTCAGCCGCGCTACAGAGCTACTGCGCGCTGATGAAGATTGGCTCGGTACAGCACAGGCATTAGAGCAACTTGGTACGCTTTACCTTGCGCAAGGCAAGCCGAGCGAAGCAATCCTGATGTTTGAGCAAGCTGCCACGATTTTCCATCGCTACGATCAACTCTCGGCTGAGCGCAGCGCGCTAGCACAGATCGGACGCGCCTATGCAGCGCAGCAGCAGCCACAGCGCGCTGCTGAGTACTACAATCGTGCCTTATTTTTAGCGCATGAAGGGCAAGATCGAGAGGCTGAAATCGAGGCGCTGATTCAGCTGGCAGAGACGCACTACTTAATGAAAGATTTTGCGGCTGCGGCGCATCACTATCGCCGCGCGTTGCACCTTGCCTATCAGCGCGGCGACTCAGCGCTGCAAGGTCGCCTTACTTTGGCACTTGGCGCCTTGCTGCTAGATGACATCCGAACGCTCGCGCAGGCACAGCAGTTGTTAGAAGAGGCTGCGTCGCTCATGCCTGAGCGCACTGAACCAAAACGCCTACTCAAGCGCGCCAAAGCACGTCTAGGACGCTGGCAGGCTGCAAACTTGCCGCTGATTCCCATGCGCAATAATCGTGAGTTCGCCGCAGAGGCTTACGAGTGAGAGGAATGTGTGACAGTCCGCAGACTGTCACACCTGTAAACTAGCGTCCAAGCGCCTGTCTAACCAAGCCGCCAATCTCAGTCGGATTCATAGCGACGAGCGCCCCTGCCGCTTTGAGCGCCTCCACTTTGCCTTTAGCAGTGCCCTTGCCGCGCGAGATGATCGCACCTGCATGACCCATACGCTTGCCGGGCGGCGCTTCCATGCCAGCGATGTAAGCGACCACGGGCTTAGTCACGTGACCTTTGATGTACTCTGCTGCTTCCTCCTCAGCCGAGCCGCCGATCTCGCCGATCATCACAATCGCCTCAGTCTCAGGATCGGCTTGGAAAGCCTCTAGCGCGTCAATAAAACTTGTGCCCGGCACAGGGTCGCCGCCAATGCCGACGCAGGTGCTTTGTCCGATACCGCTCTGCGTCAACTCGTAGAGCGCTTGGTAGGCGAGCGTGCCTGAGCGGCTGACAATTCCAACTGGACCGGGCATAGAGACCTCAGCTGGTGTGAAGCCGATGTTGCATTTGCCCGGCGCCAGAATGCCCGCACAGTTCGGACCGAGCAGGCGTGTACGTGGATAGTCGCGCTTCAGACGGTTGTAGACGCGCGCCTGGTCATGCGTTGGAATATGCTCTGTGACGCATACAATGAACGGAACACCTGCCTCAGCCGCCTCAAGGATAGAAGCAGGCGCCGCCATAGCAGGCACGATCACGAATGCGGCGTTAGCACCTGTCTCACGGACAGCATCGGCAACTGTGGCGAAGATTGGGATACCTTCCACATCCGTGCCCGCTTTCTTCGGATTAGTGCCCGCCACGACCTTTGTGCCATAAGCGCGGTTGCGCAGTCCGTAGAACTGCCCTTGCCTGCCTGTCAAGCCCTGTACCACGACTTTAGTGTTTTCGTCTACGAAGATTGACATGAGTCTGCCTACTTTCCTGCAATCTCGACTGCTTTCTGTGCAGCGCTGAGCATGTCAGGCAACATAACCAACTTCTCAGACTCGTTCGCCTTCAAGATAGCGCGTCCCTCAGCTGCGTTTGTGCCATCAATGCGCGCCACAATCGGCGCGTTCAGCGTGATGCGCTTCATTGCCTCAACGATGCCGCGCGCTACCTCATCACAGCGCGTGATGCCGCCAAAGATGTTGATGAAAATAGCACGCACGTTTGGATCAGTGTTGATGACGGTCAGCGCATTGACCATGACCTCAGCGCTGGCGCCGCCGCCGATATCAAGAAAATTAGCAGGTGCACCGCCGACCTGCTTCACGATATCCACTGTAGACATTGCCAAGCCTGCGCCGTTGGCAATAATGCCGACGTTGCCGTCCAAGCCGACGTATTGCAAGCCTTTCTCTTTGGCAAGTGCCTCACGGCTATCACCTGTAGCGACCGACACAGTCTCGAACTCTGCCCACTCGGGATGGCGCTCGCGCGCAGCATCATCTAGCGTCACTTTAGCATCTAGCGCATGGACTCGACCATCTGTTGTGAGGATAAGCGGATTGATCTCTGCCAGTTCACAATCGCCTTCTGTGTAACAGCGGTAGAGCGCCATTAGCACAGGCACAGCGCCTTCGCGCGCCGCCTCAGGCAAGTTAGCAGCGGCGATCCATGCGCGGCAATCTGCCTCGCTCAAGCCGTCAATCGGATCGACATGAATTTTAGCGATCAGCTCATCTGGCACGCTCTCAATCTCAACGCCGCCTTCGACTGAGAGCATTCCCAGATACTTTTTAGCGCTGCGATCTAGCGCAAAAGAGGCATAAAACTCTTCATCTTTTGGCTCGCCGTTTTCCTTAAAGCGTGTGCTGCTCTTAGCGATCTCTGAAGCGCGTTCGATCCATAAACGCCGCACGATATGCCCGCGAATATCCATGCCTAGGATATTACCTGCATGAAAGCGCACCTCATCGGCATTGTGCGCCAACTTGATGCCGCCTGCCTTGCCGCGTCCACCTGTCATGACCTGCGCCTTGACCACGACTGGGTAGCCGAGGCGCTCTGCATGTGCCACAGCCTCATCAACTGTGTCGGCAATGCCGCCTGCCGAGACAGGAATGCCAAAGCGGGCAAAATACTGCTTGCCCTGATATTCCATTAAGTCCATAGGAAGTCTGAGTTCCTCCAAAGGAATGCTGCGTGAGGTCGCCTTATACTACCAAGTCTGGGCGAGAATGTCGAGCAGGTGCGGCGCGCATGGTGTTAGACGTGGCAGACACAGTCGAAAACGCAAACTTCGGATGACTTTGCACGCCGCGGTCGTCCTTTACAAGCCTAGCGCAACTGATTGTCTAGGTCTTGTTTGGATTGCCGAGCTCACTGCCCTGCTGGAAGGCGCTATAAACCTTGCAAAAAGAGTGTACCTGTGGCAATAATTGCCTTTGAGCATGAGCGCACAAACGCGCTCTCAATGTCCCTGATGCATGGAAAAAGGAGAAATGCTATGCACATTAAGCGTAGCCTGCTTTTGTTACTTGCAGGCTTTGCGTTGCTAGTAGGTGCATGCGCACAAGCAACGCCGACGCCGACAGCGCGTCCCACAGCAACTGCGACGCCTGCAGCGGCAACGGCTGAGCCTACTCAAGAGCCAACCGTTCCACTTGCACCGACGCCTGAGGCAACCGCTGAGGTCGTTGTGCCGCCGACCGCTACACCAACAGCTGAGGCAACCGCTGAGCCGACTGCAGAAGTTGTCCTCATGACACCGACTATCGTGGCGACGGCAACACCTGAAGCGACAGCTGAGCCGACTGCAGAGGTCACGGTAGCGACGCCTACCGCTGTGGCTATGGCGACCGTTGAGCCAACGCCTGAAGCTACAGCTGAACCAACAGCTGAGCCAACTGTTGAACCGACTGTAGAAGCTACAGCTGAGCCAACAGTCGAGCCGACCGCAGAAGCCACTGCTGAGCCGACTGCAGAAGCGACAGCTGAGCCAACAGTTGAGCCGACAGCCACGCCAGTGCCGCCGACGTCAACACCCGTTCCACCAACGTCAACACCTGTTCCGCCAACGGCTACACTGACACGCACAGCTACACCTACGCGGACAGCTACACCTACTCAGGCGCCGGTCACTACGCCTGAAGCAACCGTTGAACCAACAGCTGAGGCTACCGCTGCTGTGACCGCAGAGCCAACAGCTGAGGCTACCGCCGCTGTGACCGCAGAACCAACAGCTGAAGCTACCGCCGCTGTAACAGCTATCGCGCCGACTGCTACGCCGCGCGCTTGCCGCGTCACAGGTGAGCTGATCGTCGGCACGGATGCTGCCTATCCGCCTTTTGAGAACGTCAACACTGAAACAGGCGAGATCGAAGGCTTCGACATTGACCTGCTCAACGCCATTGCTGCAAAGGCAGGCTTCACGCCTGTTTACCAGAATGTGCCGTTCGATACCATCTTCACTAACTTGGCAGTTGGACAGTACGACATCGTCATCAGTGCCGCGACCATCACGGAAGAGCGCAAGCAGACCGTCTTGTTCAGCAATCCGTACTTTGCCGCTGCTCAGGTGCTGACCGTGCGCGCTGCTGATGCTGAGACCATCAAGAGCGTCGAGGCACTGGCAGGCAAGAAAGTCGGCGTACAGAAAGGCACCACAGGCGCTGATTTCGCTAAGTCGTTAGGCGGCTTTGATGTGATCGAGTACGAGACCACGCCCGAAGCGTTCCGCGCGCTCGCCAATGGCGACGTGGACGCTGTGATCGCTGATGACGTGCCTTCCAAGACCACGTTGATCAACAATCCAGAGCTGAAGCTGGCGATCACGGCTGAAGCGCTCACAGTTGAGTACTATGGCATTGCCGTTCGCCTTGAATGCACAGACCTTGCTGAGGCAATCAACAAAGGCTTGGCAGAAGTCATCAAGGAAGGCACTTACGCCGAAATCTATCGCAAGTACTTCGGCGTTGATCCA
>JANWYI010000031.1:0-15711 GCA_025055255.1 Anaerolineae bacterium | reverse complement strand
AATCAAAGAATTGCAAGCAGGCGGCGAAGGCTTGCCAAGCCAGAACTGACCGCATCCCGCACATACAGCCTCGCGCACTGAGCTACCAGTGCGCGAGTGCTTTTCATAGCACAGGCGCTTGCCGCGCTTTACCCTTTTATGGTATGTTTAACTCGGCAGGCGAGCGCTATGTTATCTTACTTTTTTCAAGCCTGCTGAGTTGACAGTTTCCCAAAGAAAGAGCGAGACTATGTCCTCAAAGTATCGCATGTCGTTTCTCCTTGTTTTGATGAGCGCTCTTTTGCTCTCGCTAAGCGTTTTTTCGCAGGCATCGGCACAATTCAGCATCACAGGCGCCGTCTCCGTAGCTGCTCGAATGACGCCTACTCCGCAAATGCCCGCGCGACCGTGCCGCGCCACAGGCGAACTGATTGTCGGCACAGATGCTGCCTATCCGCCTTTTGAGAACATCAACACTGAGACAGGCGAGATCGAAGGCTTCGACATTGACTTGCTCAACGCCATTGCTGAAAAGGCAGGCTTCACACCTATCTACCGGAACGTGCCGTTCGATACCATCTTCACCAACTTGGCAGTTGGACAGTACGACATCGTTATCAGCGCCACGACCATCACAGAGGAACGCAAGCAGACCGTTCTATTCAGCAATCCGTACTTCGCTGCTGCTCAGGTGCTGACCGTGCGCGCTGCTGACGCTGAGACGCTCAACAGCCTTGAGGCGCTGGAAGGCAAGAAAGTCGGCGTGCAGAAAGGCACTACAGGCGCCGATTTTGCCAAGTCATTCCAAGTTTTCGAGGTGCTTGAGTACGAGACCACGCCTGAAGCGTTCCGTGCGCTCGCCAATGGCGACGTGGACGCTGTGATTGCCGACGATGTGCCTTCCAAGACCACGTTGATCAACAATCCAGAGCTGAAGTTGGCGATCACAGCTGAAGCGCTCACAGTTGAGTACTATGGCATTGCCGTTCGCCTCGAATGTACTGAGCTGATCAAGGCAATTAACACGGCACTGGCAGAAGTAATTGAGGAAGGCACTTACGCCGAAATCTACCGCAAGTACTTCGGCGTCGATCCTGTTGAAGAGCTTCAGAAAGGCGGCAAAGGCTTGCCGAGCCAAGAGGAACAGAGCAAAGAAGGCAAGTAACCTGATAGCTCATGAACACAGCCTCGCGCACTGATAGCTCAGTGCGCGAGCGCTTTCGTAGCACGCCTGACTCCTACCTGCGAAAGGCTTGCATCCAATGATGTTTTTGTGTTATGCTGACCTTACTGGTCAGGCAACGCACTAGGGCGTGCAAAGATGGCAGATTTGATTGGACGGCAACTCGGTCAGTACTTAATCACAGGCGCGCTCGGCACAGGCGGCATGGCAGCTGTCTATCGCGCGCAGCAGGCGAGCGTCAAGCGCGAAGTCGCCATTAAAGTCATCCAGACAAACCTAACAGCCAATCCTGAGTTCATCAAGCGCTTTGAGCGCGAGGCGCAGACGGTCGCGGCGCTCAATCATCCGCACATTTTGAAGCTCTTTGACTTCGGCAGCCAAGGTGACTTGCTCTACTTGGTCATGGAGCTGCAAAGTGGCGGCAGCCTTGCAGCGCGCCTGAGAGCGCAAGGCAAGTTGAGCGCTGAGGAAGTGGCGACGTACCTTGAGCAAGTCGGCAAGGCGCTCGACTATGCGCACGGCAAAGGTGTCGTCCATCGTGACCTCAAGCCGCAGAATGTGCTGCTGGACGAAGGCGGCAACGCCATCCTGACCGACTTCGGCATTGCGCGCATTGCCGGCGAGATGACGCGCATGACTGGCAGTGGCGTCGCTATGGGCACGCCTGCCTACATGGCGCCTGAGCAGTGGTACGGACGCGATGTAGACGGACGTGCCGACATTTACTCTATGGCAATCACAGCCTACGAACTGCTGACAGGCGAGTTGCCTTTCGCAGGTGATACGCCGCCGCAGTTGATGTTCCAGCACCTGAACGAGCCGCCGCCGCTGCTGCGCCGCAAGCGCCCTGACCTGCCACAGAGCCTTGAGAAAGTCCTTGTGAAAGGCATGGCGAAGCGTCCAGAGGCGCGCTTTGAGAGCGCGAGCGCCTTCGCAGCGGCTTTCCGCGAGGCGCTCAGCGGCAAGACTCCCAGAGGCGTGGACGTGGAAGCGGCAAAGCGCCCTATGACGCCAATGGAAGGCACAACAGTCGGCATCACGGCGCCTGCGCCGCGCCCGAAGAGACGCCGCAGCAGCGCGCTGCTGATCTTGATGGGTCTGCTGACCATCATCTTGCTGCTTGGCGCGCTCGTCTTTTTGCTCAGCCGCGAGACGCCGCTGATAGCGCCCGCAGCTACTCCAACTGCGCTGGCTCTCCTGCCCTCAGAGACGCCAACTGACTCAGCGACGCCGACTCCTCTCTCGCCCAGAGAGGCAGCGCGCGCCACGCTTTTTGCAGAGGCTACCCTGAACGCCCTAGCTGCAGTGCCTACCTTGACCAGAGCTGCTCAACAGACCGCTGACGCCTCTGCCACTGCCTACCAAGCCGAAATACAGGCGAACTTGACCGCTGAAGCAGCCACTCTCACCGCCACAATCTGGACTAAGACGCCGACGCGCACGCCGACGCCGACTTTCACGTCAACTCACACGCCGACGCGCACTTTCACACCATCGCGCACTTTTACGCCCACGCGCACCTTCACGCCAACACATACGTTCACACCATCACGTACGCCAACACGGACGTTCACGCCATCACGCACACTGACACGCACCTTCACGCCGACACATACGTTCACACCATCACGTACGCCGACACGGACGTTCACGCCGTCACGCACACTGACACGCACCTTCACGCCATCACGTACGCCGACGCCACCGCCAACCATCAGTGCAGTGAATGTTCAGCGTATAGGTGTACTGCAGACTATCAAGGGGTACGAAGGAAACTCTGTGCAGTGGTCGCCGAATCAGCGATTCCTCGCTTCAGGCTCAGAAAATGGCGAAGTCCAAATTTGGAGTGCTCAAAGTCTGCGGCTTTTGCACACGCTCCGCGGACACACAGCCAACGTAACTCAGTTGAGATGGTCATCACGAGAACCTTATCTTGCCACAGGCGGTCTCGATAATACGGTTCGCATATGGAATACCTTGAGCTGGCGTCAGCTGACAGTACTCACTGGGCACAGAAGTTGGATCAATGGTCTTGCGTGGTCGCCTGATGGACGCTACCTTGCCTCTGCTTCAGATGATGGGACTTTAAAGATTTGGGAAATCCCAACGGGTAAGGTTATACGCAACCTAACAGGGCACAGTATGGGCATCAGCTCTGTAGATTGGTCGCCCGATGGAAGATACATCGTCTCAGGTTCTTTCAACGAGATATTTGTATGGGACGTTCGAGATATTCGGACTGGAGGACGCTTGCGATCGTTTGTAGAGTATTTTGGCTGGGTTGGCACAGTGGCTTGGGCACCCGACAGCCGTCACTTTGCCTCTGGCGCGCAAGACTATGCAGTGCGCATCTGGAGAGTCGACACTAACAAGGCGCTGCATGCTTTCACACATAATGATTTTGTGAATGAGGTAGCATGGTCGCCTGATGGGAGTCTGGTCGCGTCTGCCTCTAGTGACAGGACTGTCAGAATTTGGAGTCCTGAGAATGGACGGCAACTGACAGTGCTCAGAGCTCATGAAGACGTGGTGCACACCACGTCTTGGTCACCTGATGGGCGTTACCTCATAAGTGCCTCATACAGTGGCACGATTCACATCTGGGGTATACGTTAGGCATTCTACTTGTGCGCTGCTGGGAACGTCACGTCGGCGTGGAGCGCTGCAAGCGCCAACTGAATACTCAGCAGCGCAATCTGTGCCACGGCGTCCAGACCTGTGTAGCGCGCGTACAGCCCGCCTTCGGCATGGCGCGTGTACACCTCAAGGTGTGGCTCATCCTGTGACGCTAACAGGCAGGCTTGCCGTGGTCACTCTCCGCATTCAACGGCATTTATTTAGCGATAGGTCAGCAGGCGTAAGCCGTTGAGGACGACGATGATCGTGCTGCCTTCGTGTCCGATCACGCCGAGCGGCAACGCCAAGTTCAAGCCGAGCGCGCTGACCACCAAGACCACGATCACGCCGAGCGAAAAAGCGATGTTCTGCATCACTACGCGCCGCGCCTGCCTGCTCAAGCGCATGGCGTAGGCGACTCGGCTGAGATCGTCCGCCATCAACACCAGATCAGCTGTCTCTAGCGCTACGTCTGTGCCTGCGGCGCCCATTGCAATGCCGATAGAGGCTGAGGCAAGCGCAGGCGCGTCGTTCACGCCGTCGCCGACCATGGCTACTTTGCCGTAGGTCTGCTTGAGCGCCTTGATCGCTGTGACTTTGTCTGAAGGCAACAGCTCAGCGCGCACTTCATCTGCGCCGACCTGCGCCGCAACCGCCTCGGCTACGCGCCGATTGTCGCCTGTCAGGATGATGATCTTTTGCACGCCTTCAGCGCGCAGCGCCTGCACAAATTCAGCTGCGCGCGGACGTAATGTGTCTGCCACGCCAATGACGCCGAGCCAGCCAAGCTGGCTGTGATAGGCGATCAGCGCGCTCTTGCCTTCTGCTTCCAGCTTATCGCACGCAGCGCGTATCTCAGGCGGCACGGTCAGACCTTCTGCGCGCATCAAGCGCTCTGTGCCGACCAGGATGCGTGCCGAGTCGAGCGTCGCGCGGATGCCTTGACCGGGAATTGCCTCGAAGTCTTGTGGCGCTTGAATCGGCACGTCCTCTGCCTTCGCAGCCGCGAGGATCGCCAGTGCAATCGGATGCTCAGAGCGCGATTCTGCGCTTGCAACGATGCGCAACAGCTCAGCGCGCGCAATGCCGTTCGGCAAAACATCGGTCAGGCTGAGCTTTCCTGTGGTCAGCGTGCCAGTCTTGTCGAAGGCGACCGCCTTGATGGTCGCCATCTGCTCTAGGTAGGCGCCGCCTTTGAACAGGATGCCGCGCCGTGCCGCGTTCGCAATGGCAGAGAGAATTGCCGCAGGCGTTGAGATAACTAGCGCACACGGCGACGCAACCGTGATCAGCACCATGGCGCGGTAAAAGTTCTCGTTAAAGTCTACGCCGAGCAAAAGCGGCGGCAAGACGATGTAGAGCGCAACCGCCAAAATCACGAACAAGGCGTAGCGCTGCTCAAACATCTCCATGAAACTCTGCGTCTTGGCGCGGCTCTCTTGTGCGCTCTCGACCATCTTGATGATCCGCGAGAGCGTGCTTTCGCTGGCATGACGCGCCACGCGGACTTCAAGGCTGCCGTTCTGGTTGAGCGTGCCAGCATAGACTTCATCGCCAACTTGTTTGCTCACAGGCATGGACTCACCTGTGATCGCTGATTGGTCAACCGTGCTGCTTCCGCCAACAACTTCGCCGTCAACAGGCAGGCGTTCGCCGGGCTTGATCAGCACAACATCGCCGACTTGGAGCGCCTCAATCGGCAAGACAGTCTCTGAGTCGCCGCGCCGCACAGTCGCTTTGTCAGGGCGCAACTTAAGCAAGGCGCGAATGGCGTTTCGGCTGCGATCCATGGCGTAGTTCTGCAGCACGTTGCTGAGCGAGAACAGGAAGAGCAAGATCGCGCCTTCGTGCCACTGATCTACAATCGCGGCGCCAGTTGCTGCCAGCACCATCAGCAAGTCCACATTGATCTCGCGCTCCAGCAGACTTTTGACGCCTTCGATCACGCCGAAAGTGCCGCCGAAAAAGTAGGCGAGCAGATTGAAGAGCAGTGTCAGCGGCTCAGGCGCACCTAAGCGCTCGCTGAGCAAGCTGGCGGCGATGTTCAGCGCCGTCAAAACCACAAAGGCGCGCTCAAGGCGGTCTTGGCTCAGCAAAGCGGACAGGCGCGGCGCAGACGTCTCAGCGGCTGCCATATGGCTCAGGCTGTGTTCAGTCATTGAGAGTGGTCACTTTCAGCGCAGACGGCATAAGTTTTGCCTAGCTAAAAATGATTTTAACATGCATGAAAACAGTGTGCAAGGCACGATAGCCACATGAGCCGATGTATTAGCCGCGAGTGAAGACGCCATATGCGAACGGCTTGCGCTATGATTGTGTCCATGCAACCGTCAGGAGACATCCATGCGCACAACTATCCGCGATATTCAACGGCTGAAGGCTGAGCGGCGCCGCTTCGCCATGCTGACCGCCTACGACGCGACTATGGCGCGCCTTGTGGAAATGGCAGGCATTCCGATTATCCTTGTCGGCGACTCGCTCGGCATGGTGGTGCAAGGTCATGAGACGACTCTGCCCGTCACGCTTGAGCAGATGATCTACCACACACAAATGGTCGTGCGCGGCACGCGCAAAGCGCTGATCGTGGCAGACATGCCGTTTGGCACTTATCAGGCGAGCGCTGAGCAGGCATTTTTGAATGCAGCGCGTCTGCTGCAGGAAGGCGGCGCTGGCGCCGTGAAGTTGGAAGGCGGCGAGTCGTTGGCGCCAACTGTGGCGCGCCTGACTGAGAATGGCGTGCCTGTCATGGCGCACATCGGTCTAACGCCGCAGCACGTCCATCAACTTGGCGGTTGGCGCGTGCAAGGGCGCGCTCTGGCAGCGGCAAAAGCGTTGATTGCAGCGGCAAAGGCACATGAGGCGAGCGGCGCATTTGCCATTGTGCTGGAAGGCATTCCTGCGGCGTTAGCGGCGCATATCACAGCGCGCTTGAGCATTCCGACGATTGGCATCGGCGCAGGCGCAGCTTGTGACGGTCAGGTGCAGGTGCTACACGACCTGCTCGGCTTGATTGAGGATTTCACGCCGAAACATGCCAAGCGCTATGCTGAGCTCGGCGCTGCAATCCGCGAGACAGTTGCGCGCTACATCGCGGAGGTAGAAAATGGCGCATTTCCAACTGAAGCGCACAGCTTCAGCATGGATGAGAGCATCCTTGCACAGCTGGACTAGCGCTAGCGCTGTCCTTGCCTGCGCATCTGGTCTTGCACAGCGAAGATCATCTGCTTGAGCTGCGCCGCGCGCTCCAGACCATGAAAGTGAATCTCAGGCGCTTGGTCGCCGCCTACTGATTGAATTTCCACATTGGCAAAGCCGAGCAGCACACCAAGTGGCGGCGTGTGGATGCGCACCTCAGTGACGTTCTGCAGGCTGACCGAGCGTTCCTCGCCGCCGATCAGGTAGGCAATGTGCTGTGTGACGCGCCGATTGGTCAGCACGATTTTATTGCGCTCCCAATATATCCAATAGTAGAGCGTGAGCGTGAAGATGACGCGCAGCCAGAAGCCTGGCGAGGTCATGCTGCGCCGCCATTCGCCAATGACGCGCTCAGGCGCATTCGGATCGTAGGCAGTAGGCACGCGCGGCAGCGGATACGGCTGTTGCATAAACGTCCTTTCTAAATGAGCGGCACTTGCTGACCTTGTTCCTCAGCACCGTGATAGGGAATGCCTAAGTGCTCGTAGGCGCGGCGCGTGGCAACTCTGCCGCGCGGCAAAATGTTCAAAAAGCCGAGCTGTAACAGGTATGGCTCGTAGACATCTGTGATCGTGCCTGCTTCCTCGCTGATGGAAGCCGCAATCACGTCCACGCCGACCGGTCCGCCGTTAAATTTCTCAATGATGGTGCGCAGCACACGCCGATCAATGTCATCCAAGCCGAGATGGTCAATGTCGAGCAAGTCAAGCGCTTCATCGGCGATCTGCTTGGTGATCGTGCCGTCGCCGCGCACCTGCGCGTAGTCACGCACGCGCTTGAGCAGCCGTATGGCAATGCGCGGCGTGCCGCGCGCTCGACTGGCAATCTCATAGGCGCCATCAGGCTCAAGCGGCACGTTGAAGAGCGCAGCCGCGCGCTTGACGATCAGCGTCATCGCTTCTGTGTCATAGAAGTCGAGGCGGAAAATTGCGCCAAAGCGCGAGCGCAGCGCGCCTGTCAGCAGGTCAAGGCGCGTGGTCGCGCCGATGACTGTGAAGCGCGGCAAGTTCAAGCGCACATTCTTAGCAGCAGGTCCTTTGCCGACGACAATGTCCAAAACGAAATCTTCCATCGCTGGATACAGAATTTCTTCAACAGCTTTGCCTAGGCGATGAATTTCGTCAATGAACAGCACGTCGCCTTCGCGCAAATGTGTCAAAATCGCGGCAAGGTCGCCGGCGCGCTCAATGGCAGGTCCAGCCGTGACGCGAATGTTCACGCCCATCTCTTTCGCCATGACGTGCGAGAGCGTCGTCTTGCCGATGCCGGGCGGACCGTAGAAAAGGATGTGATCCAGCACTTCGCGCCGCGCCTTAGCCGCTTCCACAAGGATTTGCAAGTTAGCGACTACGCGGTCTTGCCCGATGATCTCGCGCAAAAACTGCGGACGCAGGCTCTGATCTTGGTCTTCACTGCGCCGTCTGCCTGTGATCAGGCGCTTTTCAGCTGGCGACTCAGACATAGCAGCTATACGTTGCGGTCAATCAGATATTCTGCCCATTGCTGCAGCAGGTCGCGGTATGGCGAAGGCGGCACATCCATCAAAGCGTCCAATGCTGAGCGCACCATGCGCTCAGCCAGCTGTTGCGTGTAAGCAATGCTACCGATGTCATCTAGAATCCTTGTGGCGCGCTCGATTTGTTCAGGCGTGGCGCTGGGATTGCCGATGATCTGCGTTAGCGCTTGGCGCTGAGCTTCATCAGCGTGGCGCAGAGCGTGCAAGACGATCAGCGTTTTCTTGCCTTCGCGCAGATCGGCGCCGACGGGCTTGCCTGTCTTCGCCGAGTCGCCGATCACACCCAGAATGTCGTCCTGCAGCTGGAAAGCTGTGCCACACTGGCTGCAGAACTGTTCGATCTTCGCCACTAGCGGATGATCGCCAATCACGTCGCCCAGACCAATGCGTGCGCCTGCTCTGCCTGCGTAGGCATAGAGTACGCCTGTCTTTTTGCGCAGCATTTCTAGCACGTCGCTCTCGCTCAGATGGATTGTATCGCGCCGCGCTGCAAATTGTACATCGAGCGTCTCGCCTTCCACCAAAGTCAGCTGAACATCAGTGGCTAGTTCAGCAACCAAGCTCAGCACTAGCGCTGGATCAATGCCATAGCGCGTGTACATGTCGTAAAAGAGCATGTATGACCACGACTGCTGGACGTCGCCTGCCAGAATGCCGATCACACGCCCATAATGTGCTGCTTCTTCGCTGCTGAAGCCAAACTCAGCGGCGCCGCGCTGCGCAAAAGCTACATGAACAGTCGGCGCGCCACGCCGAGTCTCATCGCGGTCAATGATATCGTCATGGACAAGCGTCCAAGTGTGGTATAGCTCGACACCTGCTGCTGCTGGCACAGCGTGTGCCTCGTTGCCTCCGACGGCAGCACAGCACAGCATCAGCACAGCAGGACGTAGCGACTTGCCGCTCAAGCGCAGGTAGTGGAAGGCTGCCTCTTGAATGTGGGCTGGACGCAGGCGCTGTCCGTAGCTGTGGTTAAACAAATAGTCATAGACGCGCTGACGGCGCTCGGCAAGTGCCTCGAATAACTGAGCGTAGCGTGCATTGGATAAGGCGGTCACACACGAATTCCTTCCGTGCGGCTAACGAATTGGTCGCTGGAAAGCAGGATCAAGGGCAAACGGTTGCGCCAAGCGTATGGCGATGAACTCGGTTGCATCTGCTTCAGCATCGCTGCGTCCCAAACCATAAGGCAAGCGATTGTTGTTAGCAATCAGCAATGTTTGCTCATCAATTGGATAGAGCGCCGTGATCGCTGCGAAAGGAAAGCGAAACGGATCACCCAAGCCATACGCATTCGGCGGCGGTGCGAAGACGTTGCTAGTAGAAATGCCGTTTGGATCGGCTATGTCCAGCAAGTCAGCGACCTGAACCTTGCTTCCATTTGCTAGGCTAATCAGGAAGACGCGCTTGAAAGCAGCAGCGCGATTTTCGTTACGATCAGCCTCAATAGCAAATGCCTCTTGAGCGTTAATCATAGCAAAGCCGCCAAAGACGTGATCAGCGCTCTCAAGCGTGTAAGTAGCAGGCAAGTCAGCAAAGGTGCGCGTTGTCAGATCGTAGGTGCGGAAGATGACTTGACGCGAGTTAGTCATGCTGCGCTGCGCGATGATGAGCGCTGAGCCATCAGGGTAGATGCTCATGCCTTGCAGTGCGCCGCCGTTGAGCGGCACAGGCGGCTCTAGCAGCTTGCCAAAAGCGTCAAAGCGCAACAGAGCAGGTGTCCGTGACTCAGCGACCCAGAATGTGCCGCCTGCGACGCGCTGAAAGGCGAGTGGTGCAAAATCAGCGCCGCTTAGATAGCGCAAAGGCGTCTCAGCGTTCACAACTGGGCGAGCAATGCGCCGATCAGGATCGCCCAAGTGTTGCCAATTCAGCAGCAGGACATCGCCACTGCCACTTTGCGCGCGGCGAAAGGCAATTTCGGCTGTGTAGAAGCGCAACAAATAGTCGCTGCTCTGCTCAGGCACGCCAAGCTGAGCGTCAAAAAGCAACAGCCATGTGTTGGGATACTCGCCGGGCAGCACAGCGCTGATCGTGCCAACAGGCTGGCTATCGAACGGAAACTTGACGCCGTTGATCAAAGCACCTGCCACAAGTGCTGCACCTGCTGGTTGTCCGTCTACCTGTGTGTTGGCAGGCATTACAGCGCGTCCAACTAGCTGTGCTCTGTTGCTTTGTGCTGACACCTGTCCAGCGCCCAAGAACGCACTGCTGAGCAAGAGGAGCGCTAGAAATACACGCCGAACACTATGCTTGCGCATTTGCCTCATATGCCTTTCGTCGCCCGAAACCTATGAGGCAATTGTATGTCGCGCTGAGGATTTGCGCCAATACTTGCTGAGGAAAATTTTGGCTCTGCGAAGGTGGTGCCTGACGTGCTTAAGCACGTCAGGCGAGACAGCGTAGCTTGAAAGGTCTTACGGCATGCGCACGGGCACGTCAAAGGTGACGCGCTTGCCCGACTTGAAGACTAGCGTGAGCGTGATCACATCGCCTTCCTTTAGCTCGCGCTTCAGGTCGAGCAGCATGATGTGCAGACCGCCCGGAAGCAGCTCAGTCACACTGCCAGGCGGCAGGTTGATACCCTCTGGCAATGGTCGCATCATCGCCATGTCGTTCTCTATGACCGTCTGATGCAGCTCAACAACGCCCGCCACGTCAGTCTCTGCACTGACCAGCACATCAGACCCGCCACCACGATTCTCGATCTTCATGTAGACTGCGCTCACGCCGCTCTTGCTGCCATGACCTTGCCCATGACCGCCATGCCCATGCCCTGCCTTCATAGTAGGACGTGCAAAGGCGCCTGTGATCACAATGTGACCGACGCGCGCTTCACCACGCGGCATATCCTTCGCAGCGACGCCGTGGGCAGCGCTATCGTTCAGCAGCACAACTTCAAAGGTCTTGTCTGCCAGCGACCCAACGGCTGCAGCTGTGAAGTAGCCCGCTTCGCCCTCTGCGAAGGTCAACTTGATCGGCTCAGGCGTGACCGAATCTTCGATCTTGCCGCCAGCTGGCACGATCACAATCTCAAAGGTTGTGCCTTCGAGCGGCAAGTAATCTGTAACTTGCTTGTAGGCAAGTTTTTCGATCACTTTCTTGCCGTTTACGAAAACATCCACAGCAGGTGAGGTCGGCGAAAGGTGCGCCACGCGCAGGTGAGGACCGCCTTCATGGGCAGCTGCGAAAGCGAAAGGCAACAGGGCGACAACTAGCATACTGATGACTAGCAAGCTTAGGAATTGCTTACGCATGGTGATTTTCCTCTCTCGATTTTCACTCAGACTTTGCTCTGATAGATGACATACAGACTGACAAGCGGATTCCGACAGGATAGAGTCTGGTCAGGCTTCTGTGTGAAGAAATCGAGGAGGTGGTGGCAACGGCACAAGCGCGAAAGGCTCTGCCGTTTCATCGTCAAGCGCAACAGCCGTGACGCAAGAAGCAGTTTCAACAGCGAGCGTTAGCTCAGGCGTTGCGAACACAGGCAATACGCTCGTCTGGAACGCTTTCTCTGTGTGATGCTGCTCAGCAACGCTCGGCTGTGCCGACGGACTCCAGTCGCCGCACATGAAATCCTCTGGCTGAGCAGGTGAGGATTTCGGCGCGACAATGTGGAAATATAACAAGCCGTGCCGCTGGCACATGGCAGGCGCTAGAAGCACCAGCCATAGCGCTATCCAACTCATGAGCAGCAAACGGCTTGTGTATCTGCTGAGCGTTACGGGAAGCATACCAACTGAGACTAGCATTCAATATTGTAGCACAAAGCAGTCATGCTTGCCAACTCTGGATTGACAAGGCATAGCTGTTGCGCCACAATCATAAAGACGCCGATCAATCGGCAACCCTACTTAGAACGCCGTGACGGGAACACCTTGCTATGATTAACGACATTTTGAAAGACGCCGAAGGGCGAATGAAGAGCGCTATTGCTGCCCTTCAGGAAGATTTGAATGGCATTCGCACAGGACGTGCCAGCCCTGCACTGGTAGAAAAGCTCCAAGTGGAATACTACGGAACGCCGACGCCGCTCTACCAAATGGCGAACATCACTGTGCCAGAGGCGTTGCTGATCGTCATCAAGCCATACGACCGAAGCACGATCAAGGATATTGAAAAGGCGATCCGTGCAAGCGAGCTCGGCTTGAATCCATCGAATGACGGCACGATCATCCGCTTGCCTTTGCCGCCATTGACCACTGAGCGCCGTAAAGAGCTGGTCAGAGTTGTCCACAATCGTCTTGAAGAGGCGCGCGTGGCTGTGCGCAATGTGCGCCGTCATGCCATTGAAGAGATTCGTGAGTACGAAAAAGAGAGTCTGATCTCGGAAGACGAGTCGCGCAGCGGTCAAGAGAGCGTTCAGAAGCTGACAGATCGCTACATTGGGCAGATTGATGAGATCGGCAAGCGCAAAGAACAAGAGATCATGGCAGTCTGAAAGGCTGTCGGCGCACGATGAACTCTTGAGACGGGATAGGTGATGCTGTCTTATGAGCGAGAGTCCTGCGTCGTTGCCAGAGCGTGTTCCATACCATGTAGCTATTATCATGGATGGCAATGGACGCTGGGCGAAAGCACGCGGTTTGCCGCGCCATGCTGGTCATAGGGCAGGCGTCGAGAATTTGCGCCGAATCTTGCGTGCCTGTGCTGAGTTCGGCATCCGCGTGCTAACGGTCTACGCTTTCTCAACCGAAAACTGGGGCAGACCTGCTGAGGAAGTGCGCGGCTTGCTGAACATCTTGCGCACAGTCATTGACCGTGAATTTGAGACGCTGAACGCTAACGGCGTCCAGTTGCGGCACATCGGCAACTTGGAAGGACTCTCGCCTGAGCTGCAGCAAAAAGTGCGTGACGCGATTGATAAGACGCGCAACAACGACCAGTTGACGCTCAATCTCGCCTTCAACTATGGCGGACGCGATGAAATTATCCGCGCCATGCGGCGCATTGTGCGCGACGGCATTCCGCCAGAGCAAATTGATGAGACGCTCTTCAATTTTTATCTCGACACAGCCGGTGTGCCTGATCCCGACCTGATCATCCGCACAGGCGGCGAGATGCGCATCAGCAACTTCCTCGTCTGGCAGAGCGTCTACGCTGAGTATTACACGACGCCAAAGTTCTGGCCGGACTTCGACAAGGAAGAACTGTTGCAGGCAATTCTGCATTACAATCGGCGCGAGCGGCGCTTCGGATTGGTCGTGACGCCCTGAAGCGCAGCTATGCTACGCACACGGCTTCTCAGCGCTGCTGTCTTCATTCCGATTGCCGTTGGATTAATGTGGCTTGGCGGCACTCTATACGCTGCGGCGCTGATGACAGCGTTGGCATTCTGCGGCTGGGAGTTTGCGCGGCTCTCACTGCGCGCCGAGCTGCGCCTGAACGCTTTTTCGGTCATCAGCGGCATCCTCGCGCTCACGAGCCTTCAGGCTCTTCAATTACACGCACTGCTTTTGCCAACGCTTAGTTTGCTCCTGATAGGCAACTTAGCAGTGATGCTCATGCGTTACAGCGCTGAGGAAAATGCCGCGCTGCGCTTTGGGCTAAACGTCGCAGCAGCACTTTACATTGGCGGACTGGGAATGCACTTGTTGGCGCTGCGTCAGCTAGAGCACGGCAATTACTGGGTCATTTTGACTGTAGTCAGCACGGGCATGGGCGACGTCGGCGCTTATTTCATAGGCAGCTGGTGCGGCAAGCATAAGTTAGCGCCAAAGCTCTCGCCGAGCAAGACATGGGAAGGTTACTTTGGCGGCGTCATGTTCGCCGTGCTGAGCGGCATGGCGCTTAGTGCGCTTTTCATGCCAATTGTGCGCTTGCTAGACGGCGTGCTAGTCGGCGCACTGGTTGGCATGTTTGCGCCACTTGGCGATCTGGGCATGTCAGCCTTTAAGCGCAGCGCTGCTGTCAAAGATTTCAGCGGCATTGTGCCGGGACACGGCGGCGCACTGGATCGCTTTGACACTCTCCTGATTGGCGGCACGCTCGGCTACTACTACGTTGTTTGGTTCGCGCTCGGCACGTTTTAGCTGAAAGCGTGTTCAGCGAATTTATAAGAGAAAATGAAACTCGCGTTAAGGCTTGGCAAACCGCATGAATAACCATTGTTTTGCCTCGCTTCAAGTGCTATGATGAGAAGGTAGCTTGCCAGCCTCTAGCGCAGTGCCTTAATCCGTAGAACTTGATTGAAGAATGCCGCCACGCCTAGTTTTAGAACGCAGCCTGATCGATCTCGGCGACAACGTGCTGCGGCTCGCCAGCATGGTTGATCAGGCATTGATGCTGGCAATGCGTGCTCTGGTCGAGCGCAACGCTGCTTTGGCTGCGCACGTGAGTGCTAACGATCAGCAGCTCAATCGGCTGCGCTACAGCATCGAGGAAGAGTGCTACCGTCTGTTGGCAATGCAACATCCCAATGCCACAGACTTGCGCTACCTAGTTGGCACGGTCAGCGTTGCTACAAACCTTGAGCGCATTGGCGACCATGCGGCAGGCATAGCACGCCTCGCCTTACGTATGATTGATGCGCCGCCACCGCGTCCGCTCGTGGATATTCCACAAATGGCAGTCATTGGACGTGAAATGGTGCGTGGCGCTGTCCAAGCCTTTGTGACGCATAACGTGCCACTCGCAGAGGCAATAATCAAGCGCGACTACGAAATCGGTCAGCTACAGAAGCGCACATTCCGTGAGATGATAGACGTTATGACCGAGCTACCTCATGTCGTTGAGCGTGCTACTTTCTTGTTATGGATAGCGCATAACTTGGAGCGCATCGGCGACCGCGCCATCAATATCTGCGAACGCGCAATCTATGTCGTTACAGGCGAGATACGTGAGCATTCAGAGCGCTAGAGAACGCCCAGCTTTTGTAACGCAGCGCGCGCCAAGCGATGATTCGGATTGATCTGCAGCGCCTTCTGATAGGCGTCGCGCTTCCTAGATGGGTCAGTTTGCAGTGAGCCGACCAAATACCACACATCGGCATCGCCGGGATACTGTGTGGCAAGCTGCTTGACCAGAGCGGCTGCCTCTTGCCTCTTACCGTTCTGTATAAGCTGTGCCGCGCGCTTGATGTCTTCAATAGGTGCTGTGCTGCTGCTGAGGACATCTTCCAGCGCGCTGTGCCTTGATGGCGCTCGTCGCTCAGTTGGGTTTGCGAAAGCTGATGCCGCTGCAGCCTGTTCAAGAATGTGGTCGCGTAAAGCACGCGCAC
>JANWYI010000030.1:24128-42248 GCA_025055255.1 Anaerolineae bacterium | reverse complement strand
CGGCACGTTTGTGCCAAATGCGGGCGACACCAGCATCGCACTCAGCGGCGGCACTGTGCCAGCAGGCGGCAGCTGCACGCTCACGGTCAATGTGACGGTCAATGCAACAAACACGTATAACAACACCACGAACAACGTCACCTCAACCAACGGCGGCACAGGCAACACTGCCACCGCCACGCTGACTGCGACAACACCTCAGCCGCCCAGCATCGCTAAGTCCTTCACGCCAAGCGCAATTGAGGCAGGCGCTGTCAGCACTATCACGCTGACCATCACCAACCCGAACACATCGCTCACCTTGACGGGCGTCGCCGTGACTGATCCGTTGCCTGCAGGCATGACCGTTGCCTCGCCGCCGAACGCCACCAACACCTGCGGCGGGACATTCGCGCCGAACACGGGCGATACCAGCTTGACGCTGAGCGGCGGTACGCTCGCAGCGGGCGGCAGCTGCACGCTCACTGTGGACGTGACCACTAGCGTTGTGGGGAGCTCACTCAACACAACGGACAACGTGACCTCTACCAACGGCGGCACGGGCAACACAGCCTCTGCTACACTGACCGTCAGCGCTGTGCTGCCGCCTAGCATTGCTAAGTCATTCAGCCCGACGGCAATCGTCAGCGGCGGCACAACCACGCTCACCTTGACCATCAGCAACCCGAATCAGCTCACGACTTTGGTGGGCGTGGCTGTGACGGATCCTCTCCCAACAGGCATGAGCGTGGCTTCGCCATTGACCTTCACCAACACCTGCGGCGGGACGTTCGCGCCCAACGTAGGCGACACAAGCATCGCGCTAAACGGTGGCAGCATTGCGCCTAATAGCTCTTGCACTGTTACAGTCCTGGTGACGACAACGCAGAGCGGCACGAACACGACCGGCAATGTCAGCTCGACTAATGGTGGTACAGGCAACACTGCCAGTGCGCCGATTAGCGTCGGCGACCGAGTGGCAGATGTAGAAGCACTCAAGAGCGCTACGCCGAGCGCAGTCGCAACAGGCAACGCAATCCGCTTTGACATCCTGCTGCGTAACAACGGTCCAGATGCGGCAGACGGCGCAGTCTTCAGCGACAACGTGCCTGCTCAGGTGAATATCATAAGCGCCACATGCGGCAGCGAGACAGGCGGCGCCCTCTGCGGCGGCAATCCAACTATCAGCGGGCAGAATGTGACGCTGACCATCCCGACCTTCCCAAGTGGCGGCACGGTCACTGTCACCATCAATGGCATTGTGACGGGCAATACTGACTTCACCAACACAGCGCGCGTTGATCTACCAACCGGTACAGTTGACCCGAACATGTCCAACAACGAAAGCAGCGCTGCTGTCACGTTTGCAACCGCTAGCGACAGCGCTGACCTGCGAATTGCCAAGTCGGTTGATCCTGCCAACTATACACCTAGCAGCGTCGTGACATACACAATTGTCGTGCGCAATGACGGTCCAAACGATGTCGTTGGCGGCACAGTGACTGACATCTTCCCGCAGCAACTAGTCAATCCGCAGTGGTCATGCACGCCAACGGGCAGTGCAACGTGCGCCTCTGGCTTGCAGAACGGCAACATTGTGGATACAGTCAACATTGCCGCCGGCGCGGGCAACTTCCTGACCTACACGGTCACGGCTGTTGTGGCGTCTAGCGCAAACGCGCCGATCAACAACATGGTCTACGTGACGTTGCCTGCAGGTTTTGCCGATCCAACGCCCAGCAACAACATGGCACCTGCTGTCACCAATCCTGTCAGTCTCAGCCCAACAGCTGTGCCAGCAGTAGGCAGTCTGTTGGTTGCCGACCCTGTGATTGTCAAGCTAGTTGAGCCAAGACTGGCACTGCCCGGCGAGCTGGTCGTCTACACGCTGACCGTGACCAATCCGAGCAGCGTGCCTGCCAGCGGCATTGTGGTCTCAGACACTGTGCCGAGCGTCCTGCAGATCATCGGCGCCACAACGACGCAAGGCACGTTCACGATCAGCGGTCAGGTCGTCATCTTCGACGTCGGCGTGGTCAATCCGGGTCAGACGGTTGTCCTGACTGTCCAAGCGCGCCTGCGCGATGATGCGCCTGCGCCTAGCGACGTGACCAACACGGGCGAGCTGCGCCATCGAACGGGCAATCCGAAGGTCAGCTCGGCGACGTTGCGCGTCACGCGCGGACGTCTGCCTGCCACAGGCTTGCCGCCTGCTGAGCCAATCAACCTTGGCGAGGCACTTCTGCTGCTGTTGCTCGGCTTCAGCTTGGTCTTCGGCGGCGCCTTGCTCTGGTTGCGTCGTATGCGCCGTTAGTCCATCGGAGAGGTATCTGCTGTGCATCTGCTCTGCCTTCTAGGCAGGGCAGATGCAGCTGATGACGCTCATCGCTGTGTGTGAGGTTTGTGATGTATCGTTATCGTCGGCACCGACGCAACTCGTTCAGTTTCATCGCCGCACTGCTGATCGTGATTGGCGCTGTGGCAGTTTACTTAGCATTTGAACGCTTAGGGCGCCTGACGCCTACTCTCACAGCGCCGACGCACACGCCTGTACCGCCGACTCAAATCGCCGTCAACGCAACAGCACAGCCAACAGCGCCGCCAACGCCGAGCCGCAAGTTGCCTTTCCGTGTGGCAGCTGCGCGCATTAACTTGCTCGCCGACATCGTGCCGCTTTACTTCGACATGAGCCTTGACACATGGAATCTGAGCTACCTCTACGACCAAGCAGGTCATCTCGAAGGCACGGCGAACATGGATGAAGGCGGCAACTTCGTGTTGGCAGGTCATGTGGAACTAGGTGACGGCAAGCCAGGTCCGTTTGCGCGCCTCAGCGAGCTGCAGCAAGGCGACCTGATCAGCATCTTCCGCGAGCGCTCAGCGACGACCGAAGTCGTTCAGTACGTTGTGACCGAAGTGCTGACTGTTGCTCCGAACGACTTCAGCGTCATCCGCAATCGCGGCTATGAAGAGCTGACGCTGATCACTTGCAAAGATTGGGACGCGCAAATGCGCGATTACCTGAAGCGCGTTGTCGTGCGCGCGCGTCGCTTGTGAGTTGGCGCTGCGCGCTAAGTCTAGTGGACAATACGCCTTGCGCGTGGATCGTCCAGCAATTCTAGCTTGCTGGCATGCACCTTACAGACTGTTGACTGCTCTGGCGCCTCAAAGGCGACCTCAAATAGGTCGCTGCTTAGAATCTCCACAACAGTGCCTACCTGTCCGCGTTTCAAGCGATGCTCAGGCACGTCTTCGGTCAGGGTCACGCGGTCGTAGACGTTCACAAAGGCGGCGTGTGGACGCTTGCGGCGGCTCTGCACGAATTTTTTCCCCCTTCTGCGCAAGGTTAGTGCCTTGCAACTTGCTTTCAACTTTACCTGCAAAGTTGTTTGCGCACAAATGGGCGACCTATGCCTGAACTGAAGCAGTCAACGCCCTGAGACCGTTGTACAATTATTCACAAGGTCTGCAGTTCAATCCTTTGAGTCGCACTCGGCTCAGAAGCGAGGTGTAACATGGCAACGGATTACAAATTGCCGCCCGGTCCAATTTTTCGGCTCTGGTTCATCCGCCTGATGCAGCTGATGCCCTTCCGCACGCGCCCAGAGCCGCTTTTGTTTACTGTGAAGACTTTCCAAGAGTATGGCTCGTTCGCCTGCGCCAGAGTCGGCAATCGCCTGTTCTTCCAGATCAGCGATCCAGAACTCACTCATCAAATCTTGGTGACTCATGCCGACAAGTTTCACAAAGATGACGTCCTAAACCGCGCCTTACGTCCAGTGACTGGTAACGGCTTGCTGCTCAGCGAAGGCGACTTCTGGCGCAAACAGCGCAAGCTGGCACAACCTGCTTTCCATCACAAGCGCATTGAGTCCTACGCAACAGCAATGGTTGAGGAGACTCAGCGCGCCATCGCTGCTTGGCAGACTGATCAGCCGTTCGATGTCCTGTTTGAGATGACTCAGTTGGCGCTCAAGATTGTGGCGCGCACGCTCTTCAGTGCTGATGTGAGCGACTCTGCGGCGCGTGTCAGCCAACTGGTGACTGTGCTGCTGGAAGCAGCTAACAATCGTATCGGCATTTTCACCACACTCTATGACCTGTTGCCTAGCGCTATCAAGCGTCGAGAGCGCGCCGCGTTGCGCGAGATTGACGCGCTACTGAGGCAGATCATCAGTCGGCGCCGTGCTGACGGCACAGATCGCGGCGATCTGCTCTCAATGCTGCTTGCTGCGACCGATGAAGACGGTAACGGTATGACCGATCAGCAGCTACGCGACGAAGTTATCACTATCTTTCTCGCCGGTCACGAGACAACAGCCGTCACGCTGGCTTGGACATGGGCGCTCCTTGCACAACATCCAGAGGTGGAAGCGAAGCTCTGGGCAGAGTTGGATAGCGTGCTAGGCGGTAGGGCGCCAACACTAGCAGACTTACCGAATCTGCCTTACACAGAAATGGTTATCAAGGAAGCCATGCGTCTATATCCGCCTGCTGGCGGCGTCTCGCGCATGCCAATCACGGATGTTCAGCTAGGCGAGTATGTGTTGCCCAAAGGTAGCAACGTCTTTATCAGCATGTACGTCATGCACCGCGATCCGCGCTACTTCCCAGAGCCAGAGCGTTTCATCCCAGAGCGCTTCAGCAAGGAGCGCGAGGCAGAAATTCCGCGCTACGCCTACTTGCCGTTCGGCGCTGGTCCGCGCATTTGCATCGGCAACAGCTTCGCCATGCTAGAGGCGCGTCTGATCTTAGCGACCGTTGCACAGCGCTTCAAGCTCGCGCTTGTGAAAGATCATCCAATTCTGCCAGAGCAACTCTTCACTATTCGTCCGAAGTATGGTGTGAAAGTTGTGGCAAGCGTCCGCGAGCCTGTGCTTGTCTGATGCACTTATAGGCAGTCGTTCGCAAGCGACTGCCTTAGTCAATCAACAGCGATATAAATGCGCTTGTTCAGCTTGCCCTTGCTCTTGTAGTCTGTGACGCGAATTTGCCCGACTTCGGCTGTGTTGCGTACATGCGTGCCGCCGTCGGCTTGCACATCCAAACCTTCAATAGTGACCACGCGCACTTCAGCGATCTCAGGCGGCAACAGGTTAGTTTTAGTGCGGATCAGATCGGGAATTTTGAAGGCTTCTTCGCGTGGCAGAATGCGCACGCTGATCGGGCGCGCTGTAGCGACCTCTGCGTTCAACGCTGCCTCAATTTGGCGCACAAAATCGCCTTGCAGCGTCTCAAATTCAAAGTCTAGGCGACCTTCGCCCGGCTCCATGTTGCCGCCTGTGACCTGCGCGCCATAGTCGCGGAAGACAACTGCACTCAGGATATGCAGGGCAGTGTGCGTGCGCATTAGGCGATAGCGCCGTTCCCAATCCAGCTGACCACTGACCGTCGTACCGACCTCAGGCAGTGCAGCTTCAGACTCTAGAATGTGCGCAACCTCGCCGTCTACCTTTTGAACCTTCACCACACGCCGCGACACGCCGTTGATGGTCAACGTGCCAAAATCACACGGCTGACCGCCGCCGCCGGGATAGAACGCCGTTTGGTTGAGTATTACAGCGTGCAAGTCGGCGCGCACGGCTGTCACAACCGCGTCAAAAGTCTGGGTGTAGCTATCAAGCAGGTAGAGTAAGCCTGTCATAGTCAAATCTCTCAGACAAGGAATGGAATCAGGACGCGGTAGAGCGCGTAGAGCGCAAAAACGACCATTGCGCCGCTCAGCGCAGCGCTCAGCGCTGTCAGACTGAGGAAACGCCGCGCTACGGCTGTGTGGTCGCGCAGGAATAGCCCAAAACCTGCTGCGCCGCTCACGTAGAACAGCGCTATCGAGACGAGCGCAGGATACAGGTAGCGTCCTTGAAACTGGACAAACTTCAGGTTGTAATAGAAAAAGGCGCCCGCCACGCCTAGTAGAGCCACACCCAGCACAACCAAACTATCCCACTGCTCGCGGCTCAGCCGACGCGCTCTGCTGAGGAAAGTGTACAACGTGCCAATGCAAGCGAGCGCTGTCAGGACGTGCAAGACTCGATAGGTGAACGGATGCATTGGCACAGCCATCTCGCCAAACTGTCCCCAGAAGCTCTGAAAGGTCGTGCCGATCAGGTCTTCCAGCCAGCCACTGACACCTCGGCGCTCAATCCACTGTGCCATAGTCGGCTGTCCTGAGAGGCTGAGCGCTAATGCATCATGACGCTGTTGCGCCAAAAAGTCAGGAAAACCATAGATGACAACGTTGCGCAGCCAGAATGTGCCGCCAATCAGCGCTGCTGGCACGCTAACTGCTAGAGCGCTGCTCGCAAACGCGCGCCACGGCTGCTCTGCGCGGCGTGCGCGCAGAAATATCGCCACACCAACTGCTGCAGCGAGCGGATAGAGCGTCAGCTTGGTCACAAAGCAAACACCAAGTAGGACGCCAATCCAGAGCGGCTGAACATAGCTGTTTGGACGCAGCCACCACAAACACAGCGCCATGAGCGCTGCTGCGAGAGTCTCTGCCAGTGCATCGTTGTTCACGCCGACAACCATGCCCAAGCGCTGTGGCAAAAACGCAACAAAGCCTGTCACGCCAATGGCGACCCACAACTGATTCGGAAAGAGCGCGCGCATAGCGCTCCATGCGCCGAAGAGCGCGCCGCTGCCTAAGACTAGTGTTGCGGTGCGCAGTGCGTCTAGGTCGCCGTTGGTTGCGCGATAGAGCGGCGCCAAGAGCAAATAATACAGTGGCGGCTGATGATCTTCGTAGTCTACCCATGGCTCGCGCACCTCAAGCACAGGACAGCAACCGTTGAGCGCAATCTGCTCAATCGTACGGACGTGCGCACGTTCATCGGGCGTGCGTCCATGCGGCGTGGCGCTCAAATAGAGACTGCCCAGCACTAGATAGGCAGTCACAATCATCCAAAGCGGCAAGATAGCAAGGCGCAGCATTATTGCTTGAGCTTTTCGCTTGCCTGCGCTAGTGGAATAGTGAAGTGGAAGGTCGTGCCGACGCCCAACTCGCTCTCTACCCAGACTCTGCCGCCGTGCGCCTCGATCAAGCCGCGCGTCAGCGACATACCCAAGCCAGTGCCATGCTGCTCTTTCACTTCAGGGTTATCGCTACGCCAATACGGCTTGAACAAATTCTGCAGGTCTTCAGCGCTCATACCGATGCCCGTGTCGCTGACTGTGCAATGAACGACCTCAGGTGCGCCGCCTTCATCCCAAATGTTGCGCGCCCGCTCAGCAAAGATGGTCACCTTGCCACCTGCCCTAGTGTACTTGTTAGCATTGCTCACAAAGTTAGTCATGATTTGAATCAAGCGGCGCTCATCGCCCCAGACTGGTGGCAAATCTTCAGGCACTTGCAGAACAATCTGCTGATTTTTCTCATCGAAGGCGCGCTGCATTGGACGAATAGAATCGAGCACCACGTTGAAGAAGTTGACAGCCTTCATGTTTAGGCGCAGGTTGCCTGTCTCCTGCGCGGTCATGTCCGTGAAATCTTCCACCAGTTGCTGCAGGCGCAAGACGTTGCGCTGGATGATGTTGAGGTAATGCTGCTGCTGATCGTTCAAAGCGCCTAACACACGCGCGCTGAGCAAGTCCGTGTAACCTTTGATGGAAGAGAGCGGATTTTTGAACTCATGAGCCACTTTGCCTATGAAAGTGATGCGCTGCGTATTAGCGCGCTCTAGCTGTGCAAAGAGCTGCGCATTGGCAATAGCAGTGTTAGCGTGTTCAGCGATACCTTCGATATGCTCGGCTGTGATTTGTGTGAAGACGCCCGGCTGCGTTGTTTCCAATAACAAGACGCCTGTCACCTTATCGGCTGTAATCATCGGCACAGCAATCTGGCTGACTGCTTCGGGCAAAATCGTCAAGCCGTCAATTGGCAGTGTGTGACTTGGAGTGAGCAATGGACGGTTGCGGCGATAGGCGTAACCGAGAATGCCGTGATCAATTGGGAAAGTATCACCTACTTTGACAATACGCTCAGGATAGCCTGCGCAGCCGACGACTTCAAAGCGTAGCCGATCCTGACTGACCAGCGCTAGGAAAGCTGCGTCTGCGCCACTCTCGCGGATAGCATTATCTACAGTCAGGTCAACGACGCGCTGGAAGTCGAGTGTGCGGTTCAGCTCTTGGTCAATGCGCTGCATGTTGAAAAGCTGGCGGACACGCTCAGCAAGCGCTTCATCAGTGCGGCGGAACAGGTTAGCGTTCTCAATAGCAACGGCTGCTTGACCAGCAAAAGCCATCAGCAAGTTAGCGTTGTTATCGTCAAAGCCTGTGCCATCACGCTTGTTCATCACTTCCAGCACGCCAATCACGCGATTGCGCGAGATGAGTGGCACGGCAAGAACACTGCTCGTGTTGAACGAACGTTCAGCGTTTTGAGTGACGTCTACTTCGCCATACCAACGCGGATCGCGCTGCACATCATTGATGATCAAAAACTGCCCAGTTGCAGCCACTGTGCCTGCAATTCCGCTACCAATCGGGAGACGCGCGCCAATTAAGTCGCTGCCGCTGCCGCCAATGGCTACTTGGAAGACCAGATCGCGCTTTTCTTCATCTACCAAGAGCAAGCTGCCTGCTTCGCAGTCCAAAATGGCAACGGCTGACTCGACGATATTTTGCAATAGCGCATCAACATCTTCAAACAAAGTGGCAAGCTGCGAGCTAGTGGCATTCAACACCTGCATCTGGCGAGCGAGCTGCTTGCTCTCTTCCAGCAGTTGCAACTTATAGAGTGCTGTGGCAGCAAGGTCAGCAATGTTCCAGAACAGCTTGGTTTGTTCTTCTGTGTAGGTAAGGCTCGGATCAGTTGTGCCAAGTGCCAGAGCGCCGATGCAGCGACCTTCAGCAGCATTGAGTGGCACACCTAGCCATGCGCGCAGCTGCGGATTTTCAGGCGTCAGGTTGCGCCGCTGCAGATCGCGGATATAGTTGTCAGTACGGTAAGGTTGGCGCGTGCGCACAATTTCGCTGAAGATGTCTAAGCCAGCTTGCCAGCGGTAACCTTCGCGCTCAGGTAAGCGCTCGCCATCTTCTTGATAGAAAGCGTAGGTCAGCTCATTGGTGCGCTCATCATAAAGGACGATGTAAAAGTTAGGCGCCTCGATCACTTTACTGACTTGTGCGTAGATGAACTCCAGCAAAGTGTCAAAGTCCATAGCGATGTTCAAGCTGGCACTAACTTGCACCAAGACTTTCAATTCGCGCTCATTTTGTTGCGACTCCAGTATAACCTGAGCGCGCTCTAGCGCAGCTGCCGCTTGCATGGCGATGCCTTCTAGGAAGCGCAGGTCTTCATGATTGTAGGGCGCGTTCTCGTAGTGCGGACCGAGCGCGATGAAGCCGTTCAGCCGTCTAGCGCTCTGCATGCGGACAATAATCGGCGTGTTCAGGACAGCTAGGCGTGGGCGATCTGCCTGTAGTTCGGCTGAGAATGCGATATCTCGCCTCAGATTAAGAATTGGCTCTGCAAGGTTGCTCAGCAAGCGCACTAAGCCACCATCGGCTTTGAAGCGGATATCGGTTTGCGAACGGCGCGCGCTCCGATCAAAAACAGGCTCGTAGTCGCCCGTGAAGACATTTTGGACGTAAATGAAGCAGTGCTGCGGCTTGAGCGTTTCTTTAATCTCTTGATCCAAAAGACGGACGACTTCGCGCACTTCAATCGCGGTAGCTAAGCTGCGCGTGAATTGTTCTAGGCGCTGCGCATAGTAACGGCGCTGGCGAAAGAACGCCTGCTCGATGTAGCGTTCCATGCGTGTGCGCAGCGGCGCGAAAAGGATTGCAATTGCAAAAAGCAAGCTGCCAACTAAGATAGGATTATCAGGACGGATGAAACCTGCTGTTAGCAGATAGGCAGCGAGAGTTACCAGCAAATAGCCAAGCGTGAGCAACGCGCCAAGCGCGCCGATCACCAGTGTATCGTTAACCAAGCGATCCGTGCTGAATATGCCGCTATCGCTGCGCAGCAGAACAGCATAGGCAATGCCAAACGGCACAAACAAAGCTGGCATCTGCAAATAAATTGTAGAAAAACCTATGCCGCGCAGACTTTCAATGTTCTCAAGAGCGTTCGTAATCCACCATAAAACAAAGGCTAGGAGCGGCACAAAGGTACTGATCAACATCACAGAGGCGCGTTCGCGGGCAAGTGCAGAGGTGGCGCGTTGGCGTCGAACGACCATGCTCAACGTAAAGAAAATCCCTGCTGCAGTCATAAACAAGGTCGGCAAAAGGAGCGAAAGAGCGTACAGAGTGCGCTCTTGGCTCAGCCACGCAGAGAGAAGCAGAAACAGTCCAAAGCCTGCAGCAGCAACTGTCAACCACAGCTTGCGGCGACTCGGCACTATCAATGAATACGGAAACAGTATGCCGAACTGGAAGAGCATAAAGCCAAGTAGAACTAGCGCAGCGCGGAAGACTAGATCAAGCAGGTAAGTGCTGTTGATCTCAAAGCGCGTTACAGCAGCTATAGCGCCTGCTGAGACCAAGACAATTAAGGCACGGGCGGCTTGGAGATGGCGGTGCCTTAACCAGAGCCACATCCCTAGCGCTATTAAAACAGTAGCAACGAAGAAGCCAATGCCCCAATAGCCGATCCAATCAGCAAAAGGCAGTTGCTCAAGGCGTACGTCAAAAGTGCATCGTGCGATGCCTGTAGTGAACTCAGCGCACTCAGGCGGCAATGGACTCTCAGCAGTTACATTGCGCAGCACGGTCAGGCGCGCAACGTGACCGAAAGTTAGCTCTGCCAGAGCCGCATTGAGCACTTGCCCGTTATCCAACACACGGTCATCTAGAGCCAGCAGCCTATCGCCAGATCGCACACCTACTTCAAGTGCTGCCCACTTACCGCCTGCTAACGGGCGTGCGCCGATGAATTCGCCTGTTCTGTAGAGAAATGCGCCTATAAATGGCTGACTGTACCAGCGAATTGCCAGTGTCAAGCCGAGCACAACTACTCCGAATGCTGTGAGCAAGGCAAGATTTGCCCACAAGCTGCTGGCAAGCAGAAAACCTTGTGTATTTGCAGCAGGCGCGGCACGCCTGATCGCCTCAGATGCACTAGCAGCGGGCAGACGGACGCTCATGTTTTTAGCTCCACCTGAATAGCAGAGTTGGTCATTTGGACGCTATTATAGCGTAGGTGCAAGCTGTAGCACACCTAATTTTGAAAAACAAGCGAGTCGGATGACCCTACAGGGTAGATTGTTACCTTTAGAGCTAGAATCCAACGTCACCATCGCCGTCGTCTTTGCCACCTGAGCCTCCCGATCCACTGCCACCGCCTGAGCCGCTGCTACCGCCCGGCGTTGCCGTTGGAAGAACACCTGGTGGCAAAGGCGTGATTGAGAGAACTGTTTGGCAGCCTGCAAAGACCCGCACTTCCGCCTGATCTACCCATGCCTCAACATAGCTACCGAAGACAACTTTCCACCATTTCACGCCATCGGCAGAAGTGAACTGCCCTAGCACTACATAAGGCACATTGGGCTGCAGTCGGTTGAGAACACCTGAGCGCTTGCTCGGTCTTCCATAAACCGCTGCACCTGTGCGTCCAGTGGATTGGACTAGACATGGCACTAGCGTCGGCTCAGCTGCCTGAGCAGCAGTCGGCGTAGCAGTGGGCGTCTCAGTCAGTGTTGGCGTGCTAGTTGGCGTCACTGTGGCTGTGAAAGTTGCTGTTGGCGTGCTGGTTGACGTTGCGGTAGCCGTGAAGGTTGCTGTTGGCGTGCTGGTTGACGTTGCAGTAGCCGTGAAAGTTGCTGTTGGCGTACCGGTTGCCGTAGCAGTGGCTGTAGAGGTCGCTGTTGGCGTGTTGGTTGAAGTGGCAGTAGCTGTGAAGGTTGCCGTTGGTGTTGGTGTATTAGTCGGCGTGAACGTCCAGAGCGTAGCAGTTTGTGTCAAGCCTTGCTCAAAAATAGCAGTCTGAGCTACGAGAGTGCTAGCAAACGCTGCAATCAGCGTCTGGGCTTGCTGTGTCAGACGCGTCTGGCTCTCAACAGTTTCTGTCAAGTTCGGAGTTGACGTAGCGCTAGGCGTGACGGTCGCAGTGAAGGTTGAGCTAGGCGTGGAAGACGGCGTGTGAGTGAATGTGGCAGTCTCAGTAGGTGTGACCGTGCTGGTCGGCGTGAGAGTATCAGTTGGTGCAACAGTGGGAGTCGCTGTCGGCTCAGGACTGGGTGTAATTGTCGCAGTCGGAATAGATGCTTGCGAGGTCTGCGTAACATCAGTCTCAGACATGGCAATTAGAGCGCCTTGACTGACTGTAGTGGCTGCTCCAGGTTGAACGGGAACGGCATTATTGCTGAGAAAAGCCAGCAATGCACCGAACAAAGCGATGATCACAACGCCGCCAATGAGCAACAGTGGCGCTGTGCCGCGCTTTTTGCTCGTAGGCGCAACAGGTGCTGTAACAGTTGCTTCCAGAGGCGAAGGTGCGCCCAGTGGCGTGATGATTGGCAGAGCGGGTGCGGTCAAATCGGTCTCAGCAGGCGCAGCAGGCGTACGTGATGAAAGTGCCTTGCCTGAGAACGCAGCGTCGAGGTCTTCAGCAAGCTCCTGAGCGCTACCGTAGCGATCATCGCGGTTTTTGGCGAGCGCACGGAAGATGACTGCCTCAACTTGTGGTGGTATATCGTGGCGCAGCTGCGTGATGCGTGGCGGTGGCTCAGTCAAGTGCTTGAACATCAAGCTAGCAGGCGTATCGCCAATAAACGGCAACCTACCGCTGAGCATCTCAAAAATCATCAGCCCAAGCGCATAGATGTCCACACGAAGGTCAACTGGCTCGCCGCGCCATTGCTCTGGCGCCATGTACGAAGGTGTTCCCATAGCGATGCCAGTGCCAGTCACCAGTGTGGAGCTGTTATCTACCTTGGCAATGCCGAAGTCAGTCAGCACGGCGTTGCCACTGCTATCGAATAGGACGTTTTGCGGCTTCAAGTCACGATGGATCACGCCGCGGCTATGCGCTAGCGTCAGCGCTGAGGCGATCTGATTGACAATGCGGCGTGTCTCGCTTGTCGAGAGTGCGCCGTGTTGCCGCAGGCGCTCGGCAAGGCTGCCGCCTGGGAGCAAGCGCATGGCGATGTAGACAATGTCGCCTTCTTGACCGTACTCGTAGATAGTTACGATGTGAGGATGATCTAGTAAAGCAATCAGATTTGCTTCACGACGGAAGCGTGCGAGGAAGTCTTCTGAGTCGGCAAGGGAGGCTTTCATCACTTTGACGGCTACTTCGCGTTCTAGATCGATCTGACGGGCGCGGTAGACTGTCGCCATGCCGCCTTTGCCTAGTGGCGAAAGAATCTCAAATTTGCCCAGTCGCCGTCCCGTCAAGTCCGCCACTGTGAGGAAGTCCTTTTGCCTCTGCCTTGCTACAATCACTATACCACAAAATTGCAGCGCAAAGTGAAAAAAATTTTTGACTCAGTCTACGCCTCAGCGCCGCCACTAGGCAGGTTTCTCGCCAAGCAGCGACACCTGCGCTATGATGTTCTGCTGCTACTTTCTATGCACAGAGGCAAACTGTGAAGGTTTCTAACCGCATTCTGTTAGCTTGCTTGATGCTACTCGGCGTTATCGCCGCAACTTTTAGCAGTCTTGAGACTGCTCATAGCCAAAGCAGCGCTCTTCCGACTAACACGCGTCGCCCGACTCAAGTCCTCGTCCCGACTAACACACGCCGTCCTTCCGCCACGCCAACCTTGACGCCGACGCTGACTCACACACCCACGCTCACGCCGACGCCGACCGTTGTCGGTCCGTTCAGATACCCTGAGAATATCAATCCGCTGACTGGCTTACCCTATCCAAGCGAAGAAGCGCGCAATCGGCGCAACTTGATCGTCAAAATCTCCAACTATCCTTACATCGTGCGTCCACAGGCAGGTCTGGACAAAGCAGATGTTGTCTATGAGTATGAGGTAGAAGGCGGCGTGACGCGCTTTGCCGCAATCTACCGCTCACAAGGCGCAGAGCACGTCGGCTCAATCCGATCTGGTCGCCTACTCGACCTTGAGCTAGTCGTGATGTATAACGCGCTGCTCGCCTACAGCGGCGCTAACGATGCCATCAAAATGATGATCGGGACAGCCGAGTGGAAGTACCAAGCGCTCACGCCGCAGTTTGGTGATAACTGTCCGCCATTTTGCCGCTTCCCAAAGCCTGGCGTCCCGTTTGAACACACGCTCTTCGGCAACACCTACCAAATGTGGGAACTTGCGACGCGCCGCAACGTCAATCAAGGCTACATCGCGCGCGGTTTCGCCTTCGATGAGACGCCTGACGCAGGTGGCAAGCCGATCAAGGACATCTACATCAAGTGGTATGGCGATCAAAATGCGCGCTGGCAGTACAATCCTGCTGACGGCAAGTACTATCGCTGGAATACCGGCTACCCGCATGTGGATGCAATTACAGGCAAGCAGCTGACCGCTGATAACATCGTAATCGTACAAGCAGAGCATGTAGATCGCCCTGATATCTACGAAGATGAGAGCGGCGCTAAAACCATTGAAATCCAGCTCTGGGGAAGAGAGAAAGCTATTGTTTGCCGCAATGGACGCTGCTATGACGGCTACTGGATTCGAGATAATCGTGAACGCTACGGCACGGCGCTTGCGCTCTTCTACGCTGACGGCAAGACGCCGATTAAACTCAAGCCGGGGCAGACTTGGGTAGAAGTAGTGCGCTGCTGCAGCATGTTCGGCGTCGAGCTGCGCGAGGACTATGTAGATGCGCTCGCCACAGCGACCTTTGCTGTTGCCACAGCAACCGCTCGCGCGCCGCTCTTGCCGCCAGAAGCATTGACACAACAGGCGATCATCGGCGACCAAACTGTGACTGCCAGTGCTGCTACAGCGCGCTGGAACCAGAGTCCGACGGCGACTGCCATGCCGATGCGCTTGAACGGCACAGCCACGCTCACGCCGACGCCGCGCGCAGTCGGTCGAGCGCCTTAAGTCTGCCCTGCGCATACTTCTAAGATGTCTGTGAGAAAGTCTTGCCAGTAGCACTGCCTGCTGGCAAGATTCGCCTCTGATCTTGACCGATTGAGACGGAACACGATGCACTTGAGGGCAAACGTTTTGAAACTGATGATGCTGGCTGTTACAGCGCTGCTGATGAGCGCGTGCAGCGGCACTTCAGAGGCAGCGCGCATTGTCGAGGCGGATAACATTTCGCTGCGCGCTACGATCAGCTACTATCAGTCGCTCGATCCAACCATGACAGCGCAAGCTGCGCTCTGGATGCAGCAAATTGCTACACTGCAAGCCGATCTCAGCCAGTCTCGTGAGCAAGTCACGCGCTTAACCGTTCAAATGAACACAGGCACACTAGGCGCGCCAATCGCATCTGTGCCAACAACCGATCCAAACAGTTTTGCTATGGTTAACACGCCTGCGCCTATGGACTTCAGCTCAGCTGCTGTAGGCGCGCCAACGCCTATCTCAGGCACAATAGCAGGTTCTGGAGTGCCCTTGCGCTCGTCTAGCGGCATGGTCATCGAGCGAATTGTCACAGCGCGTGGCATGAACAACGCTGATGGTTGTCCTATAGACGAGACAAATGCCTTCAGCACGTCTGACAAACAGGTCTGGATGATTGCTGTGGTACGCAACTACAAGCGCGGCACGACATTCAGCGCGCAATGGAAAGGCAACGGTCTGGATGACAGCTACAGCTGGACAGCTAACCGAGACGGAGCACAGATTTGTGTTCATTTCTACTATGAAATCTCCTCATTGACCGTAGGCAACTACACCGTCACTTTCAGCGCGCGCGAGCCAAATGGCGAGACCTTGCAAAGCCTGCCCTTAGCTTTCATCGTCCGTTGAGCGCTGTGCCAAAGCGCACTGCTTCGGACACAGCGCCTTATGCGCTGTTCAGCTGCCGCTTACGGATCATTTATAGACTCTGACCTGCTCTCTCTGTTAAGATTCTAAGTAGGTAACTCTAGATTGTGTGGAGCTGAGTGCGCTATGCAAACACAGCAGGAAATCGCACGCCGCTTTCTGGAGCAGGGCTATCGGCAACAGCTCTCTGGCGCTGTTGAAAGCGCTATTAATCTTTACCGCGCAGCGCTTGAGATGCATCCAACTGCTGAGGCATATCGTCAACTTGCCTCTGCCTACAGTCAGCAAGGGCGCTATGAAGACGCAGTTGACCAGTGCATGTTGGCTATTGAGCTCAATCCTGACTACGGCGAGGCATATAACGATCTCGGCGTCTACTTGATGGCAATGGACTGCTATGAAGCTGCGATCTCGTGGCTAGAGAAAGCCATTGCTGCGCCGAACTACCCGAATCGTGCCACTGCCTACATGAATCTTGCCCGTGCCTACCAACACTTTGGACAGACCTTCAAAGTGGCACAGACGTTGCGCGAGGCATGGCAGCGCGAGAAATATATCCCTGCCTTAAACGCCTATCAGACGCTGCTGGGCAGCCTGAACTGATACATGGGCGGCACAAGTGCCGCCCTAGTTAGTCAGTGGCACAGAGACGCGCTACAACCGCCGCGTCTACCATTTGAGGAGCAGCTTGTGCATCTGCCACGCAGCCTACTTTTCTGGGCTGTCCTGCTTGGACACCTCACAAACGACATCTTCATGAGCATGGGACCAGTCATGCTCGCCTTTGTTGGTACACACTTTCTAGGCGCCAGCGCAGCAGCTATCGGCTTAGCAATCAGTTTGCGCGAGCTGATCGGCGCTCTTGCGCAGCCCTTGTTCGGCGCCCTGACTGATCGCACAGGCGGACGTCTACTTGCTGCACTTGGCGTGGCGTGGACTGCGCTGAGCATGTCTGGGGCGCTTGTTGCTGCGCTCTCAGCGAATGGCTTGCTCACGCTGTTCTTTTACTGCTCTGCTGCGCTTGGCAGCGCCGCCTTTCATCCTGTTGGCACGCTGTACGCCGCTACAGCGCAACATAGCCGCGCTGCGCGCAACAGCAGCCTGTTCTTTTTATTTGGACAGATCGGCTTAGGGACTGGACCGGCGATAGCAGGCATACTTTTAGCTGCGCTGACCTTGACTGTAGAAAACCGCGTCCGTTTGCAGCCATTTATCGCTGACAATCTGATAGCGCTACTGTCGCTCAGTCTGGCTGCATTGCCTGCTGTGCTGCTCATGGCGAGCTGTATTCCCAGTCAGCGCGCCGTCGCAACAATGCGCACAGCCGAGCGCGCTGCCTCTGAGACACGCCGTGTTTTCACAGCAAAATTGTTCGGTACATTCATGTTGTTTCTGAGCGTGCTGCTCTTGCGCAGCCTCTCACACATTGGAGTGGTCAACTTTGTGCCGATCCTGTTTGAGCGGCGTGGCTGGTCAGTAGAGCAGTATGGCTTTGTGACCAGCTTGTACTGGATCGCCTCTGCTTTCAGCGGCGTGTTGTTGGGCTCATTAGCAGATCGCTACGATAGGCGGCGTATGATTGCGCTCAGTCTGTGGCTTGGTGCGCCGCTGCTTTTCCTCTTGCCGATTGCAGAAGGCTTGGTAGCGCCGCTCACAGCACTAGCAGCAGGTGCTGCACTTGGCGCAGGCTTTCCGCTGACAGTGGTTATGGCGCAGAGTCTTTTGCCGAATGCCAAGGGCTTTGCGGCTGGCTTATCGCTCGGCTTGATCTTTGGCGCAGGTGCGATTGGTAACGCTCTAATTGGCTTTCTCGCTGATGGAATCGAAGGCAGTGCTTTCAGCGGCATTGGCATTCAGGCGACTTTTCAGGTTGTCGCTTTCGCTGCACTTTTAGCAGGTGTCTTGGCATTGACCTTGCCCAAGCAGCTGAGCGGACGTGCAGCGCAAGTGCCACAACCTGTTGCGCAAGCTGCTGACTAGTCGTTAGCTATGCCTAGCCATGTCACAGCATTATTTCTTCACACCAACTGACCTGACTTTTGGCGAACGGCTCGATAAATTCCTGACCGATCAACTAAGCACGCACGGCGTAACACTCTCGCGTGTGCGCGTACAGACGCTGATCAAGGAAGGCTTGGTGCGCGTCAACGGCAAGCCTGAGAAGCCTGCCTACCGCCTTGAGGCAGGCGATCAAGTCGAGGTGCATCTGACTGCTGAAATGCTCGCACCTGTTGAGGCTAATGCTGCGCTACAGCCTGAGCCGTTACCGTTGCAT
>JANWYI010000030.1:19217-24029 GCA_025055255.1 Anaerolineae bacterium | reverse complement strand
GAGGTGCATCTGACTGCTGAAATGCTCGCAGCTGTTGAGGCTAATGCTGCGCTACAGCCTGAGCCGTTACCGTTGCATATCCTCTACAACGATGGACAGATCGTGGCAATTGACAAGCCTGCTGGCATAGTCGTACATCCAGCAGCAGGTAACACGAGCGGCACGCTGGTCAATGCGCTGTTGGCGCATTTTCCGCAGGTGGCATCTGTTGGCGGCGAGAATCGGGCAGGCATCGTGCATCGCTTGGACAAAGACACCTCAGGCGTGATTTTGGTTGCGCTGAGCGAGCCAGCACGCTTACATCTGATGTCACAATTTGCGGCGCGCACAGTTCGCAAGCGTTACTTGGCACTGGTTGACGGCGCGCCGAACACGCTCAGCGGCATCATCAACGCGCCAATTGGACGCGATCCGATGCAGCGTAAGCGCATGGCTGTCCTGCCCGTCAATCGTGGCGGACGCGAGGCAGTTTCGCATTTTCGCGTCCTAGAGCGCTTCGCGCAGCACACGCTGCTGGAAGTTTTGCCGCAGACTGGACGCACACACCAGATTCGCGTCCATCTCGCCTTCATTGGCTGTCCAATTGTTGGCGACGCTGTATACGGACGGCGCAAGCAGACGCTCAAGCTGAGCAGACATTTCCTGCACGCCGAGTCGCTCACATTCCGCAACATGGCAGGCGAAGCCGTGCACGTCCAAGCGCTCTTGCCGCCTGAGCTAGAGCGTGTCTTGCTGAAGTTGCGCGCTCAAGCGTAGACACGGCGGCCGAGTGTGCCATTCAAGGCAGAGCGTGCTATGATCCTGTGAAGTAACGCACAATTTCAAGACATGGTGAAATCAGGCTATGCTCAAGACGCTCGATTCGATCATGGCACGTCTGCTATTTGTTACTCCGCCTGCCAAGACGCTGACCACAACATCTGACAAAGCTGATCAACCGCCGCCTGCTGCTGAGCGCGCCTTCAACATTTCCCTAGCAATCTCAGGCGTGCGCTGCATCATTCAGTACACTATCCTGCCTTTCGTCCTGCCAATCATTGGCGTGGCGGCGAGCTGGGCAACGCCAATTAGTCTCGCCATTAACCTGATCGCAGTCGGAGCGATTTTCTTTAGCCTGCGCCGCTTCTGGCAGACCAACTACAAGGGCAAGTGGCAGTACTTGATCATCGCTTCCGTTGCCCTGATCTTCATCGCCGTCTTCATCTACACTGACCTGACCAAGATTTTTGGCTGAGGCAGTTTTGATGACGGCGCGCTCTGCCAGCACTGCTGATTTTTCGCGCTTGCTGCCGATTTTCGCCATTGTCAGCGTAGACATTCTCGGTCTGACGCTGATCTTGCCGCTCTTGCATCTCTACGCAGCCGCTTTTGGCGCGACGCCGCTGGAGATCGGCTTAGTAGCCGCAGCTTTCCCCGCAGCGCAAATTATCGGCTTACCGTTCATGGGCGCACTCTCAGATCGCTACGGACGCAAGCCGCTCTTGCTGATCAGCCAGATCACGACTTGTCTTAGCTTCTTAATGCTCGCCTTTGCTAACTCGCTGTGGATGATCTTCGCGTCACGCCTAGTAGACGGCTTGTTCGGCGCAAACATCTCAACAGCACAAGCAGCGATCAGCGACCTGACTTCAGAGGAAGACCGCGCGCGTGGACTAGGGTTGATCGGCGCAGCCTTCGGCATTGGTTTCTTAATCGGACCTGCCATGGCGCTCATCATCTTTGAGCTGACCGATCAGCTCTCAATGCCTGCTCTGACTGCGGCGACATACTCGCTGATCTCAATTTTGCTGACGACTTTCGCCTTCCGCGAGACCTTGCCGCTCGAAAAGCGGCGCAAGGCTGTGATCAAGCGCTCAAACTTGCTGAGCATCTTGCCATATTTGCGTAACGAGAAAACACGGCTGCTCCTAGTGCTGATGTTTGCTCAACAGTTGGTCTTCTATGGCTTTGAGAGTCTGCTGGGTGTCTTCACACTAACGCGGCTCGGCTTGTTAGCGCAAGGCAACGCTTTTATTTTCGTCTGGGTCGGCGTGATCTTGATCAGCGTGCAGCTGGGCTACATCGGTAAATGGACGCGCAGGTATGGTGAGGTGCGCGTGCTGCGCGGCGCTCTAGCGCTGTTAGCATTCGGGCTAATTTTGACAGCGCTAACGCCACAGCAGCCACATCCGCTCTACAGCGAACGCGAGGCACGGTTGTATTTGCTCTCGCAGCGTCCAAGCAGCACAGAGGCGGTCATTGGCTCACTAGGCGTGACCTTGCCGAGCAACGCAGGACGCGGCATCGGCGGAATGCTCTGGCTGATGGGCGCGCTTGTGCCGACCTCAATTGGCGCGGCGCTGATTCGTCCTGCCATTAACAGCCTGTTGACGCGCCGAGCCGCCGATGGCGCTTATGGCGGCGTGCTAGGCGCCAGCGCAGCGTCGGTCAGTGCAGCAGACGCTGTTGCGCCGTTGCTATTCGGCGCGCTTTTCCAAGCAGCAGGCGGCACGTTGCCATTTTTGCTTGGCGGCGCGATCATGGCGGCGCTATGGCTGCTCAGCCGCTGTGCGCGAGGATTACAGCCTACGGTCGCTTAGCGCTCAGGTTGCAACGCGCGTGCTAGATCGCGGACATGAGTCTCTGCTGACACGTGCGGATATGTGTAGAGCAAGTCGTAGAACGTCACAGCAATTTGCGGTAGGAAGCGCACGGGAATGCGCCCGTTACTGAGCGCTTGTGCTAGGAAACTCACCAAAGAAGGCGTGGCTGCTTGTCCATTCGCCTCATATTTGTAGGCTTTGGCGTGGTAAGCACCAACCATCTTCAAAAAGCGCTCAACATCTGAAGGTCTGAAGCGCTGATTTGGATAGATCAGCACAGATGGAGAGAGCCACTCTGAAACGGGCATCTGCTCTGGTGCCTGTGTGCTGGCGAATAGGAAGAAAAAAGCAGAGCGGTCGCTGAAGCGCAGCGGATAGTTGACTTTATGATGCTCAGGGATATCGTGATCGCTCAGGGCAGTGCTTTCTTCGCCTTGTGAGGCGTAGATCAGCGCCTTGAAGAGCTGTTTGGCGCGCTCTCGTTGAGCGATCAACAGGCGGCTGTAATAGTCAACCTCGTCAAGCAAGAGCGCTAGTCCGCTGTAACCGAAAGCACGCGCTAAAGCGCTGATTGCAGTGAACAAGTAGGCGTATTGACGCGCTGCATTGCCTGTTGAGACCAGACGCGGCGCGCGTCTCAAATTGCCTCGATGCTCAAGATAACGCAACGCCTCAAGACGCTCCGCGTCGCTCTCGCTTTCTAGGTAAGCGCGCACGCCGAAAGCAAACGGGCATTCCTCACCTTTGAGCGACTCCTCCATGACCGCCATGACGTTGTGCGGCTGTTGGCGTGCGCGTTCTAAGAGCGGCTGCAAGCCGCGCTCTTGCGAATCAGGATAGCGCAACGCCTCAACAGAAGCCTGATAGATGAGCTTTGCCCGTGAAGGCGGCAGCTCGCGTTGATCGAGGCTGAGCGTGCTGACCAAAAAGCCTTCGCTTAGGGCGCTCCGCTCAGCCAGAGCGATGAAGTGCGTTTTGCCCTGACCATAATCCGCTAAGACAGCAAGTGCTGCGCCGCCATGAATGCGCGTCCGCTGAAAGGCATTGTGCAAGCGCGTCCGCTCATCATCAAGACCGATGGTTAAATCTTCAATGTGTTCTACAGGTGTGATGCCCATGCGCAGCGCCTCAACAGTTTGGCGTGTCTCAAAGGCGCTGTCAGGCATAGCTACAGGCAGCGGCTCAAACTCGCGGCTAGGCAAAATGAAGCGCAAGCCTGACTCAAATTCCACCTCATAGAGCTGCCCGTCGCGCAGAGTGCGCAACAATTTACCGCGTCCAAGTTGCTTGTGTAGCACGCTCAAGTGTGTGAGCATAAGCTCATCAAGATTACTAATTCTTGCGCTCAGAGTCTTGCGAAGTGCCGCCAACTAGCATATCAGCGTCTGCCTCGCTCAGCTCGCTCTCGCTTTCCTGCCATTGCCGATACCACTCTCGGATCAAGGCACTGATAAAAATGCGGCGGTGACTTGTGCCAGTGAGTACGCGCAGCGCAGCCTCGGCTAAGCGACCTGCATTTCGCATTTGCAAGTCTGTGTCTAGGCGTGCTTCGTAGGCGATCTCAAAAATTGGCTGCAGGCGCTCTGCAATCTTGACCAGCAACTCTTGCTCTTCTAGATCGAGCTTGTCAAGGCTGATCACAGGGCTGAAAGGATTAGTGTGTGAAAAGTAGCGCCCGATCTGCACTTGCAAGCGTTGCTGCAGCGCAGGGTATCGCGGCACAACTTCATAGATGAAAGTTGGCAGAACAGCGTAGACGAATAGCGTGCCAGGCAAATCTTCACGAGTGCGATCAATGACCTCGCGCAAATTATCTGTAATGGTAGACATAGCACGGCGCGAAAGGCTCATTTGACGATCCATTTCGTCAAAGAGCAGACACAAGCCATTGAAGCCGAGCGCGCGCACAGTCTGAGCGAGCGAACGCAGCATTTGGAAGGCATTGGAGCGGCTAATTTTCTGTGTTACGTTCAATCGGCGCAACTCGCTCATCGCTTCCGTGTTGACTTCCTCGCCATGCAGCCACAGGGTCAGCAACTCGCGCCGTGCCATGTCGCCGCGCAGGAGTGCTTCTAGCATGTGTAAAATCGCGTAACGATAGCTCGTACTGTCAATGCGCGAGTTCTGGAAGCTGCTGATGAGCGCCTGAACCTCAGGCAGATTAACGGCATCATCAGAGCCGAGTGCGATGCCATGGCGTGTGACAATGTCTTCCAGCAAGCGCTCTAGG
>JANWYI010000030.1:13443-19119 GCA_025055255.1 Anaerolineae bacterium | reverse complement strand
GGATCAACTCGGCGCTCAGCTTGACGCTTTTACCGACTGGTTCTTTGCCATAGGAAAGGTTAGCTGTCCGCTTGGTGAAATCCAGTGCAATGCGGAACCTGCCAACGTGCATGTGCGGCGGTCTGCCTTCAAGCGTCAAGCCTTCAGCTGCGAAGGCGTCGCGCAGAGTCGCGCCAAAAGTAATGCTCAGACGCTCAACAGTCGCTTGTAGGATTACTTCGTAACGTCCGAGAATGTCAGGCAGCTCAGGCAAGGCGCTCCTCAGCGCTTTGAGCATTTCTTGCCCTTTTGCCAGCTTAACTGCATCGAGCGGCTCAGTTTGCAGTGCCTCAGCAGCGAAGTGCAGAGCCTTCACAACGCGATTTAGCGTGTTCAGGTTGCTGCGCATGCGCGTGCGCTCTGAGTCTTGGATTGCCCAAACAGCAGGCGGTGGGTCAGGCGCAATAGCTTCCTCAGGCGGCATATCCTCTGGGTAAAAGAGCCGATACTGTACGTAACCGTTCTTAATTCGGTTACGCCTGTTCTGCGCCTTGCGTTGATCTTTGTAGTCGGCTTTGACTTCATTGAGCAATGCAGTGATGCGCTTGCAGCGCTCGCTGTACGTTTCGTGCAGCCGCTCTAGAGTGTCAATTAATTCATACTGAGACATAAGAAGAGCTTTCAATAAAGCAAGAAAACCATTTTTATTTTACAAAAACAGGCAAGACTGCGTCAAAGGTACCATGTGCGTGCTGGTAACCAATTTGCGCAAGATGCTGCTAGCTTAAGTTGTGTGTGAACGGCACAGGTTTGGTGACTAGCTATGTGCTTGTGCAGAGCGCGCAGGGATGATCAGCACTGGGCAAGGCGACCGATGCAGCACGCCTTCAGCCACGCTGCCAAGCGCCACACGCGCTAAACCAGTCCTTCCGTGCGTTGCCATGACGATGACGTCGAAACCGTCTTTTGCTACGCTAACAATCGTCTCAATAACATTGCCCGGACGCACCTCAACGGTCACGTCGTAGCCCGCCTGACTCAGCCAATCGCTAACGCGGCGCAAGTAGTCCTCGCGCGCGTGCGCAGCGCGTGGATCGTCAGGGCGCGAGATCGGAGGCCAGTTTGGATCGTCACTGGCAGGCGGCTGTGCCGCAGCGCTGACCATTGAGGCAATCTCGCTAATCGCATCCTGCGCCATGACGGAGAGTACATGGATATTGGCGCCCATGTTCGCTACTTTGATAGCGTGTTCTAGAGCAATCTCGGCAAACTTTGAGCCATCTAAGGGCACTAACACTCTATCGTAGCCCATGCGAAAATCCTTCCAATGAAAATAGTTAGCTGATCATAGCCTTGATCAGATGCTCACGCCATAGCCTGTGCAAAAATTCAAGCTGAAATACAGAAAAGTTGTAAAAGCAACCAACATTTGCCTGCCTTTGGCAAAAAGGTGTGGTATATACATAAGCGCCTTTTCCGTAACCAATAGGCAAAGCAGCAAAGGCACATGAATAGTCTGAAAGGAAACTCACAATGTGCGGAATTGTTGGCTACATCGGTCAGAAAGACGCGACGCCAATCGTGTTGAGCGGCTTGAAGCGCCTTGAATATCGTGGCTACGACTCAGCCGGTATCGCTGTGCTGTACAATGGCGCCATTGAGCGGCGGCGTGACGTCGGTAAGCTGGAAAACTTGGAGCGGCGTGTCGCTAACGAGCCGATCAGCGGTAGCGTCGGTATTGGACATACACGCTGGGCAACGCACGGTCAGCCAAGCGAGCGCAACGCACATCCGCACGTGAGTAATGACGGACAATTCGTGGTCGTCCATAACGGCATTGTAGAGAACTATCTTGAGCTGCGCGAACGTCTGAAGGCGCAAGGCGTTCACTTTGACTCAGAGACGGATACTGAAGTGATCGTCCATCTGGTAGCGCACTATGCCGCTGAGGGTTGCGATTTAACTGAGGCAACGCGCCTTGCCTGCCTGCAACTGCGCGGTGCACATGCGATTGTAGTCATGAGCAGTCGCTATCCAGATCGTCTTGTGGCCGTGCGCATTGGCAATGCAGGCGGCGTGACGCTCGGCATTGGACAAGGCGAGATGTACATCGCCTCAGATATTCCTGCTATCCTTGAGTACACACGCCGCCTTGTCTTCCTCGAAAGCCGCCAAATGGCGACCGTCACAGCCAATGGCTATAGCGTCCAGACGCTAGACAAAGTGCCTGTAGATGCAGCAATTCATGAGATTGCATGGGATCCGGTCAGCGCAGCGCGCGGCGAGTATCGTCACTTCATGCAGAAAGAGATTTTCGAGCAAGGGCGCAGTCTGACCGATACCATTCGCGGACGCATTTCTTTTGAAGATGGTCATGTAACGCTGAGCGACCTACGGTTGAGCCAAGACGAGGCACGTCGCTTGAAGCGCATTGCAATTGTCGCCTGCGGCACGAGCGCTCATGCAGGCTTAGTCGGCAAGTTTATGATTGAAGCCTTAGCGCGCATTCCTGTTGAAGTAGACTATGGCAGTGAGTATCGCTACCGCGATCCAGTCCTTGACAGTGACTGCGCCGTGCTTGCTATCACACAGTCAGGCGAGACCGTAGATACGCTTGCTGCGATGGAAGAGGCACGCGCTAAAGGTGCGCGGTTGTGGAGCATTGTGAACGTGATCGGCTCACAAGCGATGCGCCTTGCTGATGGCTACATCACAATGCAAGCTGGTCCTGAGATCGGCGTCGCCTCAACCAAAGCCTTCACTGCCAGCTTGGTTGACCAGTACTTGTTGGCGCTGTATCTCGGACAGTTGCGCGGCACTATCAGCGCAGAGCAGGCACGCCAACACGCGCAGGACATCGCGCGGCTGCCCGACCTAGTCGGTCATGTGCTAGATCGTGCCGCTGAAGTGCAGGCACTAGCGCGCAAAGTCCGCGACTATCAGAACTTCCTGTATCTAGGGCGCGGCATCAACTACCCGATTGCGCTAGAAGGCGCGCTGAAGCTGAAAGAGATCAGCTATATCCACGCTGAAGGCTATCCTGCGGGCGAGATGAAGCATGGACCGATTGCTCTAATTGACGAAAAAATGCCCGTCTTGGCGATTGCCATTCAGGACAGCGTCTACGAGAAGATGATCAGTCAAATCGAGCAGGCAAAGGCACGGCGCGGCATTGTGATCGCTGTAGCGACTGAAGGCGATACGTTCATCCAGAGCAAAGCAGATCATGTGCTCTATGTGCCGAAGTTGCCGCCGTTGCTCTCGCCGATAGTGACGGTCATTCCGTTACAGCTACTAGCATACTACGTAGCTGTTGAGCGCGGCGCCGACGTAGATCAGCCGCGCAACTTGGCAAAGTCGGTCACGGTTGAGTAATGTAGACAGCTTGAGACGGCAAATTTGCCGTCTCAAGCGTTTTAAGGTCTGCCAGCGGGCGTTTCGCTTGGCAGTGCAGTCGGCGTAGGCGTCGCTTGGCGAATGCGCACAGTGAACAAGATGCGATCAGGCTGCATTTGTATGTCTATGGCGCTGTATTCAACCATGAACGGCGCAACTTTGCGAATTGCCTCAGGAACAGCGCGGTCGCGCAGGGCACGGCGCACTAACTCGCGCGTCAAGCTGACCTGATTAGACGGAATGCGCGCACCTGTGGCTGTTTCGAAGCCAAGCACTTCGACTGCTAACTCGCCACCAACAGCGCGGAACATCAGACGGAAAGTGGCAGGCAAGCCGCGCGTAGTGAAGTCGTTCAAATTAGCAGAGACGATCACTAAGCGACCGTCAAAAGTAGCGCTTGGCGTGCCGTTGAAATCAGCAGAAAAGTAGAATGTGTTGCGCTCAGCGCGTAAAGCAGCGTTCAGCTCAGCCAAATCTACAGCGACGGTCAGCAAGCCTGCCGTTGTCACGACGCCAACTTGTCCGCCAGCAGGCGTATTCGGCGGAATTGGCGTGCGCGTTGGCAAGGGCGTGCTAGTTGGCAGGCGTGTGGCAGTCGCAGGCGCTGTAGCTGTTGGCAGAGGCGTCCATGTCGGCGGCAAAGTGATGACAGGTGCCGCCGTCACGATAACTGTGCCGATGACAATAGGCGTGCGCGTCGGGCGCGGCGTGCTGGTCGGAACAGGTGTGGCAATCAGCGCGCAGGCGCCTGCCAGCGAGCCTGCCAGAATTGGGATCAGCAAACGGCGCATAGCTACTTCACGGCAGAATCGGCACGAGTGACGTGCCGCTGCGCGTGCGCACAGTCTCCTTGCTGATCCAGCCTTCGCCTATCGGCGTGCGCACAAACCACCAAGCGCGGTCACGGCTTTGACCAAGCAAGGCGACCTCTGTGTTTGGCGGAACAATGCCCAGCACGTCAAAAGCACGATTTGGACCAGAACGCAGGTTTGTAGCGTTGATAGTTATGGCTGCAACCGTGCCGTTGGCGGACGCCTCAGCGTAGCGGATGATCGGCGCGTTGCCGAAGAAGTTCTCTGTGCGGACAAAGCGCGCATTCAGCCAACCTGTGCCAAAGGCGCTCTCAACCAACAGCCACGCATTGTCCGACGTCCGTCCGATGATCGGCACGCTCTCACCTTGTGTCAGGACGCCGAGCGTCGTGAAGAAGTCGCCCGGACCGCTGCGCACGCTCAGCGCACCTGTGTGGACAATGGCACGTGGGATATCTGTGCGCGGTAACTCAGGCGCGCCTGCGCTCGGTGCACCAAGTGACACACGCCCTGCCTGATCTGTGTTGACAGTTGCAATCCAGCCTTCGCCGAATTGATAGCGAATGCGCAGCCAGCTACCGTCTGCGTTTGTGCCAAGGACAAAGAACTGCCTACCACGCGCCAATGTAGATAAGCGCGCTGCTTGCGTGCCCGGGCCGGCTCGCACCACGCTATCCGCTGTGACGCGCCCGATCAAGCCGACGTCAATCACAGGCACGTTATCGGCATTCGTAGCGATCACCTCAACGTTGCGCACCCAGACAACTCCGAAAGGCGTGTTAACCTGCCAGAACTGGCGATCCGCGCTGACGCCGATGATCGGCACAATGGCATTCGCGCGCAATCTGCCTAGCGTCCAGAAGCCGATTCCCGGACCGGCATATGCTGTTGCGCCTGCGCTGCGCACTGTAGCATACGGACCTTCAATTTGCGCGTCTGATGCCACCTCAAAGCGCTCAGAAGTCGCTTGAACTGGCAGAGCAGCGCGGCTCAACATTGCGAACAGCAAAACCAGTGCAAAAATGCGCAATAAGGCTGAACGCATCATCATTCCCTTTCGTGAAGGCACTTCGCCAATGCCCTGAGTCTACTTTCAGGACGTTTCTAGGTCAAGTCAACGCGCCATGTCTTGCCCAACGACCAGCTTGATGTCAATGCCGACAGGCGCATTCGTCTCAATGCGAATTGCCGTGCCGTCCAAGCCGAGCACCTGCGCAAGATAGCGCGCCGTCTCCATCTTGCCCGTGTAGACGTGAATCTCGGTCTTCGGGTAAGGAAAGTCGCTCTTGAGCGTGCCGATCTCGACCACATTAAAGCCTGCGCTGATCAGCCGATCACGCATGCGCGCTGCTAAGCCGTCTACGAAAGCGCCGTTTTCCACATAAATGCGCGCGTTCTCGGCAGCAATTGGCGAGCCAGCAGGCGCGCCTGTGCCAGAGTCAAACAGACGCACGACCAGCGCAAAAACCTCCTCTGCAATTGGTGAGAG
>JANWYI010000030.1:12399-13100 GCA_025055255.1 Anaerolineae bacterium | reverse complement strand
GGCTGAAACTCGACCGTGATCACGCCATATGTCTCATAGTCAGGATATTGGTCGTCATAGATGCGCTCTGTTGGGCAGACTGTGACCTCGCCTAATGCGTCTATGACCGTGCGAAACGCCTCAAAGTTGATCAGGACATAGCGATGAATCGGAATGCCGAGCAGCGCCTCAACCGTGCGAACAGCCAACTTCGGTCCGCCGCCATCAGGCGGATAGTTGAGCTGGTCACCAATGAAATTTGCCGCGTTAATCCGATTAGGCGAGAGCGGCGGACTAATGTCGGGAATTTTTACCCAGACATCGCGCGGAATCGAGAGCATAGCAGCAGTCTTGCGGACTGGATCAACGCTCAAGACAATGATTGTGTCCGTGCGGAATGGACCGCGCTCGTTTGGACGCTGATCCACGCCAAGCAGCAAGATGGTCAGGCGCTTAGGATCGGTCCAGACTGGAATAGCGCTACCTTCATGAAGCGACTGAGGCGTTGCGCTGAGCGTTGTGGACTGTGACTCAAGTGCAGAGGCAGTCGGCGTGCTTGCCACGAGCGGAACAGGCGTTGGACGCGGCGCGCCGAGCTGCGGCGGCGGCGGCAACTCAATTGGCGACTGCAGTACGATTTGGCGCACGCCAAGATAAGTGCCGACTGCGGCGATAGCTGTCACAAACATGGCGAGGATCACGATAATCAGCACGAAAAGCGG
>JANWYI010000030.1:0-12389 GCA_025055255.1 Anaerolineae bacterium | reverse complement strand
ACGCCAAGATAAGTGCCGACTGCGGCGATAGCTGTCACAAACATGGCGAGGATCACGATAATCAGCACGAAAAGCGGCGAAAAGCGCATTGACTCACTCTCCTTGCCATGTGAAGCTATGGATCAGGCTCCACGGACTGACCACTAGGTAGCTACCGTCGGCTTGCTGGCGTGCCACGCCGACTTGCCAATTGATGACGTGCGTTGTGCCACTTGGCGGCATCAGCTCGCGCGGCAGGCGGAAAGATGTAGCGCGTGTGGTGTGTTGCCAAGTCAGTTGGCGCGTCATGTCTGACCAGACGATCAAATAGAACTCGTCAGGCTGTAAGATGGTCACAGGCAGCCAGATGAGCTGGACATTGCCGCGCACCTCAGCTTGGTGGAGAGGCGAGACGAGGCGCGGCGCGCCGTAAGGCGGCGTCGGCGTGGCAGTCTCTAAGCCGCTGCGTGTCGGCGTGATCGTCGGCGTGTGAGTAGGACCGGGAATCTTGAGCGCCTGACCGACGACGACAATTGGACGGCAACCTTGCGCGCCAATCGGCTTAGTCAGGTCGCAGCCTGTGCAATTCAGGACAGTTGGCGGATTCATGGCACACAACTCGCGCAGCGTAGCGCCGCTGTTCAGCTGGACAGTGGTGATATTCTCGCCTTCGCGCACGACATATGTCGCTTCAGCAAAGACGCGCACAGCTAACTCAGGCAACTCGCGCGCTACAGCAGTTTGCGTCGCCTCGTAGCCGAGCGGCGTCGGCGTCGGCGTCGGTAATGGGACACAGTAAGTATTGCCTGCCTGAATGTTGTTTGAATTGAGCGGCATCCCATTCAGCTCTCGAAAAGCAGCAAGGAGCGCAGGCGAGGCTTCTTGATATAGTCCGCTGCGCGCAAGCAAGCCGTAGAGCGTGTCGCCGGGACGCGCCACAAAGCATGGCGGCAACATCGTCGGCGTCGGCGGCACGATCTGTGCCACAACGGTCGGCGGCACAGGCTGTGTAGCAAGGATCATTGGGCGCAGCGTCGGCACCTCAAGCGGCTCAGTTTGAGGCGGAGCAGGTGTCGGCGTGACTGAAGGCGTCGGAGAAGGTGACGGGCTATGCGTCGGCGCCAGAGTTGGCTGCGGCAAGGCATCGGCCTGGCAGGCAGCAGCCAGAATCAGCGAAAAGGTGAGCGCGACAAGGCGCAGCAGATGGTTTTTGGACATCACCATATCTTAGCGACGGCTCTGCCACATGAACGTTCGGACTTCGGTCTGACGTGTGCTTGGAATGACAGTGTTGCCGTTGCGCATTTCAGCGATAGTGACCTGCCAAGCAAAAATGTGGCGTCTGCCATCAGATGGTTGCCACTCAGCGGGAAGTGTGAAGAACAGCTCGCGTGTAGTGACGTTATAAGTCTGGTTTGTGGTGCGGTTGATCACTGTGACCAAGTAGACCTCGCCAAGGCTGAGCTGACCGCTCGCTGTCCAGCGCAGCGTCGGCAACTCGAACGAGTCAAAGAGCATGTTGTTGCTAGGTGAGAGGCTGAACGGCGCATTGACGGTCGGCGTGACAGTCGGCGTAGGTGTCTCGCTGCCGCTCGGCGTTGATGGAATAGTTGGAGTCGGCGTAGGTGCAGGCACGCGCAAGCGCTGCCCTTCGTAGACCATCACACGGCACGAGGCGCCGCCACCGACCTGCCCAAAGTCGCAGCCCTCAAAAAGAATCTCAGGGTTCAAGTTGCTCAGAATGCTCATCGTAATACCGCGCTCTAGCACAATGCTCAGAGCGGTCTCGCCGCGCTTGACGGTATACCACATGATGCCAGGCGGCAAAGTTGGCTCAAGGCGTGCTGCGGCAAGCGGATCAGCTTCCGACGAGTCAGCGCTCAGCTGCCCTGACACAGTCGGGCGCGGAATCTCAATCTCCTGCCCGACTTGCAGCTGAGCAGGACTGCTCAAATTATTGCGGCGCAGGATCACCTCGATAACTGCTGCATGGCGATGACCACAGCGCAGCGCCATAGCGTAGAGCGTATCGCCGGGCGCCGCTTTTTGGATGCACGGACCGAGCGTCGGCGTTGGAGTGCGCGTTGGCGGCACGGGCGTTACAGTTGGGATGTTCAATGTTGGCGCGACAAACAAGCGCGTGTTAGTCGGCGGCGGCGCTATGCGCGTTGACTCGGTCGTGTCAGGCGGAAAAGTTGGCGAGAGAAACGACATCGGCGTTGGCGGAAAGGTCGGCAGGACGACAATGGGCAGAGGTGTGATCAAGTGGCTCACATCAGTGCCGAGCAATGGCGTCTGTGTGACGGTTGGCGTGCGCGAAGGCGTGAAAGTTGGTGGGACGTCGGTCGGCGTGGCGCTGAGCAAGGCAGCAACGCGCGCATTTTCGCGCTCTTGTAACCAGAAAAACAGGCTTGTGCCGATCAAAATCACTGCAATCAGCGCGCCGATCAAAACAAACGGCAATGGCGAGAGCTGGAGCGCGCCTTCATATAAATCTGCCTCGCCTACCTCAGCATTGGCTAGTGATGGTGGCACGGCGCGGATCGGCGCGCGACGCACTGCTGGCTCAGGCGCTGCTTGAACAGCAATTGGCGTGCCGCGCAGCGCTGCGCCACAGTACTCACAGCGCAATGCCTCTAGCGGTTGCTGCGCTGCGCAGATTGGGCAGATTTGAAGAGGTGTCTTTGCATGTTTCATCGCTGTTTATTATAACAGGCACAGTCAAGGGCATTTTGAGAGCGTCGAGCAGGCGTTGAGCGCAACTCACGTGGCGAGCTGTGCGTACCAGCTTACATAAAGACTAGGTGAGAGTTGTGATAATGTGGGTTGTAGTGGCGGCAGCGGTAGCGGTCACTTTGAGCGTCGCTTTCTGGCAACAGATCGTGAACTGGGCGAATCGGACACTGGCAGAGTGGCTAGGCAAACTATTCGGCGACGACGTGCGCGAGGCGTTTGTCTTGCTTTTAGCTGCAGCAGATCGGCTGAGCGTGGCAGTTCGGCGCGCGCTAAACGCTGTGCAGGAGCGCCTGTTGCACGCGCAGATCATTTTTCGGCGCTTGAATGAAGGTCGTCTGCACGAAAAAGTGCTGCGAGCAGAGTTTCAGCGCGAAGATGGTCAAGTAGTCCAGATGGAAGCAGCGGAAGTCGTGCCGTGGCACGAGTTGCCTGACGAAGTGCGTGAAAAGTTTATCCGTCGGCAATCAGCAGAAGTACAAATTGAGCTACGACTGAAAGAGTGAGACGTCATGATTGACTATCAGCATATTCAGGAAGTTCTGCGGCGCAACTTGAACAGATACGGCGTATACGATGAGAACGGTGGCTTCTCCGCTCCTATCTCCGACGAATTGTATGAAGCTCTCATGCAGCTACCTGAAAGAGAGCGGATAGAGTATCTTCAGTACTATGGAGAAGTGATCGAGCGGCGCACAAGGCTGCGCATGAAACGGCGAGAGACACAAATCGCCCTGAAGGAGTGAGCGTATGGCGGAGCGTGTCAGTCAAGAGCAGCCGCAAGGCTGCCTGATAAGCCTGATCAACTTTCTCGTGCGTGGACTAATGCGCCTGTTTGGCATGAGTGTGCGCGGCGTCCGTGCAACAGTTATGCCGCCTGACGAGACGTTCAAAGCGTACGTAGACGCTTGGGTCTCGGAGCGCATCGCTACATGGCTACATCAGACGCGCGCTGAAATTAATCCAGAGGATGCTGCTAAAGTGCTGAACGGCGAAGGTGCGCATTTGCATGACGTGCGTCGTCTGATCTATGAGACGCTGATTGACGCTAAGGTGACTTTCTCGCAGCGCGACGGCAAGCAGTACCTTGAGGTTGAGGCGTACATGGCGCCACGCCAGCAAAACGGCAGACAGCCGCATATCTTGCGTTGGCGCGCTGAGCGCGAGATCGCTTGGCATGACATTCCGAACGATGTCCGTGAGCGTCTGATCAGGCTGCGCGAGCCTGTCACGCTTGGCTATAACGTGCCGCAGGGCTGAGCGGAGATGCTTGTATGGATCAGACACAGTATCAAGCCGTGCGTCGGCGCGTGGTGCGGCGCTTCCGCCGACGCGCTCTGTTTTGGCCGCATCTCATCGGCTACGCTGTATATTACGCGCACGTGATGAGTACTACACCATGGTATATTCCTGCGGTTCAGGTCTGGCTGCCTGTGCTGATCGTCCACGCTCTGTTCGCCTTTGAAGTGCCGAGTCGAATTCGAGCGGCGTGGGATAGCATGGTTGAGCGCATGGTAGAGCGCGAACTGCAAAAGAGCCGCGCTACGGATAGCAAGCCTAAACGTGAGGCACTCGCTCTGGGCGATGATGGTGAGCTTGTGCCTTTGGAAGAGCTGACTGCGGATGAGTCGGCGCTGCGCAAGCGCCACGAAAGGTCTCAATGATGTTGCCATTGCTCACACTCGGCTTAGCAGTGGTAGGGACGCTGCTGTTTTGGTCAGCTGTGCAGAATTGGCTGGCAGACGTGCTTCAACGGGCAAGGACTCGCCTTGGTGCGATGGCAGAGACGCTGCAGTCGGCGCTCGTGCTACTTGATCGCATGATTGTCAACGGACGGCGTGCCTTTGTGTTGATGGCGCGTGCGATTTTTGGCGTTCAGGGCGTGGATCAGCCGCTGACCGTTGAGGAGATGCGCGAGGTCGCGCCTGCTGACTTGCCACAAGAGGTACGCGCGCGCCTTGAGCGCGGCGAGTCGCTGGAGTACGAACTTTCGCTTGAGAGCATGAAGTTGGTAGAGAAGCCAAAAGCGAATGTCACCTATCGCGTGGTCGTCCGACGGGCGGACTAAGCAAACGGCGTCAACACAGGCTGAGCGCGCTGCTGAAGACCTCACTGAGCGCATGACGCTCTTCACGCCTGAGCAGCCGCGTCGCCGTCTTGCTGACTTGGTGCTGAGCGCTGAGACTGAACGCGCTCTGCAGATAGCGCTCGCCAAGATTCAGCACCACGCCTTGCTCTACCAGACGTGGGGACTCGCTGAGATACATCCTGAAGGGCGTGGCGTTGCGGTCAACCTGTACGGTCCGTCTGGCACAGGCAAGAGTTTTGCTGCTGAGGCAATCGCGCAGCATCTGAGCAAGCCAATCATTCGCGTGGACTACGCACAGCTGGAGTCGCGCTATGTAGGCGACACGCCGAAGAACATCGCGGCTGCTTTTGCGTCGGCGCGTCAACATGACGCTGTCCTATTTTTTGATGAGGCTGACTCTGTGTTGAGTCATCGCGTCACCAACATCACACAAGCAGCGGACTACGGCGTGAATATCTCACGCTCAACACTGCTCTTGCAGCTAGACTCGTTTGAAGGTGTGGTGCTGTTTGCTACGAATTTAGCGCGCAACTACGATCCTGCGATTGTGCGGCGCATTTTGGCGCATGTGCCGTTCACTCTACCTGATCAAGCAGCTCTAGTTCGCCTATGGCGCTATCACTTGCCGCAGAAATTGCCGCGCAGCGCCGACGCGACGCCTGAAGCCCTAGCGGCGCTCAGCGAAGGTCTGAGCGGCGGCGACGTGCTGAACTGTGTGCTTCTAGCGGCTTCGCAAGCAGCGCTCTGTGGTGCAAATGCAGTCACGTTGGCAGACTTTGCAGCAGCAATTGAGCAAGTGCGCCGCGCTAAAGCAGAGATCGGGCGCAGCTCACTAGGCTAAGAGACCACACGCTTGGTCGCAGCGCCGCGATAAGGTCGCGGACCGTACTGATCCATGATCATGCGGCGCAAACTGTCATAGTCACCTTCAGCCTCTTGCACACGGCGAAAAAGTTCCATGAAGCCATGCGGCTTGACTAAATAGATATCTGTGCCAATACTGAAGGCTTCATCAATCAGCTCACGGTGGTCGTGCATGGTCGCCATGACCAAGAGCGCCTCAGGATGCAAGGCGCGCAATTTGGGAATGATCTGGACGCCGCGCGCGTCTGGCAGTTGGTGATCGATCAGAGCAAGTGCTAGGCGCTCAACAGATTGTGCAAAAGCGAGCGCTTGCGCGCCCGTCTCAGCGCCGTACACTTCAAAGCCTGCCATCTGCATCAGACGCACCATAAACTCTCGATTGGCTAATTCATCATCGGCTACAATGGCATACTTGACGGTCACAATTGCACTTCCGTATTTTTATGATGTGCTGTATTTATCAATCATCTCTAAGAAGTCGCCTACACCGAACGGTTTAGCTAGATAGTCTGTACAGCCGGCAGCAAGGCAGCGTTCGCGGTCGCCAACCATGGCATAGGCAGTTAGAGCAATGACAGGCACTTGCAAACCTGCCTCACGGATACGGCGCACGAGTTCCACGCCGCTCAGCTTGCCCGCCAACTCAATGTCCATGAAGATCAGGTCAAATTCTCGGTTCAAAATATGCGGACAAGCCTCTTCACCATCGCTGTAGATTGTGAGCGTATGTGGCGTCATGCCGATGATTCGCTGTACCAACGCCACATTCGCAGCGTTATCCTCAAGGTACGCGATGTGCATATCACGACGCGCTCACTTGGTCAGCTTGTGTCTGCGCCTCAGGCTGCGCCATGGGCAGCGTGAAATAGAACGTGCTACCCTTGCCAACTTCGCTCTCTACCCAAATACGCCCTTGCATCAGCCGTAACAAATGGCGCGTAATGGTCAAGCCCAAGCCTGAACCTGTGTTGCCTTGCCGTCTGCCACTAGCGCCCTGCCTGAATTCTTCGAAGATTGTCTCTTGATCCTCAGGCGCAATTCCTATGCCAGTATCGCGTACCCAGAACAATGCCTCGCCATTCGCCTGAGGACGCACACCAAAAGTGATGCTGCCTTGTTGCGTAAATTTGACGGCGTTGCTGGTCAAGTTGAGCAGGACTTGCTGAACGCGCAGTGGATCGCCCAGCACTTCAGGCAAACCTTCAGGCGGTAGATCGAACTCAAGTTTGATTGGCTTGCTACCTAGAAGACTAGCCGCTGTTGCCCTAACTGTGTTGAAAATCGGCTCTAGTGAGACGTTCTCGATGATCACATCGAGCCGTCCAGCGTCAATCTTAGCGAGGTCAAGAATGTCGTTAATTAGCTGCAACAAGGTCTTGCCGCTATTGTAGATCAGTTGGATATCGTTGCGGTAAGGCTCTGGCAGTGGCACATTCTGATACATCATCGGATACTTCAGCATGGTCTCGCTGAAGCCGATGATGGCGTTGAGCGGCGTGCGCAGCTCATGACTCATGTTGGCAAGGAACTGTCCGCGAAAGTTTTTCGCCTCCGCTTCGGCAGCGCGCGCAGCCTCTAGAGCAACGTTCGCCTGCTGCAGCTCCTCTGAGAGCGCTTTTTGCCGCATGTAGCTGCGTTGAATTTCTTGTTGAGTGTCGAAGAGCTGGTCTTTGAGCTGGCGTTCTTTCTGGTAGCTGCGCAGCGACCATTCTGTGATGCTGTACATCTCGCCTGTGAACTGCACTGCAATGCCAACCGTAAAAATCATCAGCAGGACTGAGGCAAGTTGTATACTGCTAATTGCAAAGGCAGGTTGCCCGATATTCGGCACAATCAAGGCAATCGCAATACCAATACCCAGACCAACCAGCGCCGAACCAAGTGGCAACAGCAGCGCTACTGCTAAGACCACACATGGCAAGGCAAGCGCAGCGAGATGTGAAGCAGCCTGTCCAGAGCTGACGCTCTCAGCGTAGAGCAAGAGCGCACAAGCGATATACAAGCCGCCGGCATAGCTCCACACTGCTACCTTGTAGAGATTGCGATTCAGGAAGAACGAGGTCAGTGCGCAACCGATTAGGATCAGAGTGCCTGCAACGATCAAGTTGCCAACGCGCGACAAGCCCGCTGAAGTCGAGACAATCAGCAGCACCCAGAACACCAGTACTACAATGCCTGCTGTCAGCTTCCACAACAGAGACAATCGCTCGGCACGTACTTGATCGGCAAAAGTGCTCGGATCGCCATTCTGAGCTGACTTTGTGGAAAGCGTAGTAGCCATCGTAAATGCTCTCTTAAAAAGATCAAGGTAGGGACGCTCTACCGAGCATTATAGCGAGTTTAAGTGTTAACGGGATAGCCTTCGAAAATTTTGCGTGAGAATTGTTATGCAGATGCACAAAAGAGTGTGCCATTAGCCCAGCAGCAACGCCAAGACAAAGGCTATGCCGAAGACCAACGCAAGGTAGGCAAGAGTCTGCCAAAGGCGCGGCTGCAACTACCACATGCCACGTGCTAACTACGTGGCAAAATGCGCCTCGCGCTAGAGCATTGCCCATGCCAGATCAGCATAAGGTTGCTCGCCGCTTTGATGGACGCGCTGCAGCAAGGCTGCACGCTCATCTTCATCTTCCACAGCACACACCAAGAGCCACCTCTCATAAGGCGTCTGGGCGCGCTTGCGCAGTAGACGTTCAACTTGTAGACGGTTGCCTTCGAACAAGGCGCGCGTAGCGTGTTCTTGCTCAGGTGTCATGGCGATCAGGCGCGGAGCGCGGCGCTTCTTCAGCACAGCTGGGCAAAATGATGCTAGTGCGTCGTGCCGCAGCCTGCATATGCTGGAAAAAAACTGTGCGCGGCTCAGAAGCGCAAAAGGTGTAGTAATGCTCAGCTATGTGGTTCAGCGTCTACTATTTGAACAGCAGATGCCTCAGCAGCGGGCAAAAGGAGTGACGAGCTCAGAGTAGACACGACAACTAGGATCGGAGCAGCCCGATCAAGTGGCGGAGAGCAGTGTTAGCATCAACAGGTTGTGCAGCAAGCTGATCAGCATTGGCTACATCTTCTTCAAGCAGCCAGTAACCTCGCGTAGCGCGGATAAGCATGAGCGTTTGATTCTCGGTCTCAAAGACTCGATTGGCTTCAAGCAAGCGAATGCGCACGACTATGACCTGACACCTCTCGTCTAGCACATGGCGCAGAAAGGACTCAGGGTAGCCCAGTGTGCGCAATAGATCATGCGCTGCATAGTCACCATCTTGAGCGCGAAGCTGTTCAGCACGTGCTAGGGTCGCTTTCGGGATGAAAAACGCTGTGCCTTCAGGCGCACCAAGCGTCGTAGCATTCAGCCAAGCGGTCAGTTTCGCTGAGAGTGCAACTGTATTTTCGACGAATTCAAAATGCTCATGACTTGGCGTAGAGCGGTCATGTAGCACGAGCTGGTCGGGTTGGTAATACAGCCAGACGCGCTCTGGCACACCATGCGGCTGCTGACTAATGCCAAGCGCCACCTCAAAGCTGACGCCTGCCGTCACCATGCGCGCTACATCTGCTAGAAGGACAGGCTTGTTGTCTTTGGGCGTCGTTAGACCGCGCGCTAAAAGCGAGTCGCCTGCAGCGGCTGCACGGCTCTCATCAAAGTTTGATTGAATTGCAAAGCCACCGATGTCACCCAGTCCGTAAAGCGTCATAATGAATGCCAGCTCATTCTGAGTCAACTCCACTGAGTTGATAAGCGCTTGCTTGGTCACGCTGTTTTCTCCGATTGGCTTTGCCGCTCATCTGACATTAATTATAACCCTGAATTATAGCTGAGCGATCTGTTTAACTTATACAATCAGCCTCTACCTTCGGCATAGCCCACTGACTTATCAGCTGCGATGCGCACAGCTGTGATGCGTGCCTCAGCTGTGCGCTGCGCACCGTCGTGCACGTAGCAGAAAATGATCGCTTTGCGTCCACTCAGTTCCTCGACTCTGGCGCGCAACGTGATTGGCTGCAAAAGCGGCGTCGGCGCGAGAAAGCTAACGTTCAGGTTCGCCGTCACATAGCTGATAGCAGGCGCGGAGCCAAATGGACGCCCTTCTTGGATATACGTATAGGCAATTGCTGCCCAGACCGAGTGACAGTCACATAGTGAGGCGACCAAGCCGCCATACATCACGTTCGGAAAACCTGCGTTGTGATACGGCTGACCGACAAATGTGGCGTAAGCCTCGCCATTAGCTGCGTCCCAATAGCTTTTGATGTGCAAGCCGCGTTGATTTGCTGGTCCACAGCCGTAGCACGTTGCATTCTGCCAGACGTCTTGCAGTGCGGCGTTCGATGGATAGTCAATTAGCATCGTGGAAGCTCCTCAGCACAACCATACCGCAAAACAGCAAGTGCTGCAAAGCCTCGCTTACGCAACCGACTAAATCTTTTGCACAAGACTTCGCCGTAGTGTATCACTAATGGCACACCAAAGGACAGTTGCGCCATGAAAAAAAACAATCAAAGTCGTTTCAGTGGTTTCTTTGTACTGCTATTTGTTGTACTGATTGTGCTACTGCCAATTGCATTGCTCTACTACAACGCTTTGCAAGGCGCAAGGCTAGATAGCACTGATCCGCGGCGCATGGCAGGTTTTCTTGGCACAGGAGCTAGTTTTGCCGCTGATCTCTCACTCTTAGCATACATTTTTCTGCTAGTGCCGCTCATGCTATATGGTTATGTAGCAGCACGGCGACATCTGTTCGTGCCGCAGCATAAGTACGCCATGACTTTTGTGACTATCTTGAACTGGGCAATCATCGCCTATCTCATGGCAGTTTCTTACAGTGGCGCCGTGCCATATTACAGTCAGCGCAATCCGAATCAGCTGATTATTCCGACGCTGCATTTGCTCACAGGTGGCATTGCACAAGTCCTAGCAACGGTCTCACTGATTCGCATGTGGTTCGAGTACCGCTTGCCTATGGCTTTGCGCTATGAACCGATCAAACTGCCCATGCGCGTAACGCTAGGACTCTGGCTGATCACAGCGGCACTAGGCATTGGGATTTACATCGCATGGTATGGTGTTCCGTTGCAGCCACGCCCAGAAGTGCCTACCTTGCAGCCTTCTCCTGAGGCAACGCCACAAGCTACTGAAGACGCGAGTCCAGCAAGCACACCTGCTGCTACTGAAGAAACGCCGCAGACCGCTACGCCAGCTGCAGCGCCTGTTGCTACTGAGGAAGCTACGCCTGCCGCTACTGAAAATCGCTCTGTGGATGACGATGTGCAAAAAGCAATCAGGGAAGCCACTAGAGCTGCTGAGGATGCTGCTAGGGAAGCCACCAAAGGCGCTGAAGATGCTGCTAGAAATGCAACAAAGGACGCTGAGCGCGCCACCAAACGCGCTGAGGACTAATGCTGAGCCGCTGGGCGAGAATTTCTCTCGCCCAGAGCGTTAGCACGTCTAAGGTGCCCAAGAGGGCCAGCCATTTCTACCAGGGTTACTAGTGACGCGGCGTACATCGCTCCCGTCAACACGCATCACGTAGATATCTGGCTTGCCTTCCCGATCCGACTCAAAAGCAATCCATTGACTGTTCGGCGACCAAGCAGGAGAGGAGTCTAAGGCAGGATGGTTGGTCAAGCGGCGCAATGTGCCGTCTGTGAGGTCAAACACATAAATTTCCCAGTTACCATCACGCAGGCTCTGGAAAGCAATGCGCCGACCATCAGGCGACCAAGCAGGATTTTCAGCCTGTTCACCCAAAACGTCAATATGTTTAAGGTTGCCGTCGTCAATGGATAGAATGTAAAGACCTCTTGGCTTGCGGGACGAGGCGAACACGATTGCCTTGCCATCAGGCGACCACGAAGCGTCAGCGTCAAATGATTTCCCTTCAGGGTCGCGCAAGGTGAGCTGACGTATGCCTGTGCCGTCAGAGTTAGCTATGAATAGGCGGAACGTGCCTGGACGGTCGCTGTGCCATACCACATACTGACCATTCGGCGAGATGGCTGCGCCCCAGTTCTCGCCGCCTTGACGCGTCAAGCGGCGCAGGTTCGTGCCATCGGCGCGCATGATGAAAATCTCCACGTCGCCTGTCAGTCTAGACGAGAGCGCGATGAACTCACCGTCAGCTGAGAAAGATGGCAAGTAATAGATACCACGCCCATCTGTCAAGCGTGAGAGCGTTCCATCAGGCAAGGTGACTTGGTTAATCTCCCAACGCCCATTTAGGTTTGTGTGAAAGATAATTCGCCCGCTCAGCGGCGCCTCCGCTGCTTTTGTCAGAGAGATGATTTCTCCCGCTACTTCAGTCAGTTTCATCTGGACATAATAGCCTTCAGTAGCTGTTGCAATAGCAGCTAGTGTAGCCGTGACATTGGCGAAGAAGGCTTGAGCTGTGGCAGTGAAGTTCGGCGTGGGCGTAGCAGTCGAGCTCGGCGTGAGCGTTGGCATAACCAGTGCAGTGGCAGTCAACCGCTCAGCGCGCGCTGTGCTTGCTGCCTCAAGCTGAGCGACTTGTGTCTGCTGGTAGTGCTGTGTGGCAGCAGTGGCTGTCAGAGTCGCTTGCTGCTCTTGGCGGCGCTGCTCAATTTCTGCCTGTGCAGTAGCCAGACGCTCAGCTCGCGCAGTTGCCGCTAGGTCTAGCGTAGGCGTCCCTGTGAGAGTTGCTGTGCGTGTCGCTGTCGGCGTTGCTGTGAACGTCGCAGTCAAAGTCCGTGTCGGCGTGAGACTTGCTGTCTG
>JANWYI010000002.1:132315-134546 GCA_025055255.1 Anaerolineae bacterium | reverse complement strand
GGCGTCAGCATCGGCTTGCTGATCTCAGCGCTCAATCGGCAAATCAACGCAGTGACTTACCTTGTATTGGCTGTCCTGTTCGTGCAAATCTTGTTTCCAGGTGTGCTATTCAAGATGGAAGGCGCTCTAGAGCCAATCTCGCGCCTGACCATGACGCGCTGGGCGCTTGAGGCACTCGGCGGCACGGCGGACATGGTGCAGCGCAATGCTGAAGGACGCATCGTGGTAGCAGCACAAGCGGTCAATCCTAAGACGAACCGTCCGCTGCCGAATGCGCCGCTGACGCGCCAATTCTTCCCTGCGCCGCCTTCGCTCAGCGTGACCTATGCTACAAATGCTGAAGAATTGGCTGTCCGTTGGCTGGCGTTGATCGGTTTCTCTGCGGTCTTTTTGACGGCAAGCCACTTTGCGCTGCGCCGTAATGAGCCGTTCTGAGGCATGGTATCGCTGTTAAGGCTTATGCCGACTCTCTGCTCAATACAGTGAGAAAGGATGCTCGTGATGAAACGCAGTATGTTGTTCGTCCTGCTAATAGCAGTCGGTCTGCTTTTCAGCATGATCGCTAGTTTACCTGCTAGTGTCTCGGCACAGCCGCCTGCCCAAGCCACGCCGACGCCTGGCGGCATCCAGCTTGAGCCAGAAAATCCGACGCCGACGCCCACTGTTCCGCCTCTGCGACCGCCTAGCGACGGCTTCGGCGGCAAGTCGCCAATTTTCTCGCCGCCGCCTACACTTGATGACCTGATCGCGCTCTTCCCTGACCTGAAGCCATACGTTGACAAGGTGCGCGAGCTCGACCTTGTGGATGTTGACCTCTCGGAGCTATATCGCCGCATCTTCCAAATCTACGATGCGCGCGGTGCCACAGGTGTAGCTGCTTTCCTCAAAGATAGCGGCATTCTAGAGAAGCTGAATATCCCGCTCAGCTACCTCGACCTGCTGATCGCTTTCGATCAAGGCGGTCTGGAAGCCGTTGAAGAGCTTGCGCGCACACGCCGCCTGATCAACGATAATGACGAGCTGGTTGCTTACCTGCTAGTGGATGATCCTGCCAATGTCGAGGCGCTCAAAAAAGACCTTGAGGAAAACTTCGGCGTCAGCGTCTACGGCTTTGACCCGACTACTGAGGAAGTCGAGATTGGCATTCCGCTAGAGCTACTGGCACAGTACCAGACGCCCGGCAGCCTGCTCAGCTACTTAGTAGCCATTGGTAACGCCAAGCATGTGGTCAGTTGGCGGTTGCCAACACCAGCTGTTACAGGCACGCTAGGTTTGCAGCGCGGCAATAGCCCAATTGCGCAGACCATTGGTGCTGACAAGTGGCACGCCGCAGGCATTACAGGCAAAGGCGTGCGCATTGGCATCGTAGACCTAGGTTTTGGCGGCGTTAAGAAACTGCTGGGCAAAGAGTTGCCGGCGAACGTCAAGACGAACATCCCAATTGACCGTCTAGATCGTCAAAAAGAAAACCATGGCACAGCTGTAGCAACCATTGTCCACCGCATTGCGCCTGATGCTGAGCTGTACCTCGCCTTTGAGGATAACAGCGCACAAGGCTTTGCCAAAGTGCTGCAATGGCTTGAAGATAACAAGGTACAGGTGGTCAACTACTCAGTTTCACAACTGATCGGTCCGCGCGATGGCTCGTCATACACCTCACAGCTCGTAGAGCTGTTCATGCGGCGCACAGGCGCGCTGTGGATCAACTCAGCAGGCAACTACGCGCTCTCGCACACGGTTTTTGAGTTCAATCCAGGCGAGAAAGGCGTCCACTTCTTCGCCAAAGACCGCAATTTGCTGCCCTTCACAACCTATGCGCCTGTGACAACGGTCGCCTTGAACTGGAACGGCAACTGGGAAGGCGGTGAGAAGACGGAGTACGGTTTTATCGTTCTGGATGAAAACGGCAACGAAGTCGGCGTCGCAGCTGAGCAACGGCGCGGACGGCGTAACGATTTTCCCTTCCAAATCTTGACCTTCCGCAGCGAGCCCGGCGAAACCTACTTTCTCGGCTTGGTGCGCACGCGCGGCACAACGAAGAACATCATTGACATCATCATCACGAACGCTGAATTGGCGCCTTGGGCGCAAGTGCCGCAGTATAGCGTCACGCCGCCCGGCGACTCACCAAGCGCGCTGACCGTCGGCGCTACGGACTTACGCGGCAGAGAGATTGAAGAGTACAGCTCACAAGGTCCGACGCGCGATGATCGGCTGAAGCCCGATATCAC
>JANWYI010000002.1:124759-132216 GCA_025055255.1 Anaerolineae bacterium | reverse complement strand
AGACTTACGCGGCAGAGAGATTGAAGAGTACAGCTCACAAGGTCCGACGCGCGATGATCGGCTGAAGCCCGATATCACTGCGCCGACGAACGAGGTCGTGCCGGGCTATGAGGAAGGTTTTGGCGGCACCTCAGGCGCAGCGCCTGTAGCGGCTGGCGCCGCAGCGCTCCTCTTACAGGTGAATCCGAGCTTGAGCAACGCCCAGCTGAAGGCGCTACTGATGCAGATCGTGATCGATCTAGGCGACAAAGGCGCGGATACCGTTTACGGCACAGGTCGCTTGATGCTGCCGCCACCTGAGGGTATCAACCCTGATGAAGGCAACGTACTCGGCGATGAGGAAGGCATTGACATTGGCGAGGAAGAAAAGGCAACAGAGGCTAAAGCGACCGTCACAGGCGTGAAGACGCAGTTCAACGTCAAAGTGCGCGGCATTGTCGGTCTGAGCATCAATACGTCGTTCACACTGGAAAACTACACGGGTAACCGCCTTGCTGTAGTGGCAGTGTTCACGGATATGAACGGCGATCCATTGGAGAGCGCATTGGAAGACTACACGCTCTTTGACACAATCGCCACAGGACGCATTGTCGAGGTACGTGGCAAGAAAAACCGCTTCGAAGGCATCAGCTTGTTTATCCCGAACACAGCCTTCCGCAGAGTGAAAGAGTCGCGCATTCAGTTCGTCGTAGCTATCTTTGACCTAACTAATGAAGATGACGCGCCAGTACTTGGCACAAGCGAGCCAGTCACCATTCGTATCCGTCGTTAAACTATCAACGTATCTGAGCAATCTGCTGCAGTGCCTGAGTCCGTAGACTCAGGCACTGTTAGTTGTCGAATTTGCACGTCAACATAGCATTTTGACAGCCTTCAAGCTATGATAAAAAGCATGTTAAAGTTAGAGCTGAAAGGATTTCCCTTAAGGCAATGGCAAAGTATATTGCGCGCCGCATTGTGCAATCAATTCCAACCTTGTTCTTGATCACAGTGCTGGCTTTCATCATCGTCTCGCTGGCGCCCGGCGGACCGACGGCGAGTCTGCTGTTAGACCCAAACCTAACGCCGCAAGATCGCGTCCGCATTGCAGAGCAGCTCGGCGTCAACGATCCGTGGCCGATTCAGTATCTACGCTGGCTGATTGGCGATGACTGGGAATGGCGCATCCGCGATAACAGCGGCGAACCAAAGCCAGGCAATCGGCTTGGCATTTTGCGTCTCGATTTCGGCTACTCATTTGTGGCAAATCGCCGCGTGCTCGATTTGTTTGGCGAGCGGCTCGGCGCCACGCTAGAGCTGGGCATTTCTGCGCTGCTGTTCGCCTTGGCGCTCGGCGTGCCGATTGGCATTCTCTCGGCTGTGTGGCGCGGCAGCCTGTTTGATAACAGTATGCGCGTCCTAGCGGTCATCATTAACGCTGTGCCGAACTTCTGGCTCGGCTTGATGCTGATCTTGCTCTTCGGCGTGATCATCAAAGGTCCAGATGGCAAAGGCTTGTTACCAATGGGCAGTCGCTGTCCAACAACGTTAGAGGCGTGTCCGCCACTGCACGAGCGGCTGAACCATTTGATTCTGCCGATGATCGTGTTAGGCGGTGGCGGCTTGGCAGGCTACTCGCGCTATTTGCGCGCCTCAATGCTGGACGTGATCGGGCAGGATTACATTCGTACAGCGCGTGCCAAAGGTTTGAAAGATCGGACAGTCTGGTTTGCGCATGGCGCACGCAACGCATTGATTCCGTTGGCAACATTTCTCGGTCCTGCTATTGCAGGAGTTTGGGGCGGCGCCTTCATCACTGAGCAGATATTCTCATGGCCCGGGATAGGCAGGTTGACTTTACAATCGCTCACAGCGCTCGACTATCCAATGATCATGGCGGTCACAGTCTTTTCGGCTATAGCCACCATTGTAGGCTTCATCATCTCAGACATCCTGTACGCTCTGATTGACCCGCGCATTCGTTTTAACTGAGGATTACATTATGGCAGTTCGTACAGGTGTAGTTAAACTGAAAGATCAGGATGAGGCGAAGCGCTACGCAGGACAATCGCTCTTGCAGCTGGCGCTCGCTCGTTTGCGCCGCGATACGCTGACGCTGGTCGCTATAGGCGTGGTGCTGATCCTGATTTTGTTGTCAATTTTTGCGCCCGTTATCGAAAAAGATATCTTAGGCGTCAGCTACTCGCGCACAGACCCTGTCAACGCCTTTTTGCCGCCCGGCGGCACAGCGCGCCTTGTCTACCTGCCTGATCATCGCTACCGCTCACAAGGTTTGCACGTGGTGGTGACGCATGATCGCGGCGCAGGCGGACGCGAGATTGGCGAGGTACATGCTGAAGTCCAGCAGCGCCAACTGACCACTAAGGAAGGCATGGCGAACATGCTCGTGGCACACACCAGCTTTGGCGCACCTGCCTTTTCAGTCTTCCTAAACGATCAAGCGCGCCCGTTCGCTGCGCGCATTGCTCAAAACAGCATGAGCAACCTGCTGGAGATTCCAATCGGCAAGCACACGCTTACATTCCGTCGCGGCACAACGGCTGATGGCGAAGTGTTGGCTAGACTCGAAGTTGACATTCAGCCCAGCACGCTGACCACAGCGGTCTTGTTTGGGCGTCCTGATGGCGGGGGCGAGATAGCGCTGCGCGCCAAAGCCTTCAGCGTCAACAGCCGCGACCTTGCCGTAGATACGGCACGTCTGCATGTGATTCATACCTCGACCAGCGCGCCGCGCACTGTCAACGTACGCATACTGGATCAGGTGCGCATTCCTCAGATCAACTACAGTGAAGACGGCTCAACTGTGGTGGAGCGTGGCTTGTTCACCACAGGTATCTCTGCAATGGACGCGCGCACTTACGTACTCGGCACGGACGACTTGGGACGCGATCACCTCTCGCGGCTGCTCTACGCCGGTCAGATTTCGCTCAGCATCGCTTTCTCCGCAGCGATCATCTCAATCGTGATCGGCGTGACCATTGGCATCATCGCAGGCTTTTACGGCGGTTTGATTGATGACGTGGTCAACTTGACCATTGCCACAATTAGCTCGTTACCAACGTTGCTAATCCTGTTGATTCTTGTGGCGCTGCTCAATCCTGGTCCAGAAGTGCTGGTCTTAGTGCTAGGACTTTTGGGCTGGTTCGGCATTTGCCGTCTTGTGCGCGGCGAGACGCTCTCAATCCGTGCGCGCGAGTACATCGTCAGCGCGCGCGCGATTGGCGCGCCGGTCAGGCGCATTATGTTCGTCCACGTCTTACCGAACTTGCTCTCAGTGGTGATCGTGGCACTGGCACTGGACATCGGCAACTTGATCTTGGTCGAATCGGCGCTCAGCTTTTTGGGCTTCGGCATTAAGCCGCCAGCTGCCAGCTGGGGGAATATGCTCTCCAATGCGCAGACGTTCTTCACCAAAGGCGTACATCTGGTGATTTTCCCAGGCTTGATGATCAGCATCACGGTCTTGTGCCTGTACATCATCGGCGACGGTCTGCGCGACGCCTTCGATCCGACTCTGAGGCGCTAAAGGCGGCGTGGTGAGCGTCGTTGACGCTCACCACACACGCTCAGCGTGCCTTGTAGTCGCGGTTGACGCCTGTTAGCTCATCAAGGCGTATCATTTCTTCCTCGCTCAGCCGCTCACCAACAGCGCCGAGCAATTCCTCCAGCTGCGCAACCGTGTTCGCGCCGATGATTGGTGCTGTGATGAATGGTAAACTAAACTGCCACGCCAACGCCATTTGCGCGATGGTCTTGCCGCGCGCGGCGCCCATCTCGCGCAGCACCTCGATCACAGCAAAGCCTTGATCGGTCATCCAGCGCGTCACGCCGCCGCCACGACTGCCTGCAGGCACGCCGCCTTCGCGTGTGTACTTGCCCGTCAAAAAGCCGCCTGCCAGTGGACTGTACGGAATGACTGCGATGCCTTCCTCAAGGCACAGCTGCGCTAACTCAGGCTCTACTTCGCGCCGATTGAGCAGATGGAAGTGCGGCTGAATGCACTCATAGCGCGCAAGATTGTACTTATCGCTCAGCCAAAGCGCCTTGCACAGATACCATGCCTTGAAATTGCTGGCGCCGATGTAGCGCACCTTGCCTTGATGTACCAAGTCATCGAACGCGCGCAGCGTCTCTTCCTGTGGCGTGTCCCAGTCCGGCCAGTGCGCCTGATACAGGTCAATGTAGTCGGTCTGCAGCCGACGTAAGCTGTGTTCAACAGCTGCCATGATGTGTTGACGGCTCAGACCTTCGCCATTCGGACCGTCCCACATCCTACCGCGCACTTTGGTAGCGATGATGACTTGGTCGCGCGGCTTGCCCTTCAGCCAACGTCCAATGATTTCCTCAGCCACGCCGCCCGGATTGCCTTCTGCCCAACGGCTGTAAATATCAGCCGTATCAATGAAGTTGCCGCCAGCATCCCAGAAGCGATCTAGCACGCGCAGCGAGTCTTCCTCTGAGCTTGTCCAGCGAAAAGTCATTGTGCCAAGGCACAGCGCGCTGACTTTCAAGCCTGTACGTCCAAGTTTGCGATAGTCCATGCACGAAGCCTTTCAAGCGAGCATTCAAGGAAGTCCTTCGTCCGAGTATAGCACAGGTAAGCGAGTAAGAATCTGCTTACAGGCAAGTTGCGGCTATAATTGAGCTTTAAGTGGACGTAGGATGTACCGCTGTGCATGAAACGAGACCGAAAGAGCTAGGCGACTATCGCGTGCTGAACCTAGTTGGTACAGGCGGCATGGCGCGTGTATATCGCTGCCGCCACAAGACAACTGGGCAAATTGTAGCGATCAAGGTGCTGGATATCTCGGCTGATGTGAACATCCTGCCACTTTTTGAGCGCGAGATACGCGCTATGAGTCAGTTGCGCCATCCTTACATTGTACCCTTGCAGGGCTACTACCTTTCGCCGCAACTTGCTTACCTAGTCATGCCGTACTTTGAGAGCACAGTCGCTGATCGGCTGAGGATGCGTCTGTATTCGCCGCGCGAGGCAGCTCAAGCGCTCACTCATTTGGCACACGCACTAGACTACGCGCACAGCCTAGGCTACATCCACTGTGACTTGAAACCTTCGAATTTGATGTTAGATAGTCAAGAACGGCTCTATCTGTCGGACTTCGGCTTGGCGAAGTCCATTGGCAAGCGGAGTAATGATCAGGTCGCCTTTGGCACGCCGCCTTATATGGCGCCAGAGCTGGCTGACGGCGCACCTGCCGACATACGCACAGATGTCTATGCGCTTGGCGTGTTGTTATGCGAGATGCTAAGCGGACATCGTCCGTTTGAAGCGGAGCGCGCGACCGACTATTTCTACCTGCATCGGCGCGCTTTGCCGCCTGCGCCTAGCCAGTTGAACAAGGTGCCGCCTGCGCTTGACGACGTGGTGTTGAGTGCGCTGAGCAAATCGCCCTCTGAGCGCCCACAGTCAGCAGGCGAGTTGGCGCGTCTCTTTCAAGCAGCAGTGGCAAAATTGTCTGAAGCCGAGCAGCGCTGGAATCCGCCGCACTGCGAGCGTCCACTGATCGTCCTGCAGCCTGTTCAGAGCAGCAGCGGCGTGCTGCGCGAGTTGAACGTTCAATCCACACAAATGCGGCGTCCAGAGCCACTAAGTAAGCGAGCTGCTGAGGAGACCACTGTGCCTGAGCGCGCCAAGCGCGGCACTCAACTGCTCACAGCACTCTTGCTCGTCGCACTGTTGGCGTTAGCAGCGCTCATCGTGCTCTTAATATTACGCTAATGCATATGACGTGGCTCTCCAACATAGTACTGCATGGCGCAGCGTTCATACCCTACTTGACGTGCTGCCTCTGCATATGCCTTAGCGAAGTCCCCAGCGCGCTGGTAGCGTCGCTCAGGCTCTTTTAGCAGAGCGCGCATGAGGACTGCCTCAATTGGCTTGGGAAAGTCTCGGTTTAGCGCGCTTGGCGCAGGTGGCGACGTATCAATATGACGGAAGGCGAGCTCCTCTGGGCGCTTGGCATAGAAAGGTAACCTGCCCAAGAGCATCTCATAGACGACGACTGCCAGTGAGTAAACATCTGAGGCAGGCGTCAACGGATAGTCCATCACCTGCTCAGGCGACATATACTGCGGCGTGCCGACGCTCACACCAGTTGTGGTCAGCGCTGTCCAAGAGAGCACTTTGCTCAAGCCGAAGTCTGCTAGGAAAACTTGGTTATGGACTTTGCCGTTGACGTGCTGGACTTCAATCAGGATGTTGGCAGGCTTCACGTCACGATGGATGATGCTGCGCTCATGTGCGTAGTCTAGCGCCTCGGAAATTGGTCTGATGATCTGCCAAGCAGCAATTGGCGTGAAGCGACGGCTCAGCAGAAGGTCATAGAGCGTTTTGCCTTTCACATAGCGCATGACAAAGTAGAGCAAGCCCTTGTCTTCGCCGAAGTGATAGACAGGGATGATGTGCGGATGCGAAATTTCGCTCAGCACTTGCCCTTCACGGATAAAGCGCGCCCGAAACTCGGCGTCTTGGGCATATTGTGGCAACAGCACTTTGATCGCCATCGGCTCAGTGTAGTCAGGGTGAGTTGCCAAGTAGACCGAGCCCATGCCGCCGTCGCCGATTAGCTCGCCGACTGTGAATGCACCTAGCTGCGTCCCTGTTAGCCTAGTCTTCATGCGCTAATCCTCTGCTAAGGTCTTCTCAACAATAGCATAACACAGAAGCACGTTAAATGATGTTAAAGAGCAGTACAAACGCTGCCGTTTGCGGTGCTGAGTGCATCCTATCAGCAGCACATGCTCACTTCGGATATACTCTAAGCATAGTTTTGGCACTGTCTCTCAACGCCTGCCGCAGGAGTTTTCAACTGCCCTATGGTGACACGAATCGGCTTAATCAGGCATGGCGAGACCTTCTGGAATCGCATGGGACGCTGGCAAGGACATGCCGCTGTGCCGTTGAATGAGGAAGGCGTACAGCAAGCACGTCTCTTAGCAGACTACCTTTTCCAACACAACCATCAAATTAGCGCCATTTATAGCAGCGACCTCAGACGCGCTAGTGATACAGCGCAAATGTTGGCAGAGCGCCTCAAAAAGCCGCTCACGCTTGACGCACGGCTGCGCGAGATTGATGTCGGCGAGTGGCAAGGGCTAACCAGCGACGAAATTCGCGCATGGGACGGCAAACGTTTTGAGCAGGTTCAGCGCGATCCGTTCGGCACACAGCGACCTGGCGGCGAGAGCCTGAATCAAGTCGCAGAGCGCGCACTTGCCTTCCTGTATGAGCTCGTTCAACGCCACACGGAAGGCTACGTGCTGGTCGTTTCGCATGGCGGCACCATTCGCACAATTTTGCAGCGCCTAGCGGTCGTCGGCGAAGGGCGCATCTGGGTAGACAATACCTCGATCACGCTTCTGCGCTACCAACATGCCGAAAATCGCTGGCTGCTGGACGCTTTCAACGTGCTAGAGCATCTCGGCACGCGGCGCAT
>JANWYI010000002.1:119410-124345 GCA_025055255.1 Anaerolineae bacterium | reverse complement strand
CAACGTCGCTATGTCGAGTCGCTCTCTGCCTACGCGCGCCAATTTGTCGGGCAGATGGAAAAGCCTGATGTTGACCAGATCGAAGGGCTCTCGCCTGCAATTTCGATTGATCAGCGCGGCGTCAGCGCTAATCCGCGCTCAACAGTCGGCACGGTCACTGAAATTTACGACTATTTGCGCCTGCTCTATGCGCGAATTGGCGTGCCACACTGCCCAACTTGCGGCGCAGAGGTGAAGGCGCAAAGTGCGCAGCAAATTGTAGAGCAAATTGAGGCGTTGCCTGATGGGACGCGCATTCAGGTGCTGGCGCCATTGGTTAAAGACCGTAAAGGTCATCATGAGAAGGTCTTTGAAGAGGTGCGCAAGGCAGGCTTTGTGCGCGTGCGCGTAGATGGCGTCGTGCGCGATGTAGATGAAGAGATCAAGTTAGCGCGCTATGAGATGCACACCATTGAAGTTGTGGTTGATCGCCTCGTGGTTCGCCGTTACGCCGATCCAAACAGTGAAGAGGCGCAATCAGCGCGCTCGCGCCTGACTGACTCAATTGAGACAGCGCTCAAACTAGGCGACGGCATTGTAATTGTCAACGACGTGACCGATCCGAATGCGCCGCGCGACATATTGTTCAGTGAAAAACTTGCCTGCGTCTACGGACACGGCTCTTTCCCTGAAATTGAGCCGCGCACGTTCTCGTTCAACTCGCCGCACGGCGCCTGTCCGCAGTGTCAGGGACTCGGCATGCGCCTTGAGATCGATCCGAGCCTGATCGTCCCAAATCCAGACCTATCGCTGCAAGACGGCGCCATCAGCGAGCTGGCTTGGGCAGTTGGAAGCGAATCAGCGAGCATGACCATCTTGCTGACTGTTGCGCGTGAGAACAAAGTGCCAACGGATAAGCCTTGGCGCGAGCTGACCGAGAAACAACGCGACATCATTCTGTATGGCACAGGAGATCGGCGCTACACGGTTCAGTACGTCAGCAGTGACGGCTTGCCGCGCCAATGGGTCATTCGCTGGGAAGGCATCAGCCACGCCGTGCAGCGCCGCTATGAGCAGACCGATTCCGACTTCATGCGCGAGCGCTATCAACGCCTGATGTCTGAGCGACCGTGTCCTGCCTGCAATGGCGCGCGGCTGCGTCCAGAAGCATTGGCAGTGACCGTGAACGGCTTGAACATCCATCAGGCGTGCCAACTTTCGATGCTGCAGCTGCGCGACTGGGTCAATGCGCTGAGCGGCACGGCTGAGCAGCCTGCTGTGCTGACTGAGCGCGAGCGCACCATTGCACATCAGGTCTTGAAAGAAATCCGCGAGCGCGTCAACTTCCTGATTGACGTCGGCTTGGATTACTTGAATTTAGGACGTGCCGCAGGCACACTCAGCGGCGGCGAAGCGCAACGCATTCGGCTTGCCACGCAAATTGGCAGTCAACTGACAGGTGTGCTGTACGTGCTGGACGAGCCGTCCATCGGCTTGCATCAGCGCGACAACGCACGGCTCATCCGCACATTGGAGCGCATGCGCGACTTAGGCAACACTTTGCTCGTGGTCGAGCATGATGACGAGACCATGCGCGCAGCTGACTGGATTGTAGACCTAGGTCCGGGCGCAGGTCAGCACGGCGGACAGGTTGTGGCGGAAGGCACGCCTGAGCAGATCATGGCGCATCCTGAGAGCATCACAGGCGCCTACTTGAGCGGACGCAGGCGCATTCCTGTGCCAAATGTGCGGCGGAACGGCAACGGTAAGGTCATTCGCATTCGCGGCGCGCGCGAGAACAATTTGAAGAACATAGATGTGGACATTCCGCTCGGCAAGTTTGTGGTCATCACAGGCGTGAGCGGCAGCGGCAAGTCTTCGCTGCTGATTGAGATTCTTTACAAGCGCCTAGCGCAGATTCTGAACGGCTCACGCGAGCGCGCCGGGGAGCACGACAGCATCGAAGGCATGGAAGCGATTGACAAGGTCATCAACATTGATCAGACGCCAATTGGTCGCACGCCGCGCAGCAATCCTGCCACGTATACCAAGATGTTCGACCATATCCGCGCGCTGTTTGCTGAGCTGCCAGAGAGCAAAGTGCGCGGCTACGGCGCAGGACGCTTCAGCTTTAATGTGAAAGGCGGGCGCTGCGAAAATTGCGAAGGGCAAGGTCAGCTGCAAATTGAGATGCAGTTCTTGCCAAACGTCTTTGTCACCTGTGACGTCTGCCATGGCGCGCGCTACAACCGTGAGACGTTGCAAGTGCGCTACAAAGGTAAGAACATCGCCGAAGTGCTAGCGATGACGGTTGAGGAAGGCATTCAGTTCTTCGAGAACTTTCCCAACATTGTGCGTCCACTGCAAACGCTTGAAGCAGTTGGCTTGGGCTACATCCGCATCGGTCAGCCTGCCACAACGCTTAGCGGCGGCGAGGCGCAGCGTGTCAAGCTCAGCCGTGAACTTGCCAAGCGCAGCACAGGCAGGACGCTCTATGTGCTGGATGAGCCGAGCGTCGGCTTACATGCCGCTGACGTGGATCGCCTGATCACGGTCTTGCAAACTTTGGTGGATCAAGGCAACACGGTCGTGGTTATTGAGCATAACCTCGACATCATCAAAGTTGCGGACTGGATCATTGACATGGGACCAGAAGGTGGTGACCGCGGCGGCGAGATCATCGCTGTTGGCACGCCTGAGCAAATTGTGGCATGTGAGCGCAGCTACACAGGGCAATTTTTGGCGGATTATCTAGTCGGCGTGAAGTGAGACTTAATTTGCAGGCTTGACCACTGCTGCTGCGCCGCCACGCCGTCGCGTTGGCTCAGCAGCGGCGACTTGACCGCCGTCGGCGCGCACTAGCACGCCTGTCATCGCGCCGATCTCCTCAGTGGCGCTGAAAACATGCCCAAAGTCGGAGAGCGCTTTGCCCAGCTTGCTCTGGATGAACGCTGCTTCAGCCTGAGTGGCGCCAGTGTTGCGCTGTGAGAGGCGCGGCGCTGCAATTGCCTCTTCTAGTGAGCTTCCGAAGTCCAACAGATGCAACGTGACGCTCAACGCATTGGAGATGATCGCCGTGCTGCCCTGCGAGCCAAAGCTGATCGCCGTTCCCTCAGGCGTCAGGATCAAGGTCGGCGCGATGCTGCTGCGCGGTCGTTTAGCAGGCGCCGCTGCGTTCGGACTGGCAGGATCGAGGTCAAAGTTGATGAGCGTTGCGTTGAGCAGGAAACCGTAACCATCTACGACCATGCCTGAGCCGCCCGTCGGACCGAGCGTGAAAGTAGCGCTGACAATGTTCCCATCAGCGTCAGCTACGGTCAAATGCGTGGTTGACGCGCCTTCCTCAAGCTGTGCAAACGTCGCAGTGCGCTGTGGACGCGCCGTTGGCTGGAAGCGCTGTGGCTCACCATGCGTAGCGCGGAAATTAGCGCCATCTGATGGCGGCTTGGTACCGATCAAAGCGCGGCGCTCTGCGGCGTACGCCTTGCTGAGCAAGCCTTCAATTGGCGCGTCCGTTGCCTCAGGATCAGCGAGGAAAGCAGCGCGGTCTGCGTAGGCGAGACGCATTGCCTCAATGACGTAGTGCCACGCTTGGACGCGGTCAAGCGCGCTGAGCGGGTAGCCTTCGAGGATGTTTAACGCTACGGCGACCGTGATGCCGCCGCTGGAAGGCAGACCTATTCCGTAAACTTGGTTGCCGCGATAGGTTGTCTGGACAGGCGCGCGCTCAAAAGCACGATAGGCGGCTAGATCGTCAAGCGTCAACGTGCCGCGCAGCACGTCAAATGGCGGCGACGGCACAGTGCGCGGTGACTGCACGGTTCTGACAATTGCCTGAGCGATCTCGCCGCGATAGAAGACCTCAGCGCCGCGCTCTGCTAGCAGACGGTAGGTGCGCGCTAGGTCAGGGTTGCGGAGCAGCGTGCCTGCTTGCGTTGCACTGTTCCTCTCGCTCAGGTAGAGCGCGGCTGTGGCAGAGAAAATGGCGAAGCGCGCCTGATTTTGCGCAGTCTGCTCAGCGAACAGCGCGTCCACTGTGAAGCCGTCTTCCGCTAATGCAATGGCAGGCGCAAACAGCTCTGCCCAAGCGCGCGAGCCAAAGCGGCGATGCGCTAGTTCCCACATCGCAACCGTCCCCGGCACGCCAACGGCGCGTCCGTTCGTGATGCGCTCTGGGAAGAGCGGTAACGGCTCGCCTGTCTCTGGGTCAGCGAACAGCGCGGCGTCTGTGTCGGCTGAGGCTTGCTCGCGCCCGTCAAACGCCACTACCTCGCCTGTCTTACGCCAATAGACCAGCATGAAGCCGCCGCCGCCAATGCCGCATGAGTATGCCTCCACCACGCCGAGCGCCGCCATGACAGCAATCGCAGCGTCCACAGCGTTGCCGCCGCTGCGCAAGACAGCAATGCCTGCTTGTGTAGCGCGCCAATCCACACTCGCTACAGCGCCGCCTGAGCCACGCGCTACTGGTGTGCTGCTCTGTCCGTAGGCACGCTGCGCCAAGAGCAGCGCTACCAGCAGGACGAAAATGAGCGACCGTCTTCTGTACATGCTGCTAGTCTAAAGGTGCGCTGCTCGGAAAGCAAACTGCGGCTTGGTTGCCAACATTCATTGGCAAATAGGCTCAAAATACGGCATAATCAACGTATAGAATGTGCCAAACCACATTTACCGCCTCTACATTTGAGACGCTGTAAGTTTGCCATGACCGCGAAATGTTAAAAAGGTAGCTGCAATGACGTATATTCCACACACTGACGCTGACCGCGCTGCGATGTTAGCAGCGATTGGCATCAGCAGCCTAGAAGAACTCTTTGAGGCTGTCCCAGCTGAGCATCGCTTTCCGCCGCTGAACTTGCCAGAGGCGCTCAGCGAAATGGAAGCGCTCTGGGAATTGCAGGCTCTGGCGAGCCACAACGCTGTGACGCCCGAATATGCGCTCTTTCTCGGCGCAGG
>JANWYI010000002.1:68774-119125 GCA_025055255.1 Anaerolineae bacterium | reverse complement strand
TGTGGCGCGCACATACCATCAAGGCAACGGCACGCGCTTCGTCGGCGATAGGAGCGGACGCGCTACACTGGACGACCTGCTCGACTTGCTGGACGAAAACACTGCCATGTTCGCTGTGCAGTACCCGAACTTTTTCGGTCAGATCGAGGATTTCCGCGGCTTAGCTGAGAAAGTCCATGCCAGTGGCGCGCTGCTATGCATCATCACCACGCCGATTGCGCTCGGCTTGCTCAAGCCGCCCGGCGAACTCGGCGCAGACATCGTGGTCGGCGAGGGACAATCGCTCGGCATTCCGCTCAGCTTTGGCGGACCGTATCTCGGCTTCTTTGCTGTCCGCAACGAGCTGGTGCGCAAGATCGCCGGTCGAATCGTCGGCGAGACAGTGGACAGTGACGGTCGCCGCGCTTATGTCATGACCTTGCGTCCGCGCGAGCAAGACATCCGCCGCGAAAAGGCGACCAGCAACATCTGCACCAATCAAGGTCTGATGGCATTAGCAGGCTGCATTTACCTCTCGCTGATGGGCAAGCACGGCTTGCGGCGCGTCGCTGAGGTATGCTATCATAAGGCGCACTACGCCGCTGCGCAGATTAGCGCATTGGCGGGCTATCACGTCCACACGCGCTTGCCATTCTTCAACGAATTTGTGGTCACTTGTCCGCGCCCTGTGGCACAGATCAACCGCTACTTGCTTGAAGAGCACCAGATCATTGGCGGCTACGATCTCAGCCAAGATTACCCTGACCGCGAGAACCAAATGCTGATCGCTGTAACTGAGATGAACACGCGCGCCGAAATCGATGCGCTTGTCCGCGCCCTAGACGCTGCCCGTAATGTTTGATGAGAGAGTTGTAACGCGATGACAACACACACTGCCCAAGCCAAAATCATAGAGCCGCTGATCTACGAGCTGAGCGCCAGCGGACGCAAAGCTGAGACGCTTATGCCTAAGCTGGACGTGCCAGAAGCTGAGCCGTTGCCGAACAATCTGCTGCGCGACTCGCTAGACCTGCCTGAGGTCTCCGAGTTGGATGTTGTGCGCCACTTTTTGCGCCTGAGCCAGCTGAATCATGCCATTGACAAAGGCTTCTATCCGCTCGGCTCTTGCACCATGAAATACAACCCGAAGATTGATGAAGACACGGCGCGCCTGCCCGGCTTTGCCAATTTGCATCCGCTGCAGCCGCCTGAGACGGCGCAAGGCGCTCTAGCGCTGATGTACAAGCTGCAGGAATGGCTGTGCGAGATCAGCGGCATGAAAGGCTGCAGTCTGCAGCCTGCCGCAGGCGCACAAGGCGAGTTAGCAGGCATTTTGATGATCCGCGCCTATCACCAAGAGCGCGGCGACGTCAAGCGCACCAAGATTCTCGTGCCAGATAGCGCGCACGGCACCAATCCTGCCACGTCCACTATGGCAGGCTACACAGTTGTCACTCTGCCCTCAGATGAGCGCGGCGATGTAGACCTGAACGCTCTGCGTGCTGCGGCTGACGACACAGTCGCCGGCATGATGATCACAGTGCCGAGTACGCTCGGCGTCTTTGACGAGAACATCAAGGAGATCATCAAGATTGTGCATGATTGCGGCGGCTTGATGTACATGGACGGCGCCAATATGAACGCGCTCTTGGGTGTAGTCAAGCCTGGCGAACTCGGCTTTGACGTGATGCATTACAACCTGCATAAGACCTTCAGCACGCCACATGGTGGCGGCGGTCCCGGCTCTGGACCTGTAGCGGTCAATGAAAAGCTGCTCCCATACTTGCCCGGACCGATTGTGGCAATTGTGGAGCAAGCTCCAGAGCCTGATAGTGCGCCGCGCTACGGCTTCGTCATGCCAGCGAAGAGCATCGGGCGCCTGAAAGCCTTTCACGGCAACTTTGGGATGCATGTGCGCGCCTACACTTACATTGCGCTGCACGGCGCCGAAGGCTTGAAGGCGATCAGCCGTCACGCCGTGCTAAATGCCAATTATGTGCGCGTCCGCCTTGCCGACACCTACAAAGTGCCGTACAACCGCATGTGCGGACACGAGTTCGTCCTTGAGGGACGTTTTGCCGACGCGCCTGATATCCGCGCACTGGACATCTCAAAGCGTCTGATGGACTACGGCATTCATCCGCCGACCAACTACTTCCCGCTGATTGTGCATGAGGCGCTGCTGATCGAGCCGACTGAGAGCGAGAGCAAGGAGACGCTCGACCGCTTCATCGCCGCAATGCACGCCATTGCGCAAGAGGCGCGCGAGACGCCTGAGCTGCTGCACAGCGCGCCGCACACCATGCCTGTCAGCCGCGTGGATGAGGTTTACGCTGCTAAAAACCTAGTCTTGTGTTGCCGCCTGCCTAGCGCAGAGTAGGACGCCTGAGTATGGCTCGGAATCAAGGCGATTCCGAGCCATTTCTTTACTGCTCCTTCGCCCTGCGCTCTTCCTCTGCAGCCAGCTGATTTTGGCGGACGTAATACGCGCCGACAATCAAAATAGCCGTGAGACCTAGCACTAGGATCAGCAAGCCGATGCCAGCAGGCGCGCTTGGCTTCTCGTCCTCAGCCGCCAGAGCAACAGCTGGCAAGGCAAGCAGCAGTACCATACTCAGAGCAAGGCTCAGCCACGCTTTCATAGCGCATTACTCCTGTGTGTGCCGTGAGTGCCGCCTTCAATTGTGACGCGCTGCGCTCCAAGCGGCAAGTAACCAGAGTAAGCTGTCAGATGGAAAGATGCAGGCTTCACGTGCGCTAGGCAGCTGAGAAACTCTGCCCTAAAAGCTGCAATGCTGCTGTAGAGCTGTGTCGTGGCAGGTTGAGCTGCGCAGTGTGCGGTCGCGCGGCAAATTCGCGCTGCGACCTTTGCCGCGTCATGCCGACTACCATACGCGACTTTGCTATTTTGCGCATTCTATGGCGCCTGCGGACAGGTCTTGATAGACCGTGCCCAAAAATGCAGCAGCGCCGTGATGCATTCAAGCGCGAAGCGTGTGAAAGGTCTGAAAAAGTTCAGCACATGACAAAGTATGCTTGCCAGCACATGACAAAGTATGCTTGCGTAGATATGATCTATCTGTAAGTCTCCGTCACAGTGGAAAAATGCCTTGTCTCAGCATGTCACACAGCTCTCAGCTGTCCAGCTGACCCAGCCTTCTGTAGTCACGATTGGCATTTTTGACGGCGTCCACCGTGGTCATCAGCATTTGCTCAGACAGGTGGTCAAGTCAGCCCATTGTGACGGTCTGTTAGCAGCCGTTGTGACCTTTTTTCCGCATCCCGACGTGCTGCTGCGCGGCATCACAGGTCGCTATTACCTGACCACGCCTGATCAGCGCGCTGAGCTTTTAGCGGCGCTCGGTGTGGACGTGATCGTGACGCATCCGTTTGATGAGGCGACGCGCCACATGCGCGCCGCTGCTTTCGTAGACCTGCTCCTTGCGCATTTGCGCATGAAAAGTCTGTGGATCACGCCTGACTTTGCGCTCGGCTATCAGCGCGAAGGCGACTTCGCCTTTTTGAGCGCGCAGGGACAGCAAAAAGGCTTCAGCGTGCATTCGGTTGAGCTGCTCATGGACGCGCAACACGGCGCCATTCGATCTAGCGCAATCCGCAAGGCTTTGGCAGAAGGCGACGTAGTGACCACAGCTGACCTGTTGGCGCGTCCGTATCGCGTCTCAGGTGAGGTCGTTCACGGCGACCATCGCGGACGCAGCATCGGCTTTCCAACAGCTAACATCGCGGTTTGGTCAGAGCAGCTGTTGCCTGCCAATGGCGTCTATGCGTGCTACGCCTATCTAGGCGCAGAGCGCTTTGCTGCTGTCACTAACATTGGCTCGCGTCCAACTTTTGGCGGCACGGAGACGCGCGTCGAGGCGCACTTGCTGGACTTTGACCGTGACATTTACGGTCAAGTCTTGACACTGGATTTTGTGGCGCGGCTGCGCGGCGAACAGAAGTTCAGCAGCGTTGAGGCGCTCATCGCACAAATCAGCACTGATGTTGCATACGGACGCCAATTGCTAACTGCTTCAGCACTCTAAACTACTGCTAAGCTATCTTTCCGCACCGAAACTTGCAGGAATCTACCAAAATCTTCATAATCTGAGCATCATGCTCGTTTAATGCAGACTTCACGCAGGTTAAATCCATGAAGTACATCGGTATCTCTGACTACCAGCATGGCAGTGTAGCGAGCATTGGCGTGCTGGTCGCCAATCTTGGCACGCCTGATGCGCCAACTGTGCCTGCTCTGCGCCGCTACTTGCGCCAATTCTTTGACGATCCGCGCGTCTTCGAGTTTCCGCGCTTGACTTGGTGGCTGCTAACGCGCTTGATCATCTTGAACAGGCGTCCGCCGCGCTCTGCTGCGCTCTATGCTCAGATTTGGACAGAGCAAGGCTCGCCGTTACTGACTCATTCACAAGCAATTGCAGACGGTATTCAAGCGCGCTTGCAAGCTCAGAGCGCTCAGCCAATCAAGGTAGCGCTCGGCATGCGCTATGGCAATCCATCTATTCCATATGCGCTCAATCAGCTGCGCGCAGCAAACGTGCAGCGTTTGCTCGTCTTGCCGCTTTTTCCGCAGTACTCTGCCACAACAGTCGCCTCTGTTTTTGACGCGGTCACCAGAGAGCTGCAGCGTTGGCGCTGGTTGCCAGAGCTGCGCTTCATCACGAGCTATCACGATCATCAGGGCTACATTGCAGCACTGGTCGAGAGCGTCCGTCAGGCATGGCGCCAAAATGGACAGAGTGAGAGGTTGGTCTTTTCGTTTCACGGCATTCCCAAGCGCTACTTCACAGGCGGCGATCCGTACTACTGTTTCTGCCATAAGACAGCGCGCCTTGTGGCTGAGTCGCTCGGCTTGCCGAAGGAGCGCTACATTGTCGCCTTTCAATCGCTCTTCGGACGCGAGGAATGGCTAAAGCCGTACACAAGTGACACGCTAGAGGCACTCGCTAAAAGCGGCGTGCAAAGTGTGGACATCATCTGCCCTGGCTTCGCCGCTGACTGTCTGGAGACGCTTGAGGAAATTGACGTGCAAAATCGAGAGGTCTTTCTGAGCGCAGGCGGCAAGACCTATCATTACATCCCTGCCCTGAATGACTCGCCACTGCACCTACAGGCGCTGACAGACCTCGCGCTGCATCACATGCAAGGCTGGTTACAGCCACAACCGACTTCGGCTTGAAAAGAAACGTGGTCGGCACAACACCGACCACGTTTGCAAGCTGCCTTACTTCGCCTCTTCACGTATCACATGCAAGGCTGGTTACAGCCGCAACCAACTTCGGCTCAGAGATGAGCGTGGTCGGCACAATGCCGACCACGTTTGCAAGCTGCCTTACTTCGCCTCTTCACTGCTCTTACGCCGCTGCGCGCTGACCAACAAGCTATAGACCACTGGGACGACTAGCAAGGTCAGCACAGTGCTGCTGAACAAGCCGCCGATCACTACTGTGCCGAGCTCAGCAGCAATGATCGCGCCCTTCGAGAAACCGAGCGCTAATGGCGAGAGCGCCACCATTGTGGCAATCGCTGTCATCAAGATTGGACGCAGGCGCGTGCGCCCTGCCTCAATCAGCGCCTCAGTCGGACTCATGCCGCGCTCACGCCGATTCAGCTGCACACGATCCAGCAACACAATTGCATTGGTCACCACGATACCGATCAGCATCAACATGCCGACTAGGGCTGAGATACCGACGACGCGATCTGTGACGGTCAGCAGGAATGCAGCGCCGACTACCGCCACTGGCAGGCTGAACAAGATAGCGAACGGATACAGGAACGAGCCAAAGGTGACCAACATCACGCCGTACACGGCGAGCACAGCAATGCCCATTGTGCCGAAGGTCTGGTTGAAGCCTTCAGTCTGCTGCTGACTCTGGAAGCCTTCGCTGATGGTGATGCTGGCGGGCAAGTCTGGAATGGCGCGGACAGCCTCAATGGCTTGGCGCGTCACGCCGAGCGTATCAGTTACTTCCAACTCGGCTCTGTACTGCACAGCTGGACGCAACGCCACGCGCAAGTATGACTGCGACGTGCCGACTTGCTGCAGTGAGCTAGTGATATTGGTCAGACCTTTGACGCTGCTGAGCGCCTTGACGATCTTGGCATCTGCAGCCAGCAATTCGTCTTCATCGCCGCTGGCGACCACAGCGAAGCCGCCAAAGCCTTGCTCGCTGATTGAGGCGCGCGAGACACGGACGTTATCTGCGCCGAAAATCTCGTTTGCTTTCTGGCGTACCTCAGCTGTCAGCGCGCTGAGCGCCTCGCCTGTGACCTCAACGCCTGCTGTGATCGCAGCGCGCGCGCCATTCACACCGCCACCGCCGCCGATTGCTGCCGCGATGTCGCCGAAGCCGCCGCCACCGCCGACATTGACTAGGTAGCGGCTAATGCCGCGCCCTGCTTTGTGCAGCTCTTCAAGGTATGCCTCAAACTCGCGCACAAGCAAGTCGGTCTGTGCGATAGGCGTGTTGGCAGGCATACGCACGTCAATAGTGATCTGCGGCTCGCCTAGCGCAGGCAAGAAGGTAGTCGGTCGAGTGGCGAAGAGCGCCAAGCCTGCCACCAGCGAGAGCGCTGCAATGCCCAGCACGGCGAACCGATTCTTGAGTGACCATTGCAGCACTGGCACGTACAGCCGCGCCAAGAAACCTTCCTTCTCTTCTGGCACGTCCTGCTTGCGGATGAACATGAAAGCAAGGACTGGCACGGTTGTGATCGCCACCACAAACGATGCTGCGAGTGCGTAGGTGACCGCTAAACCAAAAGGCAGGAAAAATTCGCCGATGATACCGCCTGTCAAGCCGATAGGCAGGAAGACCACCACAGTTGTCAGCGTCGCGGCAAAGATAGCCACGCTAACATCGCGTGTGCCTTTGATGACAGCCTGTTCAGGCGTCATATCCTTTTGTAGCTGGCGATAGATGTTCTCCAGCACCACAATTGAGTCGTCCACAACGCGACCGATGGCGACTGTTAAGCCGCTTAAGGTCATGATGTTGAGCGTGATGCTGGCAGGGAAGAGCCGCATCAAAAAGTCCACTACGGGACTCTGTGGCAAAGTCTGCAGCAGATCATTGACTGCGCTAGGCACCCAGTACATCAGGGCGAGCGCTGCGGCGAGCGACGTCGGAATGGAGACGGCTGCGACCAGTGTGCTGCGTATGCTAAAGTTCAGGAAGACAAGGATCATCAGCACGGCGCCGACTGCGCCTAGTCCGCCTTCGCGCACCACGCCTTCGATTGACTCGCGGATGAAGCCTGCTGACTCGAAGACGGTTACGATTTGCAGCTCAGGATGCTTAGCGCGCACCTCACGGTAGAGCTCTTCCACGCGGTCTGAGACAGCCACTGTGTTAGCGTCCTGAGCCTTGAAGACGATGATGGTCAAGCTCTCACGCTGATTGGTGCGCGTGACGTTGCGCGTCGGGGTGAAGTCCTGTGCGCGCGCTTGCACAGCAGGCGGCAACGCAGCCAGAGTCTCTGGGCTGAGCAACTGGATAGTTGCGCTGGTCAGCTGGTCAAAGAAGTTTGGATCGCGCGCCGCGACGTAGTTCAGCACGTCAGCTGAGAGCGAGGCGATCAGCGCGGCGCCGCCTTGTGGCGTAGCAGCGATAGCGTTTAGGAAGGCGGCTGCGCTCAGACCGAACGGCTTTTTGAGCAGGTCATCCGCCTGCTGCAATGTGACGCCAGGTACGTTCAACCACGCTGCGGCAAGCGCAGGCGCGTTTGGATCATCAGGGAAAGTCTCTTGCGTGCCGCCAACTAGAGAAGCTGCAGCAGCTCTGCTTGGGTCAGCGATGATTGCCTCTAGCTCGGCGCGTAGCGCTGCGTCGCTCAAGTTGCTGATGAAGTCTTTGGGCAAAGCCGCAAGCGCTTGTGAGGACATCAAGCGCAGCACCTCAGGCGAGAGGTCTTGTGCAAAAGTGGGCTCTAGGCTGAGTAGCACACGCACTGCCTCAGGCGAGAGCGCATCGGCGAGGCGAACAGCGAAACTGCGCAACTCAGAAGGCGTCTCAGCCACGACCGCGTTGATGGTTGCTGCAGCGCTACCTTTGATCTTGGCAAGGTCGGCGAGGCTACGCACATTGCTGAAGCCAACTTGTGCGCGCAACTGCGCCCACGCGCCGTGGTAGAGGACTGAGTCGGCAATGGCGCGCAGAGCAGGCTCACTGAGTTCGGCGCTGAAATTTGGAACTTCGGCGCGCCAATAGGCGAGGACTTCAGGCGTGAGCGCGCGTAGGTAAGTGAGACCGTTAGCGACGTTCGCTATCCGATCCAGCACTTCGGCTAAGCTGAGCGGCTTGCCGTCACGATCCTTAAGAGTCAACAGGTCAGCGGCTGTGCGCAACTGCGCTTGAATGCCGAAGCGCTGCTCCAGTAGCAAGCCAACGGGATTAGGCACAGGAATCGGCGTGGCGGTCAGCCAGCTCGGTGGCAAGCTGGGCGCGCTCGGCGCGGGCGTGCTTTGGTCGCCGCTTTGCGCAGGTGGCTGCGCTACAGGCGTGCCAGGTGCGCCGACGCCGCCATTGCCTATCTCTTCTTGGCGACGTTGTAAAGCACGACGTGCTGCTTCGGTCACCTCAGGCGGAATTTGCTGACCGCCGATCAGCTGCACATTAGCAATGCCTTCTATCTCTCGCAGCTTGGCGATCAACTCAGTGTCAACAAGTTCGCTCAATTGCTCAGGCGTGATACCTGCAGTGCTAGAAACGCTTGAGGTGATGACGGGAATGTCACTCAAGTTGAAATTGATGATGCGCGGCACATTCGCGCGTTGATTTTCCTTGTCTTCTTTTACAATGCGCCATGCCGCAGGCAGGCGGACAGGTTGCACAGTTGCGCTAGCACCAGTGACAGCACTGCTCACGCGCGCAGCCGCTAGCTGGTCGCGCGCTAACAGGTCAAGCTGATCGGCAAAGCGCGGATTGAGTGCAAAGGCTGCCTCTAGCACCTCAGGGCGCATTGCCAGCAGGTGACGGCTCTCAAAGTGCTTGAACATGCTGGGCGCCTTGCTCAGCACTTTGGTCATGATCTCAGGCGTTAAGTCAGCCGTTGTCTCCAAGCCCACAGGCACGCCGTCAGCGATAACTTGGTCAATAGCGGCTTGGAGCTGCTCGCGCAGCCGCGCCATGCGCACGCCGTACTCGCTGCGCACGATCAAGAATGAGACGGGCGCCGCAGTAGTTGACTCTAAGCCTTCAGGCAACACGCCGTCAATCTTGGCGAATGCTTGCTCTAGCGGAATGGTGACTAGATCGCGCAAATCTTCGCTGCTGGCGCCCGGACGTAGCGTCACAACAAAGGTCTGCGGAAATTCGATGTTGGGCAGGAACTCTTGGTTAAGCCGAACGGCTGCGATCACGCCAAGCACAAGCGCTGCGATTGTGACGAGGATAGTGATCCATTTAAAGCGCAGCGAAAGGCGCGTGATAGCAGTGAAAAACGACCTCAGAAGCATAGCGTAGCCCTCACGAAGTAGATATTGACTTGAAGCACAGCAGAGCTCTGCTGGCTAAGCAGAGCTTGAATGCCGAGTCAAATTGTAGAGGCTAGGCTAGGCTTGTGTCAACTATCACAAATAGACGTACGGTCTCATAGGCGTCTAGACATAAGCTGTGAGGCGGACTCGCGCCCGCCTCACAAGGTTATCTCAATTTTGGAAGGCGCTCAGCGTAGCTTACCGTTTCTTCGGCGCGAGTGTGCCGTCCATCAGCCACAGCACGATGTAGCTATCCTGACCGAAGGCGTTGACGTAAAGCGGATCGTCTGGCGGTGGTACGCTCTCGAATGCCTCTGTCAGGAGCGGCGTATTGCCGAGCCGTTCGACGAGTGGCACAACTGGCAGCAGCTTATTGAAGCTGACAGCGAGCTTGGTGACTGCCTCACGCTGCGGACCGAAGTCAATGCCTGAGCCAGAGGCGGCGATCAGCGCTGCAAAGTCGTATTCCACGCCGTCTACCGTCTGAACGAGCGGAATGCTGGCGCCTTTTTCATCGGGTAACTTGCCAACAGTATTGGTGATGTACATGTTGCGGTAGGCGTAGAACGGATGCGGATTCGGGAAGCCCCAGAGCAAGATGCTCATGTCGAAGTTGCCCGCTTTCACATCTGCCACCTGCTGCGGACGCGGCGTGCCGCGCACGGTCGTGCGGATGCCGAAGTTGGTCAGCTGCTCAGCGACGTTCTCACCTGCAGGCACCCAGTCAGTGAAGTCAGAAGGCACCAGCAGCTCAACTTCAAATGGCTTGCCGTCTTTCGTCCAGACTCCGTCAACTTTGGTGTAGCCTGCCTCTTCCATCAGCTTGGCAGCCAGTTCAGGATTGTAGTCGTAGGTATTGAGCGTGGCAACGACGTCCTGCGGAATCCAATTCGGCACTAGGCTATCGCTGATGCCGACCATGAACTTGGCAGGATTGCCGCTCAGGTCGCCGTAAGAGACAGCGCCGACCTCATCACGGTTGATAGCGTAGGCAATGGCGTGGCGCACGCGCACGTCCTGGAAGGCAGGCACGCGCTCATAGTTGAAGAACAAGCCCGGTCCAGAGTACGTCGGCGAGCGCAGGATGGTGAAACCTGCCTCGATCAAGGCGCGCTCGGTCGCCTGTGGGAAGAAATACGTGCCGTAATACATTTCCTTAGCGAGGAAAAGCGGTGTGACAGCTTCGGTCTCGCCGTTGTACAGCACGACCTTGTTGAACTTGGCGTCTTTGAAGATGCTGAATTCATTGCGGCGCATGGTCAGCTGTGAGTCGGTCACGTCTGCCAAGTCAAGCGTGTAAGGACCGCTGCTGAGCAATTTAGCGGGACGGAACTCGTTAAGCTCAGCCACCAGTGCATCCCACTCAGCCTTGTCTGCGCCGGCACGATCCTTTCCTGCTGCGATGAACGCCTCAACTTTCTCGGCAATGGCGCCGTAGGTGCCAGCTGCGCGAATGCGCGTGCGCAGGATCAGGCGCTCGACCAGTGTGGACGGATTCTTGAGCTTAAACTCAACGGTCAGCTCGTCGCGCTGCTTGACAGTATCCACGTAGGTGTAGTCGGCAAAGTTGCGCAAGCGCCCAATAGCGTAGGTCACAACCACGTCACGAGCCGTCACAGGGCTGCCGTCGCTCCAACGGGCGCCGCTCTTCAGGCGTACCACGTAGGTGTCGTTGCCCTCAAAGCCCCACGATTCTGCCAACAGTCCACGATAGGTGTCCTGCGCCCAGACAAACATCGCCATAGAAGGCTCCAGCAGGTCTTGGTAAATGCCTAACGCCAGGCCGTCTGGCACGAAGGTGTTCAGGTGACCCTTTGGTGGCACGCTGTAGGGCCAGCCGCCATAGAACGTATCAGGCTCAACAGCTTGCGCGCCTTGGTTCGGCACAGCAAGACCTGCTAACATGAGTGCCACGAGCAAAAGCGCGACGCCCAGACGTTTGAACAAATGCTTCATTTTGAAAACTCTCCTTAAAGACTAAAGTGTGCTTCACAAGAAGCGCGCAACCAGCGCAACCAGCACCATCAGCACGATACCGATACACAAGCTCAGCACAGTGACAACGTACTCAGCCGTCTCTGGTTGCTGCACTACCAATAATAACACTGATCCAACAGCGATCAACATGCCCAGACGAAAGTAGGCTTGCAAAACGCCTCGGTTCATTGGCAATTTCCACAAAAAGCGCGGACATAGCTCCAACTTTACCATCAGCTTGCCCAAAGGTCCAAAGCGCAGCGCTTGCAAAGCACAAGAGCGGGAATTTTTCCCGCTCTTGCCTCAAGAGGCTAAATTGCGCACTGAATTATGCCGCATGAACTCGTAAAGTGTTGAGAGCCTGTCAATGTCTCGCTCAAGAGCAAGGCTCTCGTGAAAGCGCCGCCAGACTTCTTCTACATCGGTTGTTGCTGCTGCAGCAAGGAAGTGCAGGTAGTTTGCGTTTGCCTGCTCGATCAAGTCGCTGATCATGCTTGCGTAGCTATCTGAGCGTTCATTGAGAGTATTGAGGAAGTCGAGACCGGGTAAGATAGACATCGGAGTACGTTAAGCCTTCTGCTTGGTTAGTTAGATTGCCCGAATTATATCACACTTTTGCTGAACAGGTATCACAGAAAAATAGCAGAGCTATCGCAATTGCCTATCCATTTGTGCCGAGCTGCACGAAAAATGCGCTCTGCAGCGGACTTCACTCGCCACGACTGCTCAGGCACTGCGCAATCACGATCAGCTGCGTGTTTACGCCGTCTTCAGCATAGCCAACGATTTTGCTGACAGCGCTGATGTTGTAATAGAACGAACGGCTTGGCTCTTTCTCTAATGCGCGCAGCCGCTCGCCAATTTGCCGATTGAACCACAACTCAACGTCGCGTGGATCGCCTTTGACGAAGTACGTCGTCACGCTCTGCCCTAAACCGTTCGGCGTCAAGAAATTGTAGGTCTGGCGGACAATTTTTGCTTCAGGATGAACAGGCACACGCCATTGTAGCACTTCCACACACAGCCGATCCAAAGCAACGGTCGTTGCCACAATGCAAGCGAAGACGAGCGGCACGATCAACATGCAGCCCATACCTTTACGCTTGCGATTGATGATGTCATCCATACCACAGCATATCCCATCAACCTACTGCACAATGTAGCGCAAAGTCCCTTCAGCGATTTCCGCTAGTCCGTCGCCGCTCGGCGCAATGCGCCATGTTCGGTCGCCTTCAGCGCTTGACGTGCTGAAATAAATGGCTTCTGGCGCTGACCAGAACAAGGCAGAGAAACCTTGACCTTGTTCAAGGCGATGTAGGTCACGTAATGAGCTGTCTTCCAGTGTCAGCACACGCAAAATTGAGCTTCCTTCGCTTGTGCGCGTAACCAATGCAATCTGCTTGCCGTCGGGCGCGCTGGCGGCAAGGATCACGTTATCGCGCTCAGCTGTCAGACGTTTGGGCTCGCCCAGTCGCGCCAAGTAGTAAAGCCACAGCGTATTTCGTCCTGTCTGCGGATCGTTGTGCAGGCTCAAGAAACCGCTGCTATCGCCCAGCCAGCCGCTGAAGCCGAGCAGAGCGCCTTCGGGCAGGATGACGGGCTGAGCTGCGCCCAGATTGACTACATAACCCGTGCCGACTTGCGCGCCGATTGCCTCTGCATCTTCGCCGAGCAAGCTGTAGAGCAAATATGCGCCGTTTGGCGAGAAAGCAAGCGCTGCAGCGCGCTTGCCCGCTGTCTGCTCAGCGCTCAGCAGAGCGCGACTTTGGTTGTCGCTCACACTGTAATAATAGAGCGTCTCAGTTTGACTACGCAATCCACCGCTCAGCGGAAGGTCATAGAAGGCGAAACCTGATGAGTCGGTCTGCCAGAGGATGACAGGATTGCGCAAACCACGTCCCTCAGGGATCGGACGCACGGCAGGCGGACTTTGACGGTAATCCACAAGCGCTAGGTCAAAAGCGCCGCTATTTTCAGCCAACGCTACGCCAAAAGCGCCGTTTGGTGAGCCGCGTCCGCCAAGTTGTGGCTCAACTAGCGCAACAGAGCGTCCATCGGGCAAAAGTGCGCGCTGTTGACCGCTTTGCAGCACTACCAGACTACCGCTCGGTAAGCGCTCGCCAGCGGTCATGAAAACAGCGGCGCGCGTCGGCGATGGCATCGTAGGTTGTGCTGTAGGTGCGCTACTGCAGGCGATCACAAGTGTCAAGGCGAGAAAAGGCAGCAATTTGCGCATCGGCAGCTCACTTTCTCAAGTGAAGTGGCGTAGAACATTTGAACTAATCGGCTCACAGATCATTTGCTCAGCAGGGTAGGCGCTGAGCATAGCGCGCAATGTGTCAAGCGATGTATCGGCGTCTAACCATGCGGCGTAGCGCTCAGGCGGCACGATGAAAGGCATTCGGTTGTGGATCGGCGCGACAAGGTCGTTCGGTGCTGTAGTAATGACTAGGAAGGAAGGCGACGAGTCGTCTTCTTGTAGCCAGACGCCGCCAAAGGCGAATAGGTCGCCGTTGCGCAACGCAAAGCGCATGGGCTGTTTCTTGCCGTTTGGCAGAGTGTGCCATTCGTAGAAAGCATCAGCAGGCACAAGACAACGGCGCGCTCGAAAAGCTGCGCGGAAAGTTGGTTTCTCGCTCAGCGTCTCAGCGCGCGCATTGACCAGGCGCGTTTTTGCCCAGCTCGGCATATAGCCCCAAGTCATCAGGACAAAGCGGTCATGCCCAAGCAGCACAGGCAGGTGCTGACTCGGCGCAGCGTTCAGGCGTGGCTGCCATTCAAAAGGCACAGCTGCTTGGAAGTGCGCGGCAAGCTGCTCAGGCGATGCATTCAGGCTGTATCTGCCACACACGGCGCAGGTCTCCATAAACAATCAGCGCCTGAATTATAGCACCTTGAACGGACAGCTCACGTCTCTGTTGCGCCACTGCAAGCTCAATTTGACGCAAAAGCAACGTTTAGGCAATTCTTAGGGTACCTCATGAGCAAGTCGCGGCTCACTCGGTATAATCGGCAACGGTTGTCAGCTGGATTTCTATCGGTAACGCACAGCTTCAAAGCCTTACCCCAGCCGATTCGAAGTCCTCAACTTATCAGGAGGTTTTTCGTGATGAAGCGTTTGTCCGCTCTCGTGGTCGTCCTCGCGCTGCTCGCCGTGTTCACAGTCAGTGCGCCAACTTTAGCTCAAGGCGACAAGATCAGCTATGGTGATACAGTCAAGGACAGCCTGACTGGGTCTGTGAACAAAGTTTCATACACTTTCGAGGCAAAACGCGGCGATATCGCCGTAGTCCAGCTGATTCCTGCTGACCGTGATGGACTGATTGGCGGCGTGCTGACCGTAACCGATAGCACTGGTGCTGTGCTTGCCGATTCGGATCGGATCATCTCAGGTCGGCTGGGCGAAATTGTGGCTGTCGAGGTGCGAAACAACGGCGAGTACACTATCAACGTGGAAGGTCGCTCAGGTGCGACAGGCGACTTTGAAATCGCACTGCTGCAGGCAGAATTCCTCGACCTAGACAAGCCAGTGGAAAGCGAAGTCTCTAGCACGCCTGAAGGTGAGCGCGGACGCTACGCGAATTTCTATGTGATCGAGAGCCGCAACGATGTTGAGGTGATCTATGAGCCGCTGAGCGGGAACATCGCGCCTGCTCTGATCATCTTTGAGGTCATCTCAGGTAACAACCTTGCTGAGCGCGCTTTCCTATTCGGCTCGATAGTGAAAAAAGGCAGCATCGTCATTGAAGGTAGCCGCGACTTCCGTCTTGCCACAGTCAGCATTGATAACTTCGGCAGCAGCGGTCGTGGCTCGGCGCAAACTTCCACTTTCCGCCTCACACTGACTGAAGCTAAGTAACTTCTATTGCGCTCCGTCTCTAGCAGGCGGAGCGCAAGCCTAGCCAAGTGGCTAGGCTCACGATCTGCTCATCGGCTCTGGGACATTTGTGTGATACCAACTGTGCCTAAAATAGGTGTATGTTTTGATCGGTAGTGATCACAAAATCATCCTAGAAGCCGAGTGTTGAGAGCATGAACAGGACAGTTGAACTCATCCCCTATCGCCCTGAGTATCTGGCTCAAGCAGCGCAAGTCATCCGTGAAATGCTGACCACACCGCCGCTCAGCGAGACCGTCTCGCTCAACGACATCATCGCACAGCTTGACGCTGATCAAAAACGTGAAGAGTTTGGCGGTCTAGTAGCGCTAGATGAACACGAGCAAGTTCTCGGCGGCATGTGGTGGTTTGGACTAGACGGTGCAGCGCTCTACGAGCGCTGGAAACCGCGCTTCGCGCCGCGCGAGGCAATTCCTGTGCCAAACGGACGCGGCGTTTACATCGCCAGCATCGGCGTGATTCCAAGTGTGCGCAATCGCGGCTTGGGTAAATACATGCTCAATGCAGCTCTCAGCACACTAGAGCCAGAGCATGACTGGATTGCCACAACAGCTTATCAAGTGCTTTCAGCGGGTCTGGCTGTGCTGCGCAGCCAAGGCTTTGAGCTGTTGCCACTGCAGAGCACGCAAGGGCAAGGCAAAGTGGCGCTGCTCAAGTACGTTGCCTAAGGTGCGCGCGGCGTGCCGAAAGTTGTCAGGTCAGCAGGCTCAAAGTTGGTGATGATCAACACGATCTCAAGGCGATTGAAGTCAACGAGGCTGCGCACCTGCGCCTCTTTGAACAGCTTTGAGTCGTCAAGGCGCGAGCTGGTCACCTGACCGATGAGGAGCCCGCGCGGAAATTTACCGCCAATGCCTGAGGTGACCACTGAGTCGCCGTCGCGCACGTCGTCAGCAAGCGGAATGTAGAGCATGCGCAGTCCGCCAGCTGCTGTGCCCTGTACCACGCCTTCAGCGCGCGTCAATTGCAGCCGTGCGTTCACGTAGCTGTTCGTATCTGTGACCAGCTGCACTTGTGCGCTGGTCGCGCCGACGCGATAAATGCGTCCGACCAAGCCGAGTTCCGTGACCACAGGCATGCCGACACGCACACCATCGCGCGAGCCGCGATCTATGATGATGCTGCGCAACAAGCCTGTGGTATCGCGTCCGATGACAGTGGCTGCGAGAAACTGTTTGTCAGGATTGGCGCCGCGAAAGTTCTGCAAGGCTGCTAGGCGTTGATAGTCAGCGCGCAGCTCACGTAACTCAACTAGCTCTGCCTGAAAATTAATCAAAGCGCGCTCTAGCTCTGTGTTGCGGCGACGCAAGTCTTGAAGGTCTGCCAGTGTGTTGAGCGTCTGCGAAATTTGGCGCGTGACTCCGCTGATGGCACCTTGCAGCAAGCTGAGCGGCACGCTCACGAGCGACTCAACAGGACTGAGCAGACCGATCAAGCTGGCAAAGAAAATGCCTAGCGTGACAAAACTGAACACGCCGAACACGATCAAGCGACTAGGCGCGCTGCGCAACATTTCAAAGACTCTCTACTAGTGCTGCGTGCTGCCGCGCTCCAAGCCGACCAGCAGGCTGCGCAAGTTATCGTAGTCTTCAAGGATTCTGCCGGCGCCACGCGCCACGCACGTCATCGCATCCTCAGCGACCCAGACGCGCACATTGACCTCATCTGCCACGCGCTCTGCCAAGCCGCGCACTAAGCTACCGCCGCCTGCCAAGCAGATGCCGCTTTCCATCAAGTCAGCGATCAGCTCAGGCGGCGTCTCATCAAGTGCATCGCGGATAGTATCCACGATGATATTTATTGAGCCTGCTAATGCCTCGCGCAGCTCAACCGTGCTGACTTCCACGGCGCGCGGCAAGCCGCTCATCAAGTCACGTCCGCGCAGAACCATAGTGTACTCTTCAGGCAGAGCGTAGGCAGAGCCTGCCATGATCTTCGCTTTCTCAGCTGTGCGCTCGCCGATCAGCAGATTGTGCTTGGTGCGCATGTACTGGATGATATCTTCATCCATCTCGTCGCCTGCCACGCGAATTGAGCGGCTGATCACGATTCCACCGAGCGAGAAGACGGCAACTTCCGTTGTGCCACCGCCGATATCTACGATCATGCTGCCGCGCGTCTCTTGAATTGGCAAGCCTGCGCCAATTGCCGCAGCCACTGGCTCTTCAATCAAATACGCCTCGCGCGCGCCGGCGCTGATGGTTGCGTCATACACAGCACGTTTTTCCACTTCGGTCACGCCGCTGGGAATGCCGACAACGACGCGCGGGCGTGGAATCGGCACCCAGCTCTGCTCATGTGCCTTGCCGATGAAGTAATGCAACATGCCCTCTGTGATCTCAAACTCTGAAATCACGCCGTCGCGCAGTGGACGCACCACAAGGATGTGCGAAGGCGCTTTGCCGCCCATTTCCTTCGCCTCTTGCCCGTAAGTGATCGGACGGCGCGTTTTCTTCTCAATCGCGGCGTAAGACGGTTCGTTGATGACGATTCCTTTACCACGCACGTAGACCAGCGTGTTCGCTGTGCCAAGATCAATGCCGATATCCAGTGAGAACAGACCGAGTAACCAATCAAGCGGGCTGAGACCCAAAGTAGGCACTCCTGAGCTTGCGTCTGGCGCTTATGATGTAGAACGAGTTGCCGACTTTCGATTATAGCCGCTTAATATATGCCTTGCCATGAGATGTTCCTCAGAGAACTTGCGAGCAGGTGAGTTTGCAGAGTTGCCCTTGCGCGTCTTGTGAGACTTTGTTATACTGGTAGCCATACAGCGCCGAGATAGCTCAGTTGGTAGAGCACTGCACTGAAAATGCAGGTGTCGCCAGTTCGAATCTGGCTCTCGGCACTGTGGCAATAAAATCGCCCTTGCACAGGGCGATTTTTGCTTTACACGGCTACAAGCGCACAATCACGCCTTCGTGCGGACGTAACATGAGCCGCTCAACCGTCGGTTCATCAGCGCGATCCATCTCAGTGGAGAGCACAAGCACGCCACGACTCGGCAAGGCGACCTCACGCGGCTCAGCCGTGAAGTTGATGGCGATAGCGAAGCGCTGATCGCCTGCTGCGCGCTCAAAGACATGGGTATGCGCGTCGCTGCTGAGCGTGCGATAGGCGCCGCCATGCAACGCAGGCGACTGGCGGCGCAATTTGAGCAAGGCGCGCGTTAAGTTGAGCATCGAGCGCGGATCAGCCAGCTGTGCCGCCACATTGCGCCTCGGATAGTCAGGATTGACAGGCAACCACGTCTGCACGCCTACAGGCGAGAAACCTGCGTTTGGTGAGGCGTCCCATTGCATCGGCGTGCGCTCAGGATCGCGTCCTAAGCCTAGCCCTTGCACGCGCTTGCCCCACGGATCCTGCGCTAACTCAGGCGGGATTTCGCCGTTGACCATGCCGATCTCGTCGCCGTAGTACATGGTCGGTGTGCCGCGCAGCGTCAGTAAGAGCATCATGCACGCCCGCGCCGCCTGTTCTCCAATGCGACTAGCGATGCGCGGCTCATCGTGGTTGCCGAAGACGTAATTCGGCTGCTGACCGCGACTCAACACGCGCTCAACGTTCTCCACAACTTCGCGCACCACGTCGGCGCGCCACGGCGCGTTGATGAAGGCGAAGTTGAACGGCATGTGCAGCTCGTCGTTGTTCTGACCGTAATAGCTTGCCCATTCTTCCCAATTAGGGATATGTATCTCGCCGACTGCCATACGCGGACTGATCGCCTCGAATTCGTCCAGCACAGCGCGGAACTCGCGGTAGAGCGCGTGATTGTCAGGATGTCCCTTGTCGTAGAGGTGAATCTGTGAGTCGTAGTCGCCCATTGGCTTGTAGAGCGCCAAGCCGCCTTGACTGAGCGGATTATCACGCAGCTCTGGGTCCTTCATCAGGAAGTGCGCCACGTCCACGCGGAAGCCATCTACGCCGCGCCGCAACCAGAAGCGCATGACATCGAACATCGCAGCCTTGACCTCTGGATTGCGCCAATTCAGGTCAGGTTGCTCTTTCAGGAACGAATGCAGGTAGTACTGCCCTGTCTGTGGATCGAACTCCCACGCGCTCCCGCCAAAGACGCTCAGCCAATTATTGGGCGGACTACCATCAGGCTTCGGATCAGCCCAGACGTACCAGTTCCGCTTCGGATTGTTGCGCGAGCTGCGCGACTCCTTGAACCATGGATGCTGATCGGACGTATGGTTCGGCACAAGGTCAACGATCACCTTGAGTCCGCGCGCATGTGCTGTTGCCAGCAATTCATCGAAGTCCGCTAACGTGCCAAAGATTGGATCAACATCGCAATAATCGGCGACGTCATAACCGAAGTCTGCCATTGGCGACGGATAGAACGGCGAGAGCCAGATCGCGTCCACGCCGAGCGTCTGAGCTAGATAGTCTATTTTCTGGATCACGCCACGCAGGTCGCCGATGCCGTCGCCATTCGCGTCCATGAAGCTGCGCGGGTAGATTTGATAGATGACGCCGCGCTGCCACCATAGCAGCTCAGAAGTTTGACTAGTCATAGTAGAAATCTCTTGAGTGGCTTGAAGTCGTACCCTATGAATTATACGCAGGCAAAGGACGTTTTTCTAACGACGCAATCATCTGAGCGTACACAGAGCGCCAAGAAATGCTTGGCACTGCGTGCTATAATGGCTTCATCAGGCGTGTAGCGGAGTGCGTGAGATGCGACACAAGGCGTTTGTGATGACGCTGTGCGTGCTTCTGGTGCTGAGTGCGCTTGGCATTGCGCCAGTGGCGCATGCCCAAGCCGATAACGAGCTGATCATCCTAATGCGCGGCGATCTGTGGGCGTACAGCGAGGCAACTAACACGCTGCGCCAATTGACGCGCTGGGGCTACAATCAGACGCCTGTGATGTCGCCTGACAATCAGCGTGTGGCGTATGCCTCAGCTGCTGAAATTGCGCTACCTGCTCTGCAGCGGCTCGGCAACGTGCCTAGCTTGCTGCCAACGAATATCTGGGTATGGTCGCTGGTGAACGGACAAGCCGTGCGCGTGGCGCAGCAGCCCATCAATGCTAGTTTTGGCACAGGGACGACCAATGAGACGTACATATGGCGCGGCACGCCTGTTTGGTCACCCGATGGGCTGCGCCTTGCATGGATTGAGAGCGTCGTTAACGGCGAGCAGGTCGCGCACCAGTTAGCAATCTACGACATGCTCAATAATCGCCTGCGCAGCATCACGCCGATTCAGGTAGAAGGAATAACGCAGCTGTTCGGCTTTGACACGCCGCGCTGGGACGCTTCTATCGCTGTGCGCGCCAATGGCTTGAGCGGTCAGATTTACACAGAAGTGCTGCTCTTCTTCAGAGATGATGGGCTATTGGTCAGCCAGTTTCGCGTCCAAGACGGCAGCGGCGCAGCCATTCAGCACTATGAGTGGGCAAGTCTGAACGGTCAGCCGTATGTAGCGGCACTGCTCTCAAACAACGCTTGGATATTGATCAATCCATTGAACGGCTCACGGCTGAACGCGCCGAGCGTGGTCGAGCGCTTCAGTCCATATGCGCCGAACGCTGTCTCTGCCTACTTCCTAGTAGCAGCTGATGGCACAGGCTATCAGTGGCGCGGCGTCGCTAACGGTCAAGAGGTACCGTTGCCATTCAGAGGTCTTCCAGAGCAACTCTCTATCGCACCACTGGGTAAGGCGATTGCTTGGGCTGCTGAGGACGCCGTCTATATCTTGCGCAGCGGTCAGACGCGCAAAATTTTTGGCACAGAGCGTCTAGCAGGCGACACACGCTTGATGGCTGTTGCATGGGCTTATAACGCATGGCGTGTGCAACCAACAGGTGTTGTGCAGCCACCGACGCCGCGACCTGTGCCTGAGTGCAACCTTGCCACGCGCTTGAGCATTGGGCTGCGCGCGCGCGTGACCACTTTCCCGCCACAGGCGAACGCGCTCAACAGCCAGCCAGCTCGCCCTAGCCGCGATCCGCGCAGCGTGCTGCTTGGCACGATCCCAGTTGGCGGCACTATGACGCTGCTCAACGGACCTGTCTGCAACGACGGCGTGCTGTGGTGGCAGGTCAACTACAACGGTGTCATTGGCTGGACAGGTGAAGGTGAAAACGGCGTGTACTGGCTAGAGCCGCTCGCAGCCACTGATGCTTGTCCGCAGCTCTTGCCGCCGCGCCTGCGCATTGGCGGCACGGCGCGCGTGACGCCCGGCCTGCCGAATGCGCTGCGCACACAGCCCACCATCAACAATCAGATCAGCCGAGTCATCGGCAGCATTCCTAGCGGTCGCTCGTTCACAGTCTTGAACGGACCAATCTGTGCCGACGGCTACACATGGTGGCAAGTGAACTATCAAGGCATGGTCGGCTGGACGCCTGAAGGCGAAGGCGCGACGTACTGGTTAGAGCCTATACAGTAGTCAGCTGCCCACTTATAGTGTCATCAGGCAATCCATAAGCTGACCGCTGGCGAGCTCAGTCCTACTTCTCGAGACCTAGGCGATTGGAAAGGCGGTCACGCAATGGTAACTACAACATTCCAAGTAAGCCTAACACAACGCTATCTTCTGCGCGAAGAGCTCGGCCGCGGCGGCATGGGCGCTGTCTTCCGCGCGTATGATCGGCTGCGAGGCGAGGAAGTTGCTCTCAAGCGCCTGAATGCACCTGTGGATGCGCTCGATTTCAGTGCGCGCGGTCAAGGTGACGCAGCTTTGGCGCTGGCTAATGAATTTCGACTGCTCGCCTCACTACGCCATCCGAACATCATCGCTGTGCGCGACTACGGCTTTGATGAGAGCGGACAGCCTTTCTACACTATGGAATTACTGCGTGCGCCGCAAAACATTCTGAGTGTTGGCGCTGCTTTGCCCTTGTCAGGCAAGATTGACTTGATCATGCAAGTGCTTGAGGCGCTCGCCTACTTGCATCGCCGTCACATCCTACACCGCGACCTCGCGCCGAATAACTTGCTCTATGCAGACGGTCGGCTGCGCGTGGTGGACTTTGGACTCTCTGTCCTGCGCGATCAGCGCGTCGGTCTGGCAGGCACCTTGCCTTACCTCGCGCCTGAGCTGTTAGCTGATGGACAGCCAAGCGAAGCAAGCGACTTATACGCTGTTGGCGTGGTTGCTTATGAGTTGCTGAGCGGCTTTAATCCATTTAGAGCAAGTGCTGTCTCAAGTGTGATAGAGAATGTTTTGCGCTTGGTGCCTGACGTATCCGCGCTAGGCGTTGACTCGCCGACACAACACTTGCTAGAGCGCTTGTTAGCCAAAAATCCTGCGGAGCGCGCTTGGGACGCTGCTGCGCTCATCACAGAGTACTATGACGCTACAGGTGTGCCTTTACCGCCACAGACCGTTGAGGTGCGCGAAGGCTCTCTGCAAGCAGCGCGCTTCATCGGACGCGAAACAGAGCTTGAACAGCTGACTGTTGCGCTTGAACACGCACAGCAGGCACAAGGTGCGCTCTGGTTAATTGGCGGCGAGAGCGGCGTGGGCAAGTCGCGCTTGGTTGAGGAGCTGCGCATTGTGGCACTTGTGCGTGGCATCTCAGTGTTGCGCGGTCAGGCAGTCAGCAGCGGCAGCGCGCTCTACCAAGTGTGGCAGGCGATCCTGAGCGAGCTGACCCTGCACACAACGCTCTCTGACTTAGAAGCCAGCATCTTGAAGCCATTTGTGCCAGAGATCGAGCGCTTGCTGGAGCGATCCGTCAACGAGCCGCCTGACCTTGAGCCAGAAAGAGTCCGCGAGCGTTTCTTCAACACAGTTGAGATGCTCTTCGCGCGCCTGAGTCGCCCAGCACTGGTGATCCTCGAAGATATTCATTGGTCAAAGCAAGGCTCGCTGGAGCTACTGAGCCGCGTAGGCGCATTGGCAAAGCAAAAGCCGCTCTTAGTTGTAGCAACCTACCGCGAGGAAGAACGCCCTGACATACCTCACCTGTTTCCGAACGCGAGACGCCTACTGCTCAAGCGTCTGACACCTGAGCAAATGGTACGCTTGACAGAGGCAATGATCGGCATTGCCAACAACACGCCTGCCTTGCAAGATTTGCTGCAGCATGAGACCGAAGGCAACGCACTCTTTATGATCGAAGTGCTGCGCGAATTAGCACAGTTAGCTGGACGGCTGGATCAGATCGGCGTGGTCACTTTGCCGCAACGCCTCTTCAGCGATGGTGTCCAGGCTGTCTTGCGACAGCGTCTGGCGCGCCTCGCCGAGCAGGCACGCCATTTGCTCACGCTTGCGGCGATCAGCGGCAGAAGGCTCGACATGGCGCTAATGCACGCCTTGAGCCGCCAAGCCAAGCTAGGCTCTGACATAAATGCGTGGCTCGATCTCTGTGCTAACCAAGCCGTGCTTGAGTTCGTGAATAGCGAGTGGCGCTTCACGCACGATAAACTACGTGAGACGCTCCTAGCGAGCCTCTCACAGAGCGATTTTGCCGCGCTCAGCCGCCAAGTGGCGCAGACAATCGAGGCGCTCTACTCTGATGACTCGCGCCAATGGGATGCCCTCGCCTATCACTGGGCAAATGCGGGCGAGCTGTATAAAGAGGCGCACTACAAGATGTTGGCAGGTATTCAGGCTGTGGAGCGCTATGCCTACGGGCACGCTATCCCACTGCTGGAACGCGCCCTTGCTCTGGCAGACGCTGCGGACTTCAGCGCCTTGCAAAAGGCGCGTCTGGAGCGCAACCTAGGCAAGGCGCAGGAAGATGTGCTGGAGCGCGAGAAACACTATCAACAGGCTCTGGCGCTGCTCGGCGAGCCGCTGCCGCCTCAAAAGGGCTTAACGCGTCCCTTGATCGGCGCTTTTGCCCGCCAATTCTTGGTCAATCGCCTCTTGCCGCAGCGCTTCTATCGCGTCTCAGCGGAGCGCGCTGACTACGTCCAAGAGGCTGCTGCTATCTACCAAGACCTGAGCAGCGATTACTGGAACATGCAGCGCCTTGTGGCAGGCGCCTATGCCGTCATGCGCGCCCTGAACCTCGCCGAAACGCTCGCTACTCCGACAGCCGTCTTAGCGCGTGCCTGTGTGGGCGCATGCATTGGCATGGGCAGCGTGCTTGGCGTACACCGCATAGCGCGTTTCTACGGACGCAGGGCGCTGGAGTGCGCAGAACAGGTCGGCGATCAAGAGACGCTTGCCTATGTGCTGAATGGTATCGGGATTGCCGCTCTCTACCGCGCTGATCCGTCCGCAAAGGCGCTCTTTGCGCGCTCGGCAGAGCTGTACCGCGCCGTCGGCGATTACGAGACGCTTGACATTGCGCTCATCAACATGGCTTCTACCAGCTACAACTGTGGCGACCTGAAAACGTGCCTCGATTGTTTAGCACAAACTCAGCTGAAAACACAACGCTCACAATTTCTACAGCCACGCGCCCTGCTCTTCAGGCTGCAGACTTACTTGATCGTAGGAGATCAGGCGCAGGTAGAACGTATTCTGGCTGAGGTAGCTTCTTTTCCTGAGCAGCAAAAGACAGCAAAGCTGCAGTGGGCGGCTAGAGCAGCGCTGCCAATCTGGCGGCACCTTCTGCAAGAAAACTGGGCGAGAACCGCTGACTTGCTAAGGCAGACTCTGGCTCACCTTGATGAGGCAGAAGATGAGCAAGAGTTTGTGCTATCGCCGGGGCTAGAGCTCCTGTCCCACCTCCCGAAGCCTGATCGGGCTGAATACCTAGCCGCGATGCTACCAAGTCTGAAGACGCTCGAACGTACAGCAAGTCCGCGTTGGTCGTTGCGCGCTGAGTACTACCGTCTGCACGGCTTGTGGCTGTGGCACAGCGGCAAGCGACGCGCTGCGCAGGCTGCATGGCGCAAAGGGATCATGTACGCTGAGCGCTACGGCTTGCGAGCTTACTTGCTCATGCTCTATCAGACCTACGCTAGATACGCTGATGAGCGCTTCCACGCTAAGGCAGAAGCGCTCCGTGCACAGTTGAGTCCGAGTGCTGTCTAGACGCCCAGAATATGCACAACGGCTGTGCCGCCTAAGCCGCCTAGCGTCTGAGTCATGCCGATTCGCGCCTCTGGCACTTGATTGGCGCCTGCCTTGCCGCGCAATTGCAGCACCACCTCGACCGCTTGATAGACGCCTGTGGCGCCTAACGGATTGCCGCGCGCCTTCAAGCCGCCAAAGGTGCTGATCGGCAATTCGCCTGTCAAACCGATCTTGTTCTCAGCGGCTAGACGCCAGCCTTCGCCAACAGCGGCAAAGCCGCTTGCTTCTAACGCCAAAGTCGTCATGATAGTGGCAGAGTCGTGCAGCTCCAGCACATCAATATCGCTCTGTGACAGCTCAGCTGATCGCAGCGCCTTGCTCACAGCTTGCTGCAGAGCGCTCAAAAAGAGCGGATTAGCACGATCATGCACGGCAAGCGCGTCTGTAGCTACCGCGCTCGCCATCAGACGAATTGGTTGCGGCACAAGGTCTGTGGCGCGCTCAGAGCTGGTCAAAATGACAGCTGCGGCGCCATCGCCTTCAGGTGCGACGTCAAACAAGTTGATCGGCTCAGCTACGAGCGGCGCCGCGGCAAAGCGATCTGCCTTGATGACGTTGCGATACATTGCGTTCGGATTTTTACTGCCATTGGCGTGCGCATTCACGCTGAAGTTGGCAAAGTCGGCTACTTTGACGTTGTACTGACTCATGTAGCGGCGCATTAACATCGCCATGATCGCTACAGGCGTGGCGCCATGCGCTGACTCATACTCGCTGTCAAGGAAGGTTGCAAGCGCGGCTGTACGCTGACTGCCAACGACATCCGTGACTTTTTCCACGCCGAGCACTAGCACGGTTTGCGCAGCACCGCTGGCGACCATCAGCGCGCCTTGCCGCAGCGCAAGCGCGCCGCTAGCGTCTGCGCCTTCCACGCGGAATGCCTCAATGCCGCGCAAGCCTGCAAAGTCAGCGATCAGCGCACCTAGATGATGCTGATCGCTTATGGCGCCGCCAAGCGCGTTGCCGATCACGAGCGCGTCAAGCGTCTCAGGCGCAATTCCAGCATCTTGCAGCGCTGCTTCAATCGCTTGCAAGCTCAGATGGCGCAGCGAGGTCTCCCAATGCTCGCCAACAGGCGTCTGCCCCACTCCGATGATAGATACGTTCTGCATAGCGACTGCTCCTCGTCACTCGATGTGCAGTTTGTTGCGATAGCGCGTGTAGACAGCATAGTCAATGGCAGTGCGGCGCGCGATGTAGGTGCGCGTGAGCGGCGCGAGATGTCGGCGCTCTAGGATTTTCTCAGTCACGGTCAGGTCGAAGGCGTCTGAGCCTGCGCCGCTGCCATAGCTGACGCACAAGATGCGGTCGCCGGGCTTCGCCTCGTCCAGAATTGCGCTCAAACCGAGCAGGCATGAGCCTGCGTACACATTGCCGACCTCGTTTGCCAACAAGCCTGTCTTAATCTGTGCGTCCGTGAAGCCGAGCATCTTCGCGGCGCGCTCCGGGAACTTGACGTTCGGCTGATGGAAGACGGCGTAAGCGTAGTCGCTTGGCTGCGTGCCCATCAGACGCATAAGCGCTTCTGCGGCGCCTTGCGTATGAGCAAAGTAGGCAGGCTCGCCTGTGAAGCGGTCGCCATGTGAAGGATACTTCACTTCGGCGCGCCGCCAAAAGTCAGGTGTGTCGGTCACATAGCTGTAAGAGCCGTTGAAAATGGCGAGCGCGTTCTCAGCCGCGCCGACGATGTACGCCGCGCCGCCGCTGGCAGCTGTGTACTCCAATGCGTCGCCTGGACGCCCTTGTGCCGTGTCCATGCCGATGCTCATCGCGTACGCCGCCATGCCGCTCCCGACGAAGCCAATTGAGGCTTGCAGCGCCTCTGAGCCTGCTTTACAGGCAAATTCCCAGTCAGCGGCTTGCACGCTCGGCACAGCGCCGATTGCCTCTGCCACAATTGTGCTGGTCGGCTTGACGGCATACGGGTGGCTCTCTGAGCCGACCCAGACAGCGCGCAGCTCTGTCGGCGCGATCTGCGCACGCGCTAGGGCGTTGCGCGCCGCCTCAATTGACATGGTGATCACGTCCTCATCCAAGCCTGCGACCGCTTTTTCCTTCACAGGTGAGCCACCTAAGCCGTTTGTCCACACACGGGCGACCTCGCTGCCGGGCAGGCGATAGCGCGGTATATAAGCGCCGTAGCCGATAATACCGACAGGCTGTGAAGGCTTCAGGACGCCACGCGGGTCAAAAGATCGAGGAAGTCCGTTTGTCATATGTGCCACTCCGTTTTGTCAACCTAGCTCATCACTCAAGCTGATGAGCGGAATACATCTCAGAAAAAGTAGCCATGCTCGCTCGCAACAGCGCTTGAGCCTCAGGCGCGTAACGCTCGAAGTTGAGCGGCAAGGCGCTGTAGTCCGCAACACGGACACAAGTCAGTGTCTGAGGGTACGTTGTGTTGTAAACAGCGCCCAGATCAAACACTGTGAAGACATCATCGCCTACTAAAGGGATGTCAATTAGTGGAACAAGCGCGTTGGCGCCGAACAAGTACAGCCGCGCCACGCCTTCTGAGAGCGTCGGGCGCGGATCGCTCACAATGACCGTGTACGGATAGGCGTTCGGTTGCCGATCAGAGTAGCTTGGCAGGCTTTTGATGACAGGCGGCGATTGATGCAGGTAATCAATCTCGACCAGAGGCATTCGGCTGCGCTGCGCAGCGTTGCGCTTTTCGCGGTACTGCGCGTAGCTTGCGCCATGCGGCTTGTTGGCGGGCGAGAGCAGCTCAACGCGCGTGATAGGCGTGCCGAACAGGTTATCTTCCTGAATTTGGTAGATGACCACAGCGCTTAGGAACGCCTCTGGGTCAACGTCCGTTGTCTCTAGGACGCTCAGGACGAGCGCCGCTGGAGGCGTGCCTGAAATCGGGCTGTGAGCAGACCGTTTTTCAACCTCAAAACCTGTCCCATCAGGCTGCGGACGTTGACGGCGCGCCTCAGCAGCATCCTCGCTAAGCGCGACCTCACGGATTTGAAGTGAGCGCTCAGTGCGTGCCTCATAGCCTGAAGGCAGACGCGCGTTCAACGCACGAGTCAGGTCTACGATGTGCGCAGCGTGGAAACTTTCCCATTCGCATGGCACACTTCGCAGCAAGCTGTTCAAGTGTGCATTGACGCCCGTGTAAGGGTTACGCCTCGTTCGAATGGACATCGCTCACGCTCCCTTGAGCGCCTCAACAAGCTGCTTAGCGCGCTCCAAGCGGATGTTGCCTTCCGCCAAGAGTTGCGCCACAATCTGTGCCACTTGGTCGCCTGTAGCGCCCGCGGCAAGCGCCATTTGGCGCGCGTGCAGACTCATGTGACCGCGCTGAATGCCTTCGGTCGCCAAAGCACGAATTGCTGCCAAGTTCTGCGCCAAGCCGACGCACACCATGACCTCTGCCAACTCACGCGCGCTCTGAACACCTAGCAGTTTGAGTGCCGCCTTCGCCGCAGGATGCACGCGCGTTGCGCCGCCGACCGTGCCAACTGCCAATGGCACACGCAGCTCACCGCATAGGTCGCCGTTTTCAGCTTGCCACCAGCGCGTCAAACTCGTGTAACGTCCATTGCGCGCTGCATAGGCGTGAGCGCCCGCCTCTAGCGCGCGCCAGTCGTTGCCTGTAGCAATACAAACCGCGTCCATGCCGTTCATGATGCCCTTGTTGTGCGTCGCAGCGCGGTAAGGATCGAGTTCGGCGAAAACAGCTGCTTCTACCACAGCGCGCGCTACTTGCGCTCCTGTGAGCGTCTGCGTAGCCAACTCAGCCGCAGGCACACGACAAGTCGCCCAAGCCTTGCGCTGGTCGGTCAAGTTGCTCAAAATGCGCAGATGCACGCGCCCGCCGCTGATCTCTGCCAAGAGCGGCGCGACTTGCTCACATGCTGTGTTGACAGCATTAGCGCCCATAGCGTCGCGCACGTCGTAGTACAAATGCACCACTAACATCTCGCCTAGTGGTGTATTTGAAAACGGACGCGCTGTGATGTCGCGTGCGCCGCCGCCGCGCCGCACAATCGAGGAAGTCGGATCGTTCGCTGCAGCCAGCAGACGTTCGCGCTCCGCCAAGACGCGCTGAGCCGCTGCTTGCGCATCAGGAATGTCCAGCACTTGCAGCTGACCGATCATGATCGGCTCGTCACTGCCTGCTTGGAAACCGCCACCTGCCCGAATCAGCTTTGCCGCATAGCTGCACGCCGCCACCACGCTCGGCTCTTCTATCGCCATTGGCACGAGATAGTCGCGCCCGTTGATCAGAAAGTTCGTGGCGATGCCGAGCGGCAAGGCGTAGACGCCTATTGCATTCTCAATCATGTGATCGGCTTGCGCCGCGTCCAGACCTGCAGCGCCGCTCAATGCCGCGCGCTCTTCCGCGTCCAGCTCTGCCCAGTCAGCAACGGCTGCTAGGCGTTCATCGAGACTGCGCTGATAGAAAGCAGGCAAGCGACTCGACTTCTGGCTGTGTCTTTCGCTCATGATTCTGATTCTGAGGTTTAGGCGGCAAAGTGCCTAATGATCGGCGCGGCATGATAGCGGTAGAAAGCTCTCAAAAACTCTCAAACTTGTGAAAAGTGTCTCAAAGCCTAAAAGTGCAGAGCGGCTTTGCGCCGCTCTGCTCAAGTTAAGGCTTGTGCGTGAAGCTAGTTTGACTCAGGCGAGGCGACATCCATGGCGCCTTCGACTAGTGCGCTCGGCGGATACTCAGTTAGTGTGCCATGGTCAACGCCGTTTTGGCTCTCAATTGTCTTCATGACCAGCTCGCCATCGGCGACATCGATCAGCACTGTGCTACCAATCTTGAAGGTGCCCGCCAAAATGCCGTCTGAGAGCCGATCTTCGACCATGTTGGTGATCACGCGGCGCAGCGGACGCGCGCCATACTCTGGATCATAGCCTTTCTCGCCAAGGAACGCCTTAGCAGCGTCGGTCACTTCAAGGCGCAAGGCATGTTCTGCCAGACGCTCGCGTACCTTGTTAATCTCTAGGTCTACAATCTGCATGATCTCCTCGCGCGTGAGCGAGCGGAAGACAATGGTCGCGCTGACACGGTTGAGGAACTCCGGACGGAAGGCACGACGCAGCTGCTCCAAGACCTTCCTGCGCATTTCTTCGTAGTCGCGCGCTTGGTCAGCCACCTCGTCGCGCGGTTGATCGAAGCCGAGCGTGTTACCGCGCTTGATCACCTCAGCGCCAATGTTGCTGGTCATCACAATGATAGCGTTGCGGAAGTCCACTTTGCGTCCGCGCGCATCTGAGAGCCGTCCTTCCTCCATGATCTGCAGCAGCATGTTGAACGCCTCTGGATGCGCTTTCTCGATTTCATCGAAGACGACAATTGAGTACGGACGGCGGCGCAGCGCCTCAGTCAGCTGACCTGCGTCCTCATAGCCGACGTAGCCGGGCGGCGCGCCGACCAAGCGTGCAACAGTGTGCCGCTCCATGAACTCGCTCATATCCAGCTGAATGAGCGCGTCTTCGCTGCCGAACATGAACTCAGCAAGCGCCTTAGTCAGCTCAGTCTTGCCGACGCCCGTTGGACCGAGGAAGATGAACGAGCCAATCGGACGGCGCGGGTCTTTCAAGCCTGCACGCGCACGGCGAACTGCCTTAGCAATCGCCTCAATTGCCTCATGCTGACCGACAATCCGCTTGTGCAGGAACTCTTCCATGTGCAGCAGCCGCTCAGACTCATCGCCGCTGATGCTGGTGACAGGAATGCCTGTCCACATTGAGACAACTTCCGCCACGTCCTCAGCAGTCAAGCGCGGCTTGTTGGTCTCAGGATTCCAAGTCGCCTTGATAGCGCTGAGCTGTGCTGAGAGCTCAGCGGCACGCGCGCGCATTTCAGCGCGTTGATCTTCATCAAGGTAGGTGTTTTCTTCGAGCTCTTCATTGATCTGAGCAAGTTCTGCCTCAGCGCGGCGCACGCGAATTGCCTCTGGCGACTTGTACATGCGCACGCGGCTCGCACCTTCGTCAATCAGGTCAATTGCCTTGTCAGGCAGGAAGCGATCAGGTACGTAGCGCGCTGAGAGGTGCGCTGCGGCTTCAATCGCCTCTTGCGTGATCTCAAGATTGTGATGTGCCTCGTATGCCGCCTTAATGCCCTGCAGAATCTCAATGGTCTCTTCAATGGTCGGCTCATCCACGAAAATCGGCTGGAAGCGGCGCGCTAGAGCAGCGTCGCTCTCGATATGCTTGCGATACTCGTCAAACGTGGTAGCGCCGATGCACTGCAGCTCGCCGCGCGCTAGGGCAGGCTTCAAAATGTTAGCGGCGTCCACGCTGCTGCCTGCTGAGCCAGCGCCGACGAGCATGTGGACTTCGTCAATGAAGAGGATGCTATCTGAGGACTTCAGTTCCTCAATCACGCGCTTCAGACGCTCTTCAAACTGACCGCGATACATCGTGCCAGCTACTAGACTGCCGACATCAAGCTGCAGCACACGCTTGTCCAGCAATGTGGCAGGCGTCTCGCGGTTAACGATGCGCTGTGCCAAGCCTTCAACGATAGCCGTCTTGCCGACGCCGGGTTCGCCGATCAGCGCTGGATTGTTCTTGGTGCGGCGGCTGAGGATTTGAATGACGCGTTCAATTTCAACTTCGCGTCCGATGACAGGATCGAGCTTACCTTCCTCAGCCAGAGCTGTCAGGTCTGTTGCCAATTGATCTACCAGTGGCGTCTTCACGCTTTGGCGGCGTGGCGCAGGCGGCGGTGTGGCTGTGCTGCTCTGAGGCTGCGGTGGTGTGGGCTTACTCGGCGGCTGAGCAGGGCTTTCTTGCAGCACGCGGCGCGTTTGCTTGCGGATATCGTCAGGCTTAATGCCGAGTCGCTTGAGTACTTCAATGGCGACGCCTTCCTCTTGACGCACCAAACCGAGCAACAAGTGCTCTGTGCCAATGTAATGGTGACCCATGCGGCGCGCTTCCTCGACCGCTAACTCCAGCACGCGCCGCGTGCCGGGCGAGAGATCGAGCCGCGCATTCGGCGCGCGTGGTGTAGCTTGCGTCAACTGCTCAACTAACTGTTCTACTTTGCGCACCTCAACGCCGAGGTCGCGCAAAACGCGCCCTGCTACACCGCCATCTTCGCGCATCAAGCCCAGCAGAAGATGTTCTGTGCCAACATAGCTGTGTTGCAGCCGTTCAGCTTCCTCTTGCGCTAGACTGAAGACTCGTCGAGCGCGCTGAGTAAAGCGTTCCATTTTATCTGCCACGTCGAACTACCTCCATCGCCCTGCTTTTTCATGAGAATGTTCATCACGAAAGGCTCTTCTTTCCACACTTTGGGCGATTGCGCCAAATAATCCTTTGAGACGCGGCGCAAGCTGGGAAACAAGCCATTTCGAGCGCTTTAGCTTCAAGCTCTAGCCGTGCGCTATGGGACGCCTCGCGCTAGATTACACATAATTATACGCACAATAGCGCGCTCTGACGAGTCCCAACCTATCTATATTTTCTAAGAGAATGTGAAGTCGCAGCTGTAGAACACTCTACCACAGTAACTTTGCGCTGCGTTGAACAGCACAATAGTATGCAAAGTGGGCAGTATAGTGAGCGTGTGCGCTTAAGTCAGGTGTATGCATGCGTGCTGGGCGAAATGCGCAGCGGCAAGCTGACCGAATGTCATCATACATGCCAACGCCGACGCCTGCTAGGAGCGCCGCGCCTTTTGCGCCGAATTCACGTCCGTGTGGCACGATCACGGTCGCGCCTAGACAGTCCGCCATCAGCTGCGCCCAAAAGGTGCTGCGCGCGCCGCCACCTGCAAAAATAACCTGTCTGGGCAGCTCGCCAAGTGCGCTGTAGCAATCGCGCGCTGCAAACGCGACGCCTTCATAGACCGCGCGCACCAAGTCGGCGCGTGTGTGCCCGTCATGCAGCCCAACAAACTGCGCTCTTGCCTTAGGCGCTACAAACGGCGCAATGACGCCTGCACGGCTGAGATACGGCAGGTAAAGCACGCCGTCAGCACCGATAGGTCGGCTGGCTGCTTGCTCTTCAACCTGCTTGAAGCGCTCGGCAGGCTCAAGAGCACTCAAGTCAGCATAGAACTGCTTGATTGCCCAATCCAGATTGGTGGTACCTGCTACGTTCATCAAGGCGCGAAACCAACGTCCGTGCGGCTGATAAAAGAGCAAGCCGACAAGCCGCGGCTCGAACATCGGTTGCTCAAAGACGCGGCAGACCTGCAAATTCGTGCCAAGCACCATGAAAGCCGTACCTGGCTCAGTGGCGCCCAAACCAAGCGAGTTAGCTGGTACGTCACCTGCGCCTGCTATAACAGGTGTGCCGACTTTCAAGCCTGTCAGCGCTGCGGCTGCAGGCTGTACCTGCCCAATGACGCGCTCGGAAGGCTGCACAGGCGGCAATAAAGCGCGCTGCGGCAAAATGCCGAACCATTCCCACAAAATTTCAGGCGAGTGCTGTATCCGTGTGTCGCCCGGCAACACTGCAGCCTCACTTGAGTCGATCTGAGGCACGCCGCTCAACTTGTAGACGATCCAATCCTTGCTAGAAAAGACCCAGCGTGCGCGCTCTAGTGCTTGTGGCTCGTGGTCACGCAGCCAGCGCAACACAAGCAGCGTCGCACCCGACTCGACCACACAACCGTCCATAGCAAAGATGCGCTCGGCAAGGTCAGGTTGTTCCGCTGTCAAACGCGCCCAAAGTGGCTGCGTGCGGCTATCGCACCACAAAATTGCGTTGCGCACAGGCTCGCCGTGTTCGTCTACGAGCCATGCGCCGATCATATTGCCCGTCACGCCAACTGCGGCGACCTCGCGCCCTTGTCCTTCAGGTGACTCCAAAACAGCGCGAATGACAGCGCAGCAAGTCTGCCATGTCGCTTGCATATCGGCTTCTATCCAGCCGCTCTGCGGCTGCAGGAGCTGCATTGGCTGTTGGCAGCTGACTAACTCTTGCCCATCTGCGCTGAACAGCGCCGCTTTGATTACGGACGTGCCAACATCAATGCCCAGCAAGTACATAGCGCTCAGACTTTCACAGCGCCTTGTGTCAAGCCGCTCACAAAGCTGCGACCAAAAAGCGCGAAGATAATCACCACTGGCAGAGTCACAGCCACAGCGCCTGCCATGAGCAAGCCCCAGTCAATCTGATACTGTCCGATAATGCCTGCTAAGCCCGGTGGCAAAGTGCGCAGCGCGTCGCTGTTGATCAAAATCGAGGCGAACAGATACTCAGTCCACGATGTGACGAAGCAGAAAATACTGATTGCGGCGATACCGGGCGCGATCAAAGGCAAGACAATCCGCCATAGCACAAATAATTGTCCGGCGCCATCTACTAGTGCTGCGTCCACAATATCCTGCGGCACGCTGCGAAAAAACGCTTGTAACAACCAGACAGCAAATGGCGCTGTCAGCGTCACATTGACGATGATCAGCGCGTAGTATGTGTCCACTAGTCTAAGTGCGCTTAACACGAAGTACAACGGCACTATAAGCAGGACAGTTGGAAAAGCGTAGGCGACCAACATCGCGCGCAAAAAGGTCTGGCTGCCGAAGAACTTAGTCTGATAGACGCCGTAGCCTGCTAGGACTGCCAATGTCACGCTGATGACCATTGTGCTGAGCGAGACGATCAGCGAGTTCACGGTATAGGTTGGAAAGTTTGAGGCGCTCAGCAGCTTCTCATAGTGTTGTGTTGTGAAGCTCTGTGGTACGAGCGTCACACGCCTTGCGATGATCTCGCGCGGTACCTTGACCGATGAAGCAGCCATCCAGTAAATCGGGAACAGCACTGTGAAGAGGACTATCAGCAGTGCTGCAGTGCCGAGAAGTTTGCCAAACACAGAACCACGCATTTACCGCTCTCGCTCAGGCGAACCGATGAACCGCAAGAAAAGCGCAGCGCACACAAGCAGCAGCACGCCGAACACCACAGATGCAGCGGCTGCTTCACTCAGCCGATATTGCTTAAAAGCTGCGTTATAGATGAAAACTGGCAGAGTCGTTGTGCCGTCAGATGGACCGCCTTGTGTGAGCAACCAAATGACATCGAAAACATTGACTGACCACAAAAAGCCGATCAGTCCAAGCGAAGCAAGCACAGGTTGCAATGATGGCAATGTAATAAACCGAAAGCGCTGCAGCACGGACGCACCATCTACTTTAGCCGCTTCATATAGCTCTTCAGGAATAGCTTGCAAGCCTGCTAGGACGAAAAGCGCTGTCAGCGGAAACCAGCGCCATGAGTTGATCACGATCAGCGTGAGCATGGCGCTCTCAGCTGAGCCGAAAAACGAGATAGGCAGGCGAATCAGACGTGCCTCAAGCAGCAGCGCGTTGATCAAGCCGCCGCCCGCGCTGCTGAGCATCCAGCGCCAGATGATCACGAGCACTGCTGTCGGAATGACCCAAGAGAGCAGTATCCACGTCCGCGCAAAGCGTGCTAGGCGTAAACGCTGGTTGAGTAGAAGTGCTACGACGAAACCGAGCGCTGTCTGCAAGAGCGCGTTTCCGATTACCCATACGACACTACGTCCAGCTGCGCTCCAGAAGGCGCTATCGCCAATGATGCGTCCGTAGTTTTCTAGTCCAACGTAGTTACTGGGCGTCCCGATGATTCGCATGTCTTGCATGCTCAAGCCGATTGCGCCGATCAGCGGCACAATGACTGTCAGCAGCAACCACAGCACCAGCGGCGCAACTAGCAAGTAGCCTAGCGAAGGACGCCGACGTGGCAATGGTGCAGCAAGTTGACCAGAGAGTGTGACAACGCGCATGAGTAACTCATTCTCTCGACAAGCAGCCGTCTCTCTGCCGCCAGCAGAGAGACGGCACTCAACGGTCAGCGTGTAGCTGCGGTCATTTGCTCTTGTCCCCACTTGACAGCATCAGCAGGGCTCAGCCCGTCAATCAACATGCGCTGCAGCGAGGCAGAGAGCAGGTTCTGAGCGGAGATTGCGCCAATGGCTTGGAAAACGCGCCCTTTGGTGAAACCGAATAGTGCGCCATTCTTGGTGTTTTCCACCATTGTCTCGACCTGTGAGCGATACTTGATTGTCAACGGATCGTTCCAGAAGCTCTCGGCAGTGGCGCCATCAGCTGTCACAGGCAGGAATAGACCCGGCTCCATGTTCAGGAAGCGCCCGTAGTTCTTCGGCTCCAGCAGCCAGCTGAGGAACTTGGCAGCCGCTGCTTGACGCTCAGGATCGCCCGTGGTCAGCAGAGCAGCGTTGCTATAGTAAATTGCGCCTTCCATGCCTTCAGCTGAGACAGGGATAGCTGTAACGCCCAGCATGTCAGCAGGCATGCCCGATTGCTGCTCCCAAGTCGTGATGACCGTGAACTGGAAGATCATCGGCACAGTGCCGCTGGCGAGCGCCGCCTCAGCCTCGCCCCACGTCCAGCTGACGCTATCAGGCGGCGAGAACTGCCACAGCGCCTTGTACATCTCAAATGCCTTGACAGTGGCAGGATTATCAAAGGCAATTGTGCCGTCTTCGTTGAAAAGTTCGCTGGCGCCAGCGGTCAGCATGATGTTGTACAGCACCTGATCCGTGTAGAGCTGCTTGTTGGCAGGCAAGCCAATGCCATAGACGCCATTTTCAGGATCGTGGAGCTTCTCAGCAGCGGCTAGCAAGTCAGCCCATGTTTTAGGCGCTTCTAAGCCTGCTTTGGCAAACATCTCTTTGTTGTACCAGAGCGAGTGCACCATGCCATAGAGCGGCACTGCCCAAATCTCGCCATTGTAGCTGTACGGCTCAACTGCTGCTGGCACGAATTTATGCTTGGCATCCAGCTCTTTGACCAGATTGGTGACGGGTTTCACAGCATCTGTGCCGAGCAGCACAGTTGTGAAGTCTGGGATGCCGAACATGATGTCAGGCAGACCGCCTGCCTTAGCCGCCAAAGGCGCCTTTGTGTAGATTTCGCCCCAGTTTTGCACCTCTTGCTTGATCTGGATGTCGGGATTAGCGGCGTTCCACTCGTCCAACAGTTCTTGGACGCGCTTGACGCGATGCGGCGGCTGCTCCATGTGCCACATAGTTAACGAGAGCACGGCGCGCGTCGGCTGTGCGCTGAAGCCCAGCAATGTCACAGCAAGCGCAAAGCTCAAGAACAGAATAGCAACTTTACGGGACATCTCAAATCCTCCAACTCTGCCTTATACTTTCCTGTACAGTAACTCTGCCGTTAAGCAGAGCAGTACATTCTTCACAAGTGCGGATTGTACTTACGCCATTGCTCGACTAACTTAAGATTGTGTTCAGCGGCATTCGGTACGTTAGCGCTGATGTAAACAGGCAGCGGCGCATCCTTTGCATCACGCGCAAGACGTGCCGCTACTTCCACTAGCAGACCGTTCAGCAGGAAGGCGCCGATCACTGTAGAAGACGGTCCAACTTTGGTTGGCGCATTGTCAAGCGCCACTAGAGCGTCGCCGATCTGCCCTTGGTTATCCAACACGACATCCGCTACATCCATCAGTTTGACGCCGTGCATGTTGGCAGGTACTTGCTGTGCGTAGGCAAGAGCTAGAATGGCGATCACTTTCATGCCATGCTGTCGTGCTGCTTGCGCCATCTCAACAGGCACAGCATTCACGCCACTGTTTGAGATAACGACTAAGCAATCACGTTCGCATGGCTGATAGCGTGCCAGAAGCGCTGCCGCAATGCCCGTCTGCCGCTCAGCAACTGTGCTCAGCACAGCGCCTTCATGCAGCATCAGTGAGGTGTGCAGAATTGGCACAACACATGCTAAGCCGCCTGCGCGATAATGCCCTTCTTCTGCCAGCAAATGGCTATGCCCTGAGCCGAAAATTAGGATTCGACCGCCATTGCGCGCCGCTTCGACCATGATTTCAGCTGCAGCAGCTAGTGCCGCCTGTTGCTCAAGCGCCTGCCTTTGCAAGGTCAACACAGCCTCAAAATAGCGCTGTGCGTACTCCAGTCGGCTCATGGCAACATCACCTGTGCACGCACAGCGCGCAGCGACACCTGAAACTCGTAGTGTGCGCCGTGATAAGCAGACGAGACGTACTCAATCGGCTGATCTGTGCTGTTAAAAGTGACCCGCGCTACGCGCAAGACGATATTCAGCGCGCCGTCAGCCATGTTCAGCAAGCGACGCTCCGTTGCATCGGCAAGGTCAGCGCGGAAGGTTTGCTCAGCGTAAGCGAGCCGAATGCCGTAGACTTCCTGCAAGACGCGATAGAGCGATTCGTGCGTGAAATCGTGACGGCTGAGCAAGTTCGGACAACAGGCATAAGGCAAGTGCGCCGTCTCAATAGCAAGCGGCTGCTGATTGGCAAAACGCAAGCGCTTCAGCACGGAAACAGGGCTGTGCAGCGGAATTTGCAAACGCTGGGCGACAATCTCATCAGCAGGCATTACTTGAGCGAACAAAACCTGACTGTGCGGCACTTGCCCTAGCGCTCTGATATCTTCCGTGAAGCTGGAGAGCGACTCCAGTCCCTGCTTGAACGCTGCACGCCGTACAAATGTGCCCTTGCCGACCTGTGCATACACCAATCCGTGCTGGTGTAAGCTCTGCAAGGCTTGGCGCGCCGTCATACGGCTGACCTTGAAGCGCTCTGCTAACTCACGCTCAGATGGCAACTTGCCTTCTGTGCCGTAGACACCTGCCTGAATCTCTTTGAGCAAGATGTCTTGAATCTGCAGATATAGTGGACGTGCCGTGTTTCCCTTAAGCATCTCTGTCATCGTTCGAATGCTCTATACCACACTAGGGTAGACTAGACCGCTCAAAAAGACAAGCACCTTGTGCAAAATGACGAAAGTGCCTGTCCAAACCGACTGCTACTGTCCGTAGACGCGCGTCTGAGGCTGAAAAGCTGCCCACGCAAACCAAAAATGCGGATTAGCGAAAGCGCGCACTAGCTGTGTGCCCGCCAATGTGCCTTCTAGAGCGCATCCAAAGATGTTCCAAGTGCTGCCTGTCTCTAGATCGCGCAGTGTGCTATCTTTGCTGCACTCAAAAGTGAGTGTGCGTCCATTGACCGTGCGCTTGTAGAGCGCTGCCATACCGACGCGCCGTGAGCTATCAATGTCACTGCGATCTAGAGCGCTCACAGCACCATCTTGCCAAAAAGCAACCACTGGCGAGCTACCGACTGTATCGTTGACGGCTTTCTTGCGCGCCAGCAAACTAAACGGGTAAGCTACTGCCACACCATCCACAATGCCTGCCAGAATGTGCTCCATAGCAGGCAGACGCGGATCGATCTGGTCTTCAAACAGGAATGGATGTGGATTAGCGTCGTAGCTGGGATATGGGTTACGTCCATAGCTGCGCTCGTGTCCTGTGTCGCGGCTCAACACGCTGCCATTCGGAAAAGCCGCCTTGAATGCCTCAAAACTGACCACTTGTGAGCTAACTGGCGTCAGGTAGGTACCTGTTAACTCGCCGACAATTGCCTCGCCTGTAATTTGTTGCCACCAGCTCTGTGTCTGTTCGTCCCACATGATCAGATCGCTCTTGCGCAGGTTGCCAGAGACGCCAAAGCGCAGAGTCTGCCCGTCTACGCGCCGATCAAAGACAATTGAGCAATTGCACAATGGGCAAAACGTGACGGCTACAGGCACACTGCCAACGATGTCATTTACAATCTCGTGCCAAATCAGGATCGCTAACGGATAGGCGCGCACGTCTCCGCTGATTTCTAGCGCAATAACAGGCGATTGCGCACTCAGCCAGCTCTCTGCTGCTGGAATGGACTCAAAGCGCGGACGATCAATTGGTGGAATGCCATCTGGTGACGGACCACCGCTGAGAATTTCATCGTAAGAAACACTATGCTTACAAAAATTAGTCTTCTGCCAAAAAGCTGTTGAAAAGCGCAACCGAACAACACCTTTGAACGGATCGCCGCAGTTGCCCTGTTGCGCGTAGGTCACTGTACTCATATCCACCACCCACAAGCCTAGCGCACCTGCGCGGAGCACCAACCACTCAACGCTTTCCAAGTCTAGCCAGTTAAACAAATGCTTGTCAACAAAATTCGTTCAGCGCTTGCATGTAGAGCATAAGATGGCAGGTGATAAACTTCGCTCAAATGCGCCACAACTTTTTGCTAGGTGACGTCTCGAATCTTGGCACTGATGGTTGACAAGGCGCGCAAAGGTTGTTATCCTTGTATACAGGTCTAGACCAGAAAGCGAGTTTGAAGCTGTGCTTTCACCTGAGTACTTTCGGCTCTCTGACAATCAGAGTTTGCGGCTGTATGAGCGGATTCAAGAGAACTTGATCGAGTTGATCGAGAATAACCTCTTGAAACCGGGCGACATGTTGCCGTCTGAGCGCACGCTCAGCCAGTACTATGGTGTAAACCGCATGACTGTGCGACAGGCGATAGACGGTCTAGTGCGTAAAGGCTTTCTGCAGCGGCGGCAAGGCGTCGGCAACTCGGTCAGTGAGCGGCGCGTGGTGCAACCGTTCACGCCGACTGTGATTGGTTTCAGTCAGCGCATGCGCGAGGCAGGTTTAGTGCCAAGCTCGCGTGTGTTGCAGCAGATCGTCACAGCGCCTGAGCCCATTGTCGCGCATCGGCTCGGTCTGCAGAGCGACCATCAGGTGATCATGATCAAGCGGCTGCGCTTGGCAAATGATGAGCCGTTGATGGTTGAGACATCTTACCTGTCCTACGACCTCTTTCCGCGCCTGCTGACCGAAGATCTTGAGAATCAAAGCCTGTATCAGGTGCTAGAGCGGCTTTATGGCGTACGGATCAGTGAGGCAGAGCACACGCTTGAGCCGACGCTGACCACGCCCTACGAAGCGCTGCACCTGCGCGTTGAGCCGAATACGCCTGCCATGCTTGTCCGTTTGCTCGCTTACTCGGCTGACCACACGCCCGTTGAGTTCTCCAAGGCAATCGTGCGTGGCGACCGTTGCCGCTACTTTTTCCGCGTCACGACGCACGTGCCAATCGTCACTTGAGAAAGGAGCATCTCACACACATAACTCACGCACGATGCAACTGTCAGCTAACTAGTCTAGTTCTGAAGTTTCCGCGCAAATTTCTTTAGCTAAAGCAAGAAGGATAGTGAATCATGAAACGTCTAACGCTAATTCTTCTGATCGTTGCCCTAGCCGCTGTTGTCACGAACGTCGCTTTTGCTCAGGAACGTCCTGATCGTCCGAACCGCGATGTCAAAGGCGTCTTTTGGAATCCGAGTCCGGCTGATTATGCCCGTTGGCGCGTGATCGAAGGCGTAGAAGAAGGCGCGGTCATCCGCTTCTGGCCTTGGGCGCTCATCCCAGACTTCGAAGACTATCTCAATCAGGTCATCAAGAACTTTGAGGCGACCTATCCGGGCGTCAAGGTGATCATGGAAGGTCAGCCTGCTGCAGGCGCACGCGATAACATCCGCAACAGCTTCGCTGCCGGCAATCCAGCTGATGTCATCAACATGAGCGATGGCTGGGTCGCTGAGTTTGCTGAGGCAGGTGTGCTGACCAATATGGATGAGGCGGTCACTGCCAAGTATCCGCAGATTCGAGAGGAATACGTGGACGGCGCATGGAACAAAGTGACCTTCAAGGGCGCGTCTTACCACATCCCATGGTACCTAGCGCTCTCAAACGTCATGGCGGTCAATACGCTGATCCTCAATGAGCTAGGCTTGACGCTCGACGATCTGCCCAAGACGTGGAAAGAGTCATTCGCCTTTGCTAAGCGCGTCCGTGAGCAGAGCGGCGGCAAGTACTACCTGTACTCGTTCCCGTGGGGCGAACTAGCAGGTCTAGGCGTGCTGAACGACTTCATCGGCGAGGGTATCCCTGTCTACAATGAAGATCGCACGCGCGTCATCTTCAACACTGATCCACGCGCTGCAGAGCTTGTGGCTGCCTACAAAGAGCTGCTGGATAACGACTACATCCCACGCGCAAGCCTGACCGATGACGTGCGCGAGATGATTGACCGCTTCAGCGAAGGCGAAATCTTGTTGCTGCAGACCGGTCCGCAGCTGCTACGCCTTGTCCGCGAGAATAACGAGGCAGTCTACAACAGCCTGAAGCTGGTTAACGCTCTGACTGGCGCCGCTAACATCCGCAGCATCGGCGGCGTGCAGACTCTGGTCATTCCAAAGGCGACCAAGTTCCCGAATGCAGCGCTCGCCTTCGCCATCTTCCTGACCAATGCTGACACGCAGACTGCTTTCTCGCGCGAGGTGCCGATCTACTCTTCAAACTTGAAGAGCTATGACGATCCGTTCTTCCAGACCACTGGCACGCAGTTGACCGATAGCCTGCGTCCATTGGCGAAGGAGTACTTCACTACAGCTGTCAACACGGATATCTTGAACTTCCCACGCCTTGCCGAAGTGGAGCAGATTGTGCTGGGCGAGTTCCAAGCGGCGCTGCTCGGCGTGAAGCCGCCACAGCAGGCGCTAGATGACATGGCAGCGCGCATCAACGCTATCTTGGCAGCGCAATAACGTCTACACTTGCCGCAAGGCGGCTACCTGTGGAGGCGGATCATGCTCTGATCCGCCTCTTCGCTAACTTTTTTCGGAGAATTGCTCTATGGTCAGCACACCATACTCGGAGACGTTCAAGGCACTTGAGGCAGGCAGACGTCGCCGTGAACGCAACCGTCTTTTAGTTGCCTACGGTTTTCTAGCGCCCTCGTTCATTTTCTTCCTGATCTTTTTGATCATCCCGCTGATCTCCGTTGTCTATCTGAGCTTCACTAATTACAACATTGTGACGACGCCGCAATGGGTCGGCTTAGAGAACTATGTGCGCCTGTTCCAAGACCCGCTGTTCTGGCGCGGCTTACGGAATTCGTTCATTTACCTTGTTGTCACGCCAATTCTGATCGTCCTCTCCATCTGGCTTGCCATTGTGGTGAACCGCAAGCTGCGCGGCATTTTTGTCTTCCGCACCATTTACTACATCCCAGCGGTCACTTCGGTCGTGGCAGTCGGCATGGTCTTTGAGCTAGTCTTTGCCGAGCCAAATGGCTTGATCAACGGCATTCTGTTAGCACTTGGTGTGATTAAATCGCCGATTAACTTCTTAACTCATCCTGACTCGACGCTCGTCTCGATCATGCTTGTGACAATTTGGCGCGGCATTGGCTTCTACATGGTCATTTTCCTTGCCGCGCTGCAGGCAGTGCCAGAGGAACTCTATGAGGCGGCTGCTATTGACGGCGCCAATCGCTTTCAGCAGCATCTATACATCACAGTGCCCAGCATTCGCCCTGCCATTATCTTCGTAGCGGTCATTTCGTCCATTTCAGCCCTCAAGGTCTTTGAGGAGATTTTCGTGATGACCGACGGCAGCGGCGGCGTGCTGGATAGCGCATTGACGCTGATGTTTTACCTCTATCGGCAAGGCTTTGTGAACTTGAATGCAGGCTACGCCGCGGCGATTGCAGTTGTGTTCACCATTGTGACGCTCGGTTTCTCGATTGCGAATTTGCGCTTTCTGGAGAGAGGGACTCGTGACAGCCGTTAGTTTGAATGCGGCGCGGCTGCGGCGTGGCAAGCGGCTGCGCAGATGGTTTGCTAACACAGGTTGGTACGTCCTGCTCATCAGCTTCGCTTTGGTGACTGTAGTGCCGTTTCTCTGGACAGCGCTGATGAGCGTGCGTCCGAATTCTGCCAACATCTTCCGTCAAGGTCGTCCGCCTGAGATCATCCCGTATCCCGGTCTAATTGGCTGGGGCTACGGTCAAAACGAGGCACGGCGCGACGGCAGCTACACAGCATTGCCTTGGGATAGCAGCTTGCCTGAGGGCACGCGCTATGGCTGGTGGCGCGACTTCACGCCTATTTTCTCTGAGTGGTTTAAGAGCGTCGGCTTGGATCAGTTTGCCTTCCCTGCCACGACCATCAACTATTACCGCGTCTGGACAGACGTGAATTTGCCTAGATATTTTGTCAACAGCTTTATCGTGGCAGTCTCAGTGGTATTCCTGCAGCTATTGACCTGCTCACTAGCTGCCTATCCGCTCTCAAAGATGCGCTTTCGCGGTCGAGACGCTGTTTTCTACCTGATTCTCAGCACGCTGATCTTCCCAGAGCAGTTGACGCTGATTCCGACGTTCATCATCTCAGTCAACATTCTAGGCTTGGCGAATACGCTGCAAGGCTTGATCATCCCGTTCGGCACAAACGCTTTCGGCATTTTTCTACTGCGCCAAACCTACCAATCTATCCCTGATGAGCTGATCGAGGCGGCGCGCATTGATGGCGCCAGTGAGATCGGCATTTGGTGGCGCATTTTGTTGCCGCTGATTCGTCCAGGTTTAGCTACACTGGCAATTTTCTCGTTCATTGGCTCGTGGAACAGCTTTTTGTGGCCCCTGCTGATGATCCGCCAAGAGCAGCTCTACACTTTGCCTGTCGGCTTAGCTTTTCTAGAAGGCGCTTTCACAGGTAACTTGCGAACGGTCGCCGCAGGCATCATGGTCGCCACAGTGCCGATCATCATTGTCTTCTTAATGTTTCAGAGGCAATTTGTGCGCGGTTTGAGCGGCGCTGTCAAAGGCTGAGCGAAACGGCTCTGCATGACACAGAGCCGTCTTCGGTCACAGGTCGCTGCGCGGACGACGTCCCCAGACGCCGACGAGTGGATCGCCACTGCTCATGCCAAACAAGCTGCGCCTAGCTTGCGGCGAACGATCCTCTGCACGAATCTCAGCAAAGCCTGCTGCTTCAAGGTAGCTTGCCACTAGAGCCGCTTTTTGCGCCATGTTGGTCACCTGCCAGATTGCCACAGCCTTAGTCGGGAAGCAGCGGTTGCTGAAAGTGATGATGAACGGCGCCTCAGGCTTCAGGACGCGCCGCACGTCCTTGAAAACTGTCACAGGATCGATCAGGTACTGCACAGAGACCGTGCAGACAGCGCCGTCAAAAGTCTGATCGGCGTACGGCAGGCGCGGCGTCCGATTTAGGTTCTGCACTACAAACTCATCCACTTGCGGATTTTGGCGCATTTCTTCGGCGTTCATGCCCAGCGCGCTCACCTTGCCCTTGAAACTTGACGGCAAATGGCTGCGCCAACTGCTCATCAAGTCCAGCACGTGACCTGTCTCTGGCAGTAGCTCGCTGTAGAGCTGTGTCACAGCTGCAATGGCGCCGTCGTCAATGTGCACCACAAGGCGCGGCGCGCTGTAGAACAGCTCATCGGGCGACTCATCGTAGCGCTGAAAATACTCGCGTGGGAACTGCATGACGCTCAGTTGCTCCAACTTTTGGACATTGATCAGATTGTAGCAGCAGTGCGCATGAGCTAACCATTGATACCGAGTGTGATGTTGTCAATTAGGCGTGCGCGTCCGATGCGCACTGCCATTGAGAGCAAGACAGCGCCGCTGATCGCGCCTTCGCACTCGCACAAGGTCTCAGCGTCGGCAACGCTCACGTAGTCCACGTGCGCCAATGGCTCAGCGGCGAGCACAGCGCGCATGGTCTCGCGCAGCGTCTCAGCGTCGCGCTCACCTGATTCGTAGCGTGCTTGCGCTGCGCACAGCGCACGGTAGAGCACAGGCGCTGCGGCGCGCTCTTCAGGCGTTAGGTAGCTATTGCGCGAGCTGAGTGCTAAACCATCTGAGGCACGCACAGTCGGCACGCCGACGATTTCGATTGGAAAGGCAAGGTCGCGCACCATTTGGCGGATGACAGCTAACTGTTGCGCGTCTTTTTGACCGAAATAGGCGCGCTGTGGCTGCACGATGTTGAACAGCTTGGCGACGACTGTGGCGACGCCGCGAAAATGACCAGGACGTCGCGCGCCTTCCAAGCCTTGCGAGACTGCCTCGACGTTCACATAAGTCTGAAAGCCTTGCGGATACATCTCTTGGACGCTTGGCGTGAAGACAACGACGTCAGGAAAGGCGCTCAGCATGGCGAGATCGCGCTCAAGGTCGCGCGGGTAGGCATTGAAGTCTTCGTTCGGTCCGAATTGAGTCGGATTGACGAAAATTGAGACAACCACATGGTCGTTCTCAGCGTTGGCACGCCGCACTAGCTCCAGATGACCTTCGTGCAAGTAGCCCATAGTTGGCACGAAACCAAACGTACCTGTTCGCAGTTTGCGCTCACGGCGCAACGCATCAATGCTCTCACAGACGATCACGAAGCACTCTCCTAAAGTTTGTTATGCGCTTATGATGCCACAAGCGCAAGGGCTTCTCAAGCAGTGCCTGTTCTAACGCCCAGCAAACAAGCTCACAACCTAGCCATTCAAGCATTGGAATAGCATTGTGATGGAAATGTGATAAGATCAACTCTATAACAGAGCCTAAAGCGAGTGTACTCGGAGACAGTGCGCTTTATGTTACAGCAGGTGGACACAAAGCCAATTTTGGAAGCGCTAGAAAAGCTGGCTCAGGCGCACGGCAGAGATGCTGTGTTGGCTGCTGTGCAGACCTTTGCTAACGGTGCTGCACAGAGCCAAGCTGAGGCTGATCTGCGCGAGGCGCTGCGCGTTGCGGAGCAGTTTCGCGTCGCATTAGATGAAGCAGCGATTGTGGCGATCACAGATGTACGCGGCATTATTGAGTACGCTAACGATAAATTCTGCCAGATTTCAAAGTACAGCCGCGAGGAACTCATCGGTCAAGATCATCGCATTATTAATAGCGGCTATCATCCTAAAGAATACATCCGCAACATGTGGGTAACCATCGCCAATGGCAAGGTGTGGCGCGGCGAGTTCCGCAACCGTGCCAAAGATGGCAGCATCTACTGGGTGGATACGACCATTGTGCCGTTGCTGGATGAGCGCGGCAAGCCGCGCAAGTACGTCGCCATTCGCTATGAGATCACAGCGCTGAAACGCGAGCAGGAGAACGCACAACGGCGCGCTGCTGAGCTTGAGACCGTCTCGCAGGTGAGTGCTGCGACCTCGACTATCCGCGACACCCACAAGTTGCTGCAAACAGTTGCTGATCTGACCAAGACGCGCTTCAACCTCTACCATGCGCACATCTACTTGCTGGATGAGGCAAGCAAACGGCTCGTCCTTGCAGCAGGCGCCGGTCAGGCAGGTCGTCTGATGCGCCAGCAAGGTCACTCCATCCGCCTCGATCATCCGACTTCAATTGTGGCGCTTGCGGCACGTGAAAAACGCAGCGTCGTGGTGAACGACGTGACACAAAGTGCAGCTTTCTTGCCCAATCCGCTCTTGCCAGAGACACGCTCTGAGATGGCGTTGCCAATGATAGTGGGCGATCAGCTGATCGGCGTGCTGGACGTGCAAAGTGACCAATTTGGGCGCTTCACTGACGAAGATGTGCGCGTGAAAGGCACTTTGGCAACTCAAATTGCGATTGCCATTCAAAACGCACGCAGCTTTGAGCAGCTCCAGCAAGCGCAAACTGCGCTACGTGAACGCGAGGAAATTTACCGCGCTCTTGCCAGTAACTTCCCGAATGGCTTCATCTTGCTCTACGATCATGAGCTGCGCTATCGCCTAGCAGACGGCTTGGGACTGTCTGAGACAGGTTTGAGCAAACAAGCTATCGAAGGCAAGACTATCTATGAAGTCTGGTCACCTGAAGTTACCCAAGCTGTTGAGCCGCAGTATGTCAGCGCTCTTGTTGGCGAGACGACCGTCACAGAAATTGCGCTAGACAGCAAAATCTACCAACAGTTCGCCTTGCCCGTGCGCGATGAGCAAGGACAGATTGTCTTCGGCATGGTCATGGCGCAGGACGTAACGGCTGCTCGCCAAGCGCAGCGCGAGATGCAGCGCACGCTGACTCAGCTCAACACGCTCTATGAAAACTCAGTGGACATGATCGGCATTGCCGACTTGGAAAGCGGCATGTTCATTGAGCTGAATCCAAGCTGGGAAAAGACGCTCGGCTACACGCGCGCCGAACTCATGGCAGAGCCGTTCATCAACTTTGTGCATCCTGATGACCGTGAGCAAACGATTCGAGAGTGGGAGCTTGAGCGCTCAATTGGCAAGGCAACTTCATCCTTCATCAATCGCTATCGCACTAAGAATGGCAGCTATCGCACTTTCTCGTGGAATGCCTCGACCAGTCCTGACAAGCGCTATGCCTACTTCGTCGTCCGCGACGTGACCGACGACATCATCCAGAAGCAAATCATTGAGCGCCGTGCGCGCGAGCTGGCAACGGTAGCCGAAGTGAGCGCTGCAGCCACACAACTGCTGGACATAGACAATCTACTCCAGCGCGCTGTTGACCTAGCTAAAGAGCGCTTCGAACTCTACCATGTGCACATCTACCTGTTGGACGATGATGGCGTGACGCTACGGATGAGAGCAGGCTCTGGACGCGCAGGCGCGTTGATGAAAGCGCACGGTCGGCGCATTTCTATCAATCATCCACACTCAATCGTGGCACTTGCAGCGCGCGAGCGGCGCAGCGTGACCGTGAACGACGTGACCGTTGATCCGAATTTCTTGCCCAATCCGCTCTTGCCTGAGACGCGCGCTGAGTTGGCAGTGCCGCTGATCGTCGGCGAAGAGTTGCTCGGCGTGTTGGACGTGCAAAGCGATCAGGTCGGACGCTTCACTGATGAAGACGTGCTGATTCAGACAACCCTAGCAGACCAATTGGCTGTGGCAGTCCAAAATGCGCGCCAATTCGCGCAATCGCAAGAGGACTTGCTCGTCTTAAACGCAACCTCGCAAATTAGCGCGCAGCTGCGCAGCGATGAGCCATTGCCAATCGCAATGGAGTACATCCTCGATAGCCTGTTGCCAGTCTTCAAAGCAGATAGCGCAGCATACTTCGAATATGACCACGCGCGCCAGACGTGGCACGGCGTGGCAAGTGTTGGCATAGCCGAAAATGTGCAAGGCTTAGTCGTAGCGCGCGAGCGCTATCAACACGGCGTAGAAGCGCTTGAGACGCAGCAAGTGTTGGTAGTGAGCGATGCCGCAGAGTATCCGCATTTTCCGCCTGAAGACCTGCACAGCGACAATCCCATTCGTTCAGTCATGGTTGTGCCGATTGTGCTGCAGGAGCAAGCACAAGGTGCAATTTTCCTCAATTACACGGGCATGTTGCATCGGTTCACCACGCGCCAGCGTGACTTGGCACAGAGCTTCGCCGATCAGATTTCCTTTGGTCTGGAAAACCGCCGCCTAGAGCAAGCCGCGCGCCAAGCCTTTGAAGAGACGGCGCGCATCTATGAAAACTCAGCAGACTTGATCGGCGTGGCAGGCTTGAGTGACGGCTATCTCAAGCGTTTGAATCCTGCTTGGATGCGCACGCTCGGCTGGTCATTTGAAGAGCTAACATCGCGTCCGTACATTGAGTTCATTCATCCTGAAGATGTCAGATTGACAGTGGAAGAGGCACAGCGTCAAATGACTGAGCGCGGCGTGTCTGTCTCGTTTATCAATCGCTTCCGCACCAAAGCAGGCAGCTACCGCACTCTCTCATGGAACGCGCAGCTAGATCAAGCTGAGGATCGTGTCTACTTTGTGGCACGCGACATCACAGAGTCGATCAAACAGCAGCAGGCATTAGAGCGCCGCGCTAATGAGTTGGCAGTGGTAGCTGAGCTGAGCGCCGCAGCAGCCACAGTGCTGGACATTGACCAGCTGCTGCAAAACTTCTGCGACCTTGCCAAGGAGCGTTTCAACCTGTACCACGTGCACGTCTACCTGTACGATCCTGAGCATGACAGCTTGGTTCTGACGGCTGGCGCCGGCGAAGTCGGTCGAATCATGCGTAGGGAAGGTCGGCGCATCCGCATGAACAGCTTACGTTCAATCGTGGCGCGCGCAGCGCGTGAGCGGCGCGGCGTGATTGTCAACGATATCGCATTGGATGACAGTTTCCTGCCTAATCCGCTCTTGCCAGAGACGCGCGCTGAGCTAGCAGTGCCGATGATCGTGGGCGATCAGCTGATCGGCGTGCTAGACGTGCAGAGCGACGTCGTAGATCGCTTTGATGAAGAAGACGTGCGTATCAAGACGGCACTGGCTGACCAGATCGCTGTGGCAGTCCAGAACGCGCGGCTCTACCAACAGCAAGTGCAGGTCGCTGAGGAAGCGCGCAAACTCGACCGCTTGAAGAACGAGTTCCTTGCCT
>JANWYI010000002.1:63483-68676 GCA_025055255.1 Anaerolineae bacterium | reverse complement strand
TCCATATTGCCGCGCTGCGCTAGGCGCTCGCGGAGCGCCTCAAGGCTAGGCGGCAGGACAAAAATCGAGACGAAGTTGTCAGGAAAAGTAGCGCGCGCGACCGCAGCGCCACGAATGTCAATGTCGGCGATCAAGTAAGCGCCTTCGCGTAAGGCATCATACAGAACGCGGTAGATAATGCCGTAGAACTTGCCGCTGTGAACCTCTTGGTACTCAAGGAAGGCGCCTTCCGCGATCATCTCCCGAAAGCGCTCATGCGAGACAAAAAAATGATCGCGTCCTTCCTGCTCGTTTGGACGCGGCGGTCGTGTGGTCGCTGTTGGTAGGCGCTGTAAATTGGGTAGGCGCGCTACTACGCGGTCTATGATTGCGTTCTTGCCGACGCCAGACGGTCCAACTAAGACGAAGAGCAAGCCACGCAAAGGCTCTTTGGAATGGTTGTGTGCGTTTCCCATGCGTTTATTGTAGCATGTCTTGCTGACCTGTGAACAGGGCGAGATTGGCTTGGCAAGGCAAGCAAGGCATGTTAGTGTAGAAAAGAACTATGCGCAGCGAAAGGATCAGCGCGTGGTCACAGTTCGGCTTGCCACACTGCAAGATACTGCGGCAATTTGTGCTGTGCATCGCTCAGACGTGCCAGCTTGGACTCGCTTGACAGCTGATGGGCAAGTTGTGTCCGCTGAGTATGACTCGCTCAGTCTGTACGAACGTTGGCAACATGGCGGCGCATGGATGAGTCTTGAGACATGCGCTGTACACTTGAATCGATTGCTGGCAGGCTCAGGCTTTCCACTGGTTGCCTGTGTGAATGGGCAAGTGGTGGCAGAGGCAGAGGTCTATGAGAGCTTTGAGCCGCCGCCATTTGGTCACAACCTTGAAATTGGCGTGATCGTCACACACGCTGACCATCGGCGGCGCGGCTATGGGACAGCACTTGTGCAATACATCCTGCAAATGGCGCGCATGATGCGCTGTGAGCGGCTGTGTGTCTCAGACGCTGACGCACAAGGCTTCTACCAAAAACTCGGTTTTCGGCACACACTGAGTGGCTACGGCGTGCGCATTCCCACTGAAGCTGGACGAATCGTCTACCAAGCTGTTGAGCTAAAGCAGCGTGACGCTGATCAAGTCAAAGGCTGGCACATGCCGTTCGGCAGATATCGCGGCAGCCGCCAAGAATGGGACAAGCTCTTTCCACAGCACTGGGCAGCTGGCATTCCAGAGCTGCTCAATCGGGCTACTGTCCATCTGCAAATGACGCTCAGCGGCGGTCAGCGCTTGATCGCCTGTTTCAGCGAGACTGATCAGACCGATGCGCGAACAGGTGAGATGCACCTTGCCTGCTGGTCAGAGCGTCCGCTGACGCCGCTTGCGGTCGCTGCTCTGCGCGACTGGGCATATCGGCAAGGCATTCCTGCGCTGCTCACCTATGTATGGGAAACAGACGCACACCTGTTGCCTAACGCTGCCACGCAGACCGATCACAGTCAGACGTTCTACGAACATAGCCTGCAGTGATGTCCGCATCTGAATCACCAGAGACGCCGAAGCTGTCAGGCAAGCCGCCTATGCCTGAGCCGCCTGCTTGGATGAAGGCGATTCCACCACCTGAGCCTGAGCTGAGCCAAGCGCCCATCAAAAACACGGGGTCAGATGCTGAGCCTGTAACAGCGACGCGGTCAGGCGCACTAGGAACAGCTGACTCAGCCGATGAACCAGTTGAGACAGCTGATGACGAGTTTTCTGATGAGGCTGCGGAAGACTTTGACGATGCTGAGCGCCTGCTGACCTTTGATCCGCTGTTCATTTACGGCATTGCGCTCGTAGTGACTGTGCTTGGCTTAGGCGGCATGCCGCTTGAGACGCGCCTGACATCGGTCTGGACAGCGTTGAGCTTGCTTGGTGTCTTAGCAATCTTAGCAGATGAGATTGACGTGCCACGACCAACCGTGCGCGATCTAGCTATCGGCGCAGGCTACGCAGCACTGGTCGGCGTGCCGCTTGTGGCAATTGGTAATGCACAGCTGAAGCGAATTGCCGTTGATCTTTTCAACGGTATGAGTCCTACGAGTGTCTTCCTGCTCTTGGTCTTCGCCATGCCAGCAGCAGAGACGCTCTTTTTTCGCGGCGCCTTTCAGGCATCACGCGGCTTTTTGCTGAGCGCATTGGCAAGTGGTTTGTGGGCGTGTCTGTTGCTTGTGGCAGGTCTGAATGTAACCGCTTATCCATTCGTAGCGCTTGTGATTGGCACGGCGCTCTTTGCGCTGAGCTTTCTCTACAGCTACCTTGCAGCTGTGTACAACTTGTTCAGCGCTTGGGCATGCCAAATTGTCATGAATATGCTGCTGCTGTGGCTGCCGACGCTGCTCTAATTGGCTAATCCGAGCGCACTGCTTCGACAAGAAATCGCGCGACCATCAGCACTAGCAGGACGCCAGCCTGCTCGTAAACCAGCGCAACCGTGCTGAGCAGCGCCACTATCAGCTCAGTGACAATACCGACTGCTGCGCGCTCAACTGTGACGCCTTTCTTGCTACCGCTGCGCACTGCCTCGGTCAAAAACCAAGACAGCAAAATTGGAATGATAGCGCTTCCCTGATTGGTGACCAATGCCGCTAGACCAAGCCACGCTACGCCTAATAGAGTAATGACCTGCAGCACAGCAGAGGTCATCGGACTGCCTAGGCGCTCAGCAAACTGTGCCTTTTTACGTTTGGCTTGCCTCAAGTTTTCCAGACTGATCACGTCTGCCTCTTGCTCTTCCAGTGAAGCGCCGCACCTGCGGCAAAAGCGCGCTCGCTCAGAGTTGACCATGCCGCACTGTGTACAGTAGAGCAGCTCGCCTGCCTCTTGCTCGATCAGTTCAGGTAGTTCGCCGTCGGCTTCAAGGCGTATGCGCCGTTCTGAATCGGATGCACTGCTGGACATTCTATCTCCCACAACATTTTACTCCGCTTTTTCAGGCAAGGCAGGCAGCGCAACTGTGAAGGTCGAGCCGCGCCCAACTTCGCTCTCCAGCCAGATTTTGCCACCATGCATCTCAACCAATTGGCGCGTGATCGGCAAACCTAAGCCTGTCCCTTGAAACTCGCGCACAATCGAGCCATCTACTTGGCGGAAGGCGTCAAAAATTACCTCGAAATGCTCAGGCGCAATGCCAATGCCGCTATCAGCTACAGCGATGCACAGCCAGTTGCCAGCTGTGAGCGGCACGCCTTCCAAAGGCGCCGCGAGCTGCCACTGATAAGCGCGCACTGTGATGCCGCCTTTGCGCGTGAACTTTACAGCATTGCTGAGCAAGTTGAGGACGATCTGGCGCAGACGGACGCGATCTGCCTCAACTCTGGGCAACCCTTGCGGCACATCAATGTAAACCGAGAGATGTTTTGCCTCTGCCAGCGGCACGATTTGGGCAACAGCATCCTGTAGCACAGGCTGCACGTCCAATGGCTCTGTGTTCAGCGTCAGGCGCCCTGATTCAATCTTAGCGAGGTCGAGAACGTCGTTGATGAGCGCTAACAAGTGCGTGGCATTGTCATAGACTCGCTGCAGGCGCTCGTGTTGCTTGCCAGTTAGACTGCCGTATACGCCCTTGATGATCATTTCAGTGTAGCCCATGATGGCATTCAACGGCGTGCGCAACTCATGGCTGACAGTGGCAAGAAACTGGCTCTTAAGCTCGTTTGCTTCCAGTGCGCGCGCATATAGATCGGCGTTCTCAACAGCGAGCGCCACTTGTGCCGCCAAAGTGCGGCACGTCTCAATTTCCTCATAAGTGAAAGTGCGCGCCACACCGACTGCCTCGACACTTATCGCACCGATCAGCCGATCTTTAGCAAACATGCGCGCCATGACCAGTGAGCGTACGCCGTTGTGTCGCAAGATGGGTAAAAGCGCGCTCAAGCGCTCATCCTGCGCCACGTCGTGGCAGACGATCACGTCTTGGTCGTGCAGATGTTCAAAAATAGCTATCGGCACTTTGCCCAAGCCATAAGGACTGAGCGGATATTCAGCTACGAATTGCGCCTGATCGCCTCTGGACGAGAGCAAGAGTATGCCGCAATGATCAACTTTGAGCAGACGCATAATCTGCTCAGCGGCGAGCGTCAAGATGCGATTGCGATCCAGTGAGGCAGAGAGCAGCGTGCCGATTTTGTAGAGCGACTCTAAGCGGCGAGCGCGTTCTTTCAGCTGCGTGGCAGCATCGGTCAGCTGATTGAAGAGCGCAGCGTTTTCGAGCGCTAGGGAAACTTGCGTAGCAATGGTAGCAAAAACTTGCTGCTCATCGGCGCCGAAAGCACGTGGACGGTCGCTTTGCATGCTCAGCACGCCAATTACAGCGCCATTGCGTGCGCGCAGCGGCATTCCAAGCCAAGAAGCTATCGTCGGCAGCTGTTCGGTCAGGCGCATGCGCTGAATGCCGAGCGACTCAATCCATTCGCGCTGTGCCGCTAAATCTTCGATGTAGAGCGGCTTACCGCTGCGCACAACGTAGCCGCCAAAGCCACTGACAGGATAGCGCTGACCGCTGGGCAACGTGACACCATCAGCGTGCAAGTAGAGCATCTGCAACGTATCGCTCGTTTCGTCGTAGCGCATGACATAGAATGTAGAGACGTGGAACAGCGCTGCAACTTGCTGACGGATGTTATCCCAGACCTCATCCAAGTTGTAAGCGGCAACTAGCTGGTGACTGATCGCATTCAAAGCTGCCAGTTGTCCCACTTTTGAGCGCTCAGCAGCGAACAGACGCGCATTATCAAGCGCCATGGCCAGCTGATCGGCAATTCCTTGCAGCGTCTCGACATCTTCAGGCTGAAAAGCATACGCTTGCCTGCTCTGTACGTCTAGCGTACCAATCACGGCGTCGCCAAGGCGCATCGGCAAGATGACTTCTGAGCCAACGGGCATCAGCGCATGGCATAAGCCGATGCGCTGAGCGCTTTGCGAGTCGTTGACGATCAGCGCAGCGCGCGCAGTGAGCGCTGCGTAGTTCAAATCGTCAGGCGCTAACTGTGCAGGCATCTCAACCGTCTGCAAGTGTCCTTCAGGTGTGTAGACTGCTTTGACCTGCAGAACGCCATTTTCTAGCACTGAGACGGCGACAAGATCGTAACCGAAGAGCGCTTGTGTGACAGAGGCAACTTGCCGCGCCAAAGCGTCAATGTCTAGTTTAGAAGTCGCTGCGCGCGA
>JANWYI010000002.1:17692-63383 GCA_025055255.1 Anaerolineae bacterium | reverse complement strand
CCGAAGAGCGCTTGTGTGACAGAGGCAACTTGCCGCGCCAAAGCGTCAATGTCTAGTTTAGAAGTCGCTGCGCGCGAGACTTCCACAGCAGCGCGCAGACGGCGCGTTTGCCGCTGTAGCGAGTAGAGCAATTGCTGCTGTTCGCCTAGGTTTTGAATGATGGCGCCATAGCTGGTCATGCGCTGCTGCTGGTCGCGGATAGCGAAGACTGCAAGGCGGACAGGTAAAGGCTTGCCGTCAATTCTCTTGTGTGTCACCTCACCTGACCAGCCAGCAGCTGTGCGCGACTGCGCGATCACTTCACGCGCGACGCGCGCCTCTTCATCGCCGAAGTACAATTCGCCAACTTTGCGTCCAAGCATCTCTTGCGGCGTTTGGAAGCCGTAAAGCTGCGCTGCAGCGTGATTAGCGTAGGTGATGGTGCCGTCTAGCGCGGCAACATCAATGGCGACGTTAGCGTTCTCGACCAATTGGCGGAAAATCTGTGGACTGGCGGGCCACGCTAGGCGCGCTAGTGTAGCAGCAGCGCTATTGACAAACTGGTAGGCAAGAGCCGTGCGTATTGGGTCCAGCGGCGCAGGCGACGTGATAATGACCAAGCCATGTGGTTCATCGCCTGCTGTGAGCGGCAAAGCCACTGTGCAACTATCAGCTGCAGTTTGCGGCGTCAGGCTGAGAGCAGCCTCTTGGGCGATCTCAGGCAAGTGAGCGTACGCCTCAGGCGTTTGGCTGTGCAGAATCTGGACAGAAATTGTGTCGCCAAGCAGCCAAGTCAGCACGTCGCGCAGCGTTTCAATGACTCGCTGTGTATCAGGCGCGCTCTCTAGTGCCTGCTGAGCAATGTGGCAAGTGTGCAGCCAGTCGTGCAACGTATTTTGCTCAGTAGGTGATCCGTTTTCCATAACCATTCACCTGTCCTCTCGACCGACAATCAGTGCAGCAGGCACAACCTCAGCATATGCCTCGCCAACGCGCAACTGTGTACCATGTACAGCGAAAGCAGGCTTCACAAAGCCAAGTCCAACAGCAGCGACGCCTGCTTGTGGTAAGAGCGGCTCAGCAAGGCTAGTCAGCACGCCGACTGTCTCATCACCCGCCTGAATTGGCGTTCCAAGCGGCACAGACGCGCTCAAGTGTAGCTTGACCAATGTCTTGGCAAGCCGATTGCGGCTTTCCATACGCGCAATGATTTCTTGCCCGATGTAACAGCCTTTGGCAAAGCTGACTGAGTCCCACAAGCCTGCCTCTAACGGAATGTAGTCTTCAGTCAGCTCATGGTGCGCGCCTGCTAAGCCTGCGCAGACGCGCAAACGCTCATAGAGCGCGTCATCAGCAAGCTGGACACGCTGCTCAGTTGACCATGCCGTGCGTAACTGCGCTAACGTCTCATATGGCGCTACGATCAGAAAGCCTTCGTCCAATAGCGGAAACGTGCGCGCGACCAAAAGTTGACGTGCAGGGTCTTCGCGGAAGTGATGGAGCGGCAAGGCGGCAACGCCGCTGATCAGCGACTCAGCGAGCGCAGCAGCGCCTGTGCCGTGCAGCTCTAGTTGACCGAGCAGAGCGCTCTGATCGTCAATTCGAAAGCGATCTTGCCAGAAGACGTGCCGACGCAGCCAATTTAGCACAATTTGTGGATAGCTGGTGATCATCAGCGCCGTCTCGCCGCGATGATAGATGATCACGCGGTCAATAATGCGCGCTAGAGCTGTGGTTAGTACAGTTGTACAGCCTTCGCCGACGCTCAAACGCTTTAGGTCGTTAGTAGACATGCGATGCAGCAAGTCGAGCCGATCTCGATCTGACAACACAAGGCGACCTTGCGCGGCGCTGCGATCACACACAAAAATTGGCAAAGCGTCCATCACTTAGAGTCCTTGCGCAGCGCGCCATTGCCTGATCTGCTCAGCATGTTCGTCCTCATGCCAATAAGCGCAGTCAGCGATTAGATAGGTGAGCGGCTCGCCTTCCAGCCAGCGGAACTTGCGCACATCGGTCAGTGTGCGTTCATCTAGCGCCTCAACGGCGCGCAGTAAGTGCTTGTGGACACCGTGAAAATCTTCTAGGACGAGCTCTAGTGGACGCGGCGCGTTGATGTGGTACTGCTCTTCATTGAAAGCGTCAACGTCATCAATTTGGACAATGTGTGGTACTAGTGAGGGACGGTCAAGGCGCGAGAGCGCTGTTATAAGTTCAGATTCCCACACTGTCAAGTGCGCTAAAATGTCCTTGACAGACCAGAAGCCTACAACGCCTGGACGGAGCATATCATTTGGCGACAAGCCTTCAATGGCAGCTAACAAATTAGCGCGCGCGCGGCGCAGTTCTGCCAGAACAGCTTGCTTTTGAACGTCTTTCTGAGCTTCTTTAGTCATTGTCCGCAACTCTGCCTAGCTGAACTCAGCTGTCTCAGGGCGTCCGTAACGTGCCTCAAGGCGGCTGCGCAAGGCTGCATGTTCAGGCAAGCGCAGCATTGGGTCTTCTTCATAAAGCGTGCGCGCTTCAAGCTGTGCCTCAGCGACTAATTTTGGATCAATTGCAGCGCTCATTATCAGATTCTTGCCGCTCTGTCGCGTGCCAAGCAACTCACCTGCGCCGCGCTGCTGCCAGTCTAGCTCTGCCAGCTTGAAGCCGTCGGCTGTGCTCTCCATCGCCTGAAGCCGTGCATTATCTGCATTATCGTCATCTGGCAAGAGCAAACAATAGGATTTATGTGTGCCGCGTCCGACGCGACCGCGAAACTGATGAAGCTGCGCCAAGCCAAAACGATTAGCGCCTTCGATCAAGATGACTGTAGCGTTCGGCACATCCACGCCAACTTCGACCACAGCCGTTGTGACCAGAATGTCTAGCTCGCCACGGCTGAAGGCGCTCATCACTGCCTCTTTTTGCCGCGCTGAGAGCTTGCCATGCAGCAAGCCGAGCCGTCGCTCTGGGAAAATCTCGCGCTGCAAATATTCGTACTCAGCTACAGCCGCTTTCTGCTCGGCATTCTCAGCGTCTGAGTCGACTAGCGGGCAGACGATGAACGCCTGTCTGCCTTGCTTGACCTGACGATCAATGAAAGCGTAGAGCGCCTCGCGGTCGCGCCGCCTGATGACGCGCGTATCCACAGGCGTGCGATTCGGCGGCAATTCGTCCAGCACACTCAGATCGAGGTCAGCGAAGAGCGTCAAGGCGAGCGTGCGCGGAATTGGCGTCGCCGTCATGACCAAGACGTGCGGATTAGTCCCTTTGCCGCGCAAGGCGCCGCGTTGCTCCACACCGAAACGATGTTGCTCATCAATGACTGCCATGCCAAGTCGCGCAAAGTTCACATTCTCGCTAATGAGCGCATGTGTGCCAACTACGAGGCAAGGCTCGCCATTGGCGAGCGCGCTTAAAATTTCGGCGCGCGCCGAGGCAGGTGTGTCACCTGTCAAGAGGTAGACAGGATAAGATGAGAGCGATGCAAAGGTGCTGAACAAGCGCGCCAAGTTCTTGCGATGCTGCTCTGCTAGAATGCTTGTCGGCGCCATCAGCGCAGCTTGAGCGCCGTTCAACAGCGCAATCGCCATGCCTAGTGCTGCGACTACGGTCTTGCCTGCGCCGACGTCGCCTTGCAACAGGCGATTCATCGGCACGTCGCGCGCTAGGTCGCGCCGAATTTCAGCCAGAGCGCGTTGCTGCGCATTGGTCAGCTGATAAGGCAAGCCGTTGATGAGAGCGTTGAACGTCTCATCTGAGACCAGAAGCGGCTCAGCGCGCTGTGACTGCCACGCCAAACGATTGCGCAGCACGCCAAGCTGCAACAGGAGCAGATCGTCGAAGGCAATCCGTCGCTTGGCTTGGCGTAGCGCCTCTTGTGAGTCAGGAAAGTGCAGCTGCTTGATCGCCCAGCCTAGGTCTGGCAAACCGACGCGATCCAAGATCGGCTCTGGCAAGTAGTCAGGCACGTCCAATGCGTAGCGATCTACCACTTTGCGGCTTAGTTTGCGCATCAGACCTTGCGAAAGGTCTTTGGTGAGCGGGTAGACTGGCACAATGGCGCGTGTGTGAAGCGCTTCTTTATCGAGCGGTTCCCACTCAGGATTGTTCATGATCAAGCGCTGCTGATAGAGCGTGATCTTGCCGCTGAAGACGACCATCATGCCGCGCTCAAAGCGCTTTTCGAGGTAAGGCTGATTGAAAAATGTGGCAGTCAGTGACCCAGTGCCATCGTGGATAGTGACGTGCAGCACTTCAGTGCCGCGCTTGGCGCGATTGAGCTTGACCTCGCGGACTGTGCCAGCAGCTGTCACAATCATGTTTGGACGCAGCCGATTGAGTGGCAACATAGTGGAAAAGTCGTCATAACGGCGCGGAAAACGCCATAGCCAGTCTTCCAGTGTGCGAATACCGAGTGCAGCGAGTTTTTCAGCCACTTTCTCGCCAACGCCGTTGACTACGGTCACAGGCTGCTGCAGGGTGCGCCAGAAAGCAGCCTCGCGCTGTGGATCAGGTGACAAGCGGCGACGGCGCGGCGGTAAAGACGGCGCAGCAGGCGGCGTCGTGCTGACTGTTGGTGTTGCACCAAAGGTGGTCTCGCCGCTTGGTGAGTCTAGATCAAGCGGCGTTGGCTCGCGGCGCGCTGATTCGGGCAGGTGATCATCGAGGTGAGTCTGCACGCCGCGAGCGCTAGGCGGCTCACTAGGTGCAGTGGCAAGTGATGAAGCGCGCGGTACACGCCCAGTGATACGTCCGATCATGTAGCGCACAGCCGACGGACGCTCTTCAGGCGGCGTCTGCTGGCTGTATTGCTGCATGAGCTGGACAAGCTCGTCAATTAGCAGATGATGCTCAGGTTTCTTTGCTTGTGCGCGCGCATCAGCTTCCCACTGCTTGGCAAAAGCTGCCAGACCTCTGTAGACAGCGTGATCCTTGTAACCTGTCTCGCTCTCCAGTTTCAAGACTTTGTAGAGCTTCTCTAAGGCTGAAGGCATAAGCAACAGGCTCTCTGCGCAAAGGCACAACTCGAACTACTGTGCAGCGCTTAAAATCGCAGCGCCAACTGAGCCGGGCCCAAAATGGACGCCAATGGCTGCAGCGACGTTCAAGACTATCGTGCGCTCAGGCTCTTGCGGCGCGACATCTGCTAACAAGGCGCGCATTTGCTCAGCTAGGTCAAGCGCATTGGTGTGCAGAATAGCGAGCCCTGCTAGTGGCGCACGCTGATGGACTAGCTCAGCCACAGATTCCATTGCCTTTCTAAATGTGCGCGCACGCTGTTTTGAGTCCACTACGCCATCTTTCACTGTGATGATCGGCTTAATTTGTAGCAGTGTGCCGATACTGGAAAGAATGCGATTGACTCTGCCACTGCGCCGCAGGTATTCTAGCGACCCTGGTATTGCCCAGACATCAGCGCGCTTGCGCGCCTCATCAGCTGCGGCGAGGATGCCTGCCAAGTCAGCGCCGCGCTCGCGTGCCTCGCACGCCGCCACGATCTGCCAGCCCACTGCCATGCTCAAAGTGCCACTATCGTATACCGTGATGCGTTCCTCAGAGACCTGCTGCGCAGCAAGACGGACAGCGTTGTAAGTGCTGCTGACAGCAGGCGAGATGGTGAAGGCAATCACATGATCAGCTTGAGCGAGCGCTCGGCGCAGTACGTCCGCTGCAACGCCTGTTGACGGCGCCGAAGTTGTTGGTGGCACCTTCGCCTCAGCCATACGGCGATAAAATTCTTCGTGGGTTAGTGAGACGCCGTCATCAGGGAAGCTCTCAGCGCCAAAATTGACAAAGACGGGGATGACTGAGATATCCCAGCGTGCGCGCCATGCCGCAGGCAGATCAGCGGCACTATCACAGACAATTTTAATGCGATGCGTTGCGTTCACTCTTGCTCCTCAACCTTATACGGCTGGCGGCGGCGCTCTAGGCTGAGCGGCGCCTCGCAGACCATGATGCCACTCGCGTGTGGACCGAGATAACAAGCCAGAGACGGCTGATAGAGCGCCGTTGGATAGTCTCGTTGGGCAAATTCAAGGCTTAGCCGTTCGATCAGCATCGTAGTCTGCTCAGTAGGCTGCGTTGTGCCTTGTAAGAGCAACAAGCGTTCCACATTGGTGAACTCTAGCATGAATTCAACGAACTTATCAACGGTCTGAGCTGAGTTACGGACTTTTTCCATTGCTAAGAGTTCGCCCTCTTCAATTGTCAAGATCGGGCGAATGCCCAACAGTTCGCCCAGTAGACGCTGCGCGTGACTGAGCAAGCCATAGCGCTCAGCATAGATCAAGCGCTCAAGGCTGAAGATTGCGTAAAGGCGCGTCAACTGCTTGCGCAAGGCGCGTACGATCTCATCTAACGAGTCGCACGTCTCGGCAAGGCGCGCTGCCTCTTCAACCACTAGCGCCAAACCTAAGCCAATGTTCTTGGAGTCAAACACGCTGATCGTGCAACGTCCGAGTAGGCTCTGTGTGGCAGCTTGGGCAACCTTGCCCGTGGCGTGCATGGCGTGCGAGAGATGGATCGAGAGAATGCGATCCGTGTGGCGTGCCAAGCGTGTGTAGACAGCTTGGAAAGTCTCTAGAGACGGCGGCAACAACTCAGGTAGATCAGGGTAATTGCCGAGCTGAGCGAGAAAATCGGCAGGATCAAGGTCAATGCCTTCCTGATAAGTGCGTCCACGCCAACGGATGCTCAGCGGCACAACAGTGATGTCATAGCGCTCAACCAGTTCAGGATCGCTGAAGTGTGCGCTGCTGTCAGTGACAATCTTGACTTTACTCGGCATGAGCAGGACTAACAGTGAATCTTCTTCCCAATACAGAAACGCTCAGCGAGCCTAGTGCTAGGCTTGCCCATTGCTTCACAAGCGCTTTGAATCTAGCACAGAATGCCAAGAGCGTACAAGCACTTTGCGCCGAAAGCGCGGATGACAGTCAGAGCGCCTGACAAGCTGATGCAGCGCCTTTGTGATTGTCCGTCATCTTATGCCTCTGTTCGGCAAGATTGACTTTGTGTGCTGTGTGCGCTTTGTGGTAGAATTACGCTGAAACTACTGCACCTTAGTTTAAGCTGGAGGCAAAGGTGGCTATAACTCAGAGCGCCAACAGAGTTGATGATGAGCATGAAAGCGACCTCTCGCTCGACTCACTCCACGCCCATTCAGTGACGCAGCACTGGGTCGTTATGCGCCAAGCGAACGTCTGGCGTCCGCCGACGGATGTCTTTGAGCTCACAGATCGACTGGTCGTGATGGTTGAGATCAGTGGGATGCGCGATGGCGAGTTTAACGTCTCTCTGCAAGAACGCCGCCTTGTCATCAGCGGCATTCGGCGGCGTACTGTGCGCGACCGAACTGCTTTCCATCAGATGGAAGTGCGCTACGGAGAATTTCGAACGGCTGTGAGCTTGCCTTGGGCAGTTGATCGCAATCGCGTCACGGCGACGTATAAGGACGGCTTCCTGCGCGTCGAGCTGCCGCGTGCTACAAAGCAACAAGTGCACATCGTGGATGTAGACATAGACGGAGCGCAAGGCTCAGACGAGTAGCCCGCATGTCTTCTAGTAAACGGCAAAAACGCTCCGTATTCAGCTTAGCCCAGCCTGTTGCCGTAGAAAGCGATGCACAAAGTGTGCGCCTGAGCGCTGATGAAGCGCACAGCGGCGACGAGAGCTCACAGGCGAATGCTGAAAACATCATTCGAGTGCCGCCTGAGCTACCCATCTTGCCTTTGCGCGGTCTGGTGGTCTATCCACAGACAGCTATGCCGTTGACGATTGGGCAGAGGCGCTCAATACGCCTTGTAGATGAGGTCGCCAGTGGCGATCGGCTAGTCGGCTTGGTTGCCTCGCGCAGACCTGAGCTGGAAGTGCCTGAGCCAAAAGACATCTACACTGTTGGCACAATGGCAGCAGTATTGCGCTTGTTCCGTACGCCCGATGATACCATCCGCCTGCTAGTGCAAGGCTTAGCGCGCATCCGTGTTGAGGAATACACTCAGCAAGAGCCGTTTCTGCGCGCGCGCGTCACGCCGATTCCAGAGATCGTTGAAGACACAAGTGAAGTCGAGGCACTCAAGCGCACAGTCGTTGACCAGTTTAGCAAGCTGGCAGAACTTGTGCCGAGCATTCCCACTGATCTAGTCAACTCAGCCGTCAACACGCGCGATCCACTGCAATTGGTCTACGCCATTGCCACATACATTCGCCTAGAGCTTGAGAGCTATCAGAGCATCTTAGAGCTAAACAAAGTCTCGGAGAAGCTGCGCCTGCTCCTGCAGCTGCTCAACAAAGAGATCGAGATACTTGAAATCAGCCGCCGCATTCGGACTGAGGCACAAGGTGCCATCGAGCGAATGCAGCGCGAGTACTTCCTGCGCGAGCAGCTAAAGGCAATTCGGCGTGAGCTGGGCGAGGAAGACGAACAGCTCGCTGAGGTAGAGCAATTCCGTAAGCGCATTGCTGAGGCACAAATGCCAGAGGAAGCGCTGCGCGAGGCGCAACGCGAGCTGGAGCGCATGGCACGCTTGCCGACTGCCTCTGCTGAGTACGGCGTGATCCGCACTTATCTTGACTGGATGACCAGCCTACCTTGGGCGAAGCGCACAGAAGATAACCTAGACATCCGACATGCACGCGAGGTGCTGGAAGCGGATCATTATGGTCTGAAAGATGTTAAAGAACGCATCCTAGAGTTTTTGGCAGTGCGCCGCTTGCGCGCTGAGCGAAAGAGCGACGGCACTCTGAGCAGCAGCGATAGCGTTCGCCGCGACCGTCAAGGTGCTATTCTGTGTTTCGTCGGACCGCCTGGCGTCGGCAAGACGTCGCTTGGCGCCTCGATTGCGCGCGCTATGGGACGCAAGTTCACGCGCATGAGCCTAGGTGGCGTGCGTGATGAAGCCGAAATTCGTGGCTTTCGCCGCACTTACATCGGTGCAATGCCCGGTCGGATCATCCAGACCTTGCGCCGTGTTGAGACGCGCAATCCTGTCATCATGCTGGATGAGATTGACAAACTTGGGCGCGACTTCCGCGGCGACCCTGCAGCAGCGCTTCTAGAGGTGCTTGATCCAGAGCAGAACTATGAGTTCCGCGATCACTACCTGGACGTGCCGTTTGATCTCTCAGAAGTCCTGTTCATCACTACTGCCAACGAGCTTGACCCGATTCCGATGCCGCTGCGCGACCGCATGGAAATCATCGTGATCTCAGGCTACACTGAGCAGGAGAAACTCCAAATCGCGTCACGCTACTTAGTGCCGCGCCAAATCCGTGAGAACGGCTTGCGTCCTAAGGAAGTGCAGTTCACTAAAGACGCGCTTCAAATGCTCATCCGTGACTACACACGCGAAGCAGGCGTCCGCAACTTGGAGCGCGCCATCGGCGGCGTAGTGCGCAAGGTTGCCACGCGCATTGCTGAAGGCGACGTCAAGCGCGCTCGCGTGACGGTTGATCTTGTCCGCAAGACGCTTGGCAAGCCGCGCTTTGGCTATGGCGAGGAACTTGCCTCACGCACAGATTTGCCCGGCGTGGCAACTGGTCTCTCAGTGACGCCGTTCGGCGGCGACGTGCTGTTCGTAGAGGCAACGCAGATGCCCGGCAAAAGCGGCTTTCAGTACACGGGTCAGCTGGGCGAGGTGATGCAGGAGAGCGCACGCGCTGCTTTTAGCTATGTGCGCGCGCACCTGAGTGAACTAGGCGTCTCGCCTGATTACTTCGAAAGCCACGACATCCATCTGCACGTGCCAGCCGGCGCTGTGCCAAAAGACGGTCCTTCAGCAGGCGTCACAATGGTGACAGCACTCGTTTCCTTGCTCACTGGGCGCGCTGTGAGACACAACGTGGCAATGACGGGCGAGATCACGCTGCGCGGTAAAGTCCTGCCTGTTGGCGGCGTCAAAGATAAGGTGTTAGCAGCACATCGCTTTGGCGTAGATACCATTATTCTGCCAAAGCGCAACCAACCTGATCTGGACGAATTGCCTGAGGATGTGCGCAAAGCGCTCACCTTTGTACTGGTGGACGACGTGCAGGAAGTTTTACAAGCAGCCCTTTCACCTAAACCTGAGCCGACCCGCGACAGTCAACGCGCCCCTGAAATTGAGATGAAGGAGCAAAAGCGTGCCTAAGGTAATGCTAGTAGACGATGATCGGACAACGGCAATGCTGCTGGAGACGCTGCTGAGCCTCGATGGCTTTCAAGTCGTTCTAGCAGCGCGCGGCAGCGATGTGCTAGAGAAAGCGCACCAAGAGCGCCCTGATGCTTTCTTGATTGACTACCACCTCTCAGGCGGCGTGCAAGGCACGGAGATCGTCGGTAAGTTGCGCGCCGAGCCTGCGTTCAAGCACGCGCCAATTATCATGACCTCTGGGATGAACGTGGAAGAGGCAGCCTTGCGCGCCGGCGCTAACCTGTTCTTGATCAAGCCGTTCGATCCTGCAGAACTGCCCAGCTTGCTCAATCGGCTGCTCAGCGCCGTTTGAGTTGCCAGAGTGTTTGGGCTATGACAAAATTAAGACGCGGTAGTCACACGCAGTCAGACAAGCCTTATCCGCCTTATCGTCCAACTCTAGCGATTTTTCTGGTCATGCCAATCGCAGCGGCGCTCGTCGCACTCGTCTTGGCGGAGACACTTGTGCCGCGCGAGACAGTCGGCGGCAGGCGCGCCGATCCGCCGCCTGCTGTGGCACTCTCGCCCTTCACGCTAGTCGGCAGCGCTGCGCCTGACTTCACTTTGCCAATGCCTGACGGTCAGACTTTTCGTCTGAGCGATCAGCGCGGCAAATGGGTTGTGATCAATTTCTGGGCGACGTGGTGTCCGCCTTGCCGCGCTGAAATGCCTGTCTTTCAGGCGCTGCATGACTCGCCCTCAGAAGCAGCGCGCGCGCTCGGCGATGTAATCGTGGTCGCGGTTAACCGCGATGAGTCAGCAGCGACTGTGCAAGCCTTTCTCAAGGAACTGTCGCTAGACCTGCCTGTTGCTCTGGATGCAGGCGGTAAGGTCAGTAATCGCTATGGTGTCCTTAGCTTGCCCATGACCTATTTCGTAGACCCTGAGGGCATTGTTCGGCATCGGCATATCGGTGAGATGACAGCTGAGCTGCTTGATCAGACTTTCCGCAAGCTGACTGGCTCGTAGCGGCAATGCAGATTGATTTCGGGCGCAGCGTCACCTATCCGTTTGAGGACTCAGCTTGGCTTTCCAAGCTGATCGTCTTTTTAATCGTCGGCTTTGTGCCAGGCTTAAACATAATTTTATGGTGCGGCTACGCGCTGAGCGTTGCGCGCAACCTTGCGCGCGGCGAGCGCTATCCTTTGCCGAGCTGGGATGCTTGGTCAGATATTGCTGTGCGCGGCTTGCTCTCGCTTGTGGCAACAGCGCTTTACTTTGCGCCCGCGCTCCTAATTTTGATAGGTGCTTGGCTGATCGGCTGGCTGAGCAACGGCGCAGAGCCGTTCGTCCTACTGCGGCTCGTAGCGCTGGCTATAGCGCTTGTCTATAGCTTGCTGGTCAACTATGTGCTCACCTGCGCTCACGCACGCTACGCTCAGACCGACCAGTTCTACCATTACCTTGAAGTTGGCGCGCGTCTGAACGACCTGCGACGCGCTGCGCTTCCATTTGGCACGCTCTATCTCTATCAGAGCCTGCTCGCTTTCCTACTGCTCATGCTCTCAGCTGTTGTGCTTGCGCTGTTCTTGGTAGCGCTCAGCGTAGCGCTCACCAATGGCGGCATTTTGAGCGTCATACTTGCCTTGACTGTTGTGCTCGGCTTGCTCGGCTACATCGCCATTGTGACCCTTGGCTTTCTGACCAATGGCTATCTGCTTGGCACGACGTTGCTCAGCGTGCAGCGTCAGTTGCCACTGCGCCGCTGAACTGTGACCATGTGCTTGCCGTTATCCTGCGGTACACTTGATCTAGCATGTGGACAAGCCGCTGATTGGAACATCTCGCCATGACTGAGCCGTTGAGCAGCCTTCAGCCTGATCGCCTGATGCAGCACATGCAGGTTTTGTGCAAGAGCATTGGTGCGCGTCCTGCTTGCTCACTGCAAGAGCGCCGTGCCGCTGAATACGTCCAAGTGATGTTGCGCTCCATTGGCATTGAGCAGATCGCAGTTCAATCGTTCCGCAGTCACGTTAGTCTAGGCGCTCAGAGTGTGCCAGTCCTTGCGCTTGCAGTGCTGGCGACTTTGATCGGGCACAAGCGAACAGGCAAGCTCTTGGCAGCAAAACTTTCAGCGTTGAGCGCTTTCAACTTGCGCGGCATTCTCACGGCAAAGCCGCCATTTTTTCAGCCGTTAGTCGCGCTCGGCAACAGCCAGAATGTGGTCGCCACTATAGCGCCGCGCAGCGCCGTTAAACGTCGAGTCTATCTGATTGGACACTTAGATAGCGGCAAACAGCGGTTCACCTTGCCAACAGAGTCGCCTGAGCTGCTCAAGCCGCTCACAACGCTGACCATCAGCGCACTTTTCTTAAACGCGCTCATCCAGCTGCGCCGAGCCATCTTGCCGAAAGCGCGGCGCGGACTGTGGGACGCGATTTTTGCAGCGCTGAGCTTCGGCGCGCTTCTCTCGCAGCTGAATGACGAACGGCAACCGTTTGTGGAAGGTGCTAATGACAACGCTAGCGCTGTCAGCGTCCTGCTTGGTTTAGCAGAGGCGCTTAGTGCGACGCCGCTTGAGCATACGCAGGTCACGCTCTTGTTCACAGGTTGCGCTGATGTAGGTGCAATCGGCATGGCGCGCTATTTGGAGGCGTTTCAGCCGCCGCGCTTCAACAGCTACTTCATCGCCTTTGAGATGGTCGGCAGCGGCAATCTGTGCTACGTGGTCAAGCATGGCGTGACGGCGTTCGGGCAGTATGCACCTGATCCAGACTTGCTGACCTTCGCGCGCTGTGCTGCGCGTGAGCATCCGCAAGTGGCAGGGCGCGAAATGCTGACCTTAGATGAGATCGCTGTCCTAACGCGGCTAGGCTACAAAGGCTTGTGCATCGCAGGCTATAATCAGGAAGGCGGGTTGCCTAGCTGGCATCGCACAAGCGACACGCTCGACCAGATTCAAGCAGGCACGCTCAGCCGTGCGGCGCACTTCGGCTACACGCTGCTGCAGACCATTGATCGGAGTGCTTAGGCGAACTGATTTGAAAGACTTACGCGCGAACTATGCCTCACATTGTCTATTTGATGTCAGATACTGGCGGCGGACATCGCGCCGCGTGCCGCGCCATCGAGGCAGCGCTGAGCGAGTTGTACCCTGAGACGTTCACAGGCGAACTCGTAGATATGTGGCGGCATTACACGCCGTTTCCGTTCAGTACGCTGCCCGATACCTACGTGAAGTGGGTGAACTGGAGTCCAACAACCTACGCTGCACAGTACTGGCTGAACGACCGCATTTGGCGCGCCAAGCCACTCAGCCATGCGCTGTGCCGCCAACTGTTTCCGCGCATGAGGCAATTTTTCCAAAAATATCCTGCTGACCTGTACCTATGCGCTCACTCCGTCTTTGTGCGCCCTGCCATTTACGCGCTGCGCAAGCTGGGCATTCAGAAGCCGTTTATCACGGTCATCACTGACTACGCCTTGCCGAACATCATGTGGTACGATCCGCGCGTAGACCTGACCACTATCCCAACTGAGCCTGCTTATCGGCGCGGTTTACGACTCGGTCTGCCACCAGAGAAGATGGTGCTGACAGGTGCACCAGTTCATCCCAAGTTCACAAAGCTGACTTTGAGCAAGGCTGAGGCGCGTCAGACGCTTGGCTGGTCGCCTGAGGCGCGCATTGTGCTGATGGTCGGCGGTGGTGACGGCATGGGCACATTGCCACAGACAGCGCGCGCTATTGATAGCTTGAAACTAGATGCTGAGCTAGTCATCATCGCTGGACGCAACGCCGCGATGAAGAAAGCGCTTGAGGCGCGCCAATGGGAACGTCCAACGCGCATTTACGGCTTCGTGAACAACATCGAGGTGATGATGCGCGCGGCTGACCTGCTCATCACCAAAGCCGGTCCGGCGACCTTGACTGAGGCGGCAACGGTCGGGTTGCCAATGGTCATCAGCGGCGCCATTCGCTTTCAAGAGTCGCCGAACGTGAAGTATGTGGTCAGCCGCAAGGCGGCTGTTTATGCGCCGTCGCCGCGCAAAGTGGCGGCTGCCGTTGCTGAGCTATTGGCAGACAACAGTGCAAAGCTGCGCGCTCTTGCCGAAGGCGTCAAGAGCATTGCTGAACCACACGCCGTGTGGCGCATTGCCGAACTAATCCATCAACATGCTACAAAAGCTGCTGAAAGCTAGGCGTCCGTTTGAGGCTGTGAGCTGAGGAGCGGGAGGGAAGGGATTCGAACCCTTGTCCCCGCTTTCGCAGGGAAACCGCTTAGCAGGCGGCCCCAATCGTCCACTCTGGCACCCCCCCATAAGCTGAGACCTATTGTAGACGCAGAATGCAGCCGAGTCAAGGTAGAGCAGAGGCGAGATCTGTCGTGCTGTTGAGTACTACACCTGACCGTCTTGCAGCTCGACAAGTTTAAGCTGCAGTCAGCCGCTGCACTCAGCGCGTCCGCTCTCGCAGAAAGTTGTTGACACCTGAGCAAAAATTGTGTTAGAGTCGAAGTGTGAGCCAACGAGCTGGCGAGTTGACCAAACGTTCATGATGCGCACTTCGGCACTGCGCTCAAGTGATCGTCACTCCCTTGCCGATCTGCTTGTCCAGATCGACTCTAGCCTGTTACGCGCCCAAAACGGCGAGGAAATTTTAGGCGCATTGCATCCCGTCTTTGCACGTTTTCAGCCCAGCGGCGCCCAGCTGTACTTTCTGTACGCTGACTCAGCTAACTGCCCCGTTTCTGCCCGTCTGGTAGCGATTGCGAATGCGCTCGGTGAACCGCAGTCGTTCGATCATCTCCCTGCCACAACCTTGCGCCTTGCCGATTATCCTTTTTCATTGCAAGTTATCAAGCAACGTCAGCCTTACTTCGTTGAAAATATCTTCACGCATCCAAAGGCTGACGAGCAAACGCGCGCGCTTGCTCGCCTCTTCAACTACACAGCTGCAATTGCCTTGCCACTTTTCGTAAACGAGCGTTGGCTCGGCTTGCTCGTCCTGCAATGGCAGCAGCCACAGGTTTTTGGCGACGCAGTCAAAATTTTCTTCAAGACGCTACAGAGCAACATCGCCGCTGTTTTAGCGGGCTACCGCTCAGCGCTTGAGCGCGAGGAAGCCTACCGTGAGATTGAGCTACTTTATCGTATCGGCAGCCTCGTTAATGCTGCGCAGAGCTACGCCGATTTGGTGCAAGCCGTCGGGCAACATGCTCCGCTTGGCTCATTTACTATCTCTATCACGCACTTTGAGAACTATGACCTCAAGCGGGCAACCTATGCTGAGATTGCAGCAGTCTGGGGCGCCAAGCCTGAGCGCGTTGGCACGCGCGTTTATGACGGCTTGCCTGTGCCATTTGTTGAGCGGCAAGTGATGCAAGTGGTTAGCGACACGAGCGATCCGAATCAGGTAACCGAAGCCGTGCGGCAGGTCATGCGCGCGTGTGGCTACGCAGCCTATCTCTCTGTGCCGCTCACCTTTGGCACGACCGTGCTTGGCGCGCTCAACTTCTTCTCTGACAAGCCGCGCGAGTATTCGCAGGCTGAGCAGCGCCTTGCTAAAGGCATCGCTGACTTGGTAGCTGTAGCAATGGATCGCATTCGCCTGCGCGAAGACTCGCTGCGCGTGCAGCGGCGCACTGAGCGCATTGCGCAGATCAACGCAGCGCTGCTGACAGCAAGCGACGAGGAGCAGATTGTGAGCGCCTTCGCTGAGTACGCTGCTGAGCTGGAGGCAGAGTGTGTTGCGCTCGGCTACCTCGAAAACTCAGCTGACTCAGCGTGCATCGTGCGTGTGGTGGCTGTCTATTCGCCGCAGGCGCAGAGTACGCCCAGTGTATCAGTCGGATCGCGCTACGAATTTGACGAGATATTCAAGCAGCGCGCGCAACAACTAGTTTTGATTGAAGATACGCGCCATGATGAACGTTTAACGCCTCGTGAGCGCGCGTTGAGCCTTGAACATGGCGCTCAAGCGCTGGCGTTGCTCTTCCTACGCAGCAGCAGCGAGCTAATCGGCGTCCTATCGTTCAATTGGCGCACAACGCGCACTTTCACAGCTGATGAGCGCGCGGTATTTGAGGCAATTCTGCCTTCGCTTGCCGCAGTAGTTGGCAGACGGCAACTCTGGCTTAAGCAGGCTCAAATGCTGGAAAAATTGCGCCAGATGGATCGCCTAAAAGATGAGTTTCTCTCCAACATGAGCCATGAGCTGCGCACGCCGCTCAACGCTGTGATCGGACTCTCCGACGTCATCTTGCAAGGCATGGACGGCGAGTTGACGCCGCGTTTGCAGCAAGATATCCAGACCATTTATGACGCAGGTCAACAGCTGCTCTCGATTGTGAACGATGTATTAGACATCGCCAAAATCGAGGCAGGTGCGCTAACCTTGCGCCTTGAGCAAATTGACCTGCGCGAGCCGCTGCAAGAGGCGCTCAAGACGGCTCACGTCATGGCGGCGAATAAGCACTTGAGCCTGTGCGCCAGCTTGCCCGACTATCCGCTAAAAGTCCGCGCAGACGCCAGTCGCATGCGCCAAGTGGCGCTCAACTTGCTCTCTAACGCTATCAAGTTCACTGATGTGGGACATATTTGGCTGCGCGCTTGCATACAGAATGGCGAGATAGTCTTCTGTGTGAAAGATGAAGGCATCGGCATTGCGCCTGAACATCATGCGCTCATCTTTGAGCAGTTCCGCCAAGTCGAGGGCAGTTTGCACAGGCGCAAAGGCGGCGCAGGCTTAGGCTTGGCGATCAGCAAGCGCCTCATTGAACTGCATGGCGGACGTATTTGGCTAGAGAGTGCGCTAGGCAAGGGCGCTACTTTTTATGTCAGCCTGCCAAGTTGCTGAGGCATATTGAGCAGTGTCGTATATTCTTTACGTTGAAGATAACGCATCGAATGCATTAGTCGTCCAGCGCATCTGTGAGCATCTCAAGCTGGACTTGCGCATTGTCAGCAACGCTACAGATGCCGTTGCGACCGTGCTGCAAGCGCCGCCGCGTCTGGTTTTGATGGACATCAGTTTGCCTGATGTTGACGGCTTAGCCGCTGCGCGCTTAATTCGTAGCCTGCCTGAGCTACCGACACGCTTGCCGATCATTGCTATCACTGCCAGTGCTATGGTCGGCGACCGCGAGCGCTGCCTTGCTGCCGGCTGTGATGACTACTTGGCAAAGCCGTTCACTGTGCGTGCACTCGTAGAAATGCTTCAACGCTATCTGCTATGTCAGGAGAGCTAAAAACCATGATCGCCGTTGTAATCGAGGACAATCCAACTTCAGCGGACATCATCTGTCGCCAATTGAGCGCACTCGGTTTTGAAGAGACGTACGTTAGCGGCACAGCGGAAGGTGGTATGGAACTAGTGCAGCGCGTACGCCCGCAACTGGTCATTGTGGACGAGCGTCTGCCTGACGCAAGCGGCACGGAACTTGTGCGCGCGCTGCGCATCTTCGACCCAAACCTTGTGGTCGCCATGTGCACGGTCATTGACGATGAAGTCAATATCCAAGAGGCATTTGAGGCAGGCTGTAACTATTACGTGGTGAAGCCAAACGGCTTGCGGCGGCTGTGCAGCGAGCGCCACTCGCCAGAGGCAATCCTGAACGCTGAAAAGCAACTTGTCTTCCGCTAGAGCAGGCGCAGCCTCTAGTACAACGGCTTAGCGCTGAAACAGCTGCTGGGATGCTTGACAGGCAGTGCAAGGCGTGCTATGCTGCACGCTCAGAGCCGCTACTTAATGACTGCATCTACTAGCTGAGTAAAAATTACGCTAAAGTCTGGATGAATAAGCAAAGCTGACATCTATACACATTTTGGCAACGTACTATAAGGACTCAGTGGCAGATTCTTGACCTGACTCAAAAAGCCTTAGAAGATGTTCACGCACCAGACGTATCTGAGTCCTTTCACGTGGCGCTATGGCTCGCCACGAATGCGCGCTATCTGGTCTGAAGTCCACAAGCGTCATCTGTGGCGCAAAATCTGGGTGGCACTTGCCGAAGTGCAGCATCGCGTCGGCTTGGTCAGCGCTGAGCAGCTGGCTGACTTGCGCACTCATCAAGACAAGGTAGACCTTGAGCGCTCACATGCCATTGAAGCTGAGATACAACACGATTTAATGGCAGAGATCAAGTGCTACGCTGAGCAATGCGCCATTGGCGGCGGAATCATCCATCTCGGCGCGACCAGCGCTGACATTGAAGATAATGCCGATGTTTTGCGCCTGCGCGAGAGCCTCGATCTGGTCTTAGAGCAACTACGCGACTTGCTGCGCGTCTTAGCTGAGCGCATTGAGCAAACTGCTGATTTGCCGACGATTGGCTTTACACATTTGCAGCCTGCTGAGCCGACCACTGTTGGTTACCGCCTTGCTTGCTATGCCCACGATCTGTGCACTGACTATGACTCGCTGCGCACTGTGCGTCAGCAGTTGCGCGGCAAAGGCTTCAAAGGCGCCGTCGGCACAAGCGCCTCATACGCACAGCTTTTGGCAGGCACGTCGCTCACGCCGCAGCAATTCGAAGCGCAAGTCATGGAGTTGCTCGGCATAGAGGCACAGCCTGTCGCTACACAGGTCTACTCGCGTCGCCAAGACTGGCTCGTGGTCAGCACCCTAGCAGGTATGGCGCTCACACTTCACAAGGTTGCTTTCGACATACGGCTGCTGCAGGCGCCGCCATTCGGCGAATGGCAAGAGCCATTCGCTCAAAAGCAAGTTGGCTCTTCTGCTATGCCGTTCAAGCGCAATCCGATCAATGCTGAGAACATTGATAGCCTCGCGCGCTTTGTCTCAACTTTACCCTCTGTAGTCTGGCACAACGCCGCTAACAGCTTGCTAGAGCGCACACTGGACGACTCAGCCAATCGCCGCAGCGTCTTGCCAGAGGCATTCCTCGCTACAGATGAAATGTTGCGCCGTCTGACGCGCCTTGTGCGCGATTTGCAGATCAACCAAGAAACGATTGCTCAGAATCTGGTCAATTATGGTGCTTTTGCTGCCACAGAGCGCGTGCTGATGGAAGCTGTGCGCAACGGCGGCGACCGTCAAACGCTGCACGAGATCATCCGCGCGCATAGCATCGTTGCGTGGAACGAAATGCGCGAGCGTGGCGCACACATGCTTATCGAGAGCCTGTGCGCCGACACACGCCTGACCCAGTTCGTGCCGTCGCGCCGTCTGCGTGAGCTGATGCGCGCTGATGATTACATTGGCGACGCGCCACAACGCGCGCGCGCCGTTGTCAAAGCAATTTACGCGCTCACAGATCAGCAACAGGATGTATGACCGCCTCGACTTTCACTCGTCCGCACGGCTTTTATGATCGCACTGCCTCCGAGAGTGCCGCGGCAGGGCAAGTGGCGGCACAGCTGCAGCGCACTCTGACTCGCTTTGGCTATCAGCGCCTTGAGACGCCTTTTGTAGAATACGCCGACTTGTTCCTGACCAAAAGCGGCAACGATGCCGTCAATCGGCTCTTCACCTTTGAGCTACACGGACGCTTGTTGTGTCTGCGCTCTGAGTTCACGCCGTCTGCAGCGCGCATGTACGTTGAGCGCTATCAGCACGCGCCAAAGCCGCTGCGCTGGCAGTTCATCGGCGAGGTCTTCCGCTACGAGACGCCTCAGCGCAGCCATTCACGCCAATTCACCATGCTTGGCACAGAGCTGATTGGCGCCTCTGGCGTGAGCGCTGATGCAGAGACGCTCGGCTTGGCGATGCACGCGCTGCAGGCGCTCGGTTTACAAGGTCTGCAGCTGGTGATCGGTCATGTCGGCTTGTTAGCGCAGCTGACTGAGCCGTTCAACCTTGACCGACGCTTGCGACGCTTTGTACTTGGGCAGGTGGAAAATTTACGGCGACCGGGACGCGGACGCGCCTACGTAGAGGCAGAACTTGCCAAGCTCTATGGTGAACTGCCAAGCGCAGACGTATCTTCGGCGCTCTCGGCTGAGTCGCTCAATGTGGACTTGGATAAACTAGGTGGCGCGCTACAACTGTTGCTTGAGTCAGCCGATCTCGGCACGACAGGCGTCGGGCGCACTAGCACGGACATCGCCAAGCGGCTGCTGACTAAGCAGCGCCGCGCCAGTCAGCGTGCTGACCTTATGCAAGCGCTTGACTTTCTGGAGCAACTCTGTGCGCTAGACGGCGCGCCTGAGCAAGTCCTGCCTGCGCTTGAGCGTATGATTGCACCTGATCAGCGCGCTGCACGAGCAGTTTTTGAGGAATTGCGCGCTGTGATCGAGCTGCTCAGCGCTTACGGCGTGCCAGCTGAGTCAGTGCGGCTGAACATGGGCTTTGCGCGCGGCTTGAACTACTATACAGGGATTGTCTTCGAGATTTACAGCGCAAGTGGCGATCAGCTGTGCGGCGGCGGACGCTATGATGAGCTGATCCGCGTGCTAGGCGCTGCAGCCGACACGCCTGCTATAGGCTTTGCCTACGGCTTAGATCGGATTTTAGCAGCGCTCGGCACGGTTGACGTGGCTGAAGAGCGCTTGGCTGTGCTCGTCGTGCCAATTGAGGCTGCGGATGAAGCTGAAGCAGCGCGCGTGGCAATGGCGCTGCGCGCGCACGTCAATGTTGCACTTCACACACAGCCGACACGCAATTTATCCCAAATTTTGGCGCAAGCCGCTAAGCAGGACATTCCTTTTGTGGTTTTGATCGGCGCCGAAGAGCGCGCAGAAGGCTATCTGAGCCTGCGCGATATGCGCCGTGTGCAACAATTCCGTTTGAGCCTTGCCCAAGCGACCGAGTACATCCGACGCGAGGTGGCTCATGCCTGAGTCGCGTATCAGCCTAGCCTTACCCAGCAAAGGCGCGCTCGCCGATCCGACAACTGAGTTTCTGAAAGCGTGTGATTTGAAAGTTGTCAAGCCGAATCCGCGCCAATATGTAGCACATATCAGCGGCTTGCCGCAGCTGGACGTGCTCTTCCAGCGCGTCAATGACATCGTCTACAAAGTGGCAGATGGCACGCTCGACATGGGCATCACAGGCTTGGATGTGGTTCACGAGCTGGCAGGCGAGAGCGACGCCGTGACTGTCATCCATGAAGACTTGCGCTACGGCGAATGTCAGCTAGTGCTGGCAGTGCCTGAGGCGTGGATTGACGTGGAAACTATGGCAGACCTTGCTGACATCGCGCTCGACTTCCGCGAGAGCAAGCGGCGCAACCTGCGAATTGCTACAAAGTTCACGAATTTGGCGCGCCGCTTCTTGCATCAACATGGAATTTTCCACTTCACACTCGTCGAGGCTGAAGGCGCCATTGAGGTAGCGCCGACGCTCGGCTACGCCGATGTCGTGATTGACCTAAGCGCCACAGGCACAACGCTGCGCGAAAATCACCTCAAGCCGCTTGCCGACGGCGTGTTGCTAGACTCCACTGCGTGCCTGATTGCCAACACGCGCCGTCTGCACGAGTCGCCGCTATTGCTGGAGACGGCGCGCACGCTGCTTGAGGTCTTTGACGCGACGCTCAATGCACAGAACTACTATCAAGTGACCGCCAACATTCGCGGCGATGATGCTGAAGCGGTTGCTCACGCTGTCGCCTCAAATCCTGTCACGCGCGGCTTACAAGGTCCAACAGTCGCGCCGATTTACGCCTCACATCTCTCCGAGCGATGGTTCAGCGCCACGATCATCGTGCATAAGAAGCACTTGTTGGCAGCCGTAGCACACTTGCGCAGCATCGGCGGCACGCATACGATAGTGGTGCCGTCGCGCTACGTCTTCCTACCGCAATCGTCCAGCTATCAGCGCTTGCTGAAGAAGCTGGGCAAGGCGTAGCTGGGCTTTGCAGCACTTTTGACAAGATCGGCGTAGCGATCTACCATTTGAAGGACACTGTTAGCTAACGCAGCAACTTCAAACGCTGCAATGCGCGTTTCTAGGCTGGGAGTGGGGAAATTGGTCAGGAAAACGGACATCAAACGCACCAAAATCGTTGCAACGATTGGACCGGCGTCTTCTGAAGAGAGCGTCCTGCGCGCCATGATTCGCGCGGGCATGGACGTAGCGCGCATCAATTTCAGTCATGGCGACCACGAGACGCATGCGCGCAACATTGCCTTGATTCGCCGCATTGCCGCTGAAGAGGACGCTGTTGTCGCCATCATGGGTGACTTGCAAGGACCGAAAATCCGCTTGGGCAAGGTCATTGGCGAGCCAATTCCATTAGCCGTTGGCGACACGCTGACGCTCACAGCGCGTCCAATGGACGCTGAAACCATGGCGGAAGCAGCTAAACAGCGTATCTTTCCATTGCCACATCCCGAATTTGTGCGCGACGTGCGCGCAGGTCATCGCCTGCTGCTGGACGACGGCGCCATCGAATTCAAGGTCTTGACGGCGACCAGCACAGACTTGCACTGTGAGGTCGTTGTTGAGGGCGAATTGCGCTCGCGCAAAGGCGTTAGTGCGCCGCAGTCGCGCTTGACGCTCTCAGCGCTGACTGACAAAGACCGCGAAGACGTGAAATTCGCCCTTGAGCACAAGCTGGACTACATCGCCATGTCCTTTGTGCGTTCAGGCAGAGACATGGACGAGCTGCGCTGGCTGTGCCGTCACCTGAATGCGGACGATGTAGCGCTCATCGCCAAGATCGAAAAGCATGAGGCGATTGAAGCATTTGACGACATTCTGCGCGCTTCAGACGGCATCATGGTGGCGCGTGGCGACTTGGGCGTCGAGACGCCTGCTGAGGAAGTGCCGATCCATCAAAAAGAGATCATTCGGCGCTGCAATGAAGTCGGAAAGCCTGTCATCACAGCGACACAGATGCTGCAGTCTATGATCACCAATCCGCGTCCCACGCGCGCTGAGGCGAGCGACGTGGCTAATGCCATTTTTGACGGCAGCGATGCTGTGATGCTGAGCGGCGAGACAGCCTCAGGCAAGTTCCCTGTGATCGCAGTTGAGACAATGGCGAACATCGCTGTGATCGCTGAGCGCAACTTTGATCGCGGCGCGCGCATAGACCGCGTGGAGCGCGCGCTTTTGGCGCTTGGCGAGGCGCGTCATCTGGGCAACGCCACAGGTGAGACCTTCGCCGTAGCAACGAGCCGCACTGCCAGCGTCCTAGCAGACCTGCTCAATGCGCGCGCTATTGTCACTACCACTTGGACAGGCTCAACGGCGCGGCAAGTGGCACGCACACGCCCAAAGACACGCATTCTGTGCGTAACGCCTAATGAGACGACCTTGAAGCGCATGGCGCTGGTCTGGGGCGTGATGCCGATCCTCGTGCCAGAGTTCAGCACGATTGACGAGATGGTGCAGACAGTCATGCGTGCCTGTTATGAAAAAGAATTGGTCGAGTTCGGCGACGTGCTCGTGCTGATTGCAGGCATGCCGTTCGGCGCAGGCAGCCAAGCCAACTTCGTGAAGATTCACCGCGTTGGCGAGCATGGCGAGGTGCCGCAGACGCGCATTGCTGCAGCGGCTGCGAGCGCTGCAAGCAACTGAGCGCTACGCCTCGTAAGCGTCAACAAGAGCGAAGATGATCTCGCGGGTAAGCGCATAGACCTTGCGCACAGCGTCGGCACGCTCAGCTGCTGGACGCCCAATCTCAATGACACGCATCATTGCGTCTAGGATCACGTCTGTGAAGGCGAAGAAACCTTCGATTGCCTCGCTCAGCTTCAAGTTCTGGCTGCGGATAGTCTGACCGTACTTCAGGCCAAGTTGGCGCGCCTCGATCAAGGCTTGCTCCGAAGGCGAGCTGAGGTAGCGCTGCATGACTTCCATCAGTTGCCGTCCGTAAACGCCAAGCGCTTGGCGCGCCTGAGCGTCCAAGTGGCGATACCAGCCTGCCTCGGCAAAGTGGCGCTCACTCAGCTCAAGGCGCACGCGACCCAGCGCGCTCTGTACCAGCACCTCTGCCTCAAGCGCTGCGCTTGACTGCTGGGCGCTTCGCCAGCTCTCTAGGTCTGCCACGCGAAAGCGCCGATGACCGCCCGGCGTGCGCTGCGAAGGCAAATAACCTTGATCTGCCCAGTTGCGCACTGTAGCAGGATGCACGCCCAGAAGTCGAGCCGCCTCGCTCAGGCTGACCCACGTCGTGGTCTCTTCTGCATTCATGACGCCGCTCTAAGCCAAGCTGTCTAACTGCCTAGCATGATTGTACGCCTGATGACGATGCAGCGCAATAGCCCACTACATACGTTTGCCCAGTGAGCGCATGATCAGCGCGTGGAACGGCACAGCTAACTCGCCAATGACATGTGGATATTTCAAAATAGCGGCATTTGCCACTTCAAAGTCAGCGTGCATGCTTTGCACAGTGGTAGTTTGGCGCACCACTGGCTCATGTGAGAAAACCATGACAGAGGCAGTGTATTTACCTGCCACGAAGAGCAGGTAATGGTCTTTGTAAGGATATGTCTGTGGCTCAAGCAGCTCACCTTCAGCTGCGCGCCTAGCAATTTCTGTCAGCGTGTCGCGTATGTCAGCGTACGGCACGTCAAAATTGCCTAGCGTCTCGATGAAGCGCTGAGATGAATAATGGTAGACTGCCATTGCCAGCGCCTTGCCTGCCAGATTGCGGCGAATGGCAATAGTCTCATCTGTTGTGACACTAGAGCGCGCTGCGAACTCATCAGCTGCCAGAGCTGCTAAATTGATCTGAGACTGATAGCGCTCGTAAAGCGTGTGAAACTGCTCGCGGTTGATCTCGCCATTAGCGAACTCAGTGGCGAGATCGCGCAGTTTTTTGCGCAGCTGTGCGATCAGCGCCTCAGCGGCGGCAGTTGGATTAGTGGCGCGGTCGGTCATAGTGCCTGCTCACTGCGTGTGAGAAAAAGAATAGTTAAGTTGCTTTCTAGTATAAGGCGAAAAGGCGCGCCTTGCCTTCACAGAGTTGTGACGGTCTGAGCAACTCTCTTTGCCAAGAGTCGGCGTGTCTGAAACTGCCGATAGAGGAACAGAAAAACGACGCTAGGATAGACGAGCGCGTCAATCAGATTGCCAAGAATGCCGCGCAACGGCGTCAGATGGAAGGTGACATCATCAGTACAAGCTGTGCGTCCATCAGGCAACGCCTCAAAGACGTGACGATGTACCCAGAAGTGGAAAGGGCTGCTCAGCGAGCGGTCAACAAAGCCGACGCGCGTTGCGCCGTCGTGATAGGCGTTAAACTCATCATAAATAGCGTGCCATGTGACGCCAAGCGGCTGAATGCCGAACAACGCGAGGCGGAACTTGAGCGTACCACCTGCCTGTAGCGGCTCGTCTTTTGCCAGCATTTTCACGCGCAGCGGCGGCGGAGTCAGGTCTTTCAGAGCGATAGGGTCGTCGTGAAAGCGCCATACATCGCGCAGCGGCGCGCTCACGATGAAGTGCTGCCTGAAACGTGCCATGTATGTTACTGCGCTGCCTTTCGTTGAGCGCTTGGACGCACTTTGACGGCGCTCACGCGCGCTTCAAGGTAATTGACAATCGCACTGAAGATGCTGCGCAGCTCTGTGCCAAGATACTCAAAGGGAATTTGCTCTTGTAGCGTCGGCACGTCCTGCAGAGCGCGTCCGCCGCACACGCACCAGATTGGCTTGCCTTGGCTATCCATCGGAATGTTGAAATCTGCTAATTTGAGCGCATTGGCAGGTAGATCAGTGTAGTAGAGGATGACTGAGGCGTTCATACCGTTCAGAGCAGCGTGAACCATGCTTGGCTCTAGATCGTTACCCAAGTGTACCACTGACCAACCAGCGCGGCGCAATAGCAAGCCGATGATCAGCAGATCAATCTCGTTCTGCTCACTGGGAAAGCCAATAGTCACTACGGGATTTTTCGCGCGCAGTGCGCTTGGCGTCGTCTGGATCATATGCAGCAGACGCTGACGTGCGTAGTTAACAGCGAAGCGCTCAACTGTGATCGGCACCTCGCCGCGTGCGCGTTGTGCAGCGATCAAGTGAACAGCGCCGCGCAGCACATGGATCAGCGTCGTCTCCAGTGTGTAAAGCGCAGCTGCCTCGTTGTAGAGTTGGTCAGCGTAGCGCTCATCGAGCGTCGTCATGGCGTTAGCAAGGTCACGGCTAATTGACTCAGGCGAGCGCGGTCCGCTCGGCGCTGCAGGCATTTGTGTCTCTGGCACGCGCACTGTTGGATCAATGCCGCTGACCAGCATGTTGGTCAGCTGGTTGACAGCTTGTCCGATGCTCATGCCATTTTCGGTCTGTTGTATTAGCCAGAAGAGGATGGCTACATCGCGTTCAGAGTAGAGACGGTAGCCGTTTGGTGTGCGATTGGGCGTTGGCAAGCCGTAGCGCCGTTCCCATGCGCGCAGCGTTGCCGCTGTAATACCTGTCCGCTGACAGACGGCTTTGACGTTATAAACTGGCTCATCCGAGAAAGATGAGAGCAACAGAGTTGGACCCACCACGACTCATCGCCCTTTGCGCTCAGAGCGCCATAGCTAACAATACTTCCACAACTCTCAGATCATTGTAACAAAGATAGAAGGTTTCGCCAAGTTTTCGTCTCAGCTTTGTTCAAGGCGGCGCATATTTTGTCTCAAGAGTGGCGAAATTGCTCGACGCAAATTGACGCTGCGGCAAGATGGCTATAAACAGCAGCTAAAGATCATCGTAGAGGTATGCTACATGAGAAAAGACTAGACTGGGCAGGTCTGTCAAAGAGCGTCTAAAGCAAGTTAGCGTGCAGCGCAGCGCATAGTTGTGCCAATTAAAGCGTCATCGCAGTCAGCATGGACGCTGCGCAAGGGCTCTAAAACATCTTTTGCCTGGCGCCAATCGCCCAGTGCGAAAGGTCAGCTCTCGCTTCACAGGCGATAGGCGAACAGGTTGTGTGCGCAAAAGAGTCTAACCTCTGATGACTGAACGTGCCAACTCTGTGTCACTTCTGCAAGCCGAGTCAACCAGCGCAGGCTCGCTATGTCCTTCTGTTCAATTGCGCCATTTGTGCTATCATAATGCCATGCTTGACGAGGCAACATTCCTGCGCTTGACGCGCAACGAAGCGGACATGGCGTTCAAAAAGCGCGTCCGCTGCATTTTTGAGTGGCTGCAGCCGACTGATGACAAGACAATCCTCGACTGCGGCTGCGGACGCGGCTTCTACCTGAACATGATCCGCGCGGTCAGCGCGTGCAAGCTCTACGGCTTGGAACTTGAGCCTGAGATCATTGCTAAAGCGCGCCGCAATCTTGCAGGCTTGCCAAACATTGCGCTCGTGCGTGCCAGCATCTATGCACAGCCATTTGCTGACGCCAGCTTTGACGGCGTGATCCTCTCGGAAGTGTTGGAGCATCTGGATGACGACGTGCGCGGCTTGCGCGAGGTCTACCGCGTGCTGAAGCCGAACGGCGTCGTGGCGATCACAGTGCCAAATGCGGACTATCCGTTTTGGTGGGATCCGATCAATAAGACACTAGAGACGCTCGGCTTAGCGCCGATCAGGCGCGGCATATTGGCAGGCATCTGGGCGAATCATGTGCGGCTCTACACGAAGGCACAGCTGCGCCACGCTGTTGAGTCAGCAGGTTTCATCGTGGAAGAAGAGCGCGCTTTTACGCACCATTGCTTTCCGTTCATCCACAACTTGGTCTACGGCATAGGCAAGCCATTGCTGGAGAGCGGCGCCTTGCCGAAGAGCATGGCGCGCGCCGCTGATCGCACGATGTTTGACCAGAACAGCGGCAGCTTACTCAATCCGATTAACCTCGGCTTGGCTGTCCTGAACTGGTTTGACCGACCGAATCAGCTGAGCGAACCAGACGGCGTCTCGACGGTCAACTTGGCGCTCAAGGCGCGCAAGCCGTCTGACTAGCTGCTGAGACCATTCAGCTGATCAATGCGGCGCTGCAAGTAAGGCGAGAAATAGCCCTTGTAGCGCTGCTGCAGCTCTGGAATGCGCCAATCATCGCCCGTGATCACGCCGCGACAATTCGGCTGACCGCAAAAACAGACCATGCGGAATTCAGGATCGCCGTCGCACATGGCGTAGTCAAAACAGACTTCCTCGCCTGCTTCGATGTCGCGCAGCGCAACTAACGTGATCTGCCCTTGCAAGCCTGCGTTCGGACTGCAGGAATGATTGACGCAGTCGGCAATGTCATCTACCATGCCGCTCGTCAGATGCAGGTCTTCCTCAACTTGGATCGAGCGATGCTGCGCCATATCGGGCAGAGTGCGCAGCGTCGCCGTGTCTACGACAATTCCGCCCCAGACCACCAACAGTTCGCCTTTGGCAATGGGCGCCGTAGCTACGAGCGTATAGCCTGCTTTTTCAGTCAGCTTGCGATCAAGGCATGGATGACTCCATGCTACGCGCCGCGATGTCACCAAGATATCTGTCATGTGTGCATTCTCTCAGAAAGGCAAAGTATCGGCGAAGTCCGCTTCAGGCATATCTGTTTGCTCGATTTTACGGATGCGTAGCTCGGCATTTTCGATTTTCTGCTGACAGAAGGCGACTAAGGCGCGTCCGCGCTCGTAGAGCGCCAAAGATTCTTCAAGGCTGAGCGCACCGCGCTCTAGCTGGTCAACGATTTCGCTCAAGCGCTGATACGCCTCTTCAAAAGTTTGAATGACGGGCAGTTCGCTCATCAGCTCTCACTCTCAGCTGAGTCGGTCTGCAAATGGCGCGCTTGCACGCGCACTCGCAGGCGACCGTCAACCAATTGTACGTCAAGATCGCTGCTTGGCATAGCCTGAGCTGCGCTCGTCAAGCGTTTACCCGTAGTCGTGTCGCTGACGATAGCATAGCCGCGCGCCAATAAGTTGAGCGGATTGGCGCGCTCAAGGGCGCGCGCCTGCGCAGCGAGTTTGTCGTGCCACTGTTGTAAGCGTGCTTGCATAGCGCGCTCAAGACGCAGCGTGAGCGAATCAAGGCGTTGAATCTCGCCTTGCAAACGTGCGCGCGGCGAGAGCAACCGTAACTTGTGCGCCATATCTTGCAGTTTTTCCTGAGCCTCTGTCAAACGGCGCGCTAGAGCGCTTTGAAGCCGTTCAGCGTAGCGCGATAGCTCAGCGCGCAAGTTGGCGACATCAGGTGTGGCGAGCTCAGCCGCAGCTGAAGGCGTCGGCGCGCGCTTATCAGACGTGCCGTCTACCAGCGTAATGTCAATCTCATGTCCAACGCCTGTGACCACAGGCGCGCGAGTCGTCCGCAAAGCGCGCGCCAATGCTTCATCATTGAAGCACCACAAGTCCTCAGCGCTGCCGCCGCCGCGCACCAGCAAGATCACGTCCACGCCGAACGAATCGGCGCGCCGCAATGCCGCAATGATCTGTGGCGGCGCGTCGGCGCCTTGCACAGGCGTGTGGCTCAGCCAGACCTCTGCCAATGGATAGCGACGGCGCAGCACATTGCAGACATCCTGAAAGGCGGCGGCGCTCTCTGAGGTGACTACGCCGATCCGCTGCGGAAACATCGGCAAAGGACGTTTCAATTCAGCTCGGAACAAGCCTTCGCGCTCTAACTTTGCCCAGAGCGCGCGGAATTGCGCAGCCAGATCGCCTTGCGCAGCGGCGAGTTGCACAGCGTCAGCGTAGAGCTGATACACTCCGCCTTGCTCGTAGACGCTGATTTTGCCGTGCGCAAGGATTTTCTCGCCATTTTGCGGCTGATGTGCCAAGCGCAGCGCCTTATCGCGCCAAATCACGACGCGCAGCTCAGCAACAGCATCTTTGAGCGTGAAGTAGAGGTGTCCGCTGCTTTGGCTGCGCAGGTTCGAGACCTCGCCTTCCACCCAGATATCTTGCAGGTTCGCGTCACGCTCGATCAGGCGGCGTACGTAAGCGTTCAAGGCGCTAACACTGAAGACGGTTACATCGGACATGGACGCTTGATTTTTCTGAGACTGACCTGCACATAGCCTAGCACAACTCGGCGCGCTTGCACAAATGCTGCATGTGACAGGTCTGCCGAGAGGCATGTGTCGCTGCGGAAGACGTACGTCTTGCTATAATCAGGGAAAGTCCGTCTCGGTTTGTATAGATGACCATGAGCCAAACATCAGATTCTGTCTTCACGGCGCGCCAAATGGAAGTCCTGCGCCTTGTCTGTGACACATTGGCGCCTGCGCTTGCCGTTGAACTGCCCGATCCGCATGGACTTTACGCACGCTCTGCTAGTGCAATGAACGTACCTGCGCGCATTGCCGAGATTTTGCAAGCCGTTGCGCCTGAGCGTCTCGATCAGATCAGGCTCGTGCTGGACGCACTGGCTCAGCCGCTTGCCAATGCTTTGCTCAGCAGACAGTGGCGCTCGATTTTTGAGATGGACTTGCATGAGCGCACAGCGCTCTTGCGCGCATGGGCAGATAGTCCCATAGACCTGCAGCGGCGCGTTTTCTCCACTTTCAAGCGCCTAACCTTGCTGCTCTTCTACGCCGACGCTGACCAGTCAGGCAACAATCCGAACTGGGCTGCAATTGGCTATCCGCGACCTGCGCTGCCGCCATCTGGTGCGCCGAAACCGCTGCGTCCGCTGCAATTTACAGAGGACACAACATTAGAGACAGATGTAGTCATCGTCGGCAGCGGCGCTGGCGGCAGCGTGCTGGCGGCTGAGCTAAGCAGGGCAGGTCTGGACGTGGTCGTGCTGGAGAAAGGCGGCTATTACGCTGAGCCTGACTTCGACGGCTATGAGGTGCGCAGCCAAGCGCGCATGTTCGAAAAAGGCGGCTTCATGGTCAGCGAAGACCTAGGCATGATGATCTTGGCAGGCAGCACGCTCGGCGGCGGCACGACGATCAACTGGGCGGCGTCGTTGCGCACACCTGATCACGTCTTGGCAGAATGGGCGCGCGACTACGGCGTAGACTTCACGGACGGCACTTTTGCGCGTGCGCTAGACACTGTCTCTGAGCGAATTCACGTCACAGAGGCAGAGTCTGCGCCGAATCCGCGCAACGCCGTGTTAGTGCGCGGCGCCGAGGCGCTCGGCTACACAGTCAAAGTCATTCCGCGCAATGTGCGCGACTGCGCCGATTGCGGCGCCTGCGGCTTCGGCTGTGCGCATGGCGCCAAGCAGAGCGCGCTTAAGACGTACTTGCAAGACGCCTATGAGTGCGGCGCACGGCTTGCCATTGGCGTCCATGTGGATCGCGTCTTGATTGAAGACGGCGTCGCCTGCGGTGTGGAAGGCACAGCGCGCGCTGAAAACGGTCAAACAGTGCGCTTGACCGTGCGCGCACGCGCAGTGGCAGTTTGTGCAGGCGCATTGCACACACCTGCCTTGCTGCTGCGCTCAGGCTTGACCAATGCGCACATCGGACGCAACTTACACCTGCATCCAAGCACGGGCGCTTTTGGCTTCTATGCCGAACCGATCAACGGCTGGTCAGGCGTGATGATGAGCCACTACGTGCCGCAATTCAACAATTTAGATGGTCATGGCTACGGCGTGACGCTTGAGTCGGCGCCCGGACATGCAGGCTTGGCGGCTGTGGCATTGCCGTGGCAAGACGGTCTACAGCACAAGCAGCTGATGGAACGCTACGCACACATGGCGAACGTCTTGATCATCACGCGCGACCGCGACGGCGGCGCCGTGCGCCTGAAGCGCGATGGATCGCCTGCTATCTTCTATCGGCTCTCAGCGCACGACCGCGCGCACTTGTTACGCGGCGTGATTGAGGCGCTGCGCATCCACTACGCCGCAGGCGCTGAGCAAATCGTCGCGCCGCATCATCGCGTTTCGCCGTATCAGCGCGGCGAGGGTGACTTTGAGGCGTGGCTAGGGCAGGTCGCCAAGGCAGGCTTGCCGAGCAACGCTTTTATCTTGGGCAGCGCGCACCAAATGTCATCGTGCCGCATGGCGGCGAATCCTGCGCGCGGCGCCATTGCGCCCGACGGCGAGACCTTCGAAGTGCGCAACTTGTTCGTGGCAGATGGCAGCGCCTTGCCAACAGCATCAGGCGTCAATCCGATGTTGACGATCATGGCAGTGGCGCACATTGTGGCACAGCACATCAAGACGCGGCTGTGTTGATCAGCCTTTGGTCGCGCCGGCGATTAAGCCACGCACGATGTAGCGCTGCACAAACAGCGTGATGATCAGCACAGGCAACGTGATCACCACTGCTGCCGCCATCAGACCGCCCCAGTCTACGCTGGCATAGGTCAGGAAGTTGAAAATAGCGATAGGCAGAGTGCGCGTGCGGTCATCAGCTAACACGAGCGAGAACATGAAGTTGTTCCACGAGAAAATGAACGCCACAATACCTGCTGTAATCACGCCGGGCATTGAGAGCGGCAACGCCACACGCAGAAATGCGCCAATCGGCGTAGCGCCGTCAATTTTTGCCGCCTCTTCCAGCTCTATCGGCAAATCTTCGTAGAACGCGATCATGATCCACGCGATGAACGGCAAGCCGACCAGCATATGGCTCAAGATGAGCGGAGTCAACGTGCCGATCAATCCTAGACGGCTGAAAATGATGTACCATGGGATGAGGAACGTAATGCCCGGCACGATGCGCGCTGTCAGCAAGATGACGCCGAGCCACTGCAGGCGGAAACGCGCAATCGCATACGCTGCTGGCAAGCCCAGAATCAGTGAGAAAAGCGTGGAGAGCGCCGCTACAGCGAAACTGTTCAACAAGTAGCGCAAAAACTCGTGCTGCTGAAAAACGTTGCGGTAGTTCTCAAGCGTCGGCGTGAAGGCGAGGATGTTGCGCGTGTTAGTGATGTCTACTTGTGTCTTAAACGAGCTGAGCAGCATCCACAGGAACGGCGCAAGGAAGATGAACAGCACAAAGGCAATCGCAGCGTAGCGCAGCGCGCCTAGCAACGCCTGACGTTGACGGCGCTGTTGCGCATAGACGTTTAACGCGCTCTGTGGCACATGAACGGCGTAATTTGTGGTCATAGCGCGGTTCCCCAGCGGCGACGAAAACGAATGAAGAATAAGCTGACGCCTAGAATCAGCGTGAAAAAGACGATCAGCAGGCTAGAGGCTTGTCCGAGCTGGAAGTACTCAAAGGCTTGAATGTAGCCGTAAGTGTTGATCGTCTCTGTGGCAAAGCCCGGTCCGCCGCGAGTCATCGTGTAGATAATGTCGAAGGTCTTGAGCGCGTCAATTGAGCGCAGTAGAGTCGCGGCGATGATAGTCGGAAAGAGCAACGGCAAGGTCAGATGGATAAAACGTTGCCACGCACTGGCGCCGTCTACGCGCGCCGCCTCATATGGCTCTTCAGGCAGTGCCGCCAGACCTGCCAGCAAAATCAGCGCCATGAGCGGCGTCCACTGCCAGATGTCCACTACTGCCAACCAGAGCAGCGCTGTGGACGAACTGCCCAAAAAATCCTGTGGCGGCAAGCCGAGCGCACGCAAGAGCGCGTTCAGTGCGCCAATGTTCGGCTCATACAGCAATAACCACGCCATGCCAATGGCAACAGGCGTCGCTACCATTGGCAGTAAAATAAGCGTCTTGACAAGATTGTGACCGAGAAACTTGCCATTGATCAGCAGAGCAATACCTAAGCCAAGCGTCAGCTCAGCGCCAACAGCAATACCTGTGAAAATAAACGTACGCGCCACAGCATCGCCAAAGCGCGGGTCGCGCGTGAATAGGCGCTCATAGTTGCTCAGTCCGACAAACTCAGGCGCTCGGCGCGCTGAGCCGCTCCAAATGTGCAGGCTGAGGTAACTAGTGTATAGGATCGGCACGATCATCATGGCGATCACGAAGATGACCGACGGCAAGATGAACGTGACGCGAATATGGCGATTTAAGAAGTCCATGTTGGCTCAACGTCGCTAATTGGGATATGAGAGTGCGCCGTCTGAGCGCATTAAGACGGCGCACCTCGCCTCTGTCAGCGATCTTCGCGCAGGAAGGCGTTGAACTGCTCGTGTGCTTGCTTGATTGCCGCCTCAAGGTCGCCGCCTTCAATGGCAACCACAATCGGCGCACCAACGATGTCACGCGCACGTCCGACGCTGATCACGCGCGGGCGATCATAGCCGACGCCGCGCGCCGCCTGCAGCTTAGCGACCTCAGCGTACTCTGTTGGGAAACCAGAGAGCCCTTCGGGCGACGCCCAGACTGAGATGCGCGGGCCGGGATTGCCGCCTTTCTGTAGCTCCATCACTACAGGCGCACTCGTCGCCCACTTCACAAACTCCCAAGCAGCTTCCTTGTTCTGCGAGAGTTCGTTAATGCCGAGCGCCCATGACGTGATGTTGTATTGCCGCGCGCCTGCCGGACCAGCTGGGAACGGCGCGAAGCCGATCTCCTTCGCAACGGTCGAGCGTGATGGGTCTGTGGCGTTCAGGAACAGGCTATCGGCGTCAATCCACATGGCTGCCTTGCCCTGCTGCAGGACTGCCACTGCTTGAGGCCAGCTCATATTGGTTGTGCCTTGCGGACCGTATTCACGCAGCAGGCGTCCGTAGAACTCGTACGCAGCGCGCGCCTCAGGCGTGTCTAAGCCAGACGTGCCATCTTCCTTCGTCCAATCGCCGCCGAAACTGTAGAGGAAGCTGCTGAACTGCGTCACAGCTGCTGCACGTTGACCGCGCATGACGATACCGGCGATGCCATTGGCAGGATCGTTGAGCGCTTTCGCCGCTGCTTCCAGCTCTTCTAGCGTCTTCGGCACGCTCAAGCCTTTAGCAGCGAACAGGTCTTTGCGATAGTAGATAACTTGGCGCTCGGTCACGATTGGCACGCCAAAGACGATGCCCTCAAAAGTGACCGTCTGACGTGCAGCCTCTTGGAAATCTTCCCAGTTCCAGTCTTTGTCCGCCTCAGCAAACGCCTTCAGGTCAAAGAGCCAGCCGTTCTTAGCGAAGAGCCGCCCTTCCTGCAATGGACGGAACATGAAGGCGTCAGCGGTCGTGGTGCCGCTTGTCAAGCCGACCTGCAGCTTCTGCGAGAGTTGATCCTCAAAATAGCTCTCAATGCGCAGCGACATGCCGCTCGCTTGCTCAAAGGCAGGGATCAGGCGCTGAATGGTGTTGTTCCAAGGATGGTTGGCGAAGATCAGGCGTAGCTCAGTGCCAGCGAATTTCTTGCTCACGCCTGCAGTCAGCGGATTATCCTGTGCAGCAGCAGGCAGAGCAGGCAAGAGCGCTGCAAGTGCGAAAGCAATGGTAACAGCGAAGCTCACAGCTTTCAGAAAAGTGGATTTGCGCATAGTGAAAATCCTCGTTGGAGCTAAAAACCGATTTTTGTTCTGAGCATACGCTCAGAGTGCTTCTAATGGTAGCGCATTTTGCACAGTGTGCAAGGCACTATGCGATTGTTATAATTGGCACGGTTTAACAAGAATCTAACGCGCAGCTAAGACGGGCAAGGTCAAATGAGCGCGAGAGGAAGACGCGAATCATTCATGGCGCGGCTGCGCGCAGCTGAGGCGCCATCGCCGTGGCAGCTCACTAACGGTCTAATCTTCGTAGTTGCCTACATCCTGTTTTCGATGGTCTGGCTGCTCTCGGTCAGCGTGTTAGCAGATGAAGCGCAGCGCGGCGCGCCATCAGCGCGCACACTGACTTTGAGCGCGCTATTGACGGCAATTGTCATCACAATAGGCATCGGGCAGTGGGCGCGGCGGCGCTTCAGCGCAAACTGGCTGAAAGTCTTGCGTTTGCTCTCGCCGAGTCGTCCAGCAGCGCTCTTAGCGGTTTTCATGTTCTGCTTGGGCATCGCTTGGGCAATTGACCTAGTTGGCAGGCTGCTGCGCTTGACGGAAGGGCAAATTGTGCCGCCAACGCTTGAGGTGCTGCGGCAAGGTGAGCCGCTCGGCTTCATCCTAGGCGTGCTGTTAGCAGTCATCTTTCAGCCTGTGGCAGAAGGCTTGCTCTTCAGCGGCGTGCTGTATCCAAGCGTTGCGCGCCTCAGCGGCGACAATCGAATTGCTATTGTCAGCGTCTCACTGCTATACATGCTAGTGGCGCTGCTCACCTCTGGCTCGCAGGGACAGTGGTATGCGCTGATTCAGCCGTTTTTCATGATGCTGGTCGTGCTGTGTGCGCGCGCCTACACGCAATCTACGCGCGCTGCAATCGTGGCGCGCGCTGCCTTTGGCGTCTTTTTCGTCTTAGCGGCGCTTTTCAGCGCAGGCTTTGCAAACGTGCAAAGCTAGGAGCAGCGCGTGATCACAGTCGAGACGCGTGTCAGTCTGTTTTACACGGTCGCGCTGAACGGCGACTTGGCGTGTTTGCCGCGCCTGTTCACTTTTCTGAGTCGCGCGCGTGCCGCTGTGCAAGGCATTCCGCTGCTGGTGGACATGGGCTGTGCCTGCGCGCCTTCGGCGTGGATTTGCCAAGCGACCAACGGACGCGGTATGCTTGTGGCAATGGACAGCATGGGCTACGACGCATTCCACGTCGGCGCGCGCGATCCGCTCTATCGCGCGCCACAGATCATTGAAGGGCTGCAGCGCTTGGTTGTGACGCGCTTTGCTGCAGGACCTTGGTCGGCGCGCGTGAGCAAGCGCGGCGTGCAGATTGGCTTTGCTAACGGCGCGCAAATGGCGCGCGCAGCTGCGGAGTTATCCGATGTAGACTTGCTGATTGGCTTGCGCTATACCGATCAAACCGTCATACAGCCTGAATGGCGCGCTCCACAGCGCTGGCTGCTCTTCGATTGCGGCGACGCGCAGACACAGCTTGGACGACTGGATTTAACGCTCTTGCCTGAGCCGCCTTATGTGCGCGCCGAGAGTCATGTGGCGCTTCAGTTGCCTGAGGACACGCCACCTGACCCGACCATCAGCGGCGTCATTGAGTTCGTACAGAGTGAGGCGCGCTACGCTGAACAGAAGCGAGACAGAGCATGATCGCACAAGCAGAGCTAGTTGACCGCTTGAACAAGTTCTTCAACGTGACCGCCTTTGACGAAAGCGGTGACCGTCGCTTCTTCCCAGTTGGCTATGAGTCCATTATTGAGCGCTACCTTGCCGAAGGCTTTCTCGCAGGCACGTTCAACGGACTGATGCTGGACAACGCAGCCCAAGTCGAGCGCGTCTACCTGATCGTCTTCCCATCTACGCAAGTCCTAGACACGATCATTGCGAAGGAAGTCGAGCGCGGCGCACCTGGCGCCTTGATCTTCAGCCATCACATGGCAGACTACCGAGAGAACAGCGGCACGTTCACCTACATGGCTGAGGCGCACTTGCAAGAGCTGCGCGAGCATCACATCAGTTTCTACCTGTGCCATGCACCACTGGATTGTCATCCACATATTTCAACCTCAGGTGCGCTGGCGAACGCGCTCAAGCTGAAGGATCAGGCGCGCTTTGCTGAGTACTATGGCGGCATGTCCGGCGTCTATGGCAACGCTAATGGCGTGAGTTTTCATGACTTTGCCAAGCGCGTGGCAGACGTGAACGGCTTGCCTGCGCTGCGCTATCACGCCGTGCGGCACAATGGACGCCCTGTGAGCAAAGTGGCAGTTGTGGCAGGTATGGGCGGCACGCCTGACAATCTGCGCGAGGCGGCGTTGCTGGGCTGCGATACGTTCGTCACAGGCGAATGGTGGCTGATCGGTCAGAGCGAGTTTCACGTCCGCGCGCGCGAGACCATGCGCGAGTTGCTTAAGCAGCTGGATATCAACATCATCGGCAGCTCGCACTACTCAAGCGAGGCAATTGTGCTGCGCGACGTGCTTTGTGATTGGCTAGATGAAAACATCTCTGGAATTGATCCGATCTTTGTGCCAGAGACTGATGCGTGGCGCTGAAGTTTGGCGTCTTCTGACGTTGTGCGTGTTGCTCAGCTCACTGCGCACAGCATCAGTCGCAGCCCAAGAGGAAGGCTTAGCGATTATCACCTCGCCTGCGCCTGCCCAGACCTTGATCGGCGTGGTGACCGTGCAGGGCACAGCCACTAGTCCAAATTTTCAGCGCTATCGGCTTGAGTACGCCGTGCAAGGCAGCCTCTCGCCTGAGTGGTTCTCAATCGTTGAAATCGCGCAACCTGTGACCAATGGTACGCTCGCTTTGTGGGACACCACAGCAATACCAGATGGTGTCTATCAGCTGCGCTTGCGCGTCTTTCTCCGCAGCGGCGCCGTGCTACAGACCGTTGTGCAAGGTCTGAATGTGGTCAACCGAACTGCTACTGCTCTGCCAACCTTGCCGCAACCTGCCACGCCGCAGCCAACCGCTCTGCCGACGCTCGGTCCGTCGCCGACGTCACTCATCCAGCAGCCGCCGACCTTGCCGCCGCGTCCAACTGTAGCTGGCATTGTGCCGAGTCCTGCGCCGCCAAGCGAAGGTCAGCGCGCTGCGGCGCAAGCTGCGCTGGTCATTCAAGCGTTGCAAGGTGCCTTTTGCAACGGCGCGCTGTTTGCGTTGTTCGCCTTTGCTGTCTTCAGCGTCTATCGCGTCTTCTATGTGCGCGTGCGTCCGCGCCTGCGGCGTTGGCTCTCAGATGGCAGTGAGTGATGCGCCGATTGCCTCTGAGCGCTGTGTCCTTGATCAGCGTCGCGCTGGTCGCTAATGTGATCGCCTCGTATTACCTCTTCACGCGCCCGTATCCCGGTTTTAACGATTACGCAACGGTCTGGGAAGCTGCGCGTCTGTTTTTCTATCAAGGACTCGATCCGTACAGCGCTGAGGTCAGCCTTGCCATTCAAACACGCCTCTACGGACGCGCTGCGCTGCCAAATGAGCAGCCCAATCATTTCGCTTACCCGTTTTATGCGATTTACTTCGTCTATCCGTTCATTCACGCTGAGTATGAATGGGCGACAGCTGCATGGCTGGTCTTCCTTGAGGTCTGCCTGATCGCTGCGCTCATCTTGCTGCTGGACTTGTTCAAATGGCGTGCGCGCTCGCTGACCGTGACAGGTCTGATCCTGTTCACGCTACTCGCCTATCCTGCAGCGCGCGGTTTGGTGCTTGGGCAGGTCAGCCATGTGGTGTACTTCCTACAAGTGGCGGCGCTCTGGCTGTTTGTGCGGCGCCACGACAGCTGGGCAGGTGCTTTCCTAGCCCTCTCGACCTTCAAACCGCAAATGAGCATCTTCATTGCGCCGTTTATGTTGCTCTGGGCGCTATGGCAGCGGCGCTGGAGAGCCATTGCTGCATTCGGCGCGACACTAGGCGCTCTTATCGGCTCGTCTTTCCTGTTGCAGCCGAACTGGATCAACGGCTTTCTTTACCAGCTAACGCTCTATCCAAGCTACATTGAGGTCTCGACGCCTGTCTGGGTTGTGACTGAGTATTTGCTCGGCTTAGGGCGCTGGGCAGAGATCGGCTTGAACGTTTTCGGCGCGCTGATCATGCTCTGGGCGTGGTGGCAAGCGCTGAAACGCGACACAGTCGGCGCTTTCGCTTGGACGTTCATGCTGACGCTGACCATGACGCACGTGATCGGCTTGCGCACTGCGACGCCGCACTTCGTGGTCTTTTTGATACCGCTGATGTTCTATCTGCGCGACTGGGCGCGAAGACGGCGCTATGGCGTAATGGTGAGCGCTCTGACAGCGTTGTTCTTTGTGCCGTGGCTGTACTTCCTGCTGACGCTCGGCGAAGGCAAGTTTGAGCATCCGACGTTGTTCCTGCTGCCGTTCCTTGCACTAATTGCACTCGCCATGACGCGCAGCAAGTGGCAGGCTGCTGATTTTGATTGGTCAGTCTAGCGCTCACACTACCCAGCAGTATGGTCATTCGGCAAGACAAGCCATTGCTTAGCCACGCATTGCCTCCTAATTTTTGAGCATTCTAACGTAAGGTACGCCGCTAGTTTGGTATAAGATTAAAGTAGTTATGTAGCACAGCTGACCTAGCTTATTTCATCCAAGTCAGCTTGAGGAGTTTTTCATCATGAGCAGCACGCCTGAGAAACAATCGAAAATTTTGGTTATTGACGACGATCCTGAGCAATGCGCGCTGATAGCAGAGACGCTCGCTGCCGAAGGTTATGACGTGCGGACGGCAAGTAACGCCGTTGACGGCTTAGAGCTGTTCAAAGCTGATCCGCCTGAATTGGTCGTGGTAGATTTTGCCATGCCGATTATGAACGGGATTGAGTTCGTCAAAGCAATGCGCGCCATTGAGACGCGCCGCACGCTCGTGCTGATGGTCTCAGGTTATGCGCAGAGTTTTCTTGCCACGCTCGATTCCTCTAGCGGCGTGGACAGTCATTTGATAAAACCTATCCTGAAACACGATTTAGTGATGCGTGTGGCGGATATGTTCGCTGGACGCTTCTAGGAGACTCTACAATGCACTTTGAGCTGACTCAAGAACAAAAGATGTATCAGCGCGCTGTGCGCGACTTTTGTGAAGGTGAGATCAAGCCTTACGCAGCGCAGGTTGAGGCGCAAGGCGACCTGCGCTGGGAAGCGATCCGCAAGATGCCGCAACTTGGTTTGACAGGTCTTCAAGTGCCAGAGGAATACGGCGGCGCAGGCTTGGACACGATCTGTGCGTCTATTGCAGTGGAGGAGCTAGGGCGCGTTTGCGGCTCAACGGCGCTCTCAATTTCAGCGCACAATGGCTTGGGCTGCGCGCCGATTGTCCGCTGGGGAACGCCTGAGCAGAAGGCGCGTTTTTTGCCGCGTCTGACCAGTGGCGAGACTCTTGGCGCTCTAGCACTAACAGAGCCGAATGCAGGCTCTGACCTGATGAGCGCGCAGACCAGTGCCATCTTGGAAGACGGTTGTTATGTGATCAGCGGCACAAAGGCGTGGATCACGAACGCGCGTCATGCGCCTGTCATCATCACGCTTGTGCGCACGGATAAGACGGCAGGTGCGCGCGGCTTCACGCACTTGCTAGTAGAACCTAACCGCGAAGGCTTGACTATTCATCCGCCTGAGCGCAAGATGGGCTTAAAAGGCTCATCTACGCACATGATTAGCTACGATAACGTGCGCGTGCCGCGCGAGAACGTACTTGGCGAAGTTGGACGCGGCTTTCACCAAACAATGGAAACGCTTGACGCAGGTAGGATCAGCATTGGCGCGCTGAGCGTCGGCATTGCGCAGGGCGCCTTTGAAGAAGCGGTCAAGTATGCGAAGCAGCGCGTCGCCTTCGGCAAGCCGATCAGCGAACATCAAGCCATTCAGTGGATGATTGCTGACGCGGCGCTAGAGATCGAGGCGGCGCGTTTGATGGTCTATCGCGCGGCATGGCTCAAAGATCAGGGCAAGCCGTTCACCAAAGAAGCGGCAATGGCAAAGCTCTTCGCCAGTGAAGTGGCAGAGCGCGTCTGTTTCAACGCCATTCAAATTCACGGCAGCTACGGCTACAGCGCTGAGTTTCCTGTTGAGCGCATGTACCGCGATCAGCGCCTAATGAGCATCGGCGAAGGCACGAGTCAGATTCAGCGCTTGGTCATTGCGCGCCGCGTCCTGCAGGAAATGAGCAGCTGATTGTAAAAATGTGTTAAACTTGGCATAGGACTCACTATCTCTCGGAGAAGCCTATGCCTACGCTCTTCTCTCAGGTCGTTTGCCTGACGTGCGGTCATCAGATGTTGCCCGATCCGATGATCGCAAAGTGCGAACGCTGCGGTGGCGCATGGCTAGACGCGCGCTATCACTACGGCGAAGTTCGCTGGGCAAATGGCATGGCGGGGCGCCCGCTCTCGCTATGGCGCTACGAGGAATTACTGCCTTTGAGCGACCCGACTCAGCGCGTGACCATTGGCGAAGGCATGACGCCAATCATCCGTGCCGAGCGACTCGGCGAGGTGCTCGGTCATGAACACATCTTGATCAAGGATGAGCGCCGTATGCCGACCAACTCTTTCAAAGATCGGCAGGGCGCGCTCTCAGTCTCGATTCTGAAGCAGGCAGGCGTCAAAGAATGCGTGTTGGCGTCTACAGGCAATGCTGCAGCAGCGTACGCAGCATACTGTGCGCGCGCCGGCATCAAGCTCTGGGTCTTTTTGCCGAGCATGGTGCCTGCTGAAAAAATGCGCGAGCTTGGCTTGTACGGCGCTGAGTTGATCAAGGTGACTGGCACCTACGACCAGACCAAAAAAGTGGCGGCGGACTTCGCAGCGCGGCGCAATCTGTACTTTGATCGCGGCTCAAAGGGCATTCCGGGCAAGGAGAGCATGAAGACGCTCGCCTTTGAGATCGCTGAGCAGCTTGGCATAGAACATGGTGTTGTTGGACGTTGGGTTGCGCCAGATTGGTACATTCAGGCGGTGAGCGGCGGCATCGGTCCGTTAGGCGTCTACAAAGGCTTCCTAGAGCTCTACCAAATCGGTCTAATTGACAAGGTGCCAAAGCTGGGCATTGTGCAGGTGGAAGGCTGTGCGCCAATGGTGCGCGCTTTCGAGCGCGGACTAGCGCAAGCAGAGCCAGTCGTGCCGGAGACGCTGATCACAGTCCTAGCCACAGGCGATCCAAGCTACGCCTACACCATGCTCTATGAGGCGATTCAGCGGCATGGCGGCGCTATGGTCAGCGTAGATGACGGACAAGCGTTCCGCGCCATGCGGCGCGTGGCGCGCACAGAAGGCTTCAGCGTTGAGCCTGCCACAGCGGTCGCCTTCGCAGGCTTGGAGAAATTGATTGCCACAGGCGCCATTCAGCCGCACGAGCGCGTCCTGCTGAACTGCTCTGGACATACCTTCTCAGCTGAGAAGCACATCCTTGAGGATCAGTACGTGCTGGAGCTGGAGCTTGGCACAGCGGCGCCTTCGCAGCAGACTGAAGGTCTAGGCGCGGCACTGGAGCGGCTTGACGAGCAGATCACAACAGTTGTGGTCATTGACGACAATCCACATGACACGCGCTTAATTCGCCGCCTGTTACAGGCGCGTAAGAACTACCGCGTCTTTGAATCGAACAATCCGATAGACGGACTGGACTTAATACGTCAACGCCGTCCTGACTTGGTCATCACTGACCTGACCATGCCAGAGATGGACGGTTTCAGTTTATTGGAGACGCTTAAAGCTGATCCAGAGACGGCGCACATCCCTGTGATCGTACTGAGCGGCAAGGCACTCACTGCAGCAGACAAAGCGCGCTTGAGCGGACAGATCGACTCGGTCTGGCTAAAAGGGGACTACAGCACGCGCGAATTGGTAGATCACGTGGTCAGCAAGCTCAAGGAGCGCGCAGCTGAGAGTGAGATGGTCAACAGCGCTGAGCCACAGCGCGCGGCTGAGCCAACACAGTTTGTTGAGGGTCCTTTCAAAGTGCTGATCGTAGATGACAATCCATACGATGCACGCTTGGTGCGCCGCATTCTAGAGGCGAGTCGCAAGTTCAGCGTGACAGAGGCGCGCACAGGCGAGAGTGCGCTCAAGGCGATGCAAGAACAGCCGCCTGACTTGGTCATCTTGGACGTCATGCTGCCGGACATGGGCGGCTTGGACGTGCTACAGCGCATGCGCCAACTGGATCAGCTGCGCAACGTGCGCGTCGCTGTGATGAGCGCAAAGGAGCTGGGCGAGATTGACCGCGCGCGCCTGCTGGATGCCGTTTTCTGGCAAAAGGCGACCTTAGATCGCAAGCGCTTGGTTGAGGCAGTCGAGGCACAAATTAAACAGCCGCGCAGTCCTTAGCTCACTGTGCGGCACAAGTATGAGCTATGAAGCTATGAGCCAGCAGGCTCATTCAGAAGCGAGGTGCTCTTTGATGTGATGCTGCACGGCGAACGCGGCTGCCTCAGCGCGGTTAGACAGATTCAGCTTGCTGAGCAAGTTGCTGACGTAGTTGCGAACAGTGCCCTCGCCTAAAAAGAGCCGACTGGCGATCTCGCGGTTAGTCAAGCCATCAGCGATCAGTGCTAGGACGCGCATTTCCTGCGAAGTGAGTTCGGCAAACAACGCGGCTTCTTTGCTCTTCTCGCTCTGGCGCAGCTCACGGAAAACAGCCTCAGTCATGGCAGGATCAAGCGCCGATTCGCCGCGTCCAACGGCTTCAATGGTACGGATCAAGTCTTCACTGCCAATCCGCTTCAGCACATAGCCAGAGGCGCCTGCACGGATCGCAGCGAAGAGCAGCTCATCTTCGGCGTAGCTGGTCAACATGATCACGCGTGTGTTAGGTAGCTGCTGCACGATCTTCTGACAGGCTTCTACACCTAGCATTCCGGGCATTCGCACGTCCATGACAACAATGTCGGGCTTATGCTGCAGTGCCAGCTCAACGGCTTCCTCGCCGGTAGCCGCTTCGGCTACGACACGCAAATGCGCGTGCTGCTGCAGCAAGGCACGAATGCCCATCCGAACCACTTCATGATCGTCGGCAATCAGAATGCGAATCGGGTGAGGCGTCTGGCTCATAGCTTCCTCGTCATAGCTTTGGCTAAACGGCGCTGCATGATTGAAGTAGTACACAGCGCACTCCGATCTCTACAACTTCGGATACTGATTATAAGATAATGGCTCTTGATCGGGAAAGTCAGGGACAAATGTGAGTAATTTTAGGTGATGAATGTCGCTTGCTTTGGGCAAAACAGCAGAAAATCGTTATGTTAACAAAGAAACTGAGCTGCATTGGTAAGGCAAATGGCAAAACGCGAGCATCCACATAGCAGTAGCGGACAGTTCCGCGTTGATCGCAGCGAAGAGAAATTGCATGCCCTTAGTGAGGCAGTGCGCGCCGTCACAGCTGAATTCACATTAGATCGCATTCTCAAGCGCCTCGCCGAGATCGCGGCGCGCATGGTCGGCGCGCGCTACGCTGCGCTCGGCGTACCTGATAGCATGCAAGGTCTCTCTGAGTTCCTCGTTTACGGCATGAGCGAGGAAGAAATTGCGCTGATCGATCATCCACCACAAGGTCACGGCTTGCTAGGCGTCCTGCTTAACAGTGAGCATCCGATTCGCTTGCCGCGCCTGCAAGATCATCCAAAATCCGTCGGCTTTCCAGAGCATCATCCGTACATGACGCGCTTTCTCGGCGTGCCGATCATCTCTAAAGGTCAGATACTCGGCTCGCTCTATCTGTGTGATCGGCTTGATGGACAACCGTTCACAGAGGATGATGAGCGGATGATCAGCTTGCTGGCTGCACATGCCGCCATTGCCATTGAGAACGCGCGGCTCTCGGAGCAATTGCGTCGCCTTGCCGTGCTGGAAGAGCGCGACCGTATCAGCATGGAGCTGCATGACGGCATCATACAGTCTATTTACGCTATCGGCATCAAGCTGGAGCTCCTGCGTTTGAAGGCGCCTGAACACGCTGAGCAGCTTGCCGCTGTGAACGCTGACTTGAACCGCGTGATCGAAGACTTGCGCCGCTACATCCGTGACTTGCGCGTTGGCGTGGAGCTGAGCCTGACCTTGCGCGAGCAGATGAATGACCTTGCCAAGCGTTTCCGCGAGGTCTGTTCAGCGCGCTTGGTCATGGATGTCTCAAACGTTACTAATTTGAACGAAGATCGGCTGCACGCGCTGCTGCAGATCACGCGCGAGGCGCTTTCCAACATCGTGCGTCACGCACAGGCAACCGAGGTCTATGTGGACTTGCACGAGACGCCAACGCACGTCACCTTAGTCATCTCGGATAACGGCAAAGGCTTCGATCCGAAGACAACGCCGCCCGGCATTGGTCTGCGCAACATCAGGCAGCGCGTGCGCCAACTAGAAGGCACGGTCGAGATTGAGAGCCGTCCTGGACGTGGCAGCACTATCACTGTGATGTTGCCTAATTCATCAGGACATGCTTGAGGTGCAGCAGCAGCGTTGATCACCTCAAC
>JANWYI010000002.1:13726-17077 GCA_025055255.1 Anaerolineae bacterium | reverse complement strand
ACAGGCTTAGATGAGGTAACGTGGCGCAGCGAGCGTCGCTTCATCCGTGATGATGGTATAGTCACGTCCGCGAATGTGCGTGACGGGAAAATCATCGCCTGCGGTGCCGAATAGCGCCAAGCGCAGCACTGTCTTCGCCCAGTCCAAGCCGCTATCGCTGCGGCAATAGAGCCGCAGCCGCTGTGCACCCAGAATCTCGCGCATGCCAAGCGTGTACGCCTCGCGCGGAAAGCAGGCGATGTTTCCACCAACATTGGCGCGAATTGCATTCATTGTGACCGTGTAAGCATTTAAGCGCACACGCCGCACTGAGCGCGTCGCCACGCCGAGCTCTGGCTCATTAAAGGCAAGGTGACCGTGAATGCCGATGCCGCCATAGCACGTATCAATGCCGCCGAGTCTCTCAATTAGTTGAGGCAGATACATATAGTTATCCTGATCAGGAAAAATGATCTGCTCAGGCACAAAGTCGCTGCCGTGTGCGCGCAGCGGCATCAGAAAAAGCCGCTCGATAGTGCCGCGAAAGCTCAACGGATGCTCAAGCGGCAAGACGTTGCCGTCTGAGTCACAGTATTCATCCATGAAGAACAGCCAGCAGCGCGCCAAAGATAGTCTGCGCTCGATGATAAGCGTGACCAAGTGCGGATAGCTGCCTGTAGGTCCAACAGGCAAAATTAGGCGCAGCGGCGCATCTTTAACATTAGCAGCGGCGATCTCAGCAGCGATGTCCTCTGCCATGCGGCAATGCAGCGCTTCAAGGTCAGGGCAGACAATCAGACGCTCAGCAGCAAGGCGGCGCACTTCCTCAGGCGTTAGGCTCAGCAGACGACGTATCTCGGCTTGCCGCTCAGCCGTAACGGAGATGTCCATTGATAGCTCCTTGTGCGCCTGAGTCTAGCGCACTCACAAAAAATGCGGACAGGTCAGCCTGACCTGTCCGCGTTGCCAGTTGCATAGTCAGAGCAGAGTGTTGGTGCGCGGCTCGAACAGAACGCCTGTGATGACGTAGACGATCCGCTCGCAGATGTTGCAGACGCGGTCAGCGAAGCGCTCGATATCATGCGAGACCCACAGCAAGAGCGTGGCATACTCAACTGCTGCTGAGTTTTCCATCATCGTCTTGATCAGGTAGTCATAGACGCGCTTGTGCAAGATGTCCACCTGTTCATCGCGGCGCACAATTTGGCGCGCTAGATCAGCATCATTGTTTTCAAAGGCAATCATCGCCTGATGCAGATTCTCAGCAGCAAGGCGTGCCATATCTGTGAAGAGCGGCAAATGCACAGCAGCTGGTAACTCAGCTGTGCGCAGGGCAATGCGCGCAATGCTGGCTGCATGATCGCCCATGCGCTCTAGATTAGTGGCAATGCTAACAGCCGCCACAATGCGACGCAAATCGCCAGCGTTCGGCTGCTGGAGCGCCAAAAGCGTGTAGCACTGTTCTTCAATCTCATAGCGCAGCCGATTGATTGTGGTATCAAATGCCTCAACGCGGCGCGCTGCTCCAAGATCACAGTGCTGCAGCGCGCGTACGCCTTCCAACAGTTGCGTCTCTACCAGCTCTGCGAGGCGCAGCAGATCGTTGCTCAGCGTCTTCAGTTGACGCTCAAAAGTTGAACGCAGCGTCACCATTTCGAATTCCTCCTATTCACTGCTTCGTCGCTGACCTGATATTGATACTGCTGCAATGTCCCAGAAACTTTATCCGCATCTGGTCACTGCGTTCTGGCTCAATAGTGCCCTCATTTTAACATGCTCTTAAAGTTAATTCAAGACTGCCTTGTGCTTGTAACAAAACTTTTACAGCGATGCAGGAAAAGGTCACAGCTTTTCAACGTGAGTGCGGCGTCAGGCGCGCATAATAGCGCTCAGAAGAGGTAAAGCCGCTCCATGCCAGCAAGCTGGGCGACTCTGGGAACGGCACAGCGTACATATACAAGCTGGTCAGCGCATCGTTTGGATTCAAGCGTTCGTTGCGGCGCGCGAAGTAGAATGTCAGCCCGTCAAACTGGTAATAGAGCCGTAGATCGCGCCCGCCGTCTAGGCGCACATAGTCAGGCGCGCCGATAGCAGCGACGGTCTCGCCCATTGAGCCGCTTTTGAGCAAGGCGTGCGGAAGGGCATGGAGTGAACTGTTGGGCAAGCGCAGGCGCTGCACATAGTTTGGCTGAATGTGGAGCGAAATCTGCACTAGTTTGCCCCATGCGTCGCCTTGCACCTCGACGATCAGCTCAACGCCTTCGTAGAGCATGCCAGCCGTGCTGATTCGCTCACGCCGTGCTAAGTCGCGCGTCAACGGATGACGGTCGAGCAGATCAAGCGTCTCTTGATAGCTCGTCTCGCCTGCCCGTGCGCCGAACAGACACGGACGACGGCACGGCGTGCCATCAGGCATGGTGAAGAGCAGAGCAAATGGCGTCGGCGGCGCTAGACGCTGCACAATGATCGCTGCGCTGAACATCAAGACAAGGCAAGCAGCGAGCGCAAGCACGTTACGGGAGAATCGGTGCATAATTGCCCAAGATTGCTTTAAGCAGACCAATTATACGCGCTTTACGCTTGTTCGAAGCTGTGAAGTTAATGAGCGGTCTCTTCAGAGAGCAACGGCAAACCAAGTGTGAACTTGCTGCCTTGTCCAACTGTGCTGGTGAAGACCAAGTAGCCGCCATGTGCCTCTGCCACAGCGCGCGCAATATACAGACCTTGTCCTAAGCCGCGCGGATCGATCAGCTTGCCATCAGGTGTGCGTGCCTCGCCGCGATAGAAGCGCTCAAAAATATGCGCTGCGTCGCGCTCGCTAATGCCGACGCCACTATCTACCACGTCAATCAGCACTTTATCGCCGCGCAGCGCGCCCATGCGCACCATGATACTGCCGCCGCGCAGTGTGTAGTTAATCGCGTTGTCCAACAGGTGACCAATTGCCCAGCTGAGCCGCCGATCATCGCCTAGCACACGCAGACGCGCACGATTGGTCACTGCCATGCCGATTGTCAAGCCGCCGCGCCTAATGGCAGCTTCACGTCCCTTGATTACATCAAAGACCAGTTCGTCTAACCAGACAGGCTGCTTGCGCACAGCGAAAGTGCCTGCGTTCATCTCAGAAATGTCCAACAGCTCCGTGATCATGCGATCTAGGGTGTTGACGTTGCGTCCAATCGCCTCTAGAAACTTACGATTAGGCGGACGATCAGCGGGCGCGCTGAGCAGGACTTCGCTCATGCCTTTGATAGCAGTCAGCGGCGTGCGCAGCTCATGCGTGATTTGCGTGACGAACTGATCTTTCAGGCGATCTGCCAGAGCCTCGCGCGTGGCGTCTGTAAGCAGGAGCAACGTGCCGAGCAGCGTGCC
>JANWYI010000002.1:0-13677 GCA_025055255.1 Anaerolineae bacterium | reverse complement strand
ACTTGCACGCGCAGCGGCTTGCCGACTGGCTCCAGTTCAGCGTTGCCTTCGGGTAACTCTTGCACTTGCTTGAAAAGCCTGCCGAGATCGCTCTCCCAGAAAGTGCGCATGTTGCCAATTAAGCGCATAGCGGCATTATTAATTAGCAGTACACGACCTTCTGGCGATTGCAAGATCACGCCTTCTTCAAGGCGTGCGAAGATGGCTTCCATGCGCGTAGCGAGCGTCTGATAGTCGCGCAGGCGTGCTGAGAGTTCACGGTTAGCTTGGCGCAGAGCGCTCTCTTGGTCAGGTTCAGGCAAGTGCTGAGGCGGCTTGCGGCGCAACCCTTGATAGAGCCGCTTGAAGAAGCTCTCGCTCGTCCTGCCAAAGTCGTCTAGAAAGCGCAGCAAATTCCAGACAGCGTCTTCACGAGCGTGCGCAGAGGGCAGGTCGGGTGTGCGCATAACTCAACGCGGTTCGCTCTCAGGCGGCGCACTCGGCTTGGGATGAGAGCCTGTCTTGCGTTTAGTAGCTACTTTGATCTTGAGCGGCTTGGACTCAGGCGGCTTGGTCACTTCAACAGTTGCTTCAGCGGATGCAGGTGGAGTAGCTGAGTCAGTGACTGTGGCAGTTTGGTCAACAGCAGCTACAGATGGCTCTGCTTGTGCAGCAGCGCTATTCTGCGCCTTGCGCCGATCACGGACGCTGTAGAGCAACTGTTGCAGACGATCTAGCTCTGGTAGCGGTTTGTTGATCAGGTGGTCAAAGCCTGCGCGCCTCTGCATCTCGGCTATTTCTGCCTCACTGAGCGTAAAAGCAGTCATCAGAACAATTGGAATATCTTTAATACAGTCAGTGCGGCGGATACGCGCGGCGATTTCATCGCCTGTATGGCCGGGCATACGGATATCCATCAGAGCGAGTTCAGGCAGTTCACCTTGGTAGCTACCGTCTTCAACGCTATCTAGCCATGCCCAAGCAGCGCGTCCATCGGGAAAAGGTAATGGTTTCTCGCCCCAGACAGTTATCACCATCTGGACAAAATTACGGATATCAGGGTCGTCTTCGACTAAAAGCCACGTCATGCTCTAGGTTCTCCCGATGTTTGGCAGAGATCACTTTTTATCAGTCCTACTGCCACTGATTATAACATAAGGTATCAGCTTAACGCGCAAAAACTGACCCTAGCTTGCCAAAAAGTGCTGATGACACTGAGCAAAAAGTCAGAGCGCCTGCAGCTAGTTAGCAGGCGCTCCAAATGGCTCAGCTGCGCATGGTCAGTGCCATGACGGCTTTCTGAACGTGCAGGCGATTCTCTGCCTGATCGTAGACGATGCTCTGCGGACCGTCAATGACCTCGTCGGTTACTTCCAAGCCACGATCAGCAGGCAGACAGTGCATGTACACAGCGTGTTCTTTGGCAAGCGCCATGCGCCGCGCGTCACAAATCCAGTCAGTGTACTGCTTGCCAATCCGCGCCGACTCCTCATTATCAGTCGTGGTCAGCAAGGCGCCCCACGACTTTGGATAGACAGCGTCAGCGTCTTTGAAGGCTTCATCCATGTCATGCGTAATGTCGAGGCTGCCGCCGCTCTTGCGCGCGTTATCTTGCGCCTGCTGGACGATCTCAGGCATGAGTTTGTACTCAGGCGGATGCGCCAACACGACGTTCATGCCAAGTCGCGTCATGAGCAGGATCAGGCTCTGTGGCACGCTGATCGGCTTCTGGTAACTGGCAGCATATGCCCAGCTGACAGCAATTTTGCGCCCTTTTAGATTGCGCCCAAAGCGCTCCATCAGCGTCATAGCATCAGCAAGGATTTGGAAAGGATGGTAGACATCGCACTGCATGTTCAGGACAGGCACGCGGCTGTACTTGGCAACCTCGCGGATGTACTTGTTGCCGAAGTTCCAGTCACATTGGCGGATGGCGATGCCGTCAGCATAACGCCCAATGATTTCGCCGATCTCTTTAGCTGTATCGCCATGTGCAATTTGCGTGGTCTCGCTATCAATGAACATGGCGTGTCCGCCGAGCTGCGCCATGCCTGCCTCAAAGCTGGTGCGTGTGCGCGTGCTGGTGAAGAAAAACAGCATTGCTAGAACCTTATCGCGCAGCAAAGCGTGCGGCTCGCCCAGTGCGCGGCGACGCTTTAAGTCCCACGCCACGTCAAAGACGGTCTCAAGCTCCTCAAGCGTCCATTCCTGCTCCGTGATCAGGTCGCGCCCGCGTAAATCGGTCTGCATTGTGAGATAACTCCGTGTGTTCAGAGAATGTGTGCGAGTGCGCATTATAGCGCATAGAACGTGATAGGCTCAACTGGGGATTTACAAAGTAGCGTAAGTGTGCTACACTGTAAGCACATAAGGGGATGAACTAGGCTCGACGGGGAAGGTTGAGCGCATACTGCAAGCCAGAGCGCACGGCTCTGTCAAAACGTGCAAAACAGTAAGTGCGAAGAAGAACGCACCTGCTCTCGCAATGGCTGCCTAATCAGCTAAAGCGGAGCTGCTAACCTGCGGGTTAGCCGTCTGCCTGTTTCCGTGGTTCGGGCGGAGCAGCTGCAGGCGTGACGAAAACCGAACTGCTGCGCTCTGACGCCGATAAAGGGCGCTTAAGATCATCGGCTGGCTGTGTAGGCTCTTGTCAGGCTGAGCTGAAGCAGCGAGACTTAACCGCCTGACTACGCTTGTAGACGTATGCGGGAGAGCTTCTTCGGACCCGGGCTGCAATGCCCGGCATCTCCACTCATCAGCGGCGAGGCGCTTGCCTCGCCGTTTTGTTTTGCAAACGAATAGCTGCTCGATAGCCTGAATCCTAGACCATCAGTGGATGATCAAGCCTTTATGTGCTTAGTTCGTTGTCTAATATCTTTATTGTTCCTCAATGTTTTGCTGCGTCTAATTTCTGCTGATGGCGTGCTGCAACTTGCCCTTGCAAGCAGTGTGCAAGCTAGGTGAGCTTTGGCGCTGCAGCACGTCAAATGGCATTTATGCCCACCAGAGCTTGCTAAACATACCTCGTGAAGAACTTAACAAGGTTATGTCTCAACTTAGCCCAAAGGAAGTCGGCTCAGCCCAGTTGACGCTCTTCGTAACGCAACCAACACGAAACATTAACCGAACAAGCGTACGAAAATCTTGATCTTCTGCACCAATGCTTGACAGAAGGCTTGAGCTACCTGATGATATGAGACGACACTCTTGTTAAGAGCGAGTAAAGGAGTTTTCTCCGATGCAGAAGACGGAATTGATCAAGGCAATTGCCGACAAGACAGGTCACAGCCAGAAAGCAGTGGGCGAGATGGTGAACGCCATGATGGAAATCATCACAGCCACACTGAAAGACGGCAAAAAAGTGACGCTGACTGGCTTCGGCACCTTCGAAGTGCGCGAGAAGAAAGCCCGCACAGGCACTAATCCGAGCACGGGTCAGAAAATTCAGATTCCTGCTGGCAAGAGTATCAAGTTTAGCGTCGGCGCCACATTGAAGACCGAAGTGACTGGCAAGGCGCCTGCCAAGAAAAGTGCTAAGAAGAAGGCATAAGCGTGGGCAAAGCATTCATGCTCGCTTGAGCCATGTAAAGCCGCGACACTTCGGTAAGCGCGCAGGGCTGTGTCTGGGTATTTTCTAGCAAGACGCAGCCCTGTGGCGTTCTAGTAGATTAGATAATGAGCGCACGCGCACTTCGCTGTGCCAAAACTTTGACACCAAGCGCTCAGTGACCATGCATGGAGCGAAAGACTCCTGATACATTATAATTTTGACAGACTTTAGAGCAGGCTAACTCTGATGAGTGAACTGATCTAGAAATGGCGCAGACAGAGGCACTTGATTTGATTCGCGCGCAAAATGTCTCACTAGAGGCGCGATTTGCTGATCGAATCTCAGTGAACAGCTTTCTGAGCCGCCGACTAGTGAGTTTTCAAGCGAACAAAGATCGCCCAGTCTACCGATGGTTCAAATACAAAGAGGGCTTCTCATCGACGCTTGTCCACTACTTGCTGGATAGGCTTAATCTCCACAGTGGACGCCTACTCGATCCGTTCGCAGGTGTCGGGACGACGCTTCTAACGGCTAGTGCGCGCGGAATAGATAGCGTGGGCGTAGAACTTTTGCCTGTGGGCTGCGCAGCAATTGAGGTGTATCGCTTGATGCACAGCGCAGAGTCCCAGCGCGCCCTGCCTGTGTTGGCGCGCTGGTGCGCTGAGCAGCCATGGCGTGCTACAACACACAGCAAGCCATTTTCTCATCTGCGCATCACGCAAGGTGCCTTCCCTGAGGCTACTCAGCTTGCACTCGAAAAGTACTTAGGCGCGTTGGAGGCTGAGCCGCCTTTGGCACAGAAACTGTTGCACTTTGCAGCGCTATGCGTGCTAGAGGAAATCAGCTACACACGCAAAGATGGACAGTATTTGCGCTGGGATGAGCGTTCAGGCAGACGCCAAAGCCGCAAGCCACTGAATAAAGGCATATTGCCGAGCTTTGAAGTAGCTATTACAAAAAAGCTGGCACAAATGATAGACGACCTACAGCTTCCCGATAGGCTCCTTGCAGGTTTTGAGGCACCGCCGCTCAGCGGGACCATTCAGGTATTCTGTGGCTCAGCGCTTGATTGGCTGCCAACTTTTGAGAGCGCTTCATTCGACGCAATCATCACTTCGCCGCCTTATGCGAACCGCTACGATTATACGCGCACTTATGCTCTCGAACTTGCTCTGCTTGGCGTGGATGACACCTCGCTACGTAACTTGCGGCAGCAGATGATTGCCTGCACAGTGGAAAATCGTGAGAAGGCAGGACTGGAATACCGCTTCACTCCTGAGGTCTACCATAAAGCGCTTGCCGCCTTCAGAAAGCAAGTTGAGCTGCAAACTATCCTTGAATACTTAGAGGCACAGCGTAGAGCGCACGCCTTGAACAATCAAGGCATTCCACGAATGCTTAAGAATTATTTTCTAGAGCTGGCACTGGTCATCTTTGATAGTGCGCGGCTGCTCAGACCAAGTGCTCGCTTCGTGATGATCAACGACAACGTACGTTACAGTGGCATTGTTATCCCTGTAGACTTAATTTTGTCTGATTTTGCTGAGCAAGCAGGCTTTCACATTGAGGCAATTTGGGCGTTGCCAGCAGGCAAGGGAAATAGTAGCCAGCAAATGAGCCTGTATGGACGCCAAGAACTTCGCAAGAGCGTGTGTATATGGCGGCGGAACTCATGAGACAGCGGCGTAGCAGAGACATTGAGACTTGGACGCTTGATCAGCTCGCTAAAAGCGCTTTTTTCCATTCTAAGTTGCACGAATGGCGTCTTTTAGAAGTTGCAGATGCTCTGGAGGCAGTTCATGGCGAGACCCTGAGTTGGGATGATCTGGGCATAGTCAAGCAGGCTTGGGAAAAAGTTATTCATCGCGGTATTAAGCCCGTGCTTGTTTTTGCACACCCGACTGTGCTACAGAATATTGCAGGCGCTGTTAGCTATTATCGTATGTTAGCAATGGTTTCTCAAAAGTCTATGAAGCGTATTGGTATTGATCTTGATGAATATGAACGTGGTCGTCAGCTTGATGATCCCGAAAAGGCTGTAAGAATTTCGCAACATTTGAACCGAATCATCAGCATACTTGTCGAAGCTGATGCGCAACTTAATCGGAAGGAATTCGACTTGTGGCGCGGAATGGCAGCTGGCGCGCAAGCACAGGGCGCTTGGCAAAATAGCAAGGGCAGCAGAGCAGAGATTGCTGTGCGCGAAATCATTCTGCAGCGCTTGAGCGCAAAAAGTCTTGTAGCAGGCAATGCTGCTACGGACATGCGCTTTGACCTAGCAGATGGTCGCCAATTGCTCTTCAGTGATGAGCCTGATATTGTCATCTACAAAGGCAATGCGCCGCAAGTTGTGATTGAAGTCAAAGGCGGCATTGATCGAGCAGGTGTGCTCGAGCGTGTCGGCGCAGCTATCAAGAGCTTACAGCGTACACGCCGCGAATACCCTCAAGCTGTGACAATTCTGACCTTGCATCAAGCTGCTATATCGGAGCGCATGTACAAAGACCTGCAGCTGAGCGCTGATGTTGTGAACCACGTGCTTGACCTGAACGAAGTGCTTGGTGGGACAGCGCGCGAGCGCTTCTTCGAAATTTTGGATATTTAGCTACACTTGCTCTCAGGAGCGCTACTGTAACCACCTGCAGCTACTCAGCAAAGTGTGGCATTGAACAGCGCTCCACTGCCTGCTATAATGGCGCGACGTAGTTTTCTATGCGGCAACAGTCCTAGCCTGCCCTGAGGAACTTTTACGATGTCCAAGCAAGAGCTCATCAAGTCATTTGACGCGCCTGATCGCGGCTTTCCGCCGATTGCAGTCGGCGATACAGTCAGAGTGCACGTGCGCGTGGTCGAAGGCAACAAAGAGCGTATTCAAGTCTTTCAAGGTCTGGTCATTCGGCATCGCGGCGGCGGACAAAACGAGATGTTCACTGTGCGGCGCATTGCCAGTCACGGCATTGGCGTAGAGCGCACATTTTTGTATCGCAGTCCGCGCATTGAGAAGATCGAGGTGTTACGTCATGCCAAAGTGCGCCGTGCGCAGCTGTACTACATGCGCAATCTGAGCGGCAAGGCGGCGCGTCTGAAGGAGCGACGCGCGCTGACAGGCGCAGCCGAGAGCGTCGAAGAATCACGGGAGTAGCGCTGTGAGCCGTCCGCTGATCGGCATTGTGTGCGGTCCGCACTATGAAGATGGTGCGCTATTCTATGGTCTAATGCCGTCTTATGTGCGCTCGGTAGCCGATGTCGGCGGCTTGCCTGTCTTGATCGTCCCAACAGTGGATGAAGCGACGTTACGCGCAACTTATGAGCGCATGGACGCTGTGCTGATGGCAGGCGGCGCTGACGTCGATCCTGTCCATTACGGCATGGAAATGACACCTAAGGTCTACGGCGTTGATCCGCTGCGTGATCAAGCTGAGCTGAGCATGATTCGCTGGGCAGCTCAAGATGACAAGCCGCTCTTGGGCATTTGTCGTGGTTGCCAGATGATGAATGTGGCACTTGGCGGCACGCTCTACCGCGACATTCCTTCAGAGTATCCCGACTTTAGAGGCGTAAATCACAGCGTGCACGGCGCAATAGCGCGCAAGCAACCTGCTCATCAGGTAGATATCTTTGCCAACTCGCGTCTAGCTGCGGCAATGGCTGTCCCAGCAGGTCGCTTAGCGGTCAACAGTATGCACCATCAGGCTGTGCGCGATGTGGCGCCTTCACTCAAGGTCTCGGCACTCTCAGAAGACGGTATTGTCGAGGCAGTCGAGTTGCCGCAGGCACGCTTTTTCATCGGCGTGCAATGGCACCCCGAAGAGCTGCTGGAAAGCGAGATTGAGAGTCGTGCCGCAATGGAGCGCCTGTTCAAGGCGTTTGTCGAGGCAGCGCGTAACAAGCAAGCATGAGCGATCTGCGTCCAATTGGCTTGCTGGACTCAGGCGTTGGCGGCTTGTCCGTATTGCGCGAAGTGCGCCGTCTGTTGCCTGCTGAGCATTTGTGCTACGTAGCCGACCAGGCTAATCTGCCTTACGGCACGCGACCTGCGCCTGAGCTGCGGCTGCTGGTTGAGCGAATTGTCCGCTTTTTGATCGCGCAAGAGTGCAAGCTGATCGTCATTGCCTGCAATGCGGCAAGTGCAGCTGCACTACACCACTTGCGGACGCAATTCCCTGAGTTGCCCTTCGTCGGCATGGAGCCAGCTGTGAAGCCTGCTGCTGAGCGCACGCGCAGCGGCGCTATTGGCGTGCTCACGACGCAAACAACGGCGCAAGGCGCGCTATATGCTAATGCCTTGAGCCGCTTTGCGAATGGCGTGCGCGTGGTCACACAAGTCTGTCCGCAATTGGTCGCACTTGTTGAGCAAGGCGCGCCTGAGGGCGAGTCAGCGCAGCGCATTGTGGCAGAGTGCCTTGCGCCGCTGCAGGCTGCTGAGGTTGATCATGTCGTTCTCGGCTGCACACACTTTCCATTTCTGATTCCTCACATTCAAGCTGTGCTAGGCGAGTCGGTCAGCATCATTGATCCTGCGCCTGCTGTGGCACGGCAGGTTTATCGCGTGCTTGAGACACGCCAAATGCTCAACGATGCATCAAGCACTGGTGACATGCGCTTTTTCACCAGCGGCAATCCGATGCAGTTCAGCCATGTGGCGAGTCGCCTGCTAGGCGTGCCAATTCAGGCGTCGCCGCTGCATTGACTCGTCCTGCAGACTGTTCTACACTCTGCGCAGAGCACCCACAGCATCTGTGTGCATGCTAGGCGCGCACTCAGAAATAGGATTTAGACTTTGCTATGACCACTCTTCATCTGTTGCCACGTCCGAAACAACTGACCTTCACTGAAGGCAGCTATCGCTTGCAGAGCGGCAAGCTGATCAGCATTCCATCGCCGACCTTGCTGTTCACAGCACAACGTCTGCAAACTGCCCTAGCTCAGCGCGGCATTCACTGGCAGATCGTCATCGGCGGCGACTCAGACCAGATCGGCGTGCGTCTGCTGCGCCAAAGTGCGCCGACCGAGCTGGAGAATGCCTACCAAATCCGCATCACGACCGAAGGTATCACGCTGATCGGTAGTCAGAATGCCGTGACGCTCTGGCACGCGACGCTCACGCTGATCCAGATCATCCAGCAGAGCGCTGAGGAGCTACCCTGCTTGCACATTGACGATCAACCTGACTTTGTGCGGCGCGGCGTCATGCTGGATATCAGCCGCGACCGCGTGCCGACTATGCAGTCGCTCTATGCGCTAGTTGACTTATTGGCAAGCTGGAAGATCAACGAAATACAGCTCTACACAGAACACACCTTTGCTTACCAGAAGCATCCTGTTGTCTGGCAACATGCCTCGCCAATGACAGGCGAAGAAATCCTTGCGCTCGACCGATTTTGTCGTGAGCGCTTTGTAGACCTTGTGCCAAATCAGAACAGCTTCGGTCATATGCATCGCTGGCTGATGCATCCGCAGTATCGCCACTTGGCTGAGTTGCCTGAAGGCTTCGCCTTCAGCCTTGCGCTCACGCCACGTCCATTTGGACTTTCACCAGCTGTGCAAGAGACCTTACCGTTCCTAGCAGGGCTGTATGACGAACTTTTGCCGCATTTCAGCAGCCAGTATTTTAACGTCGGCTGCGATGAGACCTTCGATTTGGGCAAAGGGCGCAGCAAGGCTCTGGTCGAGGCGCAAGGTGTCGGGCGCGTCTACTTAGACTTTCTGAAAAAAGTGGCAGAGCTGGTGCGCGAGCGCGGACGCATCATGCAGTTTTGGGGCGATATCATCATCCAGCATCCAGAGCTAGTGCCAGAACTTCCCAGAGATGTCATTGCGCTAGAGTGGGGCTACGAGGCGAATCATCCGTTCGAGGCACATGGCGCGCTCTTTGCTAAGTCAGGTGTGACGTTTTACGTCTGTCCGGGTACGTCATCGTGGCAGAGCATGGTTGGACGGACGACAAATATGCGTGGCAACTTGCAAAATGCCGCTGAAAACGGTTTGAAACACGGCGCGCGCGGCTACTTAATCACCGACTGGGGCGATTTCGGTCACTGGCAACCGCCAATGGTCAGTTACGCAGGCTATGCTTACGGCGCGGCGCTCTCTTGGGCGTACGTAGCGAACAAAGATTGCGATCTCGGCACGCTACTTAACCTGTTCGCCTTCAAAGACTCAAGCGGCAAGCTCGGTCAGCTGGCGCTAGAGATCGGCGACGTCTACCGCATGGTCGAGGCGCCACATATCAACAGCGCGCTGATGGTGCGCGCGCTTTTCACGCCGCTCGCCAAAATCCGCGAAGGAAAGCTGCTGTGGCAAGAGCCTGTTCGATACAGCCCTGAGCAAGTGCGCGCTGCTATGGCGCATATGGAAGCGCTTGCAGCGCAGCTAGATAGCACACAGCCAGCTGATCCGTACATCCTGCGCGAGTATCGGACAGCTATCGGCTTGTGGTTGCACGGCTGTAAGCGTCTGCTGAAGGCAGCGGACGACTCAAGCTGCAGCAACGCGGCTTTAGCGGATGAGCTGCGTCCGTTGATGGGCGAATTCGCTGCAAACTGGCTTGCGCGCAGCCGCTCAGGCGGACTAGGCGACAGCTTAGCGCGCATGGCACGTCTGTTAGCCGAGTACGAAAGCGCCTAGCGCGTGTGAACAAGTGACAGGCAATAGTGTGCAGAGGCTGTCAGATGGACACCAACTGGGACTTTTTTATCGTCCAGCTTGTCACTGCGCTGCTCATCTTGTCGCTATTTCTGGGCATTCGCACCACGCCGTGAGTTAAAGCGCACAAGGGACTCTGCAGTTGCCACTTGGCAGGCGTCATGGCGAAAATTTGACAAACACAACGAACAAGGACCTCAGAACGCGATGACACGCTTGCTCTGGTGGCTGCGCCGAGACCTGCGCTTGAACGACAACGCGGCGCTGCATTATGCGCTCACACATGCTGAGCACGTCACACCTGTTTTCGTACTCGACACGACCTTGCTGAACGCTGAGCGGCTGCGCGGCGCGCGCAACGCTTGGCTTTTTGACGGCTTGCGCGCACTGGACGCTGACTTGCGGCGCTACGGCAGTCGCTTGATCGTCCGTGAAGGTGCGCCGCACGAAATTCTGGTTGCGCTGTGTGCCGAGGTTGGCGCAGAAGGCATTGTTTTCAACCGCGACTACAGTCCGTATGCTGTCAAGCGTGACGAGACGGTCAAACGTGCCTTGCGCCAGTGCGGCTTGTCTGTGCAAGACTTTGCTGACTTGCTCATTCACGAGCCGCATGAGGTGCCAAGTAAGAGCGGCAAGCCGTACGATGTCTATTCTCCGTTTCGCCGTGCATGGGAAACGCTGCCCAAGCCTGATCCGTACGTCATCACAGACGCCATGCGCGCTAAGCTACGCTTGCCCGACGATCTAGCTGCGCTGCTAAGTCTGCCGATTCCAGTTGGTGAGCAGCCTGCGCCGCAGCCGATTGGCGTGCCGAGTGAGGCAGAGGCGCGGCGCCGCCTAGAAGCGTTCGTCGCCGCGCCGATCTACCGCTACCATGAACGGCGCGACCTACACGGCGAAGATGGCACGTCCGCGCTCAGCCCGTATCTGCGCTTCGGCATGGTGAGCATTCGCACTTGCTACCATGAGGCACAAAAAGCGCGCGCTAAGACCTCAGACGAGTCGGCGCGTAAAGGTGTGGACGTTTGGATCAGCGAACTGGTCTGGCGCGAGTTCAACTACCAAGTCTTGGCACGCTATCCATACAGCGTGCGCCGCAACTTACGTCCTGCCTACGACGCTGTGCAGTGGGAAGATAACCCTGAGTATCTTGCGGCATGGCGCGAGGGACGCACAGGCTATCCAGTCGTGGACGCAGCGATCCGTCAACTGTTGCAGACAGGCTGGATGCACAATCGCACGCGCATGATCGTCGCGTCGTTCCTGTGCAAGGACTTGCTGTGCGATTGGCGGCATGGCGAGCGCTTCTTCATGCAGCACTTGCTCGACGGCGACGTGGCGAACAACGTTGGCGGCTGGCAGTGGACAGCCGGCACAGGCACAGATGCAGCGCCGTATTTCCGCGTCTTCAATCCAGTAGGACAGTCTGAGAAGTTCGATCCGCACGGCAACTACATTCGGCGCTGGTTACCAGAGCTGGCACACTTGCCTGACAAATTTATCCACGCGCCGTTCACCATGAGCGCGGCTGAGCAGCGACACTTCGGCGTGATCATCGGGCGCGACTATCCTGCGCCGATTGTAGATCACGATGCACAACGCGAGAAAGCGCTGCGCATGTATAGCGCAGCCAAGCAAGCGCGCGATAGCGCCTGAGCAGTGGCTCACTGTGGTGGATAGTACTTAGCGCGCGCCGCTTCTTCAGTCAATTCCATAATGATACGCGGCTCAACCCACAGCGCATGTTCATAGAGGCTCGCATCGCCAACGGTCTCGAAGTGCAGCTGCAAAACGACGCGTCGGTTAAGGTAAGGTTTGAGGTCAACGCGTACAGGAATCGGCTCGCTCTGGAGGAGCGGATTGTAGCGCCCTTCAAAGACAAGTGTTCGTTCAGTTGTCCATTTAGTGCCAGTGTAAATGCGGAAAAGGACGCCATCGCCTTTCAGAGGCTCAGGCTCTAAAAATTCAGGTGGCGGCACATAAATCGCCGTTTCGAACCGAGTAGGCACTGTGACGTGCTGAAACCATGTCTCCCACGTGACTTTGGCAGACGGATGCTGAGGCACAATCCATTGTTCGCGTCCATTGACCTTGTGCCTCTCGAAGCGAATACTGGTCTGAAAGTCTGGCTCGTAGAAACCAGCGCGATACGCTGGAATAGTGAGCGGTCCGCTGCGTATTGGCACAGGCGGCACTTCGGCAAAAGGTCCTAAGCGCCGCACAGCCAGCTGGTCAACGCGCGGCAACACAATTGCAGGCATTCCCCACCAATCATTTCCTATGAATTGCCTGACTGCACAGGAAATGTCGCGCGTGGCAGGCAAGGTAAGAAGGCACTTGTAGCTTGATCTGAAGTCAGATATTTCTGTGTTGATTTGCGTAGTGACAAGCAGATATCCCAAAAGAAAAGTCGAGAACAGCACACTGATCACTGGTACAATGCCACGCCTAACCATGACAGTTCGACCTGCGCGAGCGTTCGTCGCTTGAACGGCTGTCTTGCCTGCTTCCTCTACCTTGAATGCTCTCCTACTGCGACGCGCCCAGACTACTCTGAGCTATTCAGCAAGATTGAAAGCAGTTAAGGCGAACAGACTGCTCCAAAACAGTGTGCTATACGTAGCAAAGCGCGGTGCGAGCGTGTAAGATGGCGCCTGCATAACAGCAAAAAGTCGCCCATAACTTATTAATAAGCCTGCCAGAATGCTGAAAGCAGCTATGCCGACCCAAGCTGCCAGCCATTTGGCGCGATGCCGCCATAGCAAGATGACGTTGATAGCAAAAAATACAAGCCCAATGCCACCAAGATAGATTGTCAAAGGCAGGCGGACGAGCGGCGCGGCAAGAGAGCCAGCAGGGTCGGCTAGGCGGACTGGCACAAGGCTACCGCCCAGAAAACTGAGAAAGGCATTCACGAACCAGCCAACATGACCGAGCTGAAATGATACCTGAGAAATTGGTTCGGTAACCCTCAGAGCTGTAAATCCTATCATGAGCGCAGCAGCGAGCAGCCACGCGGCATAGTGCTTCCAGTTGCGGTAGCCGCGCAGCCACAGCGTTGGCAGCGGCGCAAGCCAAAGCGCGGGCGCTATGCCCATCGAAAATGAGCCGAGGAAGGCTACTGCCATCGCGCTCAACAGCGCACGCCAACCTATTGGCGCGCTGGAGAACCAGCACAATCAAAAGCATAGCCAAGCTCGAAAGCAAGAAAACATTTTGGAAGACAATCAAACAGTTAGCTGACTGACGCAAATTCAGAACAGATAGGCTTACAAGAGGTGCAGCGAGCAGTGCGGCTGTGCGATCTTGTTGCCACAAGAGCCACAGTGTACCAAGCAGCAGCAGCAAGCTCATCAGCAAATTCAAGTGCTGGTTGAAAGTCTGATTGAAGTCAGTCAAACTTGTGTGCAGTGCCACAAGCAGCTTAGAGAGCACAATCAGATGCTCATTGACGGGCTCGAAGAGCTGGGACAGGCTGAACGTGCCGTCATGAATGGCGATAG
>JANWYI010000029.1:40082-42335 GCA_025055255.1 Anaerolineae bacterium | reverse complement strand
CCATGCCTTTTACCAGAGCGCGGATGCGCACTTCGTCCAGCAGGCGCGACTTGCCAACGCCGCTCTCGCCGCCAATCAGCCACGCTGAGCCACGCCCTGCGAGAGCTTGCGCTATGGCTTCATCAAAAGTCTTTAGCTCTGCTTCGCGTCCAACAAACTTGGGCGACTGGATCACACTCTCACGCAGCGAACGTGGCTCACTTGGCACAGCTTGAATAGCTTCATAGAACGCCATCATTGCGTCGCAAGCGCTTGGATAGCGCTCCTCAGGCTTTTTTGCCAGCAGTCGGACAATGATTTGGCGAATGGCGAGCGGCGCGTCAAGCGGCTCAGAGTCAACTGGCTCGGTCAGCACTTTGTAGATGAGCTGCGCAATGCTATTGGCTACGAACGGATGCCGTCCGCTGAAAATTTGGTAAGCGATCACGCCAACCGCATATAGGTCAGCGGCGTAGCTGACAGCCTGACCGCTCAGCGCTTCTGGTGACATATACTCCAGAGTGCCGCTTGTCTCAGGCTTATGCGAGATTTCTGTGGCAATGCCGAAGTCCAGCACGCGCGTGCGACCATTCGGCTCAACAAGAATATTGTTCGGCTTTAAATCAAGGTGTAGAATGCCATGCCGATGCAAGTAGTTGAGCGCTTGCAACGTCTCGATCAACAGGCGCACTTTGCCGTAGAGCATTCGTCCTGATGCCACGCTCAGGATATTTTTAGCGCCTTGTAGCAATGGCATGGTGAAATACGGCTGCAAGTCGCTGTCATAGCCGAAGTCTAGCACACTGATGATATGCGGATGGCGCAGTCCAGCTAGAATTTGAAATTCGCGGGCGAGCTGTTGGCGATGATAGGTATCGCTGTAATCCTGTTCTGAACGCGCCTTGAGACACTTGAGCGCCACCAGCCGACCGTTGAGCCGATCTTCTGCCTCAAAGACGACGCCCATGCCGCCTTCGCCAATGCGCCTGATCAGGCTATACCGATTGCCGATCAAGTGACTTTTTGCCGCATGCTGATCCATACCTTGGCACCTTTGTGTGACGCATCCGCGCAAAATGCCCTGGCTGTACGCCGCGCCGTGGGTTTTGGGGAGCATCACTGCAGGCAATTATAAATTCGAGGCGAGTGGCAAGACAAACTTATGCATTGTTGGTAGTGCGAAGTTTATGAAGAATTTGGACGTCGGAGATGTGAAAAGTTCTCACCTGCTTAAGGTGAGACTGATTGTTGTGTTGCTCTAACGCCCCAGAAACACAGGCGACCGCAGGAAGTTCACCACGTCCCAAGCAGTCTGCTCAGGCAATCGCACAGCTGGCATGGCGCCGACGCCGCGCTGAATTGCGCTGAAAAGCAACTCATCACGGCGCGTTTCTACCAGTGTGCGAATGCGCGGCATGCGCGCGAACTCGGCAGCGCGAGCGCCATCGCCGTTGCCGCGCTCGCCGTGACAAGCAGCACAGTGCTGCGCATATGCTGCAGCGCCGCGCGCTAACGAGTCAGCGTCGGGCAGCACAGGATTGACGATCTGTGGCGGTGGATTGCGCAAGCGATCTGTCTGCGCACTCGCCTCGCTGACGATAAAAGCGCCGCCAATGCTGAAGATAACAGTCACGATTAGCAGCGCAATGAAGATGAAAGCGGTCTCAGGTGTGAAGCGGACGCGGCGCAAACGGCGAACGATTGGCGGCACACTCAGCAGTGTCAGCGCCGCAATAACAGCGAAAGCACTCAGCCAGTTGAATATGGAAGGCTGCCGCAGGTTTAGAGCAGGCGCCACAGCGGGCAAATCTACGGTTAGGGCAAGGCGTTGCGGCTCAGTTTGGTCAGGTAAAGTGACATCCAAGAGCGCCCACCATATGCCTGCGCGATCTAGCTCTAGACCTGCTGAGAGGTAGACGCCGTTATCAGCGTCATCGAGCGGGATGGCGCGCGCGCGCCGATCCAGCTCAGGGTAAGCCAAGCGCAGCTGGACTTGTGCGCCTGTGACTGGCTCGCCATTGCGTTTGAGCAGCAATTCGTAAGTATTGCCGCCGACTCCACCCGGATCGAAGGTCAGCGTTGCGCTTAGCGCGCCTGAGCTGCCGCTCGCCGTCAACAATGGCACAGACGCACGTTGAGCAGGCAGTGGTGGCGCGTTTGAGGCGAGGATAGCAGTAGCGATCAACACTAAGACGCCCAAAATTGCCTCAAGGCGGATGCTGCGCGGCAAGTGCGGCAAGCGTTCGCGCCAATCGGCGTAGCGCTGACGAATAG
>JANWYI010000029.1:31756-39982 GCA_025055255.1 Anaerolineae bacterium | reverse complement strand
CAAAATTGCCTCAAGGCGGATGCTGCGCGGCAAGTGCGGCAAGCGTTCGCGCCAATCGGCGTAGCGCTGACGAATAGCTACAGTCAGCCGATCTTGTCCAACGACCAGATGATGGTAGAGCGCTAAAAGCAGCATTGGCGCGACTAGCGCATACTTTGCCAGCAAAATGAGACCATAAGGCGTTGTAACGTAGTCGCTGACCTGCCTGACTTGTATAGCGCTGTTATAGGCGCCCGTTGTGGTCAAAACTAGCACAGCGCCAACACCTAAAACGGCAAATCGGCGCAGCGCAGCTGTCAATGCCGCGCGCTTGCCTGCCTCATCTAATGGCGCCAGCGCTGCAGGCAATAACACTGCCAGACCGATTAATCCGCCTGCCCACGCGCCTGTTGCCAGCATGTGCAGCCAATGTGCAAAGACCGAAGGTACTGCCCACAGGTCGCTGCCGACGGCATGGCTGCTCATCGAAAAAGTGAAAAGTGCTGAGGCAGCCGCGCCCATAATCGCTATCCATAGCGGCGCTACAAAGTCAGGCAGTCGTTCGCTTAAGTAGCGCGTGCCGTAGAGCATGGCGGCAATTGCAGCCAACAGGATCAAGCGCAGCCGCAGCGTATCGCCAATGGTTGTGCCATTCAGCACCACGTCCCACAGACCGTCACGTAGGACAGCCTCTAATGACACGGCGAACAGCGCAGCGCTCTGCTGTAGCACTGCCAGCAGCGTGCCAAACGCTGCAACAGCGACCGCAATCCATGCTAACGCAGTCAGTCGACTCATCAAACGCGGCGGCAACCTGCCTGCACGGTAGCGCGGATTGTCCCATGCAGGGCGCAAAACCGCTGCGTACAGCAACGATGCACCAAACAGCGCATAAAATGGCGGCAAGCTGATCGCGCGCCAAACTGCCTCCAGTGGATCAACAATCGAGCCTTCGCCGCTGACGGCTAGATCGCCGCTCTGAGTGCCGACCCAGAAGACGAGCCGTTCGTTGTAAATGTGTCCGTCACTGGCAAAGGCGACGCGCAGGTTGACGATATAGGCGCCATCAGGCAACGGCTGCGGAATGCGCGCTGAGAGCTGTGAGGTGTTGCTCGGCACGACACCGACATTTTCCAATGGAATAGCATTACCGCGTTCGTCGGTCAAGCTGATAGTGCTGAAGCGCGGCTCTAGACCTTCGCTGAACCATGCCTGAATGCGCGTCGGCGGGCGCGATAGCACAGCGCGGTTATCTGGGATGACGCGAATCAAGTAGCCGTGTGCCTCAGCAGTTTGAGGTGTAATCACTAGGACGCTTGAGAGCAGCAACACTGCAAGTAACAGCAGACGGCGCATGGCGAAGATTACTCTAGACGGAATGTATCGGGCGTGTTCTCAGAGCTTGGCGTATCTTGGGATGCCGAGTCGTTCATCTCAGACGACTGGCTGCGCGCGCGGCGCAGCGTCGTGTTCAGCATCGGCGCGAAGAACATCACCAGAAAGATGCCAATGGCGAGCGCCACGAAGATTTCATCCCACCAACCGAGCGCGCCATGCGCAAGCGGCAAGTTCAACATTCAATGTCAGGCACCAGTTGTCAGACGACGTTAATCGAATTATAGCATTTTGTGCAGCCAATCACGCAGGTGAGCAGGCGAGAGCGCCTGCTCACCTCTGTCACGCACTCAATCGCCCTGCAAGGTGAGCGTATGGACAGCCGCAGCCTCAATCGCCTTGCGGTCACGGCGTAATGGATACGCCTCAAAGCGCGACCACGGTCCTACCAAGTCGCGGTAGTGAGGACTAGCAGGATGTCCGCTTTGACCTGTGCTATGAATGCCGACGCTGCGCTCTAGGTCGGCAAAGTCGAAGATGACGCGCAGCACAGACATCCCTGTGACGTTGAACGGATCGTCGCCGTAACTGCTGGTGTGATGAACGGTTGCACCGCTGCCGCCAATCGGCACATCTGCAATGTTCACATAGTTTTCGATCAAACTGATGCCGCTCTGACCGAGCGGATTGCTGACAAAGTCAATTTTGTGTAGCGCATCCCAGCGCCATGCCTTGAAATCTGAGCCAAGCCGTGCTGAGATGGTCTGGTATGCAGCGGCAAGCGCAGCGCGCAGGATGTCGTCGCGCTTCTCGCGCACGTCAGGCGTGTCCAGATTGTCCCACCACACTGCCTCAGGCTGATCGAGCAAGCGCGTGGTTGACCACATAAAGCGCGCGTCGCGGACAGGCACGTCGCCGATTTCATCTTTCCAGAGACGCTCAGCAAGTGCAAACTCAAAAGCAGCAAACCATGCCGCTTGTCCGCTCTCTGGACGCATGTAGAAGTCCCAGCTGCGCAGCCAGTTCAGTGCAGCAGCAGGGATGGCTGTGCCGTGGTCAAGGCTGAGCGCAACAGGCACTAATGCAGCTGCGAAGCTGTTGTAAGTGTCCTGCTGTATCTCAGCGAAGGTCTGAATGGCGTGATCTGTGCGCGCGAGGAGCAGATCGTGAATGCGCTGGCTGCGATAGCCGTAATCAGCCGTGAAGTTAGTGAAGTAGGTCAAGTCAGAGCCAAAGCGCTCTTGCAGCTGAGCAGCGAAGGCATTCGGCACGATCCGCTGATTCGCCGCTACGATGTAGCCGCGCTCAGGATTGAACAGGCGCGGCATGTGTTCGTAAGGCAGATAGCCTTGCCACAGGTAGCGGCGCGTGCTGCCGTCTACAGGCGTGAGACCGTTGTGGTCAGCTGCACGGATTGGCACTCTGCCGGGCAGTACGTAGCCGATGTTGCCGTCTACATCAGCGTAGAGGAAATTTTGCGAAGGCACTTGCCAGTCAGTTAGCGCAGCGCGGAACTCTTCCCAGTTTTGAGCGCGATTGACAGCGAGCAGTGAGCCGATAATGTCATAAGGATCCTCAGGGTCATTGCCAGCCCAGCGCAGAGCAATCGGACGTGCGGCGTAGCGCGAGAAAGCGGGCAGGTCTGTGATGATCGGACCGAAGATCGTCTGCCGCACATTCATGAAGACGCTCTCAGAACCATCGCCAAAGCGAATTTCCTCACTCGAAACGCTGATCTGCAGCTCCTCGCCGTCTACAATGTAGCGGTCAGGGCTATTCGGCGACATCTGCAATACGTACAGGTCTTGCGTGTCAGTGTAGGGCGTGGTCAGCGCCCAAGCGATGCGTCCATTGTGACCGATGAGGACGCCGGGCGCGCCGGGCAGACCAAAGCCGACTACGTCATATGGACACTCAGTGCTGACAGGTACGCAGTGTAAGCCGATGCTGTAGAACAGCGAAGGCATCTGTGGCTCAAGGTGCGGATCGTTAGCTAGAAGCGGCTTGCCACTAGCTGTGCGCGTGCCATTGACGACCCAGCTATTGCTGGCAGCGCCAAGACCGCGCTCAAGCGCGCTGAGCCTCAGTCCGCTGGCGACAACGCGCTGCAAAATGCTGAGGCGCTGCGGCGCGATCTGCTCCGTGCCAGAGCGCGGCACAGCAGGCAGAATTGGCAAGTCTGAGTCTTGGATAATTGGTTGCCGCGACTCAAAGGGAAATTCTGGTAACCACGCGCGCAGCCATTCTGCAGCGCGCTCCTCGCCAAGCCGCTGTGCCGCGTTGAGGTAGCTCAGCTCAAAGTCCAAGTTGTCAGAGAGCTGCCACGCCAACACTTTTGCCCAGACAGCGCTGTGCAACGGCTCCCAAGGCGCTACATTGATGTTCACACCTGTCAAGCCCAACAGGGTGTATTCTAGCGCCAAGTCTGAGGGACTGCGTCCGCTGATGTAAGCATTGACGCCGCGTGCGTATGCTTCTAATGCCGCGCGCGACTCAGGCGATAGCGCGCGCAGGTCGTTTTCAGCCGCTTGCCGCCAGCCGACTGTCCGAATGAACATATCTGCGCGCAGCACGCTCTCAGTGCGTCCTGTCAGCTCGCCAATGCGCCCTTGTCCCACATGCCGCTGAAACTCCATCTGCCACCAGCGCTCCTGCGCGTGGACAACGCCTTGCGCAAAGAACAGGTCGCGCGTGTTGCTGGCATAGATATGCACTGTGCCTTGTGCATCGCGGTAGACAGTGACAGGCGCGCTCAAGCCGCTGAGTCTGAGTGTGCCTGAGAGCTGTGGTAAAGGACGCTGCAAAGTGTAGGCGACGAAGCCGCCTGCGGCTAGTAAAACGATTGCCACAATTAAAGTCAGGATCAGCACAATTCGTCGTAAGCGTCGCATTCTGTTAATGCCTTTCGTAAAAATGTTTTGAGCGTTCTTTAATTCTAGCGCGTGGCAAAGCGTGGCGCGATTCGGTATGATAGACGCGCCATGACGAAGGCAAAGAGCGACAAGTCAGCGCAGCGCGCCGCTGAACGCGAGGCGAAAGTGCGCAACGGGATGCAGGCGTTGGCGCAGTGGCTGCGTGACCTGATCCGCAGCGGCTTGGGCGCCGAAGCGGTTCGTCGTCCTGAGACGTGGCAGGCAATCTCAGCGCGGCTGTGGGACGCGCAAGCACAAGGCGTGGCACGTCAACTCAATGCGATTGGCGTCATGCTACAGCGCGAGTCTGAGTGGGTGCCGCGTCTGCTGGAGGCGCTTGGACGGCTGCACTTGTTGGTGGAAGCCTACGCGCGCCTCGATCAGCTGACACCTGAGCAGCGAGCGGACGTACGCACGGCAATTGGATTCACTGAAAAGCAGGCTGAGCTATTGACGCAAACTGGCACGCTCGACTTGTGGCTCGCGCTCGGCAGGCAGACGGAGCTGAACGAGGAAAACCTGATCGTGCAGCGCACATGGTTGCTTGGCTTGCGGACAGGCAAAATGGCGCTCTTGCTCGACTACGCCCATCGAACTATGTCCGAAGACCTAGATCGCAGCTTTCCACCTGCTACATGGCTGGAGACAGCCTGTGTGTACTATCCCAGCGCTTATCCTTTGCGCGCTGTAGCAAAACACCGAGAGTCAGTAGAGGCAGCTCCGACCGACTTGCCGCATGCACACGCGACGCTCCGTGTAGCATTCACCGCGTATGCCGCTGCGCTCAGCGCCAATCCGTGGCTAGAGCGCTTTCCGATGCTTGTTGCACATTTGACGCCGTTCTATGAAAATGGCGACCTTGCTCTCGTTGACTCGAACGGCGACGCATTGCCAGTGGCTGCACTTGAACCGATGTGCCTTGCACGGCTGCTTGCGGTCAGCGGCGGCGCACCGATCACGATTTTTGGCGAATACAACGGGCGAATTTTCTTGCCTTTGAGCGCCTTCGCGCATGAGAGACTTGTTCCACTATGACCGACTCATACAATCTTGAGGATACACAGCCGCGCCGCATTATCTTGCCGTCTGAGGAAGAGCCACCAAGTGGCTGCGGCAATGCCTTGCTAGTCGGCATTGTGGCGTTTTTCCTGCTCTTCATGTTTGTGGCAGTGGTCAGCTTGGCAGGCATTGCCGGCTGGCGCGATGGCGGCATTGCGCGCCAGACTCAGCGCGCCATTGCTCTGGCAGGCACGTTAGAAGGTCAGTTGACACTGGCTGCCAATGATCTCGTCAATCAACAGTACAGCCTCGCGCGCGGACGTTGCCAGTACATCCTAGAGCAGCAACCGTTCAATCGGAGCGCAGCGGCATGTCTCAGCACGGCGCAAGCAGGCTTGCTCGCCACTGCCACGCCGACGCCCGCTCCGCCAACTGCCACGCCAACGCCACTGCCACAAACGCCAACTCCGACGCGCGCCAGCGGCGCTTTCACGCCTGAGGAACTGTTTGCGCGCGGACAAGAGGCAATGCGCCGCAGCGACTGGGAAAGCGCCATGAGCTGGCTTGAGGCGCTGCGCGCGCTCGACGGCACGTTTCGTCGCCGTGAAGTGGAGGACATGCTGGTCACAGTTTACCAAGCACTTGGCAACCAGTATCGCTTTGAAGGTCGTTTGAGTGAGATGGTCGTGGTGATTGAGAAGGCGCTCAAAATCCGCGCCTTGCCTGACACTGACTGGCAGTTCACCATCAACGTGACCAAGCTGTATCTCAGCGCGCGTGGCTACTTGGATGCAGGCAACTACGCGCTCGCGGCAGAGGTCTTCACCACATTGATGGAAATCGCGCCGAATTACCTGAACACGCGTGAGTTGGCATGCCGCGCCTTCAATGCTGCGGGCGACTCTGCCAGCTCAGCACGTTTTTGTCGTTAGCGAGGTGCTGAGCAGATGTGCAGGCACGCCTTCTCGCGCTTGAGCCTTGCCTTCATCGCCTTGACAGTCGCGCTTTTGAGCGTGAGTGCGATTGTCGGGCAAACCTTGCCGCAAGCCGAGGCAATTCAACGTGCGAACTTGCGCGCCGGTCCCGGCATCAACTATCCAATCGTCGGCGAGATCGTCAAAGGCACGCGCTATCCAATCATCGGTCAGAGCGCGCGCTTCCCATGGCTGCTGTTACAGTTACCCGACCGTCAAGGCTGGGTCTTCAAAGATTTGGTAGTCGTGACGGGCAGTCTTGCGGCTGTGCCATACACTGAGCAGGTTCTGAGCGCGAGTCCGACGCCGATGTCACTTGACTCAACGCCAAGCGCGACGCCACTCACAAGCGGCGCGCCAATCATGGGAACGGCGCCTGCTGAGACGCTTGAATCGCCTGCGCCGACTCTGAGCGCCGCTGTTTACGTCGAGGCAATTGACTTCGCAAACGTGCGCTTTGGTCCTAGCATAGATTTTCCGCGCATTGGCGAGATTCGGCGCGGCGAGCGCTACGCCGTGCTGCGTCGCCATGCCACTTTTCCTTGGCTAGAGATTGTGTATCCGAACTATGTGACTGGACGCGGCTGGATTTTCCGCGACACGGTCACAGTCTTTGGCGACCTGAACAGTGTGCCGCTGACCGATGAGCGCACCTTCGGCGCGCCAATTTTGACGCCGACGCCGCAGGTGATCGTCACAGCCGAGCCGTTCTGGTCTGCCACGCCGCGCAGCACTGGCAATCCTGCGCTTGGCGCACTTGCCGAGTCCATTTACAGCCTGCTGCTCAGCCGAAACTTTGCGCCGTTCAGCAACAAGCAGGCATCCGTCTTCCTGATGGACTTGCAGACAGGCGAGAGCGTCAACATCAATCCGAATGTCGCTTACAGCGGCGTCAGCCTGATCAAAGTGCCGCTTTTGGTTGCCTTTTTCCGCAAAACGTCTTTAGCGCCGACGGCACAACAGGCGCGTCTGCTGGCTGAGATGATCATCTGTAGCGAGAATCTATCGTCAAATGCCTTGCTCAAGATCATTGGCGAAGGCGATGAATATCGCGGCGCGCTGTACGTCACAGAGACCATGCAGCGCTTCGGTCTGAAAAATACGTTCCTTGCCAACTCTTTCTTTACAGGCGCTGCTGTGATCGGACCGACGCCGACTCCGCAACCATTTGTGCCAGTCCCAATCCCTGCTGACCAGTCTTACACCAACCCTGATCCGTCTAACCAGACCACGCCTGAAGACTTGGGCTGGCTCTTGGCGAGCCTGTATTATTGTGCGCGTGACGGCAGCGGCGCGCTGATCGCGGCGTTTCCGCAAGAGATAACCGACGTGGAGTGCCGCCGCATGATCCGCGTGTTGCGCGCAAATCGCATCAATGGCTTGCTAGAGATGGGTTTGCCAACAGACGCACTCTTGGCGCGCAAACATGGCTGGGCAGCCGAGACACACGGCGACATGGCGATCATTTTCACGCCGCGCGGCGACTTCGTGCTGACTGTGCTGATGTACAACCGCCGTTGGCTTGAGTTCGAAGAGTCTTCGGCGCTAATGGCAGAGATCGCGCGGCTGAGCTACAATGCCTTTAATCCTGATCAACCAGTGGCGACAACGCGCCAAACTAACATTCCGCTCTGCTCATTTGACGCCATTAACGCGCTCGCTCCGACGCTCATCCGCGATTTGCAGGCGCCTGACCTACCCTTTCCACGTTGAATGAGCGCGCAGAGCAGCTTGGGCGATGGCATGACCTCTCAGAGCTTAACTTTGCGAAATAGGCGATGGCTGCCGTTCGCCGTCTTCACCAGTGGCATGACCACGCTTGCTGTTGAGCTGACTGCCTCACGCTTGCTGGGAAATGTCTTCGGCACTAGCAACCTTGTCTGGGCGAACGTGATCGGCCTGATGCTGCTCTACCTGACCGTTGGCTATTTTGTCGGTGGCTGGTTAGCAGATCGTGCGCCGCGCGCAGCTCGACTTTATCAGATCATGGCATGGGGCGCCTTTTTTAGCGGACTAGTGCCACTTGT
>JANWYI010000029.1:29871-31657 GCA_025055255.1 Anaerolineae bacterium | reverse complement strand
AGATCGTGCGCCGCGCGCAGCTCGACTTTATCAGATCATGGCATGGGGCGCCTTTTTTAGCGGACTAGTGCCACTTGCAGCACGTCCTGTGTTGAGCGCTGCGGCGAACGCTGTGAGCGGTTTTGAGGCGGGCGTGGCGCTTGGCTCGTTTGCAGCGGTCTTAGTGCTATTCGCAGTGCCCGTCACGCTGCTCGGCTGCGTCTCGCCTTTTGCCGTGCGCATCGCTGTACAGGCAGTCGGCGAGGCAGGGAAAGTCTCAGGGCGACTGTACGCCATTTCGACGCTAGGCAGCCTTGTCGGCACGTTTTTGCCGACTTTGTGGACGATTCCTGCGCTTGGCACAACCGCGACCTTTTTCCTGTTCGCCATGAGCCTTCTGTTCGTGGCGCTCATCGGCTTGGCGCTGCTCGGCACAGCTGAGCGCCGCCTTGCTTTGCGCCTCGCTTGGATGCCGCTTCTGCTGACTGCTCTGACTTTCAGCGCTCAGAGCGGTCCACTGCGCGCAGCGCCGCAAGGCAGTCGCCTGCTCTGGGAATATGACTCCGCTTATAACTATATTCAGGTCTTGGAACTGACAGCACCTGTCGGTCAGATTGTAGACGGCAAGTTTGTGACGCTCTGGGAAGCAGGCACGCGTGAGTTGCGCCTGAACGAAGGACAAGGCATCCACTCAGTCTGGCATCCGCAGCGGCGCGACTTTGGCGGCACGTGGGATATGTTCCTAGCTGTGCCATACTTCAATGTACAGCCAAAGGTCGAGCGCATTTGCATAGTCGGCTTAGCAGCAGGCACGATCAGTACACAGTACACTGACGTTTTCGGCGAAAGCGTGCAAATTGACGGCATTGAGATCGATCCTGCTATCGTTGAGGCAGGGCGGCGCTTTTTCGGCATGACCCAGCCGAACTTGCGCGTGATTGTGGAAGACGGTCGGCTCGCCTTGAACCATTTAGCGCGCAAAGGCGCACGCTATGACATCATCGCAGTGGACGCCTATCGCGTGCCGTACGTGCCGTGGCACCTGACTACAGTTGAGTTCTTTCAAGAGGCGCGGGCTGCACTGACAGAGCGTGGCATTGTAGCGATCAACGTTGGGCGCACAGTGCGCACTGATGGCACGCAAGATCGGCGCTTGGTCGAGGCAATGACTCACACGATGCAGCAAGTTTTCCCATCAGTCCATACGTTAGATGTAGCCGACTCGTTCAACACAGTTCTAGTTGGCACGGCGCAGCCAACTAGCATCACAACTTTGGCGGCTCATTATGCCAACTTGCCGTCTGAGTCGCCCGTGCCGCTGCGCCGTGCGCTTGCTGCCGCGATCAGCGGCGCGCGTCCGTCTGTGCCTTCAAATGTCTTGTTTACAGATGATCGTGCACCTGTCGAGACGATCATCAATCAAATGGTCATTGACTATCTGCTCAGCAGCCGCTGACTGTGAGCTTTTTGTTAGGCATTCACTGGCAATCGTTGCCAAGTCTGCTATAAAATCAGGGACGAAACGCAGTTCAAGGACGAGATACGCTTGGAAAAGCCTGCTACTTTTGCGCCTGCTCCGATTCTGGTCGCATGGCGAGTGTTGCCCGCTTGGCTGCGCGGCTTGATCCGCACTATGCGCCCGAATCAATGGACGAAGAACCTATTCGTCTTCATCCCAATTCTTTTTGATCGGCAACTCGGACAGTTGGACGCTCTAGCGCGCGTCTGCATTGCTTTTGCACTTTTTTGCCTGATGTCTAGCGCTGTTTACGTGCTGAACGACATCATAGACGTTGAGCGCGATAGG
>JANWYI010000029.1:0-29773 GCA_025055255.1 Anaerolineae bacterium | reverse complement strand
CGTGCGCGCAACGTACAAAGATTACAACTTGCCGCTGCTGGACGATATGTTGCGCATGGTGACCAACGCCACGTTGATCAGCTACACTTTCTACACCTTTGAAGCGCGCACAAATCTGACGGGCAGTTTGATGCTGCTGAGCGTGCCGTTTGCGCTCTACGGCATGTTCCGCTACCTGTACCTCATCCACGTCAAAGGTGAAGGTAGCGCGCCTGATGAACTGCTCTTCAAGGATAAGCCGTTGCTGATCACAGTGATTCTATTTGTGTTAGTGGTCGGCGCACTGATTTATTTGCCGTCATGGCTGGATCGCATCCTATGAGCCATGTACACCTATAGCGCGCCTGCTAAGGTTATCCTCTTTGGCGAACATGCCGTTGTCTACGGCGAGCCTGCTATCGCTGCGCCTTTCGCAGCACTGCAAGCACAGGTGACAGCGACGCCTGCGCCGCATGGCAGTGGTTTGAGCATCATCGGCGCTGCCAACGGCGTGACCTTGCACGTCTTGCCTGCTAATGACACACCTGATAACGCGCTGATCTACGCCGCACAGCTAGTCCTAAAAGCGCTTGACAAAGCGCCGCCTGACCTCACACTTGAGCTGCGCTCGAATATTCCGATTGGCGGCGGCTTTGGCAGTGGCGCCGCAGTGAGCGTGGCGCTGATGCGCGCGCTCAGCGCTGCGCTTGGCATGCCGCTTTCAGGCGAGGCGCTCAACAGCTTGGTCTACAAGGTGGAGCAGCTACATCATGGCACGCCAAGCGGCATTGATAACACTGTGATCGTCTACGAGCAGCCCGTCTACTTCGTACGCGGCAAAGCGCCAGAGACTTTTCGCGTCGGCATGCCGCTGACGTTTGTGGTGGCAGATACAGGCGTCAGTGTGTCAACGCGCGAGACCGTTGGCGACGTGCGGCGCCTCTACGAGCGCGATCAAGCTCATTACGGCGGAATTATCAGCGAGATTGGCGCGCTGGTGCGCAGAGCGCGGTCTATGATTGAAGCAAGCGATGCTTATGAAGCACTGGGCGAGCTGATGGACGTCAATCATGACTTGCTGCGCGCTCTGACTGTTTCCTCAGCGCAACTCGACCATTTATGCGCTGTTGCGCGCGAGAGCGGCGCTTATGGCGCCAAGTTGAGCGGCGGCGGACGCGGCGGCTGCTTGATCGCTCTAGTTGAGCCCGATCTTGCGCCGTCTGTCTCAGCGGCGCTGCGCAAAGCAGGCGCTGCGCAGACGTGGCTGATGCGCTTGGAGTGAGTCAGAGATGCTCACTTTTGTGAAGCTGGGCGGCTCACTGATCACAGATAAACGCGGCGAGCAAGCCTACCGCGCTGAAATCATGGCGCGCACAGCGGCTGAGATCGCTCAAGCGTATACGCCTGAGCGTCCACTTTTAATCGGACATGGCAGCGGCTCATTCGGGCATGTAGTAGCACAGAAGTACGGCACAGCGCAGGGCGTGCGCACGGCATCGGAATGGCGCGGCTTTGCCGAAGTGAGTTTGGTGGCGCGACGACTGAATGGCTTGGTCTTAGAGGCACTGAGCGCAGCAGGTCTGCCAATACTCGGCTTTCAGCCGTCTGCTTCAGCGCGTTGTTACGACGGAAAGCTGATCAGCATGGAAAGTGAGCTGATCAGCCGCGCTCTAGCACATGGACTCATACCATTGGTGTATGGTGACGTGGCATTCGATGACGTGCGCGGCGGCACGATCATCTCCACAGAGACCATCTTTTTCTACCTTGCTGAGCGCCTGCAGCCGACGCGCATTTTGCTCTTGGGCGAGACAGAAGGCGTCTACGATGCAGACGGGCGTGTCATTCCGCACATCACACCGCAGAATTTTCCGCAGATCGCAGCGGCGCTAGGCGGCGCAAGCGGAGCAGATGTCACAGGCGGCATGGCGGCAAAAGTGCAGGCAATGTTGGCACTGGTTGAGCGCGTGGCGGGCTTACAGGTACAGATCATGAGTGGCACTGAGGCAGGGCAAGTTGCGGCAGCACTGCGCGGCGATCCGTCACTTGGCACGCGCATCTCCGCGCAGTAGCACGCCTAGAAGAACGTCTCGCTGCGGAAACTCTCCAAGAGCATCTGTGCGCGAGATGGATGCTCGCTGAAGTATGCCGCATTCGGATTCTCTAGAAAGTCGCTATAGCCTTCCATCTCAAGATAGTGGTCATCGGGGATGTGATTGAAGCCCATTGTCCAGTTTGGGAAGGCGCGCTCAACAATTGGCGCTGTGTAGACGCGCAGGACGTCTTGATGGCGCGGGTCTTTGGCAATGTCGCTGAACAGTCTCTCAACAACTTCCTCTTCACCTTCTAAGGCTTGGATGAAAAAGCCGTTGCGGTAGAGCAACATGCCTGTCACGTTGAGGCGCTGATTGTTTGTGCGGCATTCCTCTAGCAGGTCGCGCAAGTCCTGCTCGCTCATCGGATGTGTGGCAAAACTGACATAGACCAAGCTGATCAGTCCCATAAGGCATTCCTCTATCACAATGCTTTATCAATTCTATTTTATGACTTATGCGCAAAAGCTGAAACACTGATTTGGTAAGTATGTATCACAAAGTTCTCTCAAAAGCAGCAAAACAGCGAAATATGTCAGGTCTTGCATCACCAAAGCGCTTTTTGACCATTGCGGACTAAGCGAATTTATGTTTGAATTCTTGAACAATATTGATACGCTCCGACGACGCAGCAGTCATTAGACTATGGTTTTGAGCGCTAAATAAATGTCGCGCTCATACGCAGGAGTACAGACAACGCCATGGCTGAGACAAAACGTACGCCTATCGAACCTGTTGAGGCGCACATCCTTGTGGTGGAAGACAACATGCGCAACTACATGCTGATCGCGCGCTTGCTTGCTCACATGGGTGTGCAACGCTGCGAATGGAAGACGTCAGGCTGGCAAGTGGCACAGTTTGCTGACACTTTGCCGCGCGTTGACCTGATTTTGATGGACATTCACTTGCCCTACGAAGATGGTTATCAGGCGCTGCAAAAAGTGCGCGCCAGTCCGCGTTTGCGCAATACGACAATTGTGGCGATCACAGCAGATGCCAGCGAGGAACAGATGCGCCGTGCGCGCGCTGCTGGCTTCGACGGCTTCTTAGGCAAGCCAATTGACCCTGACCGCTTTCCTGACCAGATTCGGCGCATTTTGAGCGGCGAAGGCGTCTGGGAGTACGCCTGAAGCAGTCAGGAGCGTTCAGCGCTGCTCAGCGCCAGCTCCACACGCCAATCACGCCATCGCCGACTTTTCGCACTGTGCCACCTTCGCTTGCCTCGACGATGCGCACCTCAGCTGTGTTGCGTTCAGAGATGAATGCGCCGTAGGCAAGGTAGCGACTATCAGGCGACCAAAATGCATGGCTACGTGCAAACTGCTCGAAAAAGTTCAAGAAGTACAGCATTTCACGCGTTGGCGTGAAGCTGTCTAGCGCGTACTCCAAGCCTGTGCTCACTTCTAAGACATACCACGTGAGCTGTAACTGTCCTGACTGTTGAAAAGGACTTGCACTATGACCGTTGCCGCTGAAGCTGGTCTGGCGCGTGCCAGCAGGACGGCGCAAACTTAAAAAAGCGACCTTGTCACCTTGCGGCGACCAAAAGTGAGCTACTGTCTGACCAACGCGGCTGGCAGCGGCAACCGTACCACTTGCAGCGTCTAGCACGCGCAGCGCGCCGAAGGCTGAGGTCACTGCTACTTGGGTGCCGTCAGCGTTCCATGCAAATGAGAGTGGCGCAGCTTGAGCGCTCAGCAACGTCAAGCGCGAATCACCTTCAGCAATGACCAGATCGCTTAGCTCAGGATTATCAGCGTTCTGCACGGCGAAGAGCAAACGCTCATCACCTGCCACAGGCGACCACATCGGCGCTTGAAAACTGCCTGAGACGTCTGGCAACGTTGTCTCAACACGATTAGACGCCACATCATATAGTTCTAAGCGTCGTCCAAAGCGATGCCAGAGCATCCGCTTGCCATCAGGCGCAAAGCTGTAGTAGAACGGCGCGCCGCGCGCTACCTCAATCACGTCAAATATACCGCCGCTATCGCGGATCAAGCGTACACCGAGCAAGTTACGATCAGGCGGCGTGTAAAGCAGCGCCAAGTCGCGGCAATCGCCTGCTGGGCAGTCCTCAGGTGACCAGTAAGCGTAAGTCAGCACTTCTTCCTGAGAGCTGTAGGCAGTGCGGTACGTCGCGCCTGCTTGCACGTCCTCAACCACAAACATGCGCAGCGAGTATGGATCGGCGCGATCCACACTGACTCCGAAGAACGCCAGGCGTCCATCAGTAGACCAAGTCGGCATTTGATAGATTTTAGTGCGTCCGTCAGCATCGGTTGTGATCGGGAAAGGATTGGTGCCGTCAGCGTCGTAGATGATCAAGTTGCCGCTGAGATCGATCACTGCCAACATACCGCCTGCTCTCTCTTGCGCGCTCACGCTCAACGGCAACACAAGTGCCGCGAGGAGCGCGAGCACTAATTTATGAAGCCACTTGCACATATATCACTCTCTCTCGCAAACGATGATCAAGATATTCGCGGCAGAGTGGCACAAGTGGCAAATCGCTCAGCATTTCAAGTCCGATAGTGACCGTTTATGCTGACGTAGTCGTGGCTCAAGTCGCACGTCCAGAGCGTCGCCTCTGCTGTGCCAAGCCCAAGATCGAGTCGCACAGTCAGCTCGCGCTGTTGCGCGTGTAGCTTAGCGCGTGCCTCATCATAGTTGAGTGGCGCGCCGTCTGCTACGAGCTGAAAGTCGTTGTACCACAGTGAGAGCCGCGCAGGATCGAGCGGCACGTCGGCGCGACCAGCGGCTGCAAGGATTCTTCCCCAGTTTGGATCGCCGCCATAGAACGCTGTCTTCACTAGCGCAGAGGTCGCTATGACATTCCCAACTCGGCGTGCCTCAGCAGCACTGCGTGCGCCTGTGATGTGCAACGTGATGAACTTGGTAGCGCCTTCGCCGTCTCGCACGATTGCTTGCGCCAAGCGGACGCACAGCTCGGTCAGCGTCGCCTCAAACTTTGCCGCATTCTGCTCATCCACTGTGACGTCGCTTAAGCCGTTCGCCATGACCAGCACTGTGTCGTTTGTGCTCATGTCGCCGTCTACCACAATGCAGTTGAACGAATTATCAACAGCACGACGGAGCATACTTTGCAGCAGTTCAGGCGCTATGCGCACGTCAGTGGCAATGACGCTGAGCATGGTTGCCATGTTTGGTGCGATCATGCCCGCGCCTTTGGCAATGCCGATCAGCGACGCGCCGTCAAACGTTGCATAGGCAAGTTTCGGCTTTGTGTCTGTTGTCATGATGGCGCGTGCCGCTGCTTGCCATGCTTCAGGTGTGCTGCTCAGCTGCTCAGCAAGCCGCTGAATGCCTGTCTGCATGCGCGACATAGGCAGGTGCGTGCCGATCACGCCTGTAGACATGACTAGGACTTGCTCCTTGTGGCAACTGAGCGCCTCAGCTGTCCATGCAGCGCATTGCTCAGCATTCTTCAAGCCGCGCTCACCTGTGCAAGCATTGGCAGAGGCAGTGTTGATCAGCACGGCGCGAATTGCGCTCGGATTAGCAGCGAGGTAGACCTGATCGAGCAAGACAGGCGCCGCCTTGACCAAGTTCGTGGTAAAGACGGCAGCTGCGGCGCAATTTACCTCGCTTGCAATCAAGGTCAGGTCAGGGCGCGTTGGCTTGCCGAAGTGCGCATACAGTCCTGCGTCAAGCGCGCCCAAGCGGAAGCCGCGCAGTAGCGGCAAGTCGGTTGGCAATATCTCAAGCTGCATAGTTGCCTATTCGATGTCAATGCGTTTAACGTCGCTCACGTTGATGCTGCGGCTGCGCTCTAGGATCGAGGTGAGAATCAGCTTAGCAAAGCGGAAAAAGTCTTTCATCTGGTCAATGCGCTCAACATAGTAGCTGGCAAGCGCGCGATCAGCCTCGTCCATGCTTGGAATCGCCTCGCGCAGATGTTGAATGTTGCCTTCCAGCACGTCCAGCGCCTGATTAACGTCGCGCAGTTCGCGCGCACCCAGCACATTAGTCAAAATTTTCCAGAAGTCCGACTCTGCTTCGTAGAACTTGCGACGGTCGCCGCGCACCCACACCTCGCGCACCACGCCAAGGTTTTCCAGCATTCGCATGTTCATGCTGACGCTCGCCTTCGAGACGCTCAAATGCTCGACTAAGTCATCGAGGCTCATCGGCTCTGGACTGAGCAGCAAGGCGCCGTACATCTTGCCGACTACGCGGTTATAGCCAAAGTAGTCAGCGAGCTGTCCCAGTCCTTCCAGCATACTATCGTTCACAGCCTGCAAACTTGGATGTAGTGAACGACCTGAACCGCTTGTTGAACGTCCTTCCTCAACATGCCCATTCGGTGACTCGCTCATTGTAAGTCTGTCCTTTCCAACACACACTGACAACGGCTAGAGCGTAGCATAAGGCGCGTCTTATGGCAAATCAGCTTTCGGTCAGCAAGCCGAGATGTCCCAGCAGCGCGTCTATGCCCAGCAAATAGCTGCGCCAACCGAAACCGCTGATCTGACCAATGCAGACCGCTGCTAAGTAAGAGTGATGGCGGAACGATTCGCGCGCGTGGATGTTGGAGAGATGCACCTCGACCGCAGGCAAGCCTGTGCCACTGATGGCGTCGCGCAGGGCAATAGATGTATGCGTGTAGGCGCCGGCGTTGATCACTATGCCACATGCCCACGCGCGCGCCTCATGAATGGCGTCCACCAGCGCGCCTTCATGATTGCTCTGGAAAGCGCGCAGCAGCGCGCCGCGCCGCGCTGCATGTTGTGTTGCGCGCGCCTCAATCTCGGCAAGCGTCAATGTGCCATAGACCGACGGCTCACGGCTGCCTAGCAAGTTCAGATTCGGTCCGTTCAAGAGCAGGATTTGCGGCTGTTGGCTCATAATAAGGTACACCTACACAGGACATTTTCCGCTTGGCTCAAAGCGATAGATATGTGTGCCACCCATGCGCCCTTGCGTGTCGTATACGCGGCAGAAGTAGCGTCCAAGCGTTTGGACCTGCCCTTGCCATAGCCATGTCCATTGATCAGGCATCACCATCAGCCAACGCACGTTGCGCTCGCGCATCAGCGCATAGAGCGCCTCAGGCTGGTAGAACAGCGGCACAACCTCTGGCGTCACCAAGCCTGCCACGTCCAGAATTGGACGGTTGGCGAAGAAGCCGACGGCGCCGATGTCATGCACAGCCAGCAGCTCCTCAGGTGGCACGTTTTCGCGCAGCCAATGTGCTGCCGCAACCATCTCTGTGTTGATCATCTGCACATCTTCCGCAAAGACGCTTGCGCCGACTAGAGCAAAAAGCGGAAATAGCACAAAACATAGCGTCACAAGGCTGCGCGTTGCAAGGCGCGCTAACCTTTTGCGCCGCTGTGCTGCGAAGGTTTGGCTGATGATGACTGTGCCGCCAACTCCGACGACGATGAACGTCGGCAAGGCAGGAATGACGTAGCGTCCGTGCTGATAGTTAGCAGGCAAGCGTAGCGCATACAGGACGATCAGCGCGAGCGACCAAATCAGCGGCACGAACACAAAGGCACGCTGAATTGGCTCATGCCGACGCCACAGCCATGCTGCGCCGAACAGTGCGCCTGCGCTCAAGGCAATCTGTGCGCCTGCCAAGAGCGGCGTGAGCATCTCTAGGAAGTTGACCAAAAAGCCGCGCGCTAAGAGCGGCGCAAATTGCGCTTGTTTGGCGCTGAAAGTGTTCGGCAAGAGCGATCCGCTCACGCTCAAATTGAGCAGAAAGTATGGCACGAGGCACAGGCTGCTGCTGACCAAGACGCCAATCAGCCATGCCGCAGCATTGCGCCGATCATGCGATAAGGCAGGCAGAAGCGTGACGCCGATCATGCCTGCCAGCAACATGCCTTCTGGACGCGCCGCGATCAGCGCGGCACAGACCACGCCAAGTGCCACGCCACCGAGCAAGCGCGCGCGCGCTGACAAATCGGTCTGCAGCTGGCGTGACGCAGCCTCACAAGCTATGATTACAAGCGCAGCAAAAAGCGCCGTCTCCATGCCGCTCACAGCGCTCCAGAGCAAGTGCCACGTCAGGCACAGCGCAACTCCAGTCCACCAGCCAACGTTTCGCACGCCATTGAACAGCCGCTCTGCCAAGCGCGCGCCGAACATCGCTGTCAGCGCCAATGCCGCGGCGCCTAGCAAGGCTGACCACCACACATACGGCATGTTCAGTCCGTAGCCAAGTGCCAAGAGCAGCGTGTAGAGCGGCGATGTCGAGCCGCCGCTTGGCATGCCTGCCACGAATGACCATGTGCCTGTCTGTGCTAGGTTGCGTCCGTAGGTTTGATGAATCCATGCGTCGTCCAGTGGAAAGCCGAGTCCGCCGCTGAGTTGCGCTGTGAGCAGGTAACCAAGTGTGCCGATCAGCGCGAGGAGAGCGAAGAAGGCGTCGCGGCGGCGCAGATCAGTTAAGCTCACGGTCTATCCCTTGGGTGCGCACGCGGTAAATACGGACTTTTCCGTCATAGTACATATGGTCAAGGAAAAACGGTACATCTTGTCTACGCCAAAGCGTTTCCATTGGCTTGGTGTGGTCTTGGTCAAGCAAGACATGCGTCACGCCGTAGCGCGCCGCTAGGTCGCTGATTGCACTCGGCGGCGCATTCGGCAACACGACGCCCATGTTGCCTGTGAAATAGTAGAGCGCAGATGGATCGTTGATCATCACAACCGCCTCGCGCGGCAAGCCGAGCGCTCGGTAGAAAGTGCCGCTGTTATTCCACTTGTCGCGCTGATTCGAGAACGCCATCAAGCTGAGCAAGAGCGCCCAAGCCGCTGTTGCACTGCCAAAGATGATTTTCGCCTGACTCAAGCGCCACCTGCGCCGCGCCGCGAGGTAGACCAGCACGTCATTCAAGCCGACTACGCTGAGCGCTGCCCAGAATGGCATCAGCGCTGCGCCGCTGTGGAACAAGCCGCCACGCGCGCCCGGAAAGGTGAAGATGAAGGTCATCAAGATGAACAGCAGCGGTGCATAGATCAGGAAGCCGCTCAAGATCGGCTCATGGCGCTTACGCCATGCGCCGAAGAGCATCAACGGCACAAAAGCGACCATGCCCTGCTCGCCGATGAAACGTCCTACGTTCACGCTCAGCGCCCACAGCCGCGACTCGACAATGTTCTCGATTCCCCAGCTCAAGAAATGCTCAAGGTTGACACTGGGCGGATAGTTGGCGATTTCATCGTAGCTGCGCATAAATGCCGTCTCCAGACCGCCAACGGGCAAGAGCGCACCTGTGACCGTCAGCGTGCGCAGCCACCAAGGCGTCATCAACGCGGCATAGGCTACGACGCCTGCTGTTGCCCTTAGAGCGCCTGTCCGCAACGGCACGCGCCACAACGCAACAATTAGCAAGGTTACCAGCAGGAGCAAGCCGTCAGAGCGCGTCAAATGTGCCAGTGCTGCACACGCGCCGCTCAAAACGAACCATGTCCGTGCATTTGCCTTGCGTCCGATGCCCATACTCAGCAAGCTGAGCGCGCCAAAGGCGCCATATGGCGTAATTGTGGACGTGGTGAACCAGTACGGGAAATAGTAGCCACTGAAGGTGGTCAGGAGCGCTGAGAGCCATGCGATGCGTCGTGACTTGCCTAACAACGCGCCTAGCGCGTAGCCTAGCACAGCCAACAGCGCGTAGAGCGGCAAGAATGCCAGCTGTGCTGCGTCAAAGTTGACGCCAAAAAAACTCATGCCGCCGAAGGCAATTAGCGACGGTAATGGTTGCCAGTACAAATGGCTCGGAATCGGCAGACCTGAAGGCGCGCCGATGTACGTCCAGATAGCAGCGTCCGTCATGCCGAGTCCGCTTGCCATGCGCCGCGCTGCGTTGTAGTAGTAAAAAGCGTCTGTGTAGCCGGGATGATCGATCTGCGCTGCCGCAACCGCGCCAATCAGTAAGGCGAGAGCAGCCACTCGCGGCACGTCACGGCGGTAGACAGGCGCAACACGGCTGAGGAACATGTTCATATCTTGTTTAGCGAGCGGTACATGCCGATTATAGCATAGCTCACAGCACCTCTAGGTCATTCTGTGTAAGCTACTGCTATAATTCAAGCTGAAGGCTGCACAGCTTTCGCCTTCTGCAGCCTGTAAGCAACTGACATCGCAAGGAACTGTGAAGGATGCAACTACGCGAACTTGTGACGCGCATTTTCGGCGGCGCACAGCCAAGCGCTAGTCCACAAGAGGCAGCACTGCGCCAAATCTTGAACGAGGCAGAGGCGCTGCGCCGCGCGCGTCAGCCTGAGCAGGCGCTGGCGCGCTACCGTGAGGGACTAGAGCAGGCGCGAGCTGAAGGTTTGACGCACGTGCAAGAGGTCTTTCTGGGACAGCTCGGCGCGCTTTATACTGAATGGGGCAAGTTTGATGAGGCTGAGGCGGCTTTCCAAGAGGCGCTAGAGCTTGCCAAGAGCGCCAATGTGCCGTATCGCTACGCGCGCGCCTTGCTGAACCTAGGCACTTACCATTTGAGGCGCGATAACCTAGAGGCAGCTCAAAAACTGCTTGAAGAGGCGCTCTCGCTAGGCAGACGCGCTAATGACACGGCGACTGTCAGCCTTGCTCTTGGCAACCTTGCCGATGTGTACCTGCGGCAAGGCAATGCCGGGTATGCATTGCGCTTGCTCAAGGAAGTCTTGCCGCAAGCAATGCAGAGTCCTCAGCAGGCAGCTTACATTCTGGGTCGCACAGGTCAGACGCACTTGCACGTCGGCGAGGCAGACCGCGGACGCAAGCTCTTGGCACAAGCCATTCGCATGGCAGAGCAACAGAATCAGCCAGAGCAGGAGCTGATGTGGTCATGTGTGCTTGCCGATCACCTCTACCGCGAAGGGCAATACACAGAGTCGCTCGCTTTCTGGGCGCGCGTAGAAGAGCTGAAAGAGCGCGTCGTTGCCTTGCCGCGCGAATACGATCCGCTTTTGAGCTTCTCACAGCGTAGTGGCGCACACTTACGACTCGGTCATTACGCAGACGCAGAAAAACTGGCACTAGCAGCGCTTGAGTCGGCGCGCGCAGCAGGCGACGTGGCTGCTCAAGTCAATGCGCTCATGATTTTAGGCAACGCGCAACGCGCGCAAAAGCGCCACAGCGAAGCGATCCAAACGCTGCAGCGCGCAATCGAGCTGCAGCCTGAGGCAGTTGGCGCAGAGCGTGTGCGCGCCATGATCACGCTCGGCAGTTTGTACCAAGAGCAAGGCGATAACGAGAGAGCATTTGCGCTTTTTGAGGAAGCGCTCGACCTTGCCAGCGCTGATCCAAATCACCGCGAAGGACGTGCTGCAGCGCTGCGTCAGATCGGTGCATTGTTGCACAAGCAGGGCAACAATCAAGCGGCGCTAGAGAAATGGACTGAGGCGCTCTCGCTCTTCGAGACAAGCGGCGACTACGCGCAAGCAGCCCGCACACTGTGCGATATCGCCGCTGTGCGCCGCGCACTCTCTGGCATTAACGCCGCCATGTCTGACTATGAACGCGCTACGGTCATGCTCAACAATGTGCGCGACGACGCTACGCGCGGCTTCGTCCTTTCCAACGTAGCGACGCTCTACACAGATTTAGGCGAGGTGGAGACAGCCAAGTCGTTCTACGAACAGGCGCTCAAAATTGCGCGCGAGTCAGGCAATCGGCGCGCTGAGAGCGTGCGCTTAGGCAACTACGGCTGGTTTCATGTGATGACAGGTCGCGCGCGCGAAGGTGCGTCAATGCTTGAGTCGGCTTTGGCGATCAGCCGCGAGCTGGGCGATTCACTCTTGATTGCTGTGCAGCTGAGCAACCTAGCGCAAGCGCACCATGAGCTAGGCGACTTGCAGAAAGCAGAGCAGCTCTATCGCCAAGCGCTTAGCACGCTTGAGGTGAGCGATCTAGAGAGCAAGCGCTGGAACGCAATCTTCCAGTCGAACTTGGCGCGCACACTGATTGCTCAGCGCCGCTACGATGAAGCACGAGCGCTCTTGGACGCTGCTCTGCCAGTCAGCCGCGAGTTAGGCGACCAAGAAGCTGTGGCGCGCGCACTAGTGCGCCTTGGCGAGATACACCTAGCGCAGGGCAACGCGGCTGAGGCGGAAAAACTCGCGCGTGAAGCAGAGGTTCTCTCGCGCAAGTTGGGCTACCGCAAAGGGCAGGCAGATGCACTCTGGCTGCGCGCGCGCCTTGCACCTGAGAGCGAAAAGACCAATCTGCTGCGCGAGGCAAAGCGTCTGTATACCATTCTGCACGATCCGCTCGTAGACGCTGTTACGCGCCTGCTCGGCGAGTGACAGCGCTCTCTGCAATATCCCACAGCGGCGCAGCGCCTTGACCTGCTGCGCCTCAGCTGATTGGGCAATTTCCCTAAGCCTGCCTAAAATTAGGTTGAAACGCGGCAAGTGGCTCAAAATCTCACTATTCACTCATCCGAAAACGCCTCGCGCCAATTTGCCAAAACTTTGTCTAACGCTCACAATTGTACTTATACAAGCAATTAGCAAGGCTCATAGGACATATGGCACGTATCATCGTCATCGGTAGCGGCTTTGGCGGCTTAGGTGCAGCGATTCGTCTTGCTGCGCGCGGACATGAGGTTCACATCCTTGAAAAGCGCGACAAGCTAGGCGGCAGGGCTTACGTCTACGAGATCAACGGCTTCAAGTTCGACGGCGGTCCAACGGTCATCACAGCACCGTTCATGTTCGACGACTTGTTCGCCGCTGCAGGACGCAAACGCGAGGATTACATCCAATTTGTGCCGCTCGATCCGTTCTACCGCATTTACGACCACAATAAGCGTCATTTTGACTATAATGGCGATGAGTCGTTCATCCTCGATCAGATCGCGCGCTGGAATCCAGCAGACCGAGAGGGCTATCAGCGCTTCATGCGGACGACTAAAGCCATCTTCCAGAAAGGCTTCCTTGAGCTGGCTGATAAGCCGTTCTTGCATCTGTGGGACATGATCAAGGTCGCGCCTGACCTGATCAAAATGCAGAGCTACCTGAGCGTCTACCACTACGCGGCGCAATTCATCAAGGATGACTTCTTGCGGCGCGTTTTTTCGTTCCATCCGTTACTCATTGGCGGCAATCCATTCGACGCGCCGTCTATTTATGCCATGATCCATTACTTGGAGCGCGAATGGGGCATTCATTACGCGATTGGTGGCACAGGCGCTGTGGTCGCTGCGCTCGGCAGACTCTTCGAGGAGCTAGGCGGCACGGTCACACTGAACGCTGAGGTCAAAGAAATCTTGGTGAACGGACGCCGAGTCACAGGCGTGCGCTTAGCAGACGGCACAATGCTACACGCAGACATCATAGTCTCCAATGCTGATGTTGCCACGACGTACCGCGACCTAATCCCAGAGCGCTATCGCCGCAAGTACACCAATCGCCGCCTTGAGCGCTACAAGTACAGCATGTCGCTTTTCGTGATCTACTTCGGCACAAAGCGGCGCTACCTCGATAGTGGCTTAGTCCATCACAACATCATTCTGAGTGAGCGCTACAAAGGTCTGCTGGACGATATCTTCAAGAAGAAGCGCGTCGCCGAAGACTTCTCGCTGTACTTGCACATGCCGACGATAACTGATCCGAGCATCGCGCCAGAGGGCTGTGAGAACTTTTACGTCCTCTCGCCTGTACCACACTTAGGCAGTGGCACTGACTGGACGCAATATGCTAAGCCTTACCGCGACGCGATCATGCAGTTCCTCGAAGATGAGTACCTGCCTGACTTGCAGGCGAACATCATCGCTGAACACTATATTGATCCGCTGCATTTTCGAGACGTGCTGGGCAGCTATCTTGGCTCTGCTTTCTCGGTACAGCCGATTTTGCTGCAGTCGGCTTGGTTCCGTCCGCACAACCGTTCAGAGGACTTCGATAATCTGTACTTTGTCGGCGCAGGGACGCATCCAGGCGCAGGCTTGCCGGGTGTGCTCTCATCCTCAATCATCGTCGAGAACCTGATCGGGGACGCTGTGGGAACGCGGCGCGTGCAGCCTGTGGCAAAACCTGTAAGCGCTTAGTCTGATGATGAGAGGTTCGGCTATGCAGGTAGAATTACCGACCAATAACTGGGAGTATCGCTTGTTAGTGCGTGCGCTAGAGGCGCTTGATAGTCATCCTGCCCATAGTGCCACACAACGCAACCAGAACCTACTTGCAGCATCGTATGCTTACTGCGAATCGTTGACGCGCCTGTATAGCCGCACCTTCTACATGGCGTCTGGGCTCTTGCCCTATCCAAAGCGCTGCGCTGTGCGCGCGCTCTACGCCTTTTGCCGCGTGACTGACAACATTGTAGATGACAGCCAAAGTCCTGACCGCGCCGCACAGCTTGAGGCATGGCAACAGACCATCAGCATGGCGCATCCGCCTGCTAGCGAGCCAGTGGCAGTCGCTTGGGCAGATACGCAAGCGCGCTACCACATTCCGAAAGGCTACGCACTGCAGCTGATCAAAGGCTGTGCTGCTGACCTACAGCCGCGCCGCTACGAGACGTTCGCTGACCTAGCTGAGTACGCTTATGGCGTTGCCTCAACGGTCGGTCTAATGGCGATGCACATCATCGGCTTCTCCAGCGATGAAGCCATTCCATACGCCGTGAAACTTGGCGTGGCGCTACAGGTGACCAATGTCCTGCGCGACGTCGGCGAAGATTGGCGCAACGGACGGCTCTACTTACCGCAAGACGAGCTGCGCGCCTTCGGTGTGACTGAACAGGACATCGCTGAGGGACGTATCACTGAGAATTGGCGCGCCTTCATGCGTTTCCAGATTGAGCGTAACCGTCGGCTCTATGCCGAATCGTGGGCAGGCATTGCGCTGCTCAGCAGTGAAGGTCGTTTTGCCATTGCTGCGGCAGCGGAACTCTACCGTGCCATTCTCAACGACATTGAAGCGCACGACTACGATGTCTTCCGCAGGCGCGCGCGAGTCAGCACGTTAGGCAAGTTACGCCGCCTGCCGATCATCTGGCGCAAAGCACGGCGCGCACGTTTCAACAAGTGATCTCAGGTCAAGGCAACTTTTCTCGATGACTTACTTTGGCTTCCTCGCAGTTTTCGTTGTCCTGCCCATTTTGTTGCTCTGGGCAGTCGCCATCTGGGACACGCGACGCGGTATCAGCGTACCTGCGCACTTCCGCAGCTGGCATGCCCACTGGATTCTGCTTGCGCATGTGATCGTCGCTGTCCTCTACACAACGCCTTGGGACAATTACCTCGTGGCGACGCGCGTCTGGTGGTACGATCCGAGCTTGGTCACTGGACTAGTGATTTGGTACGTACCAATTGAAGAGTACACTTTCTTCGTGCTGATGACCCTGCTGACAGGCAGTTGGCTGTTGATGGTCATACGGCACACGCCGCAGCAAGCGCCAATGCCGCGCAACGGCGTTCGGCTGCGCCAGCTCAGCACATTGGCGATTTTCGCCGTCTGGCTAATTTTCGTGGCAATCTTGGTGCTGGGTTGGCGTCCTGGCACGTACATGGCGCTGCTTTTTGTCTGGGCATTGCCGCCGATCATGCTGCAAACAGCCTTTGGCGCAGACATCTTGTGGCAAAATCGGCGCGTCACATGGCTGACCATTTTACCAATGACTTTTTACCTCTCAGCAGCCGACAAACTCGCTATCACCAGCGGCACATGGACGATCAATCCTGAGCAGACCGTGAACATCCTGCTTCTCGGTCGTTTGCCGCTTGAAGAGTTCCTGTTCTTCTTTATTGTGAACGTGCTGATCACCTTCGGCATGACTCTGGTCATGTCTGTTGAGAGCAAGGCGCGCGCCGCGCGCTACGTTGCAGCGCTGCGTAACCTGTTCAATCGGGAACAGACTGTTAAGGTCAGGAGCGAGTAGCCATGTTGGATAACTATGTGCAGTTGACTGAACAGCAGCGCCGTGAGCTGTTGCCAGCTCAGCCGAACATTTGGCACTTCTATGAGAAGCTCTCGCGGCGGCTGATCATGTGGAATGTCATCAACTTCGGCACAGGCGTCATCTTGCAGCTGTTCACGTCGTTTTGGCGCGGCGTCGGCGCACAGGCAGTAGGCTGGAGCGCAGTTAATCTCGCTATCGGCTTTCTCGGTCAAAAAGGCAATGAACGGCGTGCCGCTGAGCCTAATGCGCAGTTACCAGAGCGCATGGCGCGTGAAGCGCGCAATATTCGTGCCATTCTATGGCTAAACGCAGGCTTAGACATCCTCTACATGCTAGGCGGTCTGAGCTGGGCGCGGCGCGCAGCGCAAAAAGGCGGCGCCAATGCAGAGTTCCAGCGTGGCATGGGCATAGGAGTCGTGATTCAAGGCGGCTTGCTGTTCGTCTGGGACGTGATCAACGCCTTGATCGTGCCGCGCTACGAAAAAAAGGACTGAGCGGCTGTGTTGCCACCGATCACGGCTTTTCAAGGTGCTGAACATGCGCCATTTCTAATGCAAGGCGGCAAAGCAGCCGCGCTGATGGTTCATGGCTTTCCCGGCACTCCTGCGGACGTGCGTCCGCTCGCCGACTGCCTGAACGCGCTCGGCTGGACAGTGCAAGGCATTCTGTTGCCCGGCTTTGGCGCACAGATTGAGACTTTGCCCAAGCGGACGCACTATGAATGGTCAGCCGCAGTGCGCGAGGCGTTACAGGCGCTTCAAAAAGACCATGCGCCCACAGTGCTAGTTGGACATTCAATGGGCGGTGCGCTCGCCATGTGCGTCGCAGCTGAGGTGCCGCCTGAGGCGCTCATCTTGACGGCGCCGTTCAGCAAAATTGAGAACATTCTCTGGAGCATGATGCCTGTTTTTCGCACATTTTTCCCAGAGGTGCGTCCGTTTCGCCTGCTGCGCCTCGACTTTTCCAAGCCAGAGGTGCGCGAAGGCATTCGTAACTTCATCCCAGACGCTGACCTTGACGATCCACGAGTACAGCAGGCGATCCGCGACTTGCGCTTGCCGATCAATGTCTTTGAGCAGATCAGGCAAGTCGGGCAACGTGCTTTCAGTCTCGCGCCACAGCTCAAAATGCCTGCTTTCATCTTGCAAGGCACACATGACACACTTGTCAAGCCGCATTTGACGCGCCAGATCGTCTCGCGCTATGGCGGCGCTGTGCGCTACCTTGAGGTGCCTGCTGAACACGACATCATCAATCCTCATGCGCCTTACTGGTCACAAGTGACCAACGCGCTGCGCGAATTCGTGGAGCAACTCCTATGAGCGCTCTAACTGCACGTCTGCGCAACTTGCGCTTAACGCACGCCGACCGTCTACCTTTCGGCTTGCTAGTTGGTTGGCTGTTAGCGATGATCAGCCTGCCAATTGCACGCTGGATGCTCGGCGATGAAGCGACGCCTGTGGCGCTGAGCGTCGGTGTGATCTTTCAAGTGGCGGTAGGCATGGCTTTTCTGGCACAGCGCTGGTCAGCCCTGCGCGTCGCGCTGACAGCCGTGATAGTCGTCTCAGTTGGCTGGGCAGTTGAGTGGATCGGACATCAAACAGGCTTTCCTTTCGGCTTCTACAGCTACACTGAGCGGCTGCAGCCACAGCTTGGCGGCGTTCCGCTGCTGATTCCTCTGGCATGGCTGATGATGTTGCCGCCTGCTTGGGCAGTTGCCTTCAGCATCACACAGCCACTAGCCGAGAAGCCATTCCTGCGGCGTGCCGTTTTCATTGCTGTGAGCGCGCTCGCCTTCACAGCGTGGGATTTGTTCCTCGATCCGCTGCTTGTCTCATGGGGCTTCTGGCGCTGGCAAGAGGTAGGCGTGTACTTTGGCATTCCGTTGAGTAACTATGGCGGCTGGCTGTTCTCTTCAGCTCTCATGACAGCGCTGACTGTGCCGCGCACCGATTTGCCGCGCCGTCCGTTTCTGTTCCTGTACGCTGCGACATGGTTCTTCATGACAGGCGGCTTGACATTGTTCTGGGATTTGGCAGGCGCAGGGATCGTCGGCTCAGCAGCAATGAGCTGCTTGTTATTAGCAGCGCTCTGGCTTGGTCAGGAGCGCAAGACATGAGCAATTGGTTGTTTTGGACAGTGCTGGGCTTCATTCTGGGCTCTCTGCCGTTTTCAGTGTGGATCGGCAGGCTAGTGTTACGTAAGGATATTCGCACCTACGGCGACCACAACCCAGGCGCGACCAATGTGCTACGCGCAGGCGGACGACTCTCGTTCGCAGCAGCGCTCTTGTTGGACATTTCCAAAGGTGCAGCGCCTGTTGGCTTTGCGCACTGGACGCTCGGCATTCGCGGCACGGAGATCGTACCTATCGCACTAGCGCCTGTATTAGGTCATGCTTTCTCGCCATTTCTGAGGTTCAAGGGCGGTAAAGCGGTTGCAACAATGGGCGGCATCTGGATCGGCTTGACGCTGCTCTACATGCCCGTAGTGTTGATGATCTTGCTTGTCTTCTGGTTTTACACAGTCACGGTCAGCGGCTGGGCGGTCATTTTGACAATCTGTAGCGGCTTGCTGTACTTGATTTTGACAGGCGCTGAGCTGAACCTAGTGGCTGTGATGATTGGCTGCCTGCTGATCAGCTTGTACAAGCAGCGTGCCGACCTAGCGTTACCGCTCCAGCTGAGACTTTTAGCAAGGCGCAATGCTTGAGACACTTGTCACGCTGATCAGCGGCGGCGCGCTGTTCATCTTCGGTATCACTGCCATCAGCAACGTCTTGCTCTTTCCGCGCTTGCGGCGCCTGCGTCCAACTGAGTCGCCGTTCGTCTCAGTCCTGATACCTGCGCGGAATGAGTCTGTGGTCATTGGCGAGACCGTGCGCTGTCTGTTAGCACAAAGCTACACAAACTTTGAGCTAATTGTGCTGGACGATAACTCAACAGACGGCACAGCTAGTGCTGCTTGCGCTGCAGCGCAAGGCGACTCACGTCTGCGCGTCTTGAGCGGCGCGCCGTTGCCTGAAGGCTGGAGCGGCAAGAACTGGGCATGTCATCAGTTGAGCCGAGCGGCGCGCGGCGAGTGGCTGCTCTTCACAGATGCAGACGTGCGTTGGCAATCTGAGGCATTGGAATCGCTCGTAGCGCACATGGCGCGCACGCGCGCAGACCTGTTGACTGTGTGGTCAACGCAGGTGACGCAGACGTGGGCAGAACGGCTAGTTGTGCCGCTAATGACCTTCGCCATACTCGCCTACTTGCCGATCATCATGGTGCACTACTCGCGTTGGATGATCTTTGCAGCGGCGAATGGTCAAGTGATGCTCTTCAGGCACGCGGCGTATCACAAGATTGGCGGACACGCAGCTGTGCGCAACAAAGTGGTGGAAGATGTGACATTGGCGCGCCGAGTCAAGGCAGCGGGCTTACGTCTGCGCATGTTTGACGGCAACGGCTTGATCAGCTGCCGCATGTATCAAGGCTGGTCAGCCGTGCGTGACGGATTTGCTAAAAATATTCTGGCAGGTCACGGCGATAGCGTGCCGTTTTTGCTGATCTCGACTGTTTTGCACTGGCTCGCCTACGTCGCGCCATTTGTCTGGTTGCTGCTGAGCGGATTGGCACTGTTGCCGCTATCGCTATGCGCAGGTGTAATTGTGCTGCGCATGTTGACCGCAGCAGCATCGCGCCAACGTCTTCTGGACGCTTTCTTGATGCCGCTCTCAGTGGTTTTGATGACACGAATCGCGGCACAAGCGCTCTATTGGCGGCTACGCTATGGCGGCGTGCAATGGAAGGGACGCATGTTACGGACGAAGGAAGTCTGACATGGCAGAACAGCCGATTGCAGTCATCGGCGGCGGCATAGGCGGCTTGAGCGCAGCTATACATCTTGCGGCAGCTGGTGAGCGCGTGATCATCTTTGAGCAGAACGACAAGGTCGGCGGCAAGATGGGCGAGTGGCGCGCTGAGGGCTTCCGCTGGGACACTGGTCCATCAGTCATCACCATGCCGCACGTCTTCGATGACCTATTTGCTGTGGCGGGCAAGCGCACGTCTGACTATCTGACTCTGCAGCTTGCTGAGCCGCTCACGCGCTACTTTTACCGTGACGGCACTGTCTTGGACACGACAATTAACTTGCCGCGCATGTTGGCACAGATTGAGCGGATCGAGCCGCGTGACGTTGAAGGCTACCTAGCATACTTGGCATACGCAGCACGTCTACATCGCATTACAGGCAAAGTTTTCATCTACGACACGCCGCCAACGCCTGCCAGTCTGTTTAAAGTGCCGCTGCGCGATGCCTTGCGCGTGGACGCCATGCGCTCAATGGACACGGCTATTTGTAGCTTTGTCCGCTCGCCACATTTGCGCCAACTGCTGGGCAGATTCGCCACGTACGTGGGCGCAAGTCCCTACCGTGCGCCTGCTACACTGAACGTGATCGCCCATGTGGAGCTGAACGGAGGCGTGTACTATCCGCGCGGCGGCATCTATGCTATTGCGCGCGCAATGGCGCGCCTTGCAGCTGAGCTAGGCGTTGAGATTCGTACAGGTTGTGCTGTTGAGCGCATCATGGTGGAAAATCGGCGCGTGCGCGGCGTGCAGGCAGGCGGCGAGCGCATTGCAGCAAAGGCAGTGGTTGCTAATGTAGATGTGTCAACAGTCTACGAGAGACTTCTGCCTTCTGAGGCAACCAGTGCAGCGTACGTGCAGCGTCTGCTGCGCGCGGAGCCGTCTTGCTCAGGCTATGTGCTGCTGCTTGGCGTACAAGGTCAGCACAAGCACTTGGCGCATCACAACATTTTCTTCACAAGCGACTACCGTGCCGAATTCGCTGACGTCTTTGATCGCGGCATGCCGCCAAACGATCCAACGGTTTACGTTGCGATCACGTCAAAAAGCGACCCAGAAGATGCGCCTGAGGGCATGGAGAACTGGTTCGTGCTAGTCAACGCGCCTGCCCTGAGCGAGCGCTACAACTGGGCAAAAAATGCGCCACGTTACCGCGACCGCGTCTTAGAGACGCTTGCGAAGTTCAGCCTGACGCCGCAGATTCGCGCTGAGTATCAGCTCACGCCGCTTGACATTGCACGGCTGACGGGCGCACGGCGCGGTGCGCTCTACGGCACGTCTTCAAACACGCCGTTTGCGGCATTCTTGCGTCCGCATAATCGCGCACGCAACATTGCAGGCTTATACTTCGCAGGCGGCACAACGCATCCGGGCGGCGGCGTGCCAATGGTGACCCTCAGCGGCGGAGTTGCGGCGCGTTTGCTCTTGGAAGACCTAGGCAAACGTCTCTAGGGCAACTCAGCCTTGACAAGTGACAAGGTCAGGCTATACTAATGGCGATAGTTGGCTCCGTAGCTCAATTGGCAGAGCAGTTGACTCTTAATCAATTGGTTGGAGGTTCGAGTCCTCCCGGAGTCACACCACATCGCACTAAACCTTACTTACCTCTTGCCAGTCAGCCATTGACGAAAAGTCAATTTGCTGACTTTGCCATTCAAAAAGCGCCGCGCTCAATCTCTTAGCACGGCGCTTTTGTTGCCGTCTGTGAGCACATTCTGGATCGCTGTGAAGCGCCTATGCCGCTGTGCCAATTCATTCGTATTGAAGACGGCATAGAAGTCAGCTGTGACACTCACACTGCTATGCCCTAGCAGTTGAGAGACCGTTGCTAGGTCGTTTCCATTGCGAATCTGTTCCCTAGCGAACATATGCCGCAAACTATGTGGATTCGGGCACTTTTCTCAATCCAAAGTATTGTCATCTGGCAACTTCTAAAACAGTGTATTTCAACTAGAACTGCTTGAAAGTAAAAGTAGTGATTATAGCAACTAAGCCTATGAAACGCAGATCGAAAAAGCATTTGCAGTGCAGGCACCAGAAGCAATGTTGACATAAAAGAAAAATAGGATAAAATTACAGCAGCTAGAAAGGAATGTATAAGTAATGATGACTAAGCGCGTGCTCTTTCTGCTTCTGATTGTTCTAGCACTGCCTAGCGTAGCTGGTGCGCAGAGCGGACCAACTCAAGCAGACTTGTTAGCATGTGTGCCTAAAGCAGGTGAGTTACCGCGCTTTAGAGGCGCTCGCCCAGAGTCACTGGTTCTGCGAGATGTTGACTTGCTCTCACAGCCTACCTTCACCAGCGATACGCGTGCAATGAAGCTGGTTACTATCCCCAAAGGTGCGCGAGTTGTCGTTTTCGACATTGACAATGTCATCAAAGACCGCAACAGCAAGTGGTTTCGCGTGTTGTGGGCGTGTGATAGCTTTGCTTTTGCAGGCTGGGTGCCTGTCAGTGCTGTGCGCCTGCCACCAATCCGCGTAAATGAAAAGGTTGCACCGCCCGGCTGTGCTATCCCTCTAGCAATCATAGATTCTATAGATGGTGTTTGGGAAAGCACGTATCGTGGCAAAATCTCGGCAGTCATAGACCTCTTTCGCAATCCGACCGGTACTTTCTACCCTTCTGCCTTCCTCTACATGACACGCAATGGACGTGAACTACGTGACCGAGATCGTGAATTCAAAACCTCAGGTCCGTTCTTGCTGAACGGTGTGGTCATTCAGACAGAAGTGCAGCGCGGTACTGAGATTGGTTTCACAATCGTTGGCGGTAATCGAGAGCCAGTGCGCTTATTTGCTACTATCTACGCTGTTCCACAAGGCTGTGAATGGAATGAGTGAATATGTCAATGTCTAAGTTATTCTTCTCGATATTACTGTTTCTCTTCGTGGTTTTGCCTGCATGCGAGGCACAAAAGGAATTCGTTGTAGTTGACCAGCGTGAGCTGCTTGGCGCAGTCTTCAAAGAGACGACACGGGAATTCAACAACCGCAACGGCTCTGAAGACCTTGAGCAGAATTTCAGCCTAAACCGCCAGTTTCGCTACGCCATAGACCTAAAGCTTAATACAAACTCGGGGCTACGACGTCAAGATGTGGAAGAGCGCATCTGCGAGACGTATAATATCGCAAACTGCCGCACAGGTGGTCAGAAGCAATGCTTGCTACCAGTGAGCGTACCAGCAGGGCGTGCTTATGCCTACGAGATTGAGTGGACAGAGGTTAAGCGCGAAGGTGTGATCCGCGAAGGCAACGATCCAGATCGAGGCAATCTGTTGGGCACTTACACGATTGTTGTTGATCTGCAATGTCAGACTGTCGGTGTACAAGTGCGGTAGGCTTTCTGAGGAAGAAAGGTAAGCTATGCTCGAAACACAAGGCAATTCCCAAGTGAAAACCCACCTACCGATTGCACTCAAGGTTGAGCATCTGTCTGTGGTGAAAGGAGGTGGGCTGTTTTCTAAGCCCAAAGCTATTCTGCAAGACGTGAGTTTTGAGGTGCAGCCTGGTAGCTTCGTGGCAGTTATCGGTCCGAACGGGGCTGGCAAAACCACACTGTTCAAGGCATTGGTAAATGAGAAACCGACTCATGGGCGCGTGTTGGTAGCACAGGGCTGTGGCGAGTCAGTCTGCTATGAAGACCTATACGCCAATCCCGAATACTGGCTACAGCAAATCGGCTACGTGCCAGTGGACAATGTCTTGCATGAGGAACTAACTGTTCGTCAAGCACTAGAGCACATTGGTTGGCTACGTCTGCCTAACCGAAGCAAGGCTGAAATTTGGCGGATCATTACCGAAAAGCTGCGTCATCTCGGCTTTGCCGAAGACGACGAGCGCTTAGATCGTCCGGTGAAATCGCTGAGTAGCGGCGAGCGCAAAAAGGTCAACATTGCAGCCGAGCTGCTGACCAATCCGCCACTACTGTTGCTAGATGAGCCGACCAGCAATCTTGACCCAAATGCAGAGCGCGACCTGATGAACGCGCTGCGTAATCTCGCAGGCGAACACAACAACGGTCGAGGACCGACTATCCTGATCATCACACATACGTTGGAGTCGCTGGATCGCTGCAGTCACGTCGTTTTCATTGCCAATGCTAAGCTATTGGCTAGTGGAACACCTGAGCAAGTTCTCGAGGCACTGTACCAAAGTTTACCTCTCGATGCTCGCCCAGCAAGAGATGCCAATGCCTTTGAGATTTGGGCTGCTATCTTCGATTACTACAAGACTGTTGAGACAACCAAAGACGTTCAGGTGAAGCCTGTCAGTTTGCCGCCTATAGCGTCTGTTAGGCGTGAACGACAACTTGATAACTTTAGTAGACAGTTTCGCATCTTATTCAGCCGATACTTTCTAGCACGCTATAACGATCTTAAGGGTATAGGCGCTATTCTGTGGACAGGTTTTGTAGCTGGCTTCTTGCTGCTAATCGCACCTTCAGAGATTTTCTTGAAGGCGCGCGATGCCTCAGCTGCACGCCAGACTGTTGTCTTGTGTGTGATTTTGACGGTCATCGTTGCGGCATTTAACAGCCATCGTGAAATCAGCAAGGAATTTCGCATCTACATTCACGAGCGCGCTAAAGGGCTTGACCCGATAGCGTACCTATCGTCCAAAATTGCTTGGTTAGCGGTAGTCATCGGCTGTTTTTCCACGTTGATTCTCCTCGCTCTGATGGGATTCCCTATCGCGCGCTGGCTGTGCCTGATATTTGGTCTTACATTACTGAGTATAGGCGTTCTTTCTACGCTGTATGATCGCCGCTTGCAACAGCAGCTAACAGTCGCGCAGCGAAGCTGGCGCGTTATCCAGTTTGGCGTGATTACTTTGCCTCTGCTTGGAGCTTTCTTATTGCAGCTCCAAAATAAACAGCTGCCTACCACACCGCCGATTGGCACAACGGCAGTGGAAATTTCGATTATAGCTACGCTCCTGCTCGCCTCGATAGCGGCACTTACTACCGCTTTGTGCACATCAGCTGCTGTCGGAGGCAACAATGACCGCGCTACGCAATTTGCCACGGGCGTTATCATCGCTAACGTGATCATGGCTTTCTCTGCCCTTGTGGGCGGCACGCCTACCTTTCGCGCTCTGTTTGATGCCCTAGAGCCACTTGCGGTCACTTACTTCGGCTACCGAGGCTTTGCCAGCAGCATTAGTCTATATTGTTGGGCGGGACAATTCCGCTTCGAGGAGTTCAACAGTCTTGGTCACTTGGTTGCTGTCTGGATGTGCTTGTTGATGCATTTCCTAGCAGCAGCTGGCCTCGGTGTGTCTCTGCTGCGTATACAAGAGAAGTGGACAACGCGTGCCAAAGTGCTGCGGGCTATTCTCACAAAGGAGCGCGTGACTTGGGCGTTTGTCGCCACGCTTATTGGACTGCTATGTTGGGGCAACTTCCTAGTTAACCAGTCCGAAGCGTATGCCTCTCTAACTTTTTATGATGTCTTGTATGGTGGTGACCGCTATGCGCGTATTGAGCCTATTCAAGAGGCGCAACCGCTGCAGCGTTTGATCGGACAGATAAGCAGTTCTGCTTGCGGGATTGCACCAGAAGAATGATGGCTTTGACGCAACTCATGAATTGCATATTCGATTTGTCTCGATCTTAGCAGCGGAAGGATAGCTCCTATGCCTGATAAATCAGTTAAAGTTGTGCGTGTACCTTGGTTGCTGATCGGTGCGCTTCTGCTTTTTGCTATCTTACCTAAGGTTATTGCAACCCTAGGCGATCCATTAGTACCACCTGAGCTAGCACAGACAGCCACTGCTTTTGCACCTACAGCTATGGCTCACCAGACACGAGAGGCTGAGGAGGAATATACTCGCCCTTCTGTTATCGTTACACTGTTACCTGATGAGTGCCTTGCCGGAGAAGGTAGCAACAAGCGTATTGTCGAATCAACTGAAATCCTCCAAGCTACGCCAACTGTTACTATACCGCCTCCACGCATAGCTACGGCTACACCCCTACCACCTAGCCAAAAAACGCTCGTCATCGCTGCACAAGACGCTGAGCAAAGCATTGCCAGAGATGTCAAAGAGATCAGCAATCCGCGCGTGACTTTCATCGCTCCCGACCAGTTGCTCATCACCGGGCAGGTCAGGACGCCAATCCTATTTTTTGGCAGTATCACAGGCGAGATAGACATTCTCGGTCGCCTAGAGCAACGCAACCAACAGTTTCACGTGACCATTACGCAGCTACGCCTGAACGGTGTAGATATAACTGACGATGAGCGTCGGCGCACAGCTGAGGCACTAGTGAATGCGTGGATAAGGCGCCGTTACCTTTTGAACCGTGATCTGTTAAGTTTTCACATTGAGAACAATACCATAGTTGCCCAAGTGCTTGAGTACAGTGGCTACCGCCTAGCAACATTGCCACCCAGCCCCACTCCAAGCACTAATTCATCTACTAGCACGCCTACACTTGCTCCAAGTTCGCCGCAACTGCAAACTGCCACACTAACGCCTGTAACAGCCGTCAATCGTACTGGGCAAATTCTCACAGACGAAGTAGCCACACATTTAGCACGGGAAACGCTAACTTTTGTACGCAACCCGCGAGTGCATTTCACACTCGAAGGCATTGAAGTTACAGGTGATATTGCGCTCTCACTTGTCCCAATCGCCCCTGAGGTGATTACACCGTTTCGCTTCGTGGGTATTCTAGGGATCGAAGGCGAACAGCTAACTGTAGCGCCGAAAGTGCTAGAGATTAGAGTTGTGGAAGTAGCACGAACGGGCATTGGACGCCAATTGGTTGAGGTGATTCAAGCATGGTTGCGTAGCGCACTTGGTTCAGTCCCTGTAACGAACTTTGAGTTAAGGCAAGGCACATTGATCGTTAACCAGAAGTAATCAGCTTAGTAAGAGGAGCGCTATGCATCGCTACAGCTATGCTCTGCTTGTTTTCCTAATGCTGGTGAACGGTTTGCATCCGTTACAAGATCAGGCTGATCGGGACGATATCCTATTCGCCTCAGAGCGTGACGGAAACCGCGAGATTTATGTTATGCGTCCTGACGGTAGCAATGTCCGTCGCTTGACCTATCACCCTGCCGAAGACGACTCACCTTCTTGGTCGCCTGACAAAACACGCATTGCTTTTACTTCGCGGCGCAACGGCAACTTCGATATATACGTCATGGACGCTAATGGGCAGAATATCCGTCAAATCACCTATAATCATGGCACTTTCAACGACTCACCAACATGGTCGCCTGACGGCAGTCAAGTTGCTTTTATTTCGAACAAATCAGGTACAGCAGAAATTTTTGTAGTCAATGCCAATGGCGGTACACCACGTCAAGTTACACGGTCAGCGCTCGGCACACAATCTGAAGCGCTAACACCTGCTTGGGCGCCAGATGGTGGACGCTTCGCCTACGTTTCGAATCAGGGTAGTGCTGCACTCACTCTGCGCATAGTAGACCTTAACGGCGTGGAGCTATTTCAGTATCGGGACATGCCTCAGGACGCAGAGGCAGTCTCACCAGCGTGGTCAGGTGATGGTCGCCTTGCCTTTGGAGTCAATGGTGGCGGTTACGCTGACATCATTGTCCTTGATGCTAACAACCTGAGCAGCTCACGGCTCATAACTTCAATCAACAACGCGCGCCTACGCGCGCTGAGCTGGTCGCCAGATGGTCAACAGCTGGTCTATGTCAGTGTCTATCGCCGTGAGGCAACCGTTGGCGTGATTGATGTAAGTAGGCAAAGCGTCAGACAGTTGCTTAGCAATGAGTCGATTAGCGCTGTCAGCTGGGGAGCGCCATCGCACGCAATATTGGCGCAAGCAGATGCTGGCAGTAGCGGCAATGATAGAGGTGACGGCATAGGTGCCGCGCGCACGCTGCCGCCGCTCAATCAACGAACTGTAGCGCCTCCCGGTGCTGTTCGCCTGAACAACGGCAAAGGTATGGGAAACGGCGCGCGCCAAGACGATGGTAACTTTCAGGTCGAAAACTATTGCAGAGACCTCTGGCATGACAACTTCGACTGGTTCTGTGGTTCACGCCGCTTGGACGCTGGAGACTTTGACGCCATTTGTCAACGCACTTACAACAACCCGAATGCCTTTGCCATTCGAGATGGCAACAATCGCATTGTAGCTTTCAATTGGCGTTGCTACGCTTTCCCTGCGCAAGCAGCTGCGAATGAGGGCGCAGGCGCCGTGCGCACACCACCTCCGCTCAATCAACGAACTGTAGCGCCGCCTGGTGCTGTTCGCTTGAACAACGGCAGAGGCATGGGAAACGGCGCGCGCCAAGACGATGGTAACTTCCAAGTCGAAAACTATTGCAGAGACCTCTGGCGTGACAACTTCGACTGGTTCTGCGGTTCACGCCGCTTGGACGCTGGAGATTTTGACGCCATCTGTCAACGCACTTACAACAATCCGAATGCCTTTGCCATTCGTGACGGCAAAAATCGCATTGTAGCTTTCAATTGGCGTTGCTATGCCTTCCCAGCGCAGACAGCTGCAACGCCTGCAGCAGTGACTGGTGAGCGCCTGTGCAGTAACTCACCTCCGCCACGCTTGCGCATCGGCGATGTGGGCTACGTTGTATATGGCTACGGACCAGTCAACTTGAATAGGTATCCTAGACGTTCAAGAAATAACAATGTTGTCGTAGATGTGGTCAGTGAGGGCAGTACTTTTACGGTCATAGACGGTCCAGTCTGTGGTGACGGCTTAACTTGGTGGCGCGTCCGCCGCACCAAAAACAACTTTGTAGGCTGGATGGCTGAGGGAAGGGGCAACATCTACTGGTTGGACAGGCGTTAAAGCAAGCGTCCTTCCTCCGAACAAGCAGAAGCGACTGATTATGGTCACAGCATATGTGATGAACAGGCGGCACTCACAGCCGCCTGCTCATCTACCTTGAGCGGACTGTTTGCCTAAAAGCGACCGCGCAGCAGCCAAATCGCCTCAGCTAACTGCGGATCGTAATTCGGACGTGCTTCCTGCTGCTCCTCAGTCCAAGGCACAAAGACATCAGGGATGATGCCTACGCCGTCAATAACGCCGCCGCTTGGCTTGAAAAAGTTCGCCACTGTGATGATCAAGCCCCCGCCATTGCTGAGCGTGTTCCACGTCTGAATCGAGCCCTTGCCAAATGAGACTGTGCCGACAACCTTCGCGCGACCGCGGTCCTGTAGCGCACCTGCAACCAGCTCACTGGCACTGGCACTTGCCTGATTTAAGATGACGACCAGTGGCACATCGGGCGCTAGCGTGTAGCCCTGTGCCTCGAGCTGAGCTGCGTTTGAGTTGTAGCGGATATCTGTGCGGCTGCGCCGTCCGCGCTCAAGGATGATTGTGCCGTCGCGCAGGAATAGACTTGCCACATTCAGCGCAGAAGAAAGCGGACCGCCTGGATCGTTGCGCATGTCGAGGATCAAGCCGTTGAGATTGTTAGCATCTAGCTTTGCTAGCGCATTGGAGACATCTTCAGCGCTTGTGTCTGTGAACTGCGAAAGCCCGATGTAGCCAATGTTGCCTTCGAAAAGCGCTACCGTGATGATCTCTTGTTTGATGCGCGCACGGCGCACAACTACCTCGAAAACGTCGCGCTCGCCGCGCCGCAGGATGCCCAGACGGACTGTTGAGCCAGCAGGACCACGAATCTTGCCAACTGCCTCTGTAAGTGAGAGCGATGTGATATCCTGACCATCTACCGTCAAGATGATGTCACCTTCACGCAGCACTGAGCGAGCTGGTGAGCCTTCGAAGGTGCGCACGATACGTACGCCGCCAGTCACCTCGTCTTTGCGGACGCTTGCGCCAATCCCTTCGTACTCACTCTGCAAACGGCTAGTCTGCTGCTCAAAGGCGACAGGATCGAGGTAAGCGCTGCGATCATCGCCTAACGACTGCACCAAGCCGCGCAGCGCGCCTTCCATCATTTTCACATCATCTAGCTGGTCAGCGCGCACGAAAGTGCGCTTGATCAAGTTCC
>JANWYI010000028.1:15459-44651 GCA_025055255.1 Anaerolineae bacterium | reverse complement strand
TCATTTGTTGCTTCCTACCAACGTAATTAACAAAATTCTACATTAAGAGTAGTATAGCGTGGTCAGGGCACATGTAAAGGTGAATTCACAAAAAATTCAGCGGAGCAAGACCAGAAAGCGCGAGAAGTCTAGCAAATTGCCGCAACTGCAGCTAGACTTACTCTGTTAGATAGGGTCAGGATGTGCTTGACGGAGCGTGGGAACTATCCGCGCGCGCAAATGTGCGAGCACACAGCTTTTCAACTGTATCAGCACGAGGCATTTAGTCGTGGTCAGGATTGGGCAGAGATTGAATGATCGCTATTTGGTAGAGGAGCTGATCGGCGAAGGCGCAACGTCAGCAGTCTACCGCGGCACGGATTTGCTGCTGAAACGTGCCGTGGCAATTAAAGTGTTACATCCGCACGTCCACGCCACAACGCGCCAACGTTTTGAGCAGGAAGCGCAAGCATCGGCAAAGCTGAATCATCCGAGCATCATGCTGATCTTTGATCGCGGACGCGACCGCGATGATTATTACTTGGTCGTGGAGCTGGTGCGCGGCAAGCCACTTTACGAATACATTCCGTGCAGTCCAGAGGTGGCAGCGCGGCTAGGCAGCCAAATTTGTCTTGCGCTCGACTACGCACATCGAGCAGGGCTGATTCATCGGGATATCAAGCCTGCTAACATTTACGTCACGCCTGAGAATACGGTCAAAATCATGGATTTTGGGCTCGCCATTCCGATAGATGGCAGTCAGAAGCGCTTGACGGCTCAAGGCTCGATCATCGGCACGCCGGCGTATCTCTCGCCTGAGCAGGCGCAGGGCAAGCCGCTCGATCAGCGCACTGACCTGTATTCGCTCGGAGTCGTGCTGTATGAGATGGTCACTGGGCAACTGCCATTTGACGCTGATGACATTACGTCCATCCTGATCCAGCAGGTCAACAAAGCGCCTGTGCCGCCAAGTCAGCTGGTGAGGAATTTGCCGCTGAGTCTGGAGGCGGTCATTTTGAAGGCGCTGGAGAAAAAGCCTGAACAGCGCTTTAGGACGGCGCTAGAAATGGCTGCAGCATTGGATGAGGCGATGAAGTCGCCAATGGCAGGCGCGTCGGTCATTACAGCTGAGACGCGCAGCAAGCCGCGCATTCGTGCTGTGCTCGCCGACGATCATCCAAGTATGCGCACGCCGCTTGCCGCCTACCTTGAGCTCTCAGGCGATATCGCAGTGGTCGGCGAGGCAAACGACGGCTTTGAGGCGATTGAGATGTGCCGTCAACATCAGCCTGACGTGCTCTTGCTGGACTTGAACATGCCGAATCTGAGCGGCTTGGACGCATTGCCACAGATCAAGCGGCTGAATCCGAGCATCAAAGTGCTAGTCCTTACGGCGCGCGATGAGACGCCATACATCATGCGCGCCTTGCGCAGCGGCGCCAATGGCTACATCCTGAAGACAGCAACCGAGCAGGAAGTGGTCAATGCAGTGAAAGACGTTTTTGCTGGCACTACTGTGCTTGGGCAGGGCGTAGCGGAGCGCATCGTAGAGGGCTTGCGCAGCATGGATCAGAGCGATCCGCTCAATGAGCAAGAACACGCCGTGCTGCGCTGCATAGCAGCAGGCTTTGAAGAAAACGACCAGATTGCTGAGCGCTTAGGCATTGAAGAGAGCAGCGTGCCGCGCTTGCTGAAGAATGCCATTGACAAGCTGGGCGTGAAGAGTCGCTCTGAGGCGGCGCTGATGGCGCTGCGCGCAGGCTGGATCACAATGGAAGAGATTCGCGGCATGATGAGCTGAGCGCGATGCACAACGTCCTGTTTCTGACAGATCGCGGCGCGCGTCATCAGCAAGCGGCTCTGCGCGCGGCGCCGCCTGAGCTGAACGTGATCATGTTGCGTGCGCCGAGCTTCTCTGAGATGTTGCCTGCTTTGGCACAGGCTGACTTCATCATCTCAGAGCGCAATCAGCCCGTCACAGCCCAGATGATCGCGGCGGCGCCAAAACTGAAGTTGATCGTGCGGCTCGGCTCTCTCGATTACGATATTGATCGCGCAGCAGCTGCAGCGCGCGGCGTTCAAGTCGTGGTGCAGCCTGTGCTAGGTACGCTCTATTGCGCTGAGCACGCGCTGATGATGATCCTCGCCTGCCTCAAGCGGCTAGGACGTTCCTTACACGCCGCACTGCACACGCCTGCGCCGTTTGCGCCACAGCGCGGCGATGAAGACACTTTTTCGTTCAACTGGCTGAACTTCACAGACATCGGCACGCTGTTCGGCAAGACGGTCAGCATCGTCGGCATGGGCGAGATCGGCGTTGAACTGGCGCGCCTGCTCAAGCCGTTTCGCCTGAGCGCTGTCCTGTATAACAAGCGCAAGCCATATCCAAGCGACGTTGAGGCAGCGCTAGGCATACAATTTGCCAGCCTAGAAGACTGTCTGCGGCGCGCCGACGTGCTGGTTAGCTTGTTGCCGTACGCGCTGACAACGGACTACGCGCTTGGCGGCGGCTTGACGGCTGAGCGTCTGCGCCTGCTGAAGCCGAGCGCTTGCTTGGTGCATCTAGGCAGCGGCAGCGTGCTGGACGAGACAGAGGTCTTGCACTTGCTGCAGCGCGGTGAGCTGGCAGGCGCAGCAATTGATACGTTTGAATTTGAGCCATTGACCGAGAAACATCCATTGGTGTTATACGCGCGCGATCCGCGGCGCAATTTATTGTTGACGCCGCACGTGGCAGCTGCATCCGCGCCTAGTAGCCGTGCTGATGACTACGCAGCTATCATGGCGTATCTTGCGGCTACTCAACCGTGATCGCGCCGCCTGCTTCCAGCGTGAGCTGCGCTTGCGCCTCGCCGAAGTTCGGCACAAGCACATTGTCAATGCGGCGCGTGTAGCGTGCTTCATCAAAGCGCGGCGCGCCTGCGCCATTGCCGCGCAGCGCGATCTCAGCTGGGAGCTCCGACGGAATGCGCACTGTGATGGCACCGCTTGCCTTCAAGGCGGCGAGCAAGCCGACTGATTTGCCAAATTGTGCGATGATATCGCCGCTAGTCGCGGCAATCTGCACGTCTCGCAGCGCCAACTGCTCTGCTTCCAGACTCATGTTGCCTTGAGCTGTGCTGAGCTTCAGCGTCTCGATAGTCACGGCGCTCGGTAAATTCAAGGTCAGGCGTCCGCGTCCAACTTGGTCGAGTCTGAGGAGCGCTTCGCGCTGTGTCTCTTGAAGGTCGAGAATGGCGACGTCGCCTTCCACGCGGTAGCTCGGCGTGAGCAGACTCTCAAAACTGCCGCGAAACTCGCCGCTCAGCAGCCGACCTTCCGTAGCGCGCACGATCACCTCAGTGCGGCGCAGCGCAGCGCTCAGGCGGACGCTCGTGACGTTCGGCGGTAGCGTGTAGTCAAGCGTCTCAACGTAATCTTCACGGAAAAGATTCGCCTCACGGCTGAAGCCGAGCGCAGCGACGCCGCTGATCAGCGCAAGTGTAACGCCGAGTGCGATCAGGTTGCCGTAGCGTGCGCGTCTGCCGAGCAGCAGCACCAAGCCGAGCGCGATCAACAGCGCAGGCGCAGTGCGGCTCAACAGGTCGGTCAGAGCAGGCGGAATTGCGCCTAGCAAATGCGCAATCCAAAGCGCAGCAGCCAAAAGGATGAGGAGCGGCACAGTGAGGCGATCCAGAGCGGTCATGGCGTGTTTCTCAGCGCCTTCAAGAGCAGCGTCAAGCCGATCAGCGTCACCATGAACGGTGCGAGCAAGTCGCCGCCGCCGCTCAACCGCAGAACGCCGCTCGTCTCAGCCAGCACCACAATGCCAACTACAATTGCCAGACTGCCCAGCGTCAGCACGCCTTCAGGGCTGCTGTAAAGGCGCGGCATCGGCTCGTCAGAGCGCCCGATTGGCGGTATGTCAACCATGCGTTGCGTCGGCACGCTCAGCCACAGCAGCAAGTACAGCAAGATCGCAAACAAGTAGTCAGTCAGCAGCAAGACGCCGAACACAGCGCGTATCCACCAGCCGCTGATGCCCAAGCAAGCGCCTGCGCCGCCACAGACGCCGCCTAAGACGCGATCTTGTGCGCTGCGCCGAAAGCGAACGCGATACATCGCACACCACTTTCCAAAATTTGCCTCGCCTGATCATACCAGAGGCGGTCAAATTCTGGGAGTGGTTGACAACCCGAAAAAATGCATCCGATCAGCGCCTAGAGCATTCGCCGCAATTTAGCAGCCAGCTCTTGCGTGCGCTTATCCAGCTTGACCTTGCCCATCTGCTTTTGTAGAGCGCGTTCGAGCCGCTCGAAAACGGTTATGCCGCGCCTAGCCTGCTTGTGTTTGGCATAAAGGCTCATGAGGTTGCGCGCCCAGTCCTCGCGGTAAGGCTGAATAGCCAAGCCGCGCTCGTAAGCGCCTATTGCTTGGACGTCTCGCTCTGCGCCCTCATAGAGCCGTGCAAGCGCGCCAAATGCTTCCGCTAACTGGTTGCGCAGCGCTGCGCGCCGCGCCTCGATCCAGCCGCCATTCAAGCCGCGCAAGAAATCATTCCGATACAGCCTGACAGCACTTTCCAAGAGCGGAATAGCCTGTTCAGGCTCAGCGGCGTCGCTCTGCTGGATGAGTTCGAGGAAGCGCGTCGTGTCGTAACGCAGCTCGATCTCAGGTGCAAGGCAATAGTAGCCATTCTGGTAAACTGTGAGATCGAAGCCAAGAATCTGATGAACTTTCCGCTTGGTGACGTGAAAGACGTTCGTCGCCTCGCGCAGCGGCAGCTCTGACCAGAAGGTCTGGAAAATTTCATCGCGCGTAGCAATGCCATGATCCACGAAAAAGTGGAACAAAATGCGCGGCAGTTGCCCTTCCCAGTTGTTCACCTCAGCGCCGTTCACCAAGACGCGCCCACCAGCATGGGCATAGACTTCTAGCAGCCTAACGTCGGCAGGCAAGGCAGAATAATCGAAGAGCATTGACGGCTCTAAGACAGGCAGGCAGGCGACTGCTTCAGCAGACACCTGCTTGAGCAAGTCGGCAAGCCATGCACGCCCGATCAAGATAATCTTGCTGTGCCGTGGCAACTGCTGAACAAGCATGGCAAGGAACGGACGGCATGAATCCTGTTGCAGGCGATCAGCAGCGTCGAGGACGATCAGATAGGCTGAATGAGCGCCGAGAGCCTCACAAAGCTGCTGTGCCGCCACCTCAGGCGGAGCGCCATCAGGCAAAGTACGCAAGCCCAATCCGATCTGCTCGCTGGTCGCCTGTGCCAACAACTGCCAGAGGACTTGCCATGTGGCATTTGGCGTCTGTACGGTCGCATAGATCGGCACAAAAGTGTTCTGGATGATCAAGTTTGGCAAAAGCGCATAGCGATTACGATAACTCGGATGTATAACGACCAAAGGCTTTGACGATCTCAGCACTTGTGTAGGCAGTATATCGGCTGACAAGTCCAAAATCTCCAAGCTACTAAATGATATAGCGAGTGTCTACGCTATCTGCATAGTTGACTGGTAAATTCGTCAGACACTAAGCATGAGTATAACATAAGCTAGTCAATTTGGCAACATACTTACCTAACAAGTCTGCTTTGGAGCGCAGAAATGAGCAACGAATGTGAGAGCAAGCCGCTTTTCTCCAAAAGCCAAGTGAACTGCGCTCACAACAGAGACTCCGAAACTCAGAGGCGAGACTCAGCGCTCTGCTAAAGTTCACCATAGCCAAGTGGCGACCTATGACGTATACTTGTGGCAAGTAGCGCGGAGGTGAAGCCATGAAAGTCAGACCATCAGTGCGGAAAATGTGCGCCAAGTGCCGTTTTGTGCGTCGGCGCGGCTATCTCTACGTGATCTGCTCTGCTGATCCCAAACACAAGCAGCGCCAAGGCTGAGCAGGCGCACAAACAGTCAGACCACCAGAAAACGGGCAGTGCAAGTCGCCCGTTTTTTGTTGCACAGATACGGCGTTTGCTGCAACGGATATACCAGTTCAGTGTGCGTGCATAGGCGCATTAGCGAGAGCAACTTTTTTTGTACGCCGAATGCTGATATACTGAAAAAGCGCAGCGTTGAGCGTTGTATCTTGGGAAGCCTGCCCATGCTTGAGAGACGCGACATTTTTGTCAGCTATTCGCGCGCCAACACGGACTTCGCCCGCGACCTATATGACAAACTGAAGGAGCTCGACTTTACATTGTGGCGCGACCGCAGCGACATGGAAGGCGGCGAAAATTGGTGGGAACAGATCAAGGAAGCCATTCGCAATGTGAACACTATGGTCTTGGTCATGTCGCCTGCGGCGCTCGCCTCACGAGTCGTGGCTGAGGAATGGCGCTACGCGCTGCAGGAAGGCACGCGCGTCATCCCTGTGATTGCTGAAGATGTAGACTTCAACGCCGTGCCGCGCTGGATGCGCAAGCGCGATTGGTACGACTTCCGCGAAAATGCGCCTGAGCGCGACCTGATCTGGGATAAATTCATCGCCCAGCTCAAAACGCCCTATCAGCCGCGCCGCGTCCCCTTCACAGCGCCTGCCCTATCTGAGCATTTCGTCAACCGCCCTGAGATTTTCGACAAGGCGAAGGCGCTGCTGCTGAGAGAGCCCGATCAGCGCCAGAACCTAGCTCTGACAACTGCCTTTCGCGGCAGCTTTGGCTTCGGCAAGACGACGCTTGCCATTGCGCTGTGCCACGACCCTGATATCCGTGAACGCTTTGACAACGGCATCCTGTTCATCACCTTCGGCGAGACGCCCGATGTGCTGAGCCTGCTGAACCAGCACATCAAGCTGCTGAGCAGGGAAGAGGCGACTTTTACAGATATTAACTTAGCCACAGCGCGCTTCCGCGAGCTGGTGGACGACCGCGACCTGCTGATCGTGCTGGACGACGTCTGGAACGACCTGCACGCGCGCCCGTTCCTCGAAGGCGTGCGCCCTGTGCGCCTGATCACCACGCGCAACGTCGCCGTCGCCAATGCGCTCGGCGCTAGAGGCGACCTAGCGCTAGAAGTCAACCAGATGGCGCAAGCTGAAGCAGTCGCGCTCTTGCTCGCGCGCTTAGACGCCCCACAGCGCCCAGCTGACCTCGCGCCGTTCGCCGACTTCGCTAGAGAGCTAGGCGGCTGGGCGCTCTTGCTGGAGCTGGCAGGCGCCTACATCGCCGACTTGGTGATCAACGATGGCGTGAGCGCGCTTGAGGCGCTGCGCGAGGCACAGGCGCGCCTGCGCGAGTACGGCTTCACAGCCTTCGACGTCTCAAACGAGACTGATCGCAACCGCGCCGTGAGTGCCAGCATGGAAGTCAGCCTGAAACGGCTAGGCGACTGGCGCGAGCGCTTCACGGAGCTGGCAATTTTCCCTGAAGACGTAGACATCCCCTTCGAGGCGATCCAGAAGCTGTGGCAGAGCACTGCTGGGCTAGATGAGCTGCGAGCCAAAGACGCCCTGCGCGCCATGCACAGGCTCTCGCTCTTCGTCCGCTACGAGCTGAGCGAGCTGCGCCGCCACGCCCGCCTGCACGACGCCGTGCGCAAGTTCCTGCGCGGGCAACTGGGCGCGGAGCGCCTGCACAGGCTGAACGATGCCTTCCTCGGGGCGTACAAAGCCGAGAGCTGGGCAGAGTTGCCGCCTGATGAGCCGTACTTGTGGGATCACCTCGCTTACCATCTGTTAGAAGCAGGTAAGCGTGCGGAGCTGCGCGTCGCGCTGCTGGACTACCGCTACCTGCAGGCGAAGCTGAACGCTCGCAACGTGAATGCGCTGCTAGGCGACTTCGACGCCTATCTGCAAAGCAGCGACGACGAACCTGTGCGCCTGACGCGCCAAGCGATTGAGATGAGCGCACATATACTAGCTGGAGATAGAACGGGGTTGGCGTGCTACTTGTATGGACGCCTGCATAGCCGTGAAGAGCTGCCTGAAATCAAGACGCTACGTGAGCAAACAGCGCCAAAGATTTTGCAGCCGCTGCACGAGCCGACGCATTACCAAGCGGGTGGCTACCTGCTGCGCACCTTGCGCAAGCATGTGAGCAAGGTGAACGGCGTGTTGAAGCTACGGAATGGCTGCATACTCTCGTGGTCGGACGATGGTAGGCTACTGTGTTGGGATAGTCAGCAGTTTGAAGCAAGATGCGTAGGAGAGCATCAAGATGAAGTTTCAGGTGTGCTTGAGCTATCTGATTCTGTGCTTGTTTCATGGTCAAAGTATGAGAATGAGCTGTGCCTGTGGGAGGGCGGCAAAGTTATTGACAGGATTGTTCATCGTCAAGAGGTTAACGGTGCATTCAGAATAAGTGACCGTGAAATAGTCTCTTGGTCTGTTGATGGCGAACTCAAGTGTTATTCAGTTGGAAACAATAGTAATGTAAGATCATTTAGAGGACATGAGGACGAGGTTCTTGGTGCATTGGCGTTCGAGGAAGGGCAGATTCTTTCATGGTCTGCAGATTCAACACTTCGCTTGTGGTCTTTGGAAGGCGAACTGTTGGATACTCTGCGAGGACACGAGCGAAGCGTTCTTGGCGCGCTAGTATTAAGCGATTCACGTATTTTGTCATGGGCAGAAGATAAAACTCTCCGTCTATGGGTCAGGCACAGAAATGGTTTTAGGGAGGATAAATCCATTTCATTTGATGATGTCATACAAGGTGTCCTAGAGCTAAGTGATAGCAGGTTGCTTCTCTGGTTGCGCAGCGGACGGAACTACCTGTGTCAGAGCGATGATATTAATGTGGAAGAATTTCTCCGAACTCAAAGGATCAAGGGTGCGCTCAAGTTGAGCAGAGGAAACGTATTGCTATGGGATGATGAGGCGTTGTATACATGGCGCATCGGTGAGGATGTAGTCAAGTTAGGGAAGCAAGCAATAGAAGGCGCATTAGCACTAGACGATGATCGCGTGCTTTCATGGTCTGGTGACGAAGCAATCCTAGTCTGGACACTTAAAGGGTCTCCTAAGCCAGAGCCACAGAAGCATCGAAAGGGCGTGACTTTGTTACGGCAACTGAGCAGTGGGTGTCTACTCTCGGCTGCAGAGGATTGGACACTGGGCTTTTGGTCGGCGCATGGTTCAAGATGCAAGATTGCCGAAGGACATCGGAGAGACATCAAGGATTTCCTAGAGCTGCGTGACGGACGCTTACTTTCATGGTCGGACGATAAAACTTTGCGCTTGTGGTCAGCAGATGGAGAAGCACTGGCAACGCTGCAAGGCCATGGCAGCTCTGTGAATGGCGCAATCGAGCTGCACAATGGGCGCTTGCTCTCTTGGTCGGACGACAAAACCTTGCGCCTGTGGTCAGCAGATGGAGAGGCACTGGCAACGCTGCGAGGACACGACAGCTTCGTCAATGGCGCAATCGAGCTGCACAATGGGCACTTGCTCTCTTGGTCTTTCGACCTCAAACTGCGACTTTGGACAACTCAGGGAACGCTGATCGATGGACTTGACGAGAGTGACGCGAAACAGCAGCAAATGTGGCTGAGAGAACGAAATGTGTTGCAGCACGACATCGAAAGGCTAATGAGGCTACAGCAACGTAGCGGGGAACACTCTCAATCAGCCCGCCAAATGCGCTTCAATGTTAGTTGGGACAATGGAAGCGAAAAAGTTTGTTTGCGCGATGCTCGAACGAGCGAGCTGCTTGCGTCCTTCCATGCGGAGAGTGCAATTACAACAGCGACCTTCCTGCAGAACGGCGAAGTGATCGCGCTGGGCTGCGCGAATGGGCAGGTCATCTTCTTGCGCGTCCTAGTCTAAAAGCGAGAGAGCCGCTCGCAGAGTGGCTCTCTTATTGTCGGGGTACCCAGACTCGAACTGGGGACCTCTTGCACCCCATGCAAGCGCGCTAGCCAACTGCGCCATACCCCGAAGTTGCTTACTATTGTAGCACGCTTTTGAGCGCGCGCAAGATCGCAGGCGCTGCACGTTTGCCTCGCCTGCTGTCTCGACTATCGCGCGCGCGACCAGCTCTGCCAGCAGGCGCGAGCCTTGTGGAGTCAGATGCACGGCGCTATCCGTGAACTGATCGGCAGGGATTGCGTTCCAGAAGTCGCGGTACGCCCAAGCGGCGCCATTGCTCGCCTCGCGCAGGCGCGCGCGCGCCTCGTCTAGCGCCCAGCGCGGATAAAAATAGTTGTAGCGCACGGCGCTGTTCTTCCCTGCGCTGATGAAGACAGGCTCGTTGATCACCAAGAGCTTTGCGCCTGCTGACTCGGCTATTTGCGCGCCTGCGGCGATCAGATCGAGCGCGAGCTGCTCAGCGCGCAGCGTCGGCGGCGCGTTCCCGTGCCACGTCTGCGGCATGTCGTCTGGGAAATCTTCCATGCGCGGCTCATAGAAGCGCGGATACTGCTGATCTACGCCGCTCACCTGCCACAGGACGCCATAGAGCTGCAGGCGCAGCCAATCAGCAAGTTGCCGCCGCCTGCCAATGATCGTGCGTCCTAGAAAGTCAGGTTCAAGGAAGCGCGGATCGTCGGCGCGCAAACTGCGCAAGCTGTGCCGCGCGATCAAGGCACGGACGCGCGCAGGATTCTCGCGCACGAGCTGAGTCGCCATTTGCACGTCTAGCGCAAGCGACTCAGGCGTGATCAGCCAGAGAATCAGGTCAGGCTGATAGCGGACGGCGTAGTCCAGCAGCAGCAGGTCTTTTGCTGCCGATTGGACGGGATAGCCGAGATTGAAGGCGCGGACGCGGCGTCCATCGGGCAGGATCAAGCGGAAGGCGTTCAGGTAGCCGCTGAGCGTCTCTTGCGGCTCTAACAACACGCCCCAGACTGATGAATCGCCGATCACTAGGACGCGATACTCATCAGCTGCCTTCGGCGCGCCGCTGACCTCGTGTGCCGCGAAGAGCGCCTCTAAGTTGGCAAGGCTCAGGTTGTAAGACTGCGCAGGATTCTCGCCATAGGGCAGGCGCGCTCTACCGCTGACCAAGCCGTTGTACACGCTGATCTGCCCGATCAGCGGCAACGGATCGAGCAGGGCGAAAAGGATGTTCGCCGCGATGAACAGCGCCACGCCTTTCAGCGCGATGCGCAGCAAGGTGCGCCACGTCGCGCTCTGTGCCGTCTGAGTCAGCCACGTCCACATGGCTACCGTCCGCCAATCCAGCCCAGCAGGCGTATCTGTCCGCTCAGACGCGCAGTCAGGTTGCGCGCGCCGACGCCGCCGCTGTTCGCCACATAGACGTCCATGCGTCCGTCGCCTGTGCCAGTGCCGCCGAGCACGCCTTCGTAGGCGATGAAACGTCCATCAGGCGACCATTGCGGATTGCACATGCTCGGATTCGGGCGCTCAGCGCGCGTGATGAACTGCAGCCGCGCGTTGGTCACCAAGACGCCGAATGGACACTGTCCGCTGCTGCCGCCAAGCGCCAAGCGCTGACCATCAGGCGACCAAGCGGCGCTGAAGGCAAAGCGCGGGAAGCTCAGGCGCGAATCGAGGCGTGCAAGCTCGCCACCTTCGGCACTACGCAAGATGACAGCGCTCTCTGCGCCGATAGCTTGGTAGATCACGCGCGTGCCATCAGGCGACCACGAGTCACGCAGGACGCGCATGTCAGCATCTAGCGGCGTCACAGCTTGCGGCGCGCCGCTGTTGATGTTCAGGCGGTAGAGCGCCGTACCGGAGAGCGGATCGCCGCGCTTGCCTGCCACGAAAGCGATCTCGGTCGCGCTGATCCACTTCGGCGGCGCCACGATCCACTCCTCAGCCAACAGGCGCACCTCACCAGTGGCACGTTCCCAGAGGTAGAGCTGTCCGCCGTCAGGCGGCTGTGCCTCAGGCGTGTAGCACGAGTTCGGCGCGTTCGGCTCCCACGTTGGACAAAAAGCGCGGTCTGAGACAAAGGCGAGGTACTGTGAATCAGGCGACCACTGCGGGAAAAAGTCGTAGCCACCGCTCGGCGCGATGTTAGTGAACACGCTCGCGCCGCTGCCCTGACCAAAAATCTCCATGCCGACGCTGAAGATGTCCACGTCGTAAGGTGTGGTCAAGGCGAGCGTGAACTGTGTGCTATCCGGCGACCATGTCGGCTCAGTCAGCACGCCGCGCGGACTCAAACTTGGAATGGCGAACAGGCGAACGCTGATGCCGAGCTGCAAACTGAGCATGAACAAGCCGTTGCCTTCCACAAAGTAAGCGATGTAATTGCCGTCAGGCGACCAGTAAATGCGCGTGCCTGTCGAGGCAGGCAACTCAAGGACAGGCACGATTTGGCGTCCCTCAGGCGCAGCGAGGTAGAGCGTCTGGCGGTCGCTGAGCGGCACAGGTGTGCCAGGCAGGACAGTAGCAAGTGGCGTCGCGCTGTTGATGAAAGCGAGCCTACCGTCTTGTAGATTGGCGATGACCTGCGGATCGATCTCAACGCGCGTGAAGCTATCCAGAGCAAGGCGCACAGGCGGCGCAGGCGGCGCAGTTGGGAAAGGCGTCTGAGAGGGCGTTGGCGTGAGACTCGGTGTGAAAGTCAGGCTCGGCGTGAGCGTGACGGTCGGCGTCGGCGTGACGCTCGGCGTAAGCGTGGCAGTTGGTGTGTGACTCGGCGTGAACGTAGCCGTAGACGTTGGTGTAAACGTCTGAGTAGCTGTGGCGCTCGGCGTGAGCGTCGGCGTGGCAGTTGGTTCAGGCGTATTGTTCAGACCAAGCAAATTGCAGCCGCTCAGGGCAATCAGCAGCGCCGTGCTGCACAGCAGACGACGCACTGCCAATCGGCGGAGAGTAGGCTTGTTCATGGCTTATACTCGCGTCACTTCGGCAAAAAGCTGCGCATGGCGCACGCTTGCCGTGAAATTCAGCGCGGCTGATTATAGTCAAAGCCTGAAGCGCTCCACAAGCCTGCACGCAAGAAGGCGATCTGCAGCCAGTTTTGTGCGATTTTTCTCAAAGGTGCATAATACACAAAGTTACGGGCGCATCCACGCTAAATGAGGATGACTGAATTATGACAGACAAGCCATTGCGCGCGGGCATCATCGGACTGGGCGTCGGAGCAACGCACGCGAAAGGATATTTGCGTTCGCCGCACACGCGCTTGGTCGCCTTGTGCGATGCTGACACTGAGCGGCTCACAGCGCGCGCCGCTGAGTATGACATTCCTACTGAACTGTGTTTCACAGATTATCGAACTATGTTGGCAAAGGCACAGCTGGACGTGGTGAGCGTGTGTCTGCCTAATGCGTTGCACGCAGAAGCGAGCATCGCAGCACTTGAAGCAGGTGCGCACGTGCTGTGTGAGAAGCCACTTGCCACGACGCTGGAAGAAGCGCTCGCCATGCAGCGCGCCGCTGAGGCGAATCAGCGCCGTTTGATGGTCGCCTACAATTTTCGCTACCGCGCCGACATCGCTTGGATTCGCCAACTGATGCTCGAAGGCAAGCTCGGCAAAGTCTACAACGTCTATGCATGGTGGCGGCGTGAGGCAGGCATTCCACCTAGCGGTTGGTTCAGCCAGAAGCAGCTCTCAGGTGGCGGCGCGCTGATTGACATTGGCGTGCATGTGCTAGACATGGCGCTGTGGCTGCTCGATTTTCCGCGCGTTGAGACAGTGAGCGGGCAGGTCAGCTCGCACTTCGGCAAGCGCGGCATGAAAATTTCCAGCAGCAAGCTCTGGAAGCCTAGCATTGATGTCGAAGCCTTCGATGTGGATGACGGCGCTTTCGGTTTTTTGCGCTGCGAAGGCGATCTCACAATTCATCTGCACGCCTCTTGGGCAGAGCAACGTGCGCCGCGCGAGGATGTCCTCCACTTGGAGCTGAATGGCACAGATGGCACAGCAATGATGCATGTGGTCAACTATGTGCAAGACGGCACTGTGCAATTCTACACTGAGGTGGCAGGGCAACCAGTGGCAGTCGTGCCTAAGTTGCGCTGGGACGGTATTTACGGACATGAGGCGCTGATTGCCGAGAGCATGGCGGCACTGGTCAATAACCAGCCTGCACCTGTAGAAGCGCGGCATGGCGTGATCGGCGTCCAAGTGATCGAGGCGCTCTACCGCTCTAGCCAGACACGGCGCGAAGTGGTGCTAGAGTAGCTTTCACAGCTGTGACTGTGCTATACTGTTGTGTGGTAAAGGCGTGAAGCGCAGCGTTAGCTGTGATGGGGGATCGCCATGCGCCGAGTGGTTTTCTTCGCTCTAGGGCTGCTTTTCGGCGCGACACTAGGTGCAACGTTGGCTTTTTTGCTAGCGCCTTCCTCAGGGCAATCCTTACGCAAGCGAGCCGAGCGACACATACGGCGCGCTCTAGAAGAAGCACACGCTGCTGCTGAGGCGAAGCGTAAGGCACTTGAGGCAGAGCTGGCAGCCTTCAACAGGCGCGAGCGCACTGCGCGCAAATGAGCAGCCCAAGATGGCAAGGGCAGGCACTTTGCCTGCCTTTGTTAATAATCGAATCCATGCAGGCAAGCATGGCAGAAGAAGGCAATAAAAACGGTATGAGTTATAGCACGCACACACTCATCGGACGCACAATCGGCAAGTACCAAATCTTAGCGGTAGTCGGCGGCGGCGGCATGGGAACGGTCTACCGCGCGCGCCAACTCGGCATTCAGCGCGAGGTGGCTGTCAAAGTCTTGAACGTTGAATTAGCTGACTCTGAGCAGTTCGTCAGGCGCTTCAAGCGCGAGGCAGAGGCGCTCGCCAAACTCGAACATCCGCATATCGTGCCTGTGCTTGACTTCGGCGAGGAAGGCGAGTATCTCTATCTCGTCATGGCGCTCAAAACAGGCGGGAATCTCAGCCAAGTGATCCGCGAAGGCAACGTGCCGCTCACAGATGTGCAACGCTACATTGAGCAAATTGCCTCAGCGCTCGACTACGCTCACCTGCGCGGCATCATTCATCGTGACTTGAAACCTGCAAATATCTTGTTAGATGAGGAGCGCAATACTTTCCTGACCGACTTCGGCATTGCGCGCCGACTCGGTGAGACGCGCCTAACAGGACAAGGCACGGTCGTCGGCAGTCCAACTTACATGGCACCTGAGGCGTGGCGCGGTGAGGAGCCAAGCCCTGAGACCGATGTCTATTCGCTCGGTGTCATTTTCTTCCAGCTGCTCACGGGCAAAGCGCCTTTTGAGGAGACGAACGCAGCGCGTCTGATGAACATGCATCTCTTTGAGCCGCCGCTATCCTTGCGCAGCTTTCGCCCTGAGTTGGACAAGCGCTTTGAGCGAGTCGTGGAAGCAGCTCTTGCCAAAGATCGCAGCCAACGCTTTCGCAGCGCTGGCGAGATGGCGCACGCTGTGCGCAACGCCATCGAAAGCTACCTTTCAAGCGGGCAAGCACCTGTAGAGGCTTCCGAAAGCGAGGAAACTGTGATTCTGCAGCGCACCGAGCTGAAACCACCGCCCGGTCGTGATGAACGCATACCTTCGCGCCCAGCACCTTCAGCCTCGCCTGCGCCTCAACCTGCTTTTGTGCCGACGCCGCTGCATGTTGAGGAAGCGCCTATGCCAAAAACGCGCTCCGATAACACACGGATTGTTCTAATCGGCATGAGCGCCGTGATCATCATTTTGTTGGCGACAATTATTCTCTTGTTGCTCTCACGCTAGGCTATGCCCACGCCCTTCATGCACATTGCGCTAGCAGACCGTCTGATTGCTGACCCCAAGTTACTCCCTGCAGCGCGCAGTGCGCTTGAGCAAGCGTGGGGCGCCTTCTTGCTGGGCAGCATCGCGCCCGACGCGCGCGTCTCTTCTGGTCTGGCGCGTGGCAAAACGCACTTTTTTGAGTACACAGCGCCATTGGACATGCCACCTGCCTGCAAGCTGCTGCGCATGTTCCCTAACTTGCGCTACAGCGCAGTAGCCGACACTGCTCAAGGCGCTTTTGTGGCAGGCTATGCTGCGCACTTGGCAATGGACGCTGTCTGGTTTACTGAGATGTTGCCGCATTTCAGCCGTGACTGGGCGCCGCCTAGTGAGCGCAACATTTTGCTGCATATGTTGCTCGGTCACCTCGATGCACGCGACCGTTCGCGCCTTGATGGACAAGATTACCTCGCCTTGAAACGTGCTACACCGAAGGCATGGCTGCCATTTATCTCAGATGCTGATCTGAGCGCATGGCGCGATCTAATCGCTGACCAGCTGGCGCCGAACGCGCCGAGCCGCACTCTGGAAATCCTCGGCAGCCGCATTCGCATGTCCGTTGACCAAGTGCAGACAATTCTGGCAGACGAGGCGCGAATGCGCGTCTTGTGGCAAAATATTCCGCCAAGCCTGATCGCTGCAGTTGAAGCAGCGATGTACGAAAATGTCTTGCAGACTGTGAATGCCTATTTTGTTGATCAGCTGACTTGAAGCAGCTTTTCGCGCGGAAAAGAGTTGTCACCAATGCACATCCTAGTCACAGGCGGCGCCGGTTACATCGGCTCGACAACGGCTGCTGCTTTCATCCGAGATGGACATCGCGTCACTGTGTTCGATAACCTCTCGCGTGGCTACCGCGCTGCTGTGCCACCTGAGGCAGACTTTGTGCAGGGCGATCTGCGCGACCGTGCCGCGCTTGACACGCTCTTCCAAATGGGCAAGTTTGACGCCGTGGCGCACTTCGCCGCGCTAATTGAGGCAGGCGAGAGTATGCAGAAAGCAGGCTTATACTTCCGCAATAACGTTTGCTACAGCCAGACGCTGCTGGACGCCATGATCGCGCATGGTGTGAAGCGCTTAGTCTTCTCGTCTACAGCGGCTGTCTACGCCAGCAAAGACGCGCCGCTCAGCGAAGATGATCCATATGCGCCCGCAAACGTCTACGGCGAGACCAAGCTGATGATCGAGCGCATGATCCATTGGTATCACCAGCGCGAAGGCTTGCGCTACTGCATCTTGCGCTACTTCAACGCTTGTGGTGCTACAGTAGACGAGCATGGACGTGCTGTGCGCGGCGAAGCTCATCAGCCTGAGACGCACCTGATTCCGCTCACTTTACAAGTGCCGCTTGGACAGCGTCCGCATATCAGCATTTTTGGCACGGATTACCCGACGCCTGATGGCACCTGTATCCGCGATTACGTGCATGTGGAAGACCTCGCTAGTGCGCACGTCCTTGCGCTTGCTGCGCTAGATGAGCGCCCTGCTATGACCTACAATCTCGGCAACGGACAAGGCTACAGCGTCCGTCAAGTAATTCAAGTGGCGCGCGAGGTGACAGGTCATCCCATTCCAGCTGTGGAAACAGCGCGCCGTCCTGGCGATAGCCCGATCTTGGTCGCCTCAGCCGAAAAAATTAACCATGAGCTGGGTTGGCAGCCGCGCTATCCCAACCTGCACGACATCATCGCCTCAGCTTGGACGTGGCATCGCACGCATCCGCATGGCTACTTGGATCAGGACGCATGAACGAGCTATCCGAGCGCTCCATTGCTTTTTACAACGCTGTTGCGCGCTACTATGACGCTGAAAATGAGTACAAGCTCGACGATCTGCCATTCTACAGCGCTCTCGCAGCTGATCACGGCGATCCAATCCTCGACATCGGCTGCGGCACAGGACGAGTCACCTTGCACTTGGCTGCGGAAGGCTATCGCGTGCATGGTCTCGACTACGCGCGTGCCATGCTGGAGCGCGCTGAGCGCAAGCTGCGTGGACGTGCTGATCTGCGCGATTTTGCCACGTTTTTTCACGGCGATGCACTCACCTTCGCTTTTCCAGAGCGCTACAAGCTAATCTTGCTGCCTTACAACGCCTTCATGCACTTTCACACAGTCCAAGCGCAGCGCCAACTGCTGACGCGCTTGGTAAGTTGCCTTGCGCCTGACGGCTTAATCGTCTTTGACCTGCCTAACGCTGCTGAAATACTCAGCACACAAGATGACGACGTCATCAGGCTAGAGCGCACTTTTGTTGAGCCTGAGAGCGGCAATCTGGTCATACAGCAATCGGTCAGCACGCTCAACCGCGCCGAGCAGCTCCAGCACATCACATGGATATATGACGAAATCAGCGCTGATGGCACGCTGCGGCGAACAGTCGCGCCGCTCACATTGCGCCATGTTTTCCCTGCTGAACTTGACCTGCTTTTAGAGCTGTGTGGCTTAGCGCGCCTTGAGCGCATGGGCAACTACGAAGGCGCGCCGTTTGGCGAAGATAGTCCGAATTTGATTGTGCTGGCAACACACAGAGAAGAGAAGTGAACGCGATGTCGCTCAAGCGCGTGGCAGTCAGCGCGTTGATTGTGCTGTGCACAGCAGCAGGTCTATCATTAGCAAGCGCGCAGACTTTTGATGTTGTGACCTATCAGCCTAGCGACGCCAATTTCCCGAATCCAGAGCGCGGCTTTTACATTCAACGTGCGCCTTTGTGGCGCCAAAGCGAGCGCATTCCGCTAGGACCGAACGACCTAGCAGCGGCACGCGCACAAGGCATCAGCTTGATCCGCACATACTATGTGCTTGAGCGCTACCGTGACCGTCCACTAGACAGTGCTGTGTTTGAGGCGTTGAATGCCGACATGAACTTGTTGCGCGCCAATGGCTTCAAGGTGATCTTGCGCTTCGCCTATAACTTTCCAACTAACGATGATTATGAGTCCAGCGTGGATGCGCCGCTAGACATTGTGCTGAAGCATATTCAGCAATTGACGCCACTTCTGCGCGCTCACGCTGACATCATCGCGCACATGGAAGCAGGCTTCATCGGCGCTTGGGGCGAATGGCACAGTTCCTCTCATCAACTGATTGACTACCCTGAGCGCGGCGTTAACGCGCCTGCAAAGGCGATACTCTTTGCTCTGCTCGACGCATTGCCGCCGACGCGCATGATCGCTGTGCGCCATCCGCTCATCAAGCAGCAGCTCTTTGGCGAGTCGCCTCTGACAGCCTCACAAGCCTTCAGTGGCAGTCCGCAGGCGCGCATTGGCGCACATGAAGACTGCTTCCTTGCCTCGGCAACGAACTGGGGAACGTATTTAGACGCAAATGACGAGCCGCAGATTGCCTATTTCAAAGCGTACCTCCATGCAGACAATCGCTACGTGGTGCAGAGCGGCGAGACGTGCAACAGCGATGAAGAGGCGCAGCCGCTCATCACTTGTGAAAATGCGTTGGCTGACCTAGCATATCTACGCTGGTCAAGTCTGAACTTTGACTATCACCCTGATGTGATTGCGCTTTGGCGCCGCCAAAGCTGTTTCGAGACCATAGCGCGGCACTTGGGCTACCGCTTGCGCCTGATTGAGGCTGCGGCGCCGCGCGAGGCAAGCCGAGATGGAACGTTGGAAGTCAAGCTGACTGTGATCAACGACGGCTTTGCCAGTCCTTACAATCCACGCAACGTTGTCTTGGCGCTGCGCAGCGCTGACGACGCGCTCCATGCTCTGCGTCTCGACTCACTGCCTGATCCGCGTTTCTGGCTGCCAAACGAGCCAATGGTCGTCACAGTGCGCGCGACCTTGCCAAACGATCTGCCTGCAGGTCGCTATGAGTTAATGCTCAGCCTGCCTGATCCTGAGCCGCGCCTTTCCGCTGATCCGCGCTACGCTATTCGACTAGCTAATCAAGGACTGTGGGATGAACGCACAGGCTTTCACGCGCTAGGACTTTGGATACAAGTCCGCTAGTCGTGCCGCGCCAAGCCGAAGACGCTGCGCTCGCCTGTCAGCATGGCGATGCAGCGCTGCCAACTTGTGGCTACGGCTTGGCTGAGTGGCTCAGCGCTGTGCTCTGCCTGAAAGCTGCGCTGAAATGCCTCTAGCTCATCTTGCAGGCGACGCCAGACCGTTTGCTGGTGGCTGAGCAGGCGCGCAGCTTGATCGGCTGTCACCAGAGGCAGGAGCAGGCGCAGGTGCGGCAGACACAGACCATCTGAAGCCTGCCATGTCGCTGCAAAAGTCGGCTCGTCAAGCGAACGCACAAAAACCTCAAAGCAGAACTGCTCAGTTTGGTGCAAGGTTTGGCAAGCAGAACAAACGACGCGAGGCGCGAGGCGCTCTGCTGTGCGGCGTGCAGAGCCGTTCATCGTGGCTGTCTCGCGCACTGCCAGCAGCGCTGAGCTGAACAGCACAGCTGTGTTCAAGGCACTGCCCATGATCTCGGTCAACTGCCAGCTGTGTACATTGCACAGACCGCGTCCATTGCGCATGGCACGATGCACCTGTGGATCAGTGCTGTACTCGTAGAGCAAGCTATCGAGGTGTCGTTTGACGTCGCGCAGAGCCAGACGGCATATCGCACAGCCTGACTGATCAAACGCCTCGATTAAATCGTAGAAAGTGAGAGACCGCATGGCACACAGAGTATAGCACACGCTTTGCTATCAGCGCCTAGCTTGACTCGCTTGCGCTGCATGACTATACTCTAGCAGCAATCTAGTCTTGACCTGAACGCATGAAGTGCCTCGCGCCATGAGCGAAAACGAGAATAAGCCACAAGAGACGGTTGCCTTTGAGCCTGACTTTCTGGAGCTGCTGCGCTGCCCTGTGGCAGTTCACTACACTGACCGCGGCGACGATCCCGGTAAGTTGCGCCTTGTGCGCGGTTATTGGCTGGTCTGCGATGACTCAGGCTACAAGTATCCGATTGTAGACGGCATTCCGCGCATGATGGTCGAGATCGGGGAGCGCTACAAAGACGTCCCTGAAGACCAATTGCCCGTGCCGCCACCTGAAGACTAGTCGCGTGGTTGTATGCGCCGCTTTGCTCATGCTGCAGCGCTATTTGCTTGCCTGATTTGGCTCAGTGCCTGCAGCGCTGCGCTTGAGCCAATTGTGCCGACGCCACGTCCAACGCGCACGCCGCTCCCGACTTCTACGCCCACGCCGACGCCACTTGTCAGTCCAACACCCAGTCCGACTCTGCGCCCAACGCTGCCTCCAGACATTAGCCCGACGCCGTTGCTCGGCTTTGTGCCGACTCGTCCAGCTGAAATGCCCACTGCGACTGTCCAAACTTTGCCAATCAGCCTGTTGCGCATCGAATATTTCACTGCGGACGTGACGGCTGCCGCTGCAGGCGACGTGATCACGCTGTATTGGGCAGTTCAAGGTGCCGACATCGCCACAATTTACCGCCTAGAAGGCGACCGCGAGCCATTCGAGCGCGGACAGGCTTGGCGCGTGCCGCGCAATGGCTCACTGCGCGTGGCAGTCCGTCCAAATTCAGATGGCTTAGCACGTTTTAGTCTTGTGGTGAGCAACGGCGTCGAAGAGATTGCGCAAGAGCTGCGCATCACGGCAAGCTGCACAGAGGCTTGGTTCTTTGAGCCAGTCCCAAGCGATGCAGGCTGTCCTACAGCGCCTGCTGTGCCGAGCCTAGCCGTCTATCAGCCGTTTGAGCGCGGCATGATGTTCTGGATCGCTGAGGGACGCACGATCTACGCCCTGTTCAGCGACAATCGCTCACCTGCTTGGCTCTCAGTCGCTGATGAGTATCGTGACGGTCAGCCTGAGAGCGACCCAAGCTTGAGTCCACCTGAAGGCTTGCAGCAGCCTGTGCGCGGCTTTGGTTTGGCATGGCGCAGCCGCGACAATTTGCGACGGCGCCTTGGCTGGGCAACCGCACCTGAGGTCGCCTTTGAGACGCAATTCCAACAAGGCGAGAATGTCCTATTCCTGCGCGACCGAGACGGCAAAATCATTGGTCTGTACGGCACAGGCGAACGCTGGCGCTAACCATGTGCTAGAGCGGCTAGAACGGCTGTGTGCGCGTCTAAAATGCCGCCGCCTTGAACTTCCTCTGGCGCATTCGGAAAAGCTACAGCTGTGGCGCGCAACAGCGCGCGGATTGCTCCGACATGCAGACGCGGATTCGCTTCCAACATTTGTGCTACCACTGATGTGGCAATCGCTGCAGCCACAGACGTGCCGTCTACATGCTGATGTTGCCTATCAATCAGCTTGTATTTGTGAATGCGCGCTTGTAACGCCGCATGCTGCGCTTGTGTCTCCAGCGCGCATGGCAGATTGCCCAGCTTCAGGTCAGCGCAGCCTGCTTTCAGAAGTGCTTCTGCCTCTGCTCGCGTGCGTACATGCAGCAACGGCGCCAGCCAGTGTGCCTCGCGCGCCATTGAAGAGTATGGCAAGATTGGCGCGGCGATCCAGCGCGCTGCGGTCAGAATTTCGGGCTTTAGCGTGCCGTCATAGGCTGTTCCATAGTTGTGATGGTACGGTCGCCACTGTGTGACATCGGTCGTGTTATTGTCATCCACACCGCCGACCGTCAACGCCTCAGGTGCGCTGGCAGGCGGCAAAAGTTGTGGCATGCCGCTATTGCCTGCAGCGCAGATTGTCAGCACGCCTTCATCGTACAAAGCGCGGATTGCGACGTGAATCGGATGGTCGGGATCGCTAGAAGGCAGGTCGCCGCCAACTGAGATGCTGCATATACGCACGTTATAGGCGCGATGATTCTCAATCAACCACAGCAAGCCGCGCAGGATGTCGTATTCCTTGATGTTACCGTGAAAATCGCTGATTTTGATCAGCACCATTTGTGCGCCGTGCGCTAAGCCGCGATATCTGCCCTGTGACGTCTTGCCGTCGCCGCAAGCGATCACGCTCGTCATCTGACCGTGCCAGCTCAGAGCGTGATCGTGGAAGAATTTGTCGCCGCTGATGACGCGCCGTGTGACTGCGTCTACATGCGCGAGGATGCGTCCGCGCAGGTCAGGATGCGGATAGAAGCCTGAGTCAAGGAAGGCGATCACTACGCCGCGTCCACACAGGTCAGCCTGCGCGCCGAGTCGCTCCTGAACGGGCAGGACTTGCACTGTCTCGCCTGAGTGAGGGAAGTTAGCTGTGAACAAGGGCATCAGGCTTTCAAGGCATAGCGCGGCGTCAGCTATACTACACCAACGCTACAGGCGCACAATGCGCGCGCGACTAATGTGTCCGTTAGCCGTGACGGGCGCAGTTGCGTTGCGTGTGTCTACGATCAAGCGGCTGTTCTCAACAATCCAGCTGTAATCGTAAGCCGAGTGATCTGTGACAATCACTACACAGTCGGCACTGCGCAGCCAATCAGCTGTCAGCGTGACGCTCTCCATGCTCTTTTGATGCTCAAGGCGTACAGCTGGCACGTACGGATCGTGGTAGCTGACCTGCGCGCCACGCTCGCTCAGCAGCTGAATAATGTCTAAAGCAGGCGACTCACGCACGTCGTCTACGTCGCGCTTGTAGGCGACGCCTAACACAGCGATCTGCGCGCCGCGCACAGCCTTCGACTCGTCGTTCAGCGCCTCTGCCACTTTGTTCACAACGTAGTGCGGCATCGAAGTATTGATCTCGCTCGCCAGCTCTATGAAGCGCGCTGTGTAGTTGAGCATCTTGAGCTTCCAGCTGAGGTAGAGCGGATCAATCGGAATGCAGTGACCGCCAATGCCAGGGCCTGGATAAAATGACATGAAGCCGAAAGGCTTGGTCGCTGCCGCGCGGATGACTTCCCAGACATCCACGCCTAGCTTATCGCACATCAGCGCCATCTCATTGACCAAGCCGATATTCACAGCGCGGAAAGTGTTCTCTAGCAGCTTAACCATCTCAGCCGTTCGCGCCGAGCTAACAGGTACAATCTGGTCAACAACCGTGGCGTAGTAAGCGCAGGCAACCTCACGACATGCCTCAGTATAGCCGCCGACGACCTTCGGCGTGTTCTTGACGCCGTAGTGCTTGTTACCTGGATCAATGCGCTCAGGCGAGAAAGCGATGAAGATATCGTCGCCGGGCTGCAAGCCTGCTTGGCGCATGCGCGGCACGAGAATTTCTTCGGTTGTGCCGGGATACGTGGTGCTTTCCAGCACGATCAGCATTCCTGCATGGCTGACTGCGGCAACTGACTCAGTAGCGCTGATGACATAGGACATATCTGGGTCTTTGGTCTTGCGCAGCGGCGTCGGCACACAGATGCTGACCGCGTCGGCTTGGCGCAGCGAGTCGTAGCTCGTAGAGGCAACGAACGTGCCACGCTCGACAATCTCAGCAATTTGAGCGCTCGGTACGTCCGTGATGTAGCTCTGACCGCTGTTGAGCAGGTCAACTTTGCGCTGATCGAGATCAATTCCAATGACTTTGAAGCCTGCTTGGGCAAAAGCTGCGGCTAAAGGCAAGCCGACGTAGCCTAGACCGATGATTCCAATAACAGCCGAGCGGCTGTGGATACGTTCAAGGAGCTGTTGTTTATGCATGACTGCTCTCTCTTGGTTTCAGCGGCTTGATTATAGCAAGTCTAGGAGCAGCTTCAACATTGGTTGATTGCAGCTAGTGGCAAGACCTGACTGTGCTGAATTTTTAAAGTTCCCTAAGTTTTAGTGTGCCTAAGTAGACACGAAGGCTGATAGCATGGACAGAGAGTGACGTAGACCATTGCTTTTTCGCGTTTAGTAAAAGTTAGAACAGTAGTGCAGTTATGGCTTAAATACCACTCCGAATCTGGGTCAGCTGTGGAGGTATAGCAGAATGGATATCAAAAGCCTAGCAAAAGCAATTCGAAGCGCTCAACGTGGCAAGTTGGATGCCGAGTTTGACAGTCTGTGTTACCTGAGCGCCCATAGCACATCTATTGAGCGCGCCAACGCCTTTTTGGATACCCTCAGCAGTCTCGTCGAGGAAAAGTTCTTAGGTCAGCAGGTTACCTCTCAGTTGCCCAGAGTGTCAGAGCTGGCAAACATTCGTAACGCTACAGAGAAGCTGATGTGGGGCGTGTTGTACTGGCATTATTTTCACCCTGCGCGATTGAGAATGCGCAGCATTGCTAAACTGAGCGGCATTCCTCTTAAAAAGTTACAGAGTAGCTGTCTAGACGGATTGCGGGCGCTACTCGATTACTTGCAGAGGATTGAGCAGCGAGAGCGTCGGCAGCGTATACGGAATCGGTACCTCGCTTCAGCCGCACGGCGTTTGACTGATCGGCTGACTAACGCTCAACAGCGCCTAGCACATCGAGTCGAGGGACATCTGTCATCAGGACGCCTGCTCGTCATCGTCGGCACGTTGGGCGGTGGCGAGAGCGATGTTGCCATGCACTTCAATCGGTTGATCGAATCATCAGCGCATGAGTCGCTGTGGATCGATGCTCAGAGGACGTGGCTCGACCGTTACGGTATATTGCGCTTTTTGCCTGATGCACCTCAAAGTGCTGAGGCAATCACTAAACAGATGTATGACGGACTGGGCTTCTCTGGACATAGTGCGCCAGACGAGTGGATCAGGGCTATCGCGTCCTATCCAGCTGACATCGTCTTCATCATTAACCGCGTAGACGCCTTGCCGCCCCAGCAATGGCAAGCTCTGCAGACATACATGGAGCGCCTCTACCATCACCATTTCGTTTTGACGACGCGCCATCGCTTTCAGCATCCCTATGCCTCATTCTTTCACGTGCCTGAGCTAGATGTAGCTCAAAGCGGAGATCTCCTAGAGAATGCGCGCCGCTCTGAGAGCGCTCACAAACTGCCGCCACTAGACAAAGCAGACTTCGAGAAGCTCTACCAGCTCGTTGGCGGCTTGCCACTGGCGCTCACAGTGCTTGGCACGCGCCTAGCACACATTAGCGTAGCTCAAGCCGTAGCTGACCTAAAGTGCGCTGAGCCGCCTTTCAATGCGCTCTACAAATACGTCCTGTGTGATGCATGGTGTCAGCTCTCTGAAGATGGACACGAGCTGCTGCTCTACATGGTCTCTCAGCAACACTGCTGGCTCAGCGCACGACACCTAGCTACGTACGATTTGGGCAGACGAGTGTGGGAGGCAATCGAGGAGGTAGATAGGCACTGCATCATTGAGCGCATGGTTGAAGGCGATTGCCACTACGTTCGACTAAAGCCGCTCGTGCGCACAGCGCTCAGCAGCGCGATTTACCTAGGCTGGTGAGGCGCCATTCCAATATTAAGACTTGGTGATAGCATATCTACACTCACTCGGTTACATTGGAGCTGCTCGGCAAAACTACACAAGGAGTGATTGCCATGAAGTTCCGTTCGCTCATCTTTTTCGCGCTTGCACTCGTGACGGCGTTGCTCAGCGTGATGCCCATCACCAATGCCGTGCAGCCTGCTGCTGCGCAAAACGGCTGCGGTCCTGAAAGATTTGGCGGCTTAGTGCCAGACCTGTGGTTCACGCCTGCTTGCAACCGTCACGACATCTGCTACGGCACTTGCGGCAGCAATCGCGCTGCCTGCGATAGCCGCTTCTACGAAGACATGCGCGCGATCTGTGCTACGCGCTCTTGGTGGACGCGCACTAGCTGCTACGCAGCCGCTTGGACGTACTACCAAGCTGTTCGCAACTTCGGGCAAGGCGCCTACAACAATGCGCAGCGCGTAGCCTGCGGTCGCTAAGTCTGCTCCTGACTTACCGCTTGCCGCCATCGGCAAGCGGTAGCGCTACACATATCTACCTGTTACATGAGCTGAATGCCACTTTGCGACATTTGCTTTACAATCTGAGCTAGAGCTAGCCAATTGCTGAGTGAATGGCTGATGATTGAGGCAAGTGGGCTGACCAAAATCTTTGACGGTTTCGTGGCAGTAGACAACCTATCGCTGTATGTAGAGGCAGGCAGCGTCTTTGCCTTTCTCGGTCCGAATGGTGCAGGCAAGACCACAACTATCCGCATGTTGACCGCGATCTTAGAGCCGACGCGCGGCTGGGCGCGCGTCAACGGCTTGGACGTGGTGCGTGATGCGGCACAAGTGCGTGCCAGCGTCGGCGTGCTGACCGAACAGCATGGTCTGTATGAACGCATGAAAGCAGCCGAGTACCTTGATTTCTTCGGACGCATTTATCACTTGCCGCGCACGCTGCGCCGCGAGCGTGCTCAGGCGCTCATGGCGCGTTTTGGTCTTGCCGATGCTATGAATCGGCGCGTAGGCGAATTTTCCAAAGGTATGAAACAAAAGTTGGCGCTTGTGCGCGCCATGCTGCACGATCCGCCTGTCCTGCTGCTAGATGAGCCAACTTCTGCCATGGATCCGCAGAGCGCCAAGCAAGTGCGCGACGCAATCCTAGAGCTGAAAAATGACCGACGCACTATCATCCTGACTACGCACAACTTGACCGAAGCACAGCAGCTGGCAGATCGCATCGGCGTGATACGGCGCGGCAAGCTGATCGCCAATGGCACTTTTGAGGAGCTTTCTCAGCGTTTTGTTGGCGATCCAATCATGGAAATTCGGTTTGCAGCGCCGCTCAACGGCGCCTCTGAGTGGCTGCACAAGGAGCTGGACGTGGTTGCGCATGGCGAAAATTGGCTGCGTTTCCGCACCAAGTCGCCTCAGGAACATAATCCAATCTTGCTGCAGCGCCTGATCAGTGCAGGCGTTCCTGTTGTCACGCTGAGCGAGGTGCCACACACGCTAGAGACAGTCTACTTGCAAATTGTCAACGAAGATGAGAACTTGACGGAGAAAGCACAGAATGGCAACTACGCTTGATGCACCAAAACTGAAAACTGCTGCGCCAAGCCTGAGTTTTCCGCTGCACAGCAATTGGCTGCGCACGCTTCAAAACGCGCTAATTGTGACACGCCGCGAAGTGCGCGATAGCTTCCGCGATTGGCGCATCATGGTGCCGATCTTCCTCTTGACGTTGTGCTTTCCGCTCTTGGCGCAAGGCATGACCGAGCTGTTTGCCAACTTTTTTATCGCCAACGGCGCCGAGCCAATGATTGACGTCTTTTTGCCGCTCTTGCCGATGATTGTCGGCTTTTTCCCGATCTCGATCTCGCTCGTCATCGCCTTGGAGACCTTCGTTGGCGAGAAAGAGCGCCGCAGCCTTGAGCCACTGCTCTCAACGCCGCTCACCAACCTTGAGCTGTACATCGGCAAGACGCTCGCAGCTGTCATTCCGCCGTTGCTTGCCGCTTACGTTGGCATTGGCATTTACTTAGGCGCGCTGATCTTCGGCGCACAGCAGTGGCGTCCGCAAGCTGAGTTGGTTATTCAGATCGTGTTGCTCACAACAGCACAGGCACTGGTCATGGTCACTGGCTCAGTGGTGGTCAGCAGCCAGACAACTTCCACGCGCGCCTCAAATCTGCTCGCCAGCTTCATCATCATTCCAATGTCGCTCTTGGTGATCGTGGAAGGCTTGATCATGGTCAACGACATGCGCCACTTGCTGTGGTGGATTCTGGTGGCGCTGATCATCGCTGATGTGCTGCTCTTCCGCATGGGCGCGCGGCTATTCAACCGTGAAGAGCTGCTTGGACGCACGATTGACTCGATTAATCTGAAATGGGCTTGGCAAATTCTCCTCTCGCAGCTGCGCGGCGATAAGCGCGCTAAAGGCGTCCTGAGCTGGTATCGCTACAGCGTCTTAAAGGCGCTGCGCGACAGTCGGGACGGCATGCTAGTGGTCAGCTTTTCAATCGTTGCAATGCTGGTCGCAGGCATGATCGCCACACATTTCGCACCTGATTGGCGTCTGACGCCTGAGATGATGACACAACAGCCTGACGTGATGCAGAACTTCACGCAGTTTGCCGCACTGAGCGAGATGGGCTTTGGCGTGCGCTACATCTTTGGACAAAACTTGCGCGTCTTGATCGGCGCAGCCATGCTGGCAATCTTCACTTTTGGCGTGATGAGCATTTTCCTTGCGTCCTTCACTTTTGGCGTGCTCGGCTTTCTGCTGGCACAGCCGATCATGAGTGCAATAGGTTATGACACAGTGCTGGCGGCGCTTTTGCCGCACGCGATCTTCGAAGTGCCAGCGCTGATCATTGGCGCAGGCGTTGCAACGCGACTGGGTGCTCTGGTCACCAGTCCGCCAAAGGACATGGGCGTTTGGGAAGCGTGGCTGCGCGCTTTTGCCGACATGCTAAAACTGCTAGTAGCTGTAGCAGTGCCGCTCCTAGCGATTGGTGCTGTAGTTGAGGTGTACGTCACGCCGCGTATCGTGTTGATGACGATAGGCAGTTGATAGGAGCGTGCGAAAGGCATGATGGGCGAGGTGTCTCTCGCCCTACAGTCCACGCCTAGCCAATCATCTCAAACTTTCCTCGTTCGGCAGCACTCGTGCCGCTTGTGGAACTCAGTGGCATCATCGGACGCAGTGTCCACTTGCTCCAATACGAGCGTTGCACTCGGCGCAGCGTCCATTTATTCCAGCATGGTCGTGTCACCAAACACACCGTTTGTTTGCTCTGACACAGGCATGTCACCTCAGACACGGCGTCTGCTTGCTCTGTGGACATGGCATTGAGTATGACGTCGGCTTGCGTGTTTCCGACACAGTCTAATTGCATGCGCTTGGCACTAGCTTTTGAGTTGTGCGGCGCTGCAGACCA
>JANWYI010000028.1:0-15362 GCA_025055255.1 Anaerolineae bacterium | reverse complement strand
TGACAGCACGCACGGTCAGAGGTAGTTGACCTGCAGGCTGCCTTATACGCACTGTGACAGAGCAGCGCGCGATGCCGTGCGCTCTGATACGCTCACTTTGCGCTGAGTCGCCGTAAGCCTGTTGACAGCGCGTCACGCACGTTTCGGTCAAGCCACAGGACAATTGTCGCACTTTGCCGTCAAGTTTCACTCCCAGCTGCAATTTTTCCGTAACTATCGGATCATCGGCGCTCAAACTGCCCAAAATACCGTCTTTGGGCTACAATAGACGTACAGCAACTTAAAGACTGAGGCACATTTTGACGACCCAAACAGCGCTCCGCGAGAAATATCGGCGCATCAGCGCAAAACTGATCGAGCTATACGGCAAGCCTGAGTGGAAGCCGCGCTATTCGCCTGTGGACGAGTTGGTGGACTGCATCTTGAGCCAAACCACGACTGACGCGAACCGCGACCGCGCCTTCGCTGCGCTTAAAGCGCGCTTCCCTGATTGGGAAAGTGTGCGCGACGCGCCAACTGAGGCAGTGGTCGAGGCAATCCGTCCAGCAGGTCTAGCAAGGCAGAAAGCGCCGCGCATTCAGAACGCTTTGCGGCATATTACGCGCGAGCGCGGCAGCATCACACTGGACTTCCTCGCCGAAATGGATACTGAGGCTGCTAAGGCGTGGTTAACAGCGATTGACGGCGTCGGTCCGAAGACAGCTGCGATTGTGCTGTGCTTTGCTTTTGGCAAGCCTGCCTTCCCTGTAGATACGCACGTCCATCGCGTTAGCCAGAGGCTCGGCTTGATCGGCGCTAAGGTGAGCGCTGAAGCCGCTCACACCGACCTCGAAGCGCTCATCCCGCCTGAAGAGTACTACTCTGCCCATTTGAATTTAATTGCGCACGGACGGACGCTCTGCCAAGCGCGCAAGCCGCTATGTGAGCGCTGTCCGCTGACTGCTGACTGTGACTACTTTCAGGCGAACCATCACTCGCCTGCTGAGGGCTACTCGATGCCGAAGGAGACAGTCTAAATGTCCGAACACACGCCCAGCTCGCGCGAACTTGACGCTGCTCTGACCAGTGCACGCCAAACGCTCGCCATTCTGCGCAGTCAAGCCCAGAGTCAGCGCATAGATGCTGCTTTCTTCGAAAGCCGTCTAAAAAGCGTTGAAGAGGTACTAGCTTGGCTAGCTGCTGAGCGCCAAAAGGCAAACCAACAGGTGCGTCTTGCCAAACTCTACGAGGTCAGCCGTGCTATTGGCTCGTCCCTCGATCTTCAAACTGTGCTGAACCAAGTCATGGACGCCATCATTGCCCTGACAGGCGCCGAGCGCGGCTTTTTGCTCCTTCAAGATGACGACGGCAACTTGACTATTCCTGTACGCCGCAACTTTGACCAAGAGACCATTGGCTTAGAAGCTGTCTCAATTAGCCGCACTGTCACCAACCGCGTCTTGGAGAGCAATCAAGCTGTTGTGACTACTAACGCACAAGAAGACCCGCGTTTCTCTGGACAAACCAGCGTGATCGTGCATGCCTTGCGTAGCATCATGGCTTGTCCCTTGCGCGCGCGCGGCAAAGTGATCGGCGTAGTTTATGTAGATAACCGCGCGCGCACTAATCTGTTCAACGAACAGGACTTAGAGCTGTTAGAGACCTTTGCAGCACAAGCAGCCGTTGCCATTGACAATGCACGGCTATTCAGCAGCACTGATCAAGCGCTGAACGCGCGCGTCGAGGAGCTGACCATGCTGCAGCGCATGGATCGCCAGCTGAACGAGACGCTTGACCTGAATAACGCGCTGCGCGTCACGCTGGAATGGTCAAGCCGCGTCTGCCAAGCGCAGAGCGCTAGAGTCTATTTGTTAGACGCTGAGAGCGACCAGCCGCGCCTCGTGGCAAGCGCTGACTCAGCTGACTCGCGCCTCGCTGAGCCTGATCTGGCACTCATCCAGCACGTCTTGCAGCGTCAAGAGCCTATAGTGCATCAGAACGCCGACCATGCAGTCCTACTCGTGCCAATTCGCCGCAGCGGACGCGCTATCGGCGCGATTGTGGTCAGCGCTGAGCGACCGAACGCCTTCAGCGCCGATCAGCAAGCGCTGATCGTTCGCATGGCTGATCGCGCTGCTATCGCTATCGAAAACGCACGTCTGTACGCTGCTGTGCAAGCAGCTAACAAGGCGAAGACTGAGTTCGTTGGGATTGTGGCGCATGAGCTCAAGGTACCAATGACAAGCATCAACGGCTACGCTGACCTAGTCCGAATGGCGGGCCCTGTCAACGAGAAACAACAGGCTTTTCTCGCCACGATCAAGAGCGCCGTGCAGCGCATGAAAATCTTGGTGAGCGACCTGAGCGATATCAGCCGCATCGAGACAGGCAACTTGCGCGTTGAGCTGACGCGTGTGAACGTCTCAGAGATAATCGAAACTGTCCGTGAGAGCATTGCTGCTGAGATTGCACAGCGCTCTCATCACCTGCAGATTGACCTAGAGCCTAACCTACCTGCTGTACGTGCTGACCGCGACCGTTTGATACAAATCCTGTTGAACCTCGCTAGCAACGCTTACAAATATACGCCAAATGGCGGCACGCTTAGGCTGAGCGCTAAGCGCGATAACGCGCACATCGCCTTCGTAGTGGCAGATAATGGCGTCGGCATGACGCCTGAGCAGCTCGCCAAACTTGGCACAAAATTCTGGCGCGCCGATAACGGTCTGGAGCAGCCCGGCACTGGACTCGGCTTTGCGATCACGCGCAGTCTGATCGCCTTGATGAACGGCGAGCTGGACGTACAAAGTGCGCCGAATCAAGGTACAACGGTCACTTTTCGCCTGCCAATTGCAGAATGACTGCGCGTCACATTTACCTCTCGCCGCACTTTGACGACGCTGTGTTCAGCTGTGGTGGTCAGATCGCGCAACTGGCACGGCGTGGCGACTCAGTGGCAATCTACACGGTCATGGCAGGCGATCCGCCTGAAGGTTTCGCGCCGACTGCTTTCACTGATGAGCTACACGCACGCTGGGGATGCGGCATGGCAGCTGAGCAAGCGCTCGCTGCACGGCGCGCCGAAGATCGAGCAGCGGCAGCTGTGCTTGGTGCCTCGCTCAGCTTTGGCAGCTTTGCCGACGCCATTTATCGAGTCAGCAAGACAACAGGCACGCCGCTGTATGCCTCTAGCGAGGCGATCTTCAGCGACGTACATCCCGATGATCCTGCCACACCTGAGGCGCTTGAGCAGACATTTTTGACCATCTATCCACAGCTTACGTCTGATGTGACGCTCTACGCGCCGCTCGGCGTCGGTCACCATGTGGATCATCAACTGGTGCGCGCTATGGCACTGCGCCTTGCCGCGCGCTTTCGCCTGCGCAACGCCTACTTCTATGAAGATTTCCCTTACGCGCGCAATGGCGAGGCTGTCCGCCTGCGCGCCGTGAGCGAGTTGGCGCAAGCGCTGCGCGCACACCCTGAGCACTTCGGCTTTCGCGTCGTGCCGCATAGGGTCGTGATAGATGATGAGGCGCTTGCCCGCAAAATCAAGGCAAGCACCTGCTATCGCTCTCAGGTGAGTAGCTTCTGGGCAGATTTAAATGATCTAGAGCGCGTCTTCCGCGAGTATCACGCGCTGAGCAAAGGCGAGCTGTGCTATCGTCCGCAGCTGCGCGGCGAAGACTAGTCTTCGGGATGGTAGCTGTGGCGCGGTGAGCCGTCCATTTTGACCAACTTTGGCTGGAACGATGCAAGCGTCTCAACAAGGTCAGCTTGTGCCGCCATGACCTCGTCAATGTCTTTATAGCAGTTTGGCACTTCATCTAAGCCTGCTGAAAGGACTTCGATGCCTTTCTCGCGCAGCTTGCGCTTGATCACGTCCCAGTCAAAGCGCTTGAACGCCTCAGCACGGCTCATGCGCCGACCAGCGCCGTGCGCAGCGCTGTTCAACGCAGCTGAGACGCCGCGTCCGCGCACTACATAGCCGTGATCGCCCATGCTGCCTGGAATCACGCCCAGCACGCCTTCGCCGGCTGGCGTCGCGCCTTTGCGATGCACAATCACCTCTTGACCGTCTACCACTTCGCGCCATGCAAAGTTGTGGTGATTTTCTACCACGCCTAGCACAGGCAAGCGCACTGCTCCGACTATTTGTGAATGGATAATCGCATGATTAGCGCTGGCATAACGACCTGCCAGCTGCATAGCTTCCCAATACTCAGCGCCTGCTGACCAGTCTAGGTCAAGCCATGCCAGATGAATAAAGTCTTTAGGCAGACTGCTGTGCCGTTGCATGGCAATTTTTGTGTAATGATTGGCGATTTCGTAACCGAAGCGTCGGCTGCCGCTGTGACTGAGCAAGGCGAGGTACCTGCCAACAGGTATGGCGCCCTGCGCTGTCTCAAATGGCGTTGAAACGTTTAAGATGCCGAACTCAACGAAGTGGTTGCCTGATCCGCTTGTGCCGAGCTGCTGCCAAGCAATGTCTTTGAGCTTACGCGCCACAGGATGCTCGCGCCACATCGGATCGTCCATGACGGGATGCTGGCGCGGCACTGACCACGCGTTGCCTGCGCCAAAGCAGGTATTTTCCTCTAGCGCCTTGCGGAAACGGTCTCTCTTTTGATCGAGCAAGTGCGGCGATGCATCGAAGATGGTCAGGCGCATGCGGCAGGCGATGTCCACGCCAACGGCATATGGAATCACAGCGTTGTGTGTTGCCAATACGCCGCCAATTGGCAAGCCGTAGCCTTGGTGCGCATCTGGCATCAGCGCGCCGCGCACTGAGATCGGCAAGCGCACTGCGCGCTCCATCTGCTGCAGCGCGCCATGCTCAATCTGCTCGCGTCCCCAGACTTGATACGGCGCGTAGGTGTCCAGTTTGTAGGCTTGCGGCTGATCGCGCAAGCGCTTCAGCTCTTTGGCTAACTCTTTGTAGGGCGAGTCGTCAGCAAAAGCATCAGGATTGGTTAGCACAGCGCGTAGCATCTCTAGCACAGACTCTTCCGAGTCGCCCTGTGCCAGAGCATCGGTAGCAATTTTCAGAGCAATGCCAATCGCTTTGCCCGACGGATAGCCGAGCCTGAGCAAATCGTGACCGTTCATATTTTACGCCTTGTAAGAGCTATTTGAGCGAGAAGTTATCGCCCTAGAACGGCAAATCGGCTACTTCTTCAGGGAAATCATCTACGCTCGCTGATGGACGTTGGGCGCCGCTCCCGGAAGGCATGGCAGGCGCTGCAGCCTCGCTTTCGCCTTCACCTCTGCTGCTCAGCAGCCTGAAATCACTGGCTGTCACTTCCAAAGTAGCAGTCGGCTTGCCGTCTTGAGCCACATATGCACTCGCGCCGACCTCACCTATGATCAGGACGCGCTGACCTTTCTTGATCAATTGACTGGCAGTCTCGGCGCGTTCGCGCCACATGGTTACTGTGAACCACGTTGTTTTCTCCTTGCGCTGATCGCCGCGCCCAGTCACCTTATTGACTGCTACCGAAAATTTGCAGACTGCGATGCCGTTATCTAAGAATTTGAACTCAGGATCGCGCCCAACATTGCCAACAATAATTAGCTGCTGAAAAGTCATGGCTTGCTGTCCTTTAGACTACTCACTACGCATTCCACAGTCTGCGCAGCCGTTCACGAAACTATTTCCCATCTTAGAACGCTTGTTCAAAATTGTCAAGAGGCAATTTCGCAGCCGCGCCTCTATAATTCACTGCAAAGCAGAGCGAGAGGACACGCTACATGGGTGAGTTTATTGCATTTTCGTTCGTCATGCTGCTAGTGCTGGCTGCCTACTGGTCATTTGTGATCTTGCCGCGCCAGCGCATGTTCCGCAAGCACAACAAGTTTGTGCGCACGTTGAACGTCGGCGATGAGGTGATTACAGCTGGCGGCATCATTGGCACGCTGACGCGCATGGAAGCCGATCAAGGCATTGCTTATGTGCAGATTGCCGAAGGCGTGGAAGTGAAAATCCTGACGGCTGCGCTCAGTCGTCCTTTCGATCCAGAGGAAGTAGCAATCACGGCGAACTTGGGCGTTGATCCGACTGCTGATCAGCGTCTGCAGCAGCGCGGCGCCTCAGGCTAGGCGCGAGTCGCTCAGTGTGCTATGCTTGAGCGGCATCCTGCTGCTCAAGCGTAGCTAACACTATGGCGGATTCCCACGTTTCAGAAGGGCGAGCGCTCAACGCAGCACAGTTGCGTTTCGCATCGCTGATCATCGCTGCTTCTTTCGTGCTGAGCGGCGGTCTGGGTCTGCTGCGCGGCATGATCATCGGCGCGATCTTTGGCGCAGGCGCTGCACTGGACGCTTTCTACGCCGCTTACCGTCTGCCAGAGATGCTTTTCACGCTCGTGGCAGGCGGCGCGCTCGGCTCAGCTTTTATCCCAGTCTTCAGCCGCTATTTGACGCAAGGGAACAGTGAAGACGCTTGGCGCTTGGCGCGCGCCACACTCACTTCGGTCACGCTGATTGCGCTCTTGCTCTCGTTCGTCGCTGCGCTGATCGCTTTTCCAATTGTAGACCGTCTGCTGACGCCGCAAGCCAGCTTGCCGCAAAAGCAGCTAACGGCTGAGCTGATGCAGATCATGCTGCTCACAGTCGCCATTTTCAGCGCTAGCGGCTTGATTATGGCGATCCTGAACGCTAATCAGCGCTTTTTAGCGCCTGCCCTGGCGCCGAGCATGAACAACGTGGGTCTGATTGGCGGCGCGCTACTGTTTGCGCCGCAGATGGGCGTACACGGCTTGGCGTGGGGTGCTGTGCTAGGCGCAGTGCTGCATTTGGTCATCCAACTGCCCGCCTTGCGTCCGTTTGCGGCGCGCCTGCGACCAGACGGCACACTGATTGCCAATGGACTCGGCGAGATTGTGCGCTTGATGTTGCCGCGTCTGATCGGCATGGCGGCTGTGCAGCTGAACTTTGTAGTGAACATCATACTCGCCTCAGCCATGTCTGAAGGCAGCCTTGCTGCGCTCAGCCTTGCCTTTACGCTGATGTTCGTCGTGCTTGGTGTGGTAGGGCAGAGCGCAGGCACTGCCATTTTTCCTACGCTCTCGCTCTATGGCGCGCGTGGCGACTTGGAGTCGTTTCGCCGCACGCTCTCAGGCGCGTTGCGCGGCGTGCTGTTCATCGCTCTGCCTGCCACAGGCGGCTTGATCGTCCTTGCGCAGCCGCTCGTGAGCGTCCTGTTTGAGCGCGGCGCATGGTCGCGCACAGATACGGTCGCCACAGCCTGGGCGCTCGGCTTTTTTGCAGCGGGCTTAGCAGCGTTCGCCTTGCAAGAGCTGTTAGCGCGCGCCTTCTATGCGCTGCGCAACACGGTCGCGCCTGTAGCGGTAGCGGTCGGTGGCTTAATCCTGAATGTGGCGCTCAGCTTGCTGCTGATTCAGGTCGTGCGCGGCACTGAGGCAGGTCAAGGCGCACATGGCGGCTTGGCACTGGCAAATGCGCTCGCCACAACTGTTGAGAGCGTCGTGCTATGGTTGTGGTTGCGGCGTAAAATTGGCGGTCTAGACGACCAGACCGTGCTAAGCGCAGCAGGGCGCGCGCTTTTGGCAACGCTAGGCATGAGCGCAGGTGTCTGGACAGCCAGCCAACTTCTGGGGCAAACAGCACCGCTAATCGTGGTGGCTGTATGTGTGCCCTTCGGCGTTTTGTTCTACGAGGTCTTGGCGTTGCTGCTTGGCGTGCCAGAGGCACGCAGCGTGCCGTTGAGCATTTTAGGACGGTTCAAGCGAGGTTGAAAAATGCGAGTCGTATTGCAGCGTGTGACGCGCGCGAGCGTCACAGTGGATGGACAAGTGGTCGGCGCGATTGATCAGGGTTTTCTAATCTTAATCGGTGTGCGCAACGGCGACACAGCCGCTGAGGCAAAATGGCTCGCTGAAAAAATCGCCGTGCTGCGCGTTTTCGCTGATGGCGAGGATAAATTCAACCGTTCGCTCTTGGATATCGGCGGCGGCGCCTTAGTTGTCTCACAATTCACACTTTACGGCAACGTGATCGGTCAGCGGCGTCCCAGCTTTATCGAGGCGGCGCCGCCAAGCGTTGCTGCGCCGCTGATTGACCAGTTCGTCACTTTTTTGAAACAGGCAGGCGTGCAGCGCGTAGAAACAGGCATTTTTGGCGCCAAAATGTTGGTAGAATTAGCTAACGACGGACCGGTCACGCTGATCCTAGAGCGCGACGCGCCACGCAATCCATGAGTTTAGGACAAGTCCATGCTCACACGTTTAGAACTTGACGGTTTCAAGACCTTCCGCAACTTTGCGCTCGATTTTCAGCCGTTCATGGTCTTCATCGGACCAAACGGCGTCGGCAAGACGAACTTGTTTGACGCTATCACGCTCCTTGCGCGTCTCGCCGAAGGCGACTCGTTAGAAGAGGCTATGTCGCATGCGCGTGGTGAGCCAGCTGAGCTGTTCACGCTCCATGCCGACGGCACGCGCGCTGAGCGCATGCAGATTGCCGCTGAGCTTCTGCTGGAGCGCGAGAGTCTGGGCGCTAACGGCAAACCTTTCGCGCCGACGAACACGCGCTTACGCTACGAACTGACTCTTGAGCGGCGTGGCGAAGGCGCACACATCGTCGCCGAGTCACTTTTGCCGTTGCAAGAGTCGAGAGACAGCTGGGTAAAAGATCACATTCCAACAAAGGCGCGCAAGGCGTGGATCGTGCGTGAGAAGCGTCCGCCGTACATTGCCACAGTCGGCGAAGAAGGCGAGCTGAGCATTTACCGCAATCAGGACACTCTGGCAGGCGGACGCGAAGGTCTGAAAGTCGGCGATCTGCGCAAGAGCGCGCTCGGCACGGCTGATCCAATTCGCTATCCGACGATTCATGCAGTTCGGCAAGCGATGCGCAATTGGCGCTTGTTGCGCTTCAATCCTGAGGTATTGCGCCAACCGTGTGCCGCAACTGCTGAAGCAAAACTGCAGCCTGACGGCGCCAATTTGCCTGCTGTTATAGCGCGTCTGCTGCGCGATCAGTCCGAGGCAATTGCTGACATCACAGCGGCGCTACAAGGCATGTTGCCGCATGTGAAGGCGATTGAGGTCAAAACGCTCAGCAACGGCTCTCGCCAATTGATTGAGCTAGTCGCTCAAGATGGCACGCGCTTTTCCTCACGCGTGCTGAGCGATGGCACGCTGCGCTTGCTTGGCTTGGCAGCGCTGCGCTATGACGCAACGCATCACGGCGTGATCTGCTATGAAGAGCCAGAGAATGGCATTCAGTTGCTGCGCTTAGCAGACATGGTCAACGTGCTGTTCGGCTTGGCACTTAACCTTGAGCGCGAGGTGCCTGATGGTACACAAATGCCGCCATTGCGCCAAGCCTTGATCAACACACACTCGCCTAGCATCCTTTCGAATGTGCCACGCCAAAGCGTCTACTATTTTGGCTTGCGCACTGATGAGCGCGGACAGCACACCTACGCTGTTGAGGTACGCCCAGAGCTGATTCCTGACGAGCAAGAGCGCTACCGCACATGGCTGCAAATTCAGCAGGAGCTGAGCGGCTCGGCGCAGTGATCGCTTGCGCATGATGCTACTCAGGCACTTTCTCGCGCTCTGTCGGCGTGCGCAAGCTGATCTCAGTGTCGCCGAGAATGTCGCGCACGTAAATTTCGCGGATCAGCACAACACCGATTGCTGCAAGTGGCACTGAGAGCAACAGTCCAAGAAAGCCGAAGAAAATGCCGAAAACGATCTGCGAGAGCAGGATGATCGCCGGGGGCAACTGAATCTCGCTGCCGAGCAGCAGCGGTGCCACAATCTGACCGACGACAAACTGGATGCCGAAGTAGACCAGTACGACCAGCAGCACTTTCTCAGGACTGTTGAGGATCGTGACGGCTAAGACGGGCACGAGCGCCACAAGCGGACCGAAGTTCGGCACGAAAGAGAACAAGCCGCTGATCACGCCCAGCACGCCTGCCAATGGCAAGCCGAGGATCAGCATGGCAATGGTCGTCAGCGTGCCTATCAGGATCATCAGGATGATCTGAGTCTGCAAGAATTGGCGCAGGGTGTGATCGAGGCTGAGCAGAATCTCGCGCGCACGCGGACGATAGCTGATCGGCACGAGGCGCAACAAGCCGCGCCAATGCGGATCAGGATCAGCCACGAAGTAAATGCTCAGGAAGATCACGATCAGCAGGCTGAACAAAATTGAGACGACGTTTGAGACGAACGGAAACACTTGCCCGCTTACAGTTGCCAAGCTGCTGATCAACTGCTGCGAGAGCTGATTGGCAAGGTCAGCAAGGCTGACGTCGGTCAAGAAATCGCGCAGGAAAGGGAAGCGCAGGGTCAAGTTTTCAGGCGAGAGCTCGCGCTGCAAGACTTGCCCTGCAGAAGGCAAGGTCTGCACAACGAGAATGCGGAATTGCTCAAAGAGATCAGGCAGTGCAAGCGCAGAGGTTGCCGAGACGATCAGACCGATTAAAAAGATGGTCAATAGGACAGCAACTGTGCGATTGACGCCGTGACGCATAAAAAAGCGAATTGGCGTGGTGAGCAGAATGGCGATGATGATCGCGGTCAACGCGAGCAGCAACACATCGCGCACGAGCCAGATCGCTATCAGCGCGACAACAAGCGCTAGAGCAATCAACAGCCAGCGCACAACGTTAGTATCGCTGCGCCGCGTCTCGATTGGGAACATGCGCGCGTTTCTAACTGATTCTCTGGAATTCCGTACCGTTTGTTGTACAGTGAACAGATGTGTCAGCGCACAAGCAGCAATACTAAGCGCTCTAGCAACGGCGGCGCTAGGATGAACGCGCCGACTAGGACAGCTGCTACAGCTGCCAGCAGCACAGCCGCAGCGCCGACATCTTTACAAACACGCGCCATTGGATGCAGTTGCGGACTGGCGAGATTCACAGCCGCTTCTAAAGCTGCATTAATGAACTCTGCCATCCAGTTCATAGTGATGATGATAACTAGCACAGCCCAATCGCGCGGCGGCAGACCAAGCCAGAGTGCTAGTGCCATCACAGCCACAGAAAAGACGGCTTGAATGCGTGTGTTCTTCTGATGACGCAGCATGTATAGCCAACCTGCCAGTGCATAGCGCAGACTTTTCAGACGGCTAGTGCTGACTATTGGACTGTAGTCTTCAGGGCGTGCGTTGAGAGTCTCTAGCGTATCGGGATGGAAGACAAGGATCGGTCGTCTACCGTTGACTGAGCGTCTTTCCGTTTCAGTCGGTTGTGCCTTCATGGCTTTCTCCGAACGTAAACTGTGGAACGTTAAGATTAGTTATACCAAGCGCGGCGAGTAACTCGGCTTGCTTTTGCCACATGCGCGCTTGATTCTCGGCATTGTCGTGATCGTAGCCGAGCAAGTGCAATGTGCCGTGCACAACTAAAAGTATCAGTTCGTCAGCTAGGGCATGTCCAAGCGCAGCTGCACGACGCTGTGTGTAAGGCAGTGCAATGACCAAGTCGCCAAGATAAGGCTGCAGCTCAGCTGCAAGGTCAGCTGAAGAGTCAGCGCTCGACTCGGCATACACAAGCATTGCCTCAGTCATCGTTTGTGGAAACGGCTCATAAGGGAACGAGAGGATGTCAGTTGGCGCATCTATGCCGCGATGCTGCTGGTTAAGTTGACGGACAGTCTCATCATCGGTCACAACTAGTGTAAGCGCTGTGCCGTGCGGCACGTTGTGCGCAGCCAAAGTTTGACTGATCGCTGCTTTGAGCTGTTTGATTGGCACGAGCGCTCTGTAGGCGCGCCGAATGTCGGTATGGATTGTGTAGCGGTTCATGAAGTGACTCGTTTTTCAGTTGGATTGAGCGCTGCAGCTGGCAATGCTTTGATTTCCTGTGTCTCACGTGGCGGCAAGGCAGGATAAGTGATGCGCGGATGAAAGACGCCTTGCAAGCTAGAGACAAACACCTCTTGGATGACTTTCAAGTCGTTAATAGTCAAGCCGCACTCATCTAGCTGACCATCTGCTAAGCGCGAATTGATGATTTCCTTAACAATCTCAGCAATCTCTTGCTTATCGCGTGTGCGCTTGCTGCGAACGACGCTCTCGCTTGTGTCGGCAAGCATGAGAATGGCTGCTTCGCGGCTGCGCGGACGCGGACCGGGATAAGTGAAATGCGCGGGATTGACTGCACTTTCATCGCCTTTAGCAGCTTCCAGTGCTTTGTTGTAGAAGTACAGCGTGCGCGTTGTGCCGTGATGTTGACGAATGAAGTCAATGAAAATGGTTGGCAAGCGCTCGCGGCGCGCTAATTTCTCGCCTTCGATGACGTGCGCAATGATGATCCGTGCGCTATCGCGCGGCGAGAGAGTCTCATGCGGATTGACGCCTTCGGGCTGATTCTCCACAAAAAAGAGCGGCGCGTGTAACTTGCCGATGTCGTGATAGAGCGCGCCGACGCGCAGCAGCTGTGCATTAGCGCCAATGCGCTCAGCAGCCAGTTCTGCCAAGTTTGCCACTTGTAGACTGTGTTGGTACGTTCCCGGCGCCTCGCGCAGCAGACGCTGCAGCAAGGGCTGGCTGGGCTGCGAGAGCGCTAAGAGCTTGATGCTGCTCGGCACGTTTAGCAGACTGCTGCCAATGTACAAACCAACTAAGCCTACGCCTGCTGCTAAAAGTCCGCTGAGCAAGCCTGCAGGCAAAGTTAGCAGGAGACGCGTCGACTCTGTGTTATTTTGCAGCAAGTTAAACAATAAGCCGACCACGATGTTGACGCCGCCAATCACCAAGCCTGCTACAAAGTGGCTCTCAAGGCGCTCAGCACGCCGCAGCGCAAGGATAGCAGCGACACTGCTGGCGCCCGCTAAGACGGTCAGCTCAAGCGAGGCATTCAGAGTCAAGCCGATCAGAAGCGCTAATGCGGAGCTGGCAGCGAAGGCGAGGCGCGCCTCAGTCAGCGCCACTACGATCAAGGCAAAGGCTGCAATCGGATAGGCTCTGGCAATTAAGTAGTCAGGCAGCATGTACAGGCGCGCGCCGCCTAGAAACAGCAGGAATAGAGCGCCCAAGAAGATCAGGAGCGGCACATTTTCAAGCAAGTCAGCATGGTAGCGCCGCGCGTAGGCAATGCCCAGCGCAGTGATCAACACGACAGCCATTGCGGCGCCTGCCAAGATGCGAAAGCGCTGATCAGGCGGCTGAATCAGTTTCAACTTGGTCAGCGCCTCAAGGTCCGCCTCTGTGACAATCGTGCCGCTGCGCACCACAAGTTGACCTTTCAAAAAGTTGCGTGTCACAGGCTGGACTGCGTCGGCTGCGGCACGGCGCGCCGCGCGTGTGCGCTCTTCATTCAGAAAAGCATTAGGCTTGATCAAGTTGCGCACAATGCCCACAATCACAGCCGCTTGAGTCTCGCTGACCGTGAAGCTGACAAGGTTAGGCAGGCGCGCAAAGACCTCAGCCAGGTTGTCCTCGCGGATTTGGTCGCGCATGGTGCGTTCTAGCAGCGCAATGACTTGGGAGTCTACTTCGCGCCATTCGCGGTCGCTCAAGCTGAGTAGAGTGGCAGGCAGGTCATCAGAGAAAGTGAAGCCTTCAATGGCGCGCAGATCGGCGATGCGTTGTGGAAGCGTGCTGTACGGATCGGCACGCACATTCTCAATGTAGCTCAACACTCTGCGGGCGTGTTGCACTTGTTGGCGCAACACGCTTGGGTTAGGCGGGTCGTAGACGTCGCGCACAGCATCAGCAGCAGCTTGACGGGCAAGGCGTGTGAGCACCTCGCTCTCATAGGTAATGCTAATTGGTGCAAGCACGTCATAGGGAACTACTTGCCCAACGCTAAGTGCAATCGGCTCAGCAGGTGTGAGCGTGGTGAAAGCTACGAGCGCACTGGCTGTGCCTATAAAAATCGAACCAAGCACTGCCCACTGCACTCGCCGCCATGTGGGCAGTCGCACTGAAAACTTGATAGGCATTGCGCCACCTCGCTTTCACCAGACAGCAAGCATCAGCGTCACGAGGTTTAGCCGCCAAGCAAGGTCTTCACCACCTCGTTCACCAGTTTGCCATCGGCACGCCCTTTGACGCGCGGCATGAGCACTTTCATCACATTGCCCATCTCTTTGGCACTTTTAGCGCCCGTCTCTTCAATGGCGCGTCGTGCCTCAGCTTCTAGCTCCTCGCGCGTCAGCTGCTGAGGCAAGTATGACTCAATGACGCTCAGCTCAAATTGCTCTTTTTCCGCTGTGTCAGTTCGCTTGAGGCGTTGTGCCTCTTCAATGCTATCGCGGCGTTTCTTCGCCTCGCGCATCAGCAGCGCGACCACTTCGTCTTCAGTCAGTGTCTTCTGGCAATCTATTTCTTCTTGCTTGATTGCAGAGGCGATGAGACGGATAGCGTCACGGCGCTGTATGTCGCCGCTCTTCATAGCAGCCTTCAGGTCTTCTTGCAACCGCTCTTTAACTGACATTCCTTTAGTTGTCCTTGCGCCCTAGACTGATTGGCTAATTATAGCAAACTTTGACGGCACAGCGTAGGTTGAGCGACCTGTGCTGTGCTTTGGAGCGTAGACGTTGCGACCAGACGAGAGACTAGTCCTGAGCTGCTTCTTGCTGCGCTTGGCGCTCTCGGCGTGCGGCAAGCTGTGCAGCGATTTTGCCTAGCCGTATGTGATGCTTGACGATCTGCTGTTGCGCCTCGCGCGCCTCAGCATAAGTTGGATGCAGCTCCTTGACGCGCCAATACTTCAGGATTACATCAATAACCTGTGAGTAGAACTGCTCTGGACCGTAAATGTTGGCAATCCGCACGCGATCAGCGCGCTCTTGGTAGCCAGGCGAGCCGCGTCCGGGCATCTCGAACTTGAGCAGAACGTCTGCCACAGGGTAAACGCAGTTAGGATCAGCCTCAAGGTGCAGCTTGACGGCGTCGCGGTAGAAAGTGTAATGCAGCGTCTCATCTTTGGCTAGACGGCGCAGCAGACGTGCAAGGTGTGGGTCTTCTCGCTCAGCCGCTTGAGCCACGTTCAAGTAATAAATCTGCGTGGCGCGCTCTTGGATCGCAGTATAGACGAGCGCTTGCAGCGGATCGTAGAGCAGCTCAGCCGACATAAGCCCAGCGCGAATGACCTGCTTGCGCAGCGCGGCACGCGCGCGCGGATCGCCGTTACGTCCCACGAACAGGTACGTCTCCAAGAGCAGCGAATGTGCGTCCTCCTCGCTTGTCCACGTATGGACGAAGTCCAGCAGCACGCTCCATGACCCTTTGAAGATGGCGTGCAGTGCTGTGGTGAACCATGGCAGGTTCACTTCTGTGAAAACTGCCAGCTCAATCGCGCTGAGAATGGTCGGCGAGAGGCGCGGAATTGACTCTGGTTCGCGCTGAAATTCCTCCAGAGGGATATAGTCGCTGTATGCCCAGTCAATGTTTCG
>JANWYI010000027.1:40387-44981 GCA_025055255.1 Anaerolineae bacterium | reverse complement strand
TACGGCAGAGCGCTCAGTCCGATACTTGGCGACAAGTATATCGAGTCAATTGGTGAAGGACGCCGCACTATCATCGCGCACTTGGCTGCGAACAGTTACCACTACCTTGACGCGCTGCCTGCTCTGCGCGCCGCTGTTGAGCGTGGCGAGACAGTTTTCTACAGCTTTGACTCGCACCTTGACGCCAGTGGCAACCGCGTCCTTGCCGAGTTGGTCGCTGAGTATCTTGAGCGCGAGAGTCTACTGTCAAAGCACAACTGATATGCCGAAGAGTCGCCTCTTGCGCTGCGCCGTGCGCCTGAGCGCTGTGTTTGTGAGCCGCCGCCTTAGATGCAAGGAACACAGTCATGTCAACAGATACGCTGCTAATCGCACTGATCAGCTTTCTCATCGGTCTCTCCAAAGGCGGACTAGGCGGACCAGTGCTGGGCGCAATGATCGCGCCTTTGCTCAGCCAGATCATGCCTGTGCAGCAAGCCGTTGGCATCACGTTGCCAATGTTGCTGACAGGCGACGCCATGGCGCTGCGCGCCTATTGGCGTGACTGGGATTGGCGCTACTTGCGCATTCTACTGCCCGCAGCGCTGATCAGCACGTTCATCGGCGTGGCAATGCTGCGCGACCTGCCAAACGACACGCTTAAACGCTTGCTCGGTCTGTTCTGCCTGCTGACCGTTGCTTACAAGCTGAGCAGCGATGCGCTGAGAAGGTTGACCTACACGCCGCGTGACTGGCACGCTTGGTTAGCAGGCTTCATCGCAGGACTCGGCTCAGCAGTGGCGAACATCGGCGCGCCTGCTTTCACAGCCTATATGTTACTGCAGAAGGTCTCGCCGCGCGTCTTCATGGGCACTGTGACAGTCTTTTTTGGCGTGCTGAACGTGCTAAAAGTGCCGCTCTTTCTCTCTATCGGCGCGCTAGAGCCGCAGATTTTCTTGAGTCTGGCTTGGGTGCTGTTGCTCGTGCCGCTCGGCGTCGGCATTGGCTACTGGCTAGTCAAACGGCTCAGTCCGCGCCTATTTGAGCTTTCGATGTTGGCGCTGCTGATCTACATCAGCTTTGCCTTGCTGCTTGGCTAGAGTCGCGCTTGCGCGGCTCAGCCAGGCGCAGTGCCGAGAGCCAGCCCAAGCTCGCCAAGATGACCGAGCCAATGAACACTACTGGATACAAGCGCACCGTCACGCTTGAGACGGGCAAAAAGTCAGGCAGGAGCATCTCAAGGTTGCCGAGCGCAGGACGTGCCGTGAGCTGCAGCAATGTACCGCCTAGCAGCGGCGCAAGGTTGGTAACGGCGCTGATTGTGTTGGTCAGACCAATGTAAATCGGACGTGCGTGTGGTGGCGCGTGGGTGATCATCCAGTCGAAGTAACTTGGATAGATTGTGCCTGCCACCACGCCCATCAGGAAAAAGGTCACGTATAGCGCAGGCTGACCGCCACCTAGATAGCTGAGCAAGGCAAAAGTGCCTTCCAGCACCAATGCGCCGCCTGCCAGCAATAGGACAGCTTTGCTGCCTGAACGTCGGCTTAGGATGCCCATGCCTAGCGCGCCGCAGGCATTGCCGACTTGTAGCAAGATAATCGTGTCGGCAATTAGAACGGCACTAGGAATGCCTAGATTGCCTGTGGCAAAGACCGTGTAAAATGGCACGCTCATCGTCGCCAAATCGAAGAGCAGGCGCGTGCGCACAAAGTGCCTGAAGTCACGGTCAGTGCGCAGCACGTTGCCCAGAAAAGCGCCGTACTCACGCACGCTCGGACTCTTTTCAGTGACCAGCGTCGGCTGTTCCTCGCGCAGAAGCGCCAAGCTGATGCCACCTAGCACGAAAAAAGCGCCTGCCACGGCAAAGACCAAGCCGTAGTTCAGCGGAAAAGCTAAGCCTGAGTCGCCGATTGCCCAGCGCGCAAACTGGCTCATGCCGAAGGCGCCAATGGCAACTGTGAATTGTCCAATGCCGAACAGCGTGCCGCGCAGCTTATTGGGCATGGAACTGCCCAGCATATCGCCCCAGCCGAGTGTCACAATTGAGTCGCCAACGGCAAATGCCCAGTAGCCAAGCAAAAAGGCGATCAGCATGACTTGCGTGTTGCGCGGATCAACTGTCACCAAGACAACGGCAATGGCAATCATGGTCAGGCGCACAAACGGCGCCGGCAACAAAAACGGCTTGCGCCACATTTGCCGATTGACAATCTGCGCTAAGAACAGCTGCGGTACGAGCCAGAAAAAGTAATATGCGCCCGTTGCCAGACCGATCAGGCTCTGGTTGCTGGTCAGTTGGCTGACAAAATCAGGGATGAAAGCGCTGCTCGTGCCGACCATGCCGAAACCAACGCCAAAGGCGAAGTAGTCAAGCACGAAAAGAACAAAGTTGCGGCGCAGATGCACATAGCGCGGCGCAACAGCTGTAGTCGCTGTCATGATAGTTCGTTTGTCTCGCTCTCTGAGTAACTAGTACGGCTTCAGCCAGCTATTCAGCCATGTGTAGGCTTTGTAGCGCATGGCAGGCTCAAAGCCACTGCCACGCGGATAGACGTAATGTGCCAAGCGCTGCGGCACACCGAGCCTTTGATAGGCGACTAGTGCGCGCTGATAGATTTCAGCAGCGTCCGTGCTATAAGCATCACCCTGAATGGTCGAGAGCAGGAACGGACGCGGCGCCACAAGTGAGAGAATGTCGTGCAAATCGGCGACTTGCATCAGGCGCGGCACAACAAACTCAATCTGAAACCAGTTGCCTTGCCGCACAGTCTCACGGTAGCTCATCAGACTGCCGTGCGCTACAGTGGCGATCAGGCGCGGCTCAAAGGCGGCTGCCCAGAGCGCCATACGCGCGCCGTAGCTCTGCCCAATGAAACCAAGCCGCGCGCCATCTACTTCCGGTCGCGTGAGCAAGTAGTCCACAGCGCGGCTGATGTCTGAGAGCAGATGGCGCAGCATGGTCTCGCCGCGCAGAAGCAGGACTGTGTAATGTTGCAAGGTATAAGCCGCGTCATAGGCGGCGCCGCTGCTGTTTGGCGACCGCCGCTCACCGTAACCGAAGGCGTCCGGCGCCATGACCACATAACCGAGTCGTGCCAGCTCTACGCCAATAGACGGGCGCGTCTCATCAACCATTTCTTCTTTGCCAGCGGCGAAGTTGCCGCTGCCGTGATGACAGATGATCGCGGGACAAGGCAAATTCACGCCTTTGGGAATGAGCAGATAGGCGTAGCTCCACTGGTTCGGGCTGACCTGATACTTGATGTGCTCGCGGCGGTAGTGATCGCGCTCTAGCACGCCCAGCACTTGCGGCGAGAGCGGCGCTGGATCAGGCGGCGCGCCCAAGATAGACGTCAGCGATTGCTGCAACATCTCAGCTAGATTTGCCTCTGCAGTTGACCGCGCCATAGCTCTTTCGTTCTGTCCAGCTGTTGTAAGGTTGCCAGTGCTTGATATTTTGACCGAAAATGGCACTTTTTCCAAGTCGAGCTCTCTCAAAGACGACACGCTTTAGAAAATCTGTGCTATACTTGCTCTGGAGACCGACTTTGCGCCTTGAGAGTGTGCCATGAGCGACCGACCTGCTGACTCTGCTGAGCGCGAGGCAGCGGCACAGCGCGCCGCTGAACTACGCCGTCTGCTCCATGAACATAACTACCGCTATTTTGTGCTTGGCGCGCCGACAATCAGTGACGCCGAGTACGACCAGCTCTTTGACGAACTTGACGCGATTGAGAAGCGCTACCCTGAGCTGATCACGCCTGATTCGCCGACACAGCGCGTCGGCAGCGACCTTGATGAACGCCTGCCCAAAGTGACACATCCCGCGCCGATGCTCAGCCTTGCCAAGGCGTACACAGCTGATGAGCTGCGCGCGTGGCAGACGCGCCTTGAAAAGCTGCTCGACACAAACGCCGCCTTCGCCTACACTGTTGAGCCGAAATTTGACGGCGTCTCGGTTGCGCTGACCTATGTAGATGGTGTCTTGACGCTTGGCGCTACACGCGGCGATGGCTACATCGGCGATGACGTGACGCCTGCTGTGCGCACCATTCGCAATTTGCCGCAGCGCATCCCAATCAACGCCGACGCGCCGCCTGTGCCGCAGCGTCTGGCGGTGCGCGGCGAGGTGGTCATTCACAAAGATGATTTCAAGGCATTTCAGGCGCGGATGCAGGCAGAGCAGCCTGAGAGCGCCGCTAAGTTCGTCAACGCGCGCAACACAGCCTCAGGCGCGCTCAAGCAACTCGATCCGAAGATCGCCGCCTCGCGTCCGCTGACTTGCTACGCTTTCGGCATTCTAGACGCCTCAGATGAGCTAGGTGAGCGCTTGCCGCGCAGCCAATATGCCGTGTTGCAGTACCTGCGCGCGCTCGGCTTCCTGACGAGCGACGTCGTGCGCCGTTTTGAGAGCTTGGACGACGTGATCGCCTATGTGCAGGACTTTGAGGCACGTCGCCACGACCTGCCTTTTGAGGTTGACGGCATGGTCATCAAAGTAGACGACGCAGCGCTCTACAATGCGCTCGGCATTGTCGGCAAGAATCCGCGCGGCGCTATTGCCTACAAATTTCCGCCTGAGGAAGTCGTCACGCGCCTTGTCAAAGTGACG
>JANWYI010000027.1:39071-39906 GCA_025055255.1 Anaerolineae bacterium | reverse complement strand
CGCAGAAAATCAAAAATCTGTTGGCGAGCATTGAGGCGGCGAAAAGCCGTCCTCTAGACCGCGTGATCGCAGCGCTAGGTATTCCCGGCGTCGGTTTGACGGTTGCGCGCCTGCTCTTGAAGCACTTCCCAAGCCTAGAGGCGCTGCAAAATGCGACTGTTGAGCAGCTAGATGCCGTTCACGGCATTGGCGAGGCGTTAGCACAGGCTGTTGTGGCGTGGTTTGCTGAGCCGCGCAATCGCGCCTTGCTCGAAAAGTTGCGCGCCAATGGCGTGCAAATGGCGCCACTGGAGAGCGCAGCACTGCGCTCAGACGCGCTGAGCGGCTTGACCTTTGTGCTGACTGGCACCTTGCCGACGCTGACTCGTGACGAGGCAACAGCGCTGATCGAGGCACATGGCGGCAAAGTCGCTAACAGCGTCAGCAAAAAGACCAGCTATGTCGTGGCAGGCGAGGCGGCAGGCAGTAAGCTGGAGAAAGCACAGACACTGGGCATTCCTGTGCTGGATGAGGCAGGTCTGCAAGCGTTGATCGCCGAGCGTCTAGCTCTGCGGCAAGACTAGCGGCGGCACGTCTGCGTTAGCGCGCGCAGCGGCGATCACAGGCGGCAAGTGGCGGAAAGCGCGCGCCATGCGCGTGCCATGCCATGTGATCCAACTGCCTTCGACAACATAAATGTGACCGTTGCGCACAGCTGGCACGTCCAGCTCGTCAAAAGCGCGCGCGTCTGCCTCTGTGAAGGCATACGGCTCAGTTGGCAGAAGGATGATCTCTGGCTGCAGCGCCTCAACTTCTGCCAGTGTGATGCGCGGATAGCGTGTATCGCGTCCTGTGC
>JANWYI010000027.1:33339-38923 GCA_025055255.1 Anaerolineae bacterium | reverse complement strand
GTCGCGCCAAATTGGCACAAAGGCGCGCACAGGCGGATTTTGCTCGGCGTAGCGGCGCATTGTCTCATAGGTGATCTCGATCAGGCGCACGCGGTGCACCATTGAGGCTTCCTCAAAAACTTCCATGATCTGCCAGAGTAACTCAATGGCGTCGCGCACGGTATTTGGCTGAGTCACCCAGATCGGAATGCCTGCTGCTTGCAACGCCTCTGCGTCTTGCCGCCGATTTTCTTCGCTGTTGAGCATGACCAAGTCAGGGTTCAACGCCTTGATTTTCTCAATGTTGGGATTTTTCGTGCCGCCGACCTTTGGCAGAGCTCTTGCCGCCTCAGGATAAATGCAATAGTCTGTGACGCCGATCACGCGCTGACCGAGATTCAGCTCGAAGAGCGACTCGGTCAAGCTGGGCACAAGCGAGACGACGCGCTGTGGCACAAAGCTGACAGGTAAGGAGTAGTCGTAAGCGTGCGTGTGCCGCGCTACCAGCTCTGCGTCATCAGACATTTGAGTCGGCTCATTCGGACTATCGCTCATGGCTTTTCGCGCCCTTGATCAGGCATGCGCAGTCCGCTGCCCAGCAAAATGGTCACTTTGCGCTCGCCCCAGACCTCGACTTGTCCATCAGCGCCTAGTGCTAATGCCGAACGGCTGCCGATAGCAATCCCATATGCGCTCGGATGTGCCTCCAGCAGTGCGCGCAACGTGGCAATCCGTCTGTCTAACTCGTAGTTCGGCATGACAATCGCATTTTCGACCCAGCCCAAGCCATTCGCGCCTTCTAAAAAGCTACCTAGTGCTGCAGCGCCTGCGCCAATCCCCAAAATCACAGCGCCGCGCGCATAAGCCGCTTGCATACCTTCCAAAGCCGCACCAAGCAAGGCGGCGCGCAGCGTCTCTGGCGATTGACCGTCACCTAGAATAATCATACCTGCTTCTTCCAGCTGCGCGCGGATGCTCGCGTCGTCCTCTGTGACAATGTCCACCAAGTAGCCCGTTGGTGCGCCCATTTCATCAAGCAGCGCCAAATGCTGATCCGCTGTATCAGCGTCGCCTGCAGCCCAGATGTAGGCAATCGGCTCGCCATAAGCAATGCGTGTCAGCGCCTGTGCCTCGATGTCCAAATCCACGTCGTCTTGGTCGCCCAGCTGCGCGCCGCTGCCTGCCAAGATAATCCAACCGCGTCCATCACGCCAACGCAAGACGTTCGTCTGTGGCATGGTTCACTCAATTCTGCCCAACTTTCGCTACATGAAACAGGCGCGGTGCTTTGCCGCGCTCAACCTGATAGCGCAGCCAGTCACCATGCGGAATTTCAACGTGCGGATACTGTGCTAACACCTCAAGATTGCCGATGTAGAGCCATGCCCATGCCTCAGCGCCGCCGCTCAGCCGCACGCGCCGTCGCACGCGCCGATATAAACCTAGTCCGCTCTCGCTCTGCGCTGCATTCGGATTGTAGCCTTCCAAGCGATCTAGCTCTGCCAGTATGCGCGGATAGTGCGCTGGATGCAGCACCATCACTTCGCCTTTCACGGTCACGCCATCTTCAGGCGCAGCGTCCACCATGACAGGAAAAGCGCCAAGCGAGTACAAGCGCATGTGGTCAACCTCAGCGGCAAACTCGCTGACTGTGTAGCCGCACAGCAGGCGCATGTAGTTGCGCTCGCCGTGCCGCAGCGTGCCGTAGGCAAAGATCGGCGTCTGTATCCAATCGCGTGTAGAAGGTATAGCGCGTCTCTTCATCAGCCTCACTCCTCACGCGCTCGGCAGCACGTATTCAGCCACAGCTGCTGCCAGCAAGCCGACGCCAATCGGCAACGCGTCCTCATCAAAGTCAAAGCGCGGATGATGATGCGGGAAGTCGAGCCCACGTTCACGATTGGCAGAGCCGACGAAGAAATATGTGCCGCGCACGCGCTCTAGAAAGCACGCCATATCCTCAGACGCCATGGTGCGCGCGTTGTCAATCAAGGTCAGCTGCGGCGCAACACGCCTGAAGGTCTCGCGCAGCCGCGCGTTCACCTCAGAGTCGTTGACTAGGGCAGGCGCCAGCAGTTGTGTGCGCACCTGCGCTGTGCAGCCGAGCGCTGTTGCCACGCCTTCAGCGATCTCATGCAGACGGCGCGCTATCAGCTCATTGGTGGCTGACCGATAGGTGCGGAATGTGCCGCCAAAAGTCACTTCCGATGGAATTACGTTGTTAGCGTCGCCACCGTGAATGTTACAGACTGAGAGCGCAGCTGTATCCAAGCCGCTCACGTTGCGACTGATGATGCTCTGCAGCGCGCTGATAATCTGCGCTGCGGCGAAGATTGGATCGCGCGTTTCATCAGGCAGTGCGCCGTGTCCGCCGACGCCGCGCACGGTCACTGTGAAGTCGTTTGCGCTCGCCATAGCCGCGCCTTCGGTCACGCTGACCGTGCCAACAGGCATGTTGTTCCACAGGTGCAAGCCGAGCGCCACTTGCGGCGCAGGCGACTCCAGCACGCCGTCGGCGATCATGGCGTTAGCGCCGGCAGCGATCTCCTCAGCAGGCTGAAAGACGAACTTGACACGCCCTGCCAGTTGAGCGCGGTGTGCCGCGAGCAACTTCGCTACGCCCAAGCCGATAGCGACGTGCCCGTCATGACCGCAGGCGTGCATTTTGTTAGGCGACCGCGAGACATACTCAGTTGTGTTCGCCTCTTGAATTGGCAGAGCGTCCATATCGCAGCGCACGAGCACGGTCGTACCCTCTCGCGCGCCTTCCAGCACGCCGACCACGCCCGTCTTGCCGACGCCTGTTTGTACCTCTAGACCAAGCGCGCTCAGCTCAGCTGCGACGATACTCCCTGTGCGTATCTCTTCAAAGGCAAGCTCAGGATGCTGATGTAGGTCACGACGGCGCGCCACTAGCTCAGAGCGAAGCGCTCGTGCCTTGGTCAGCCAATCTATCGCCATAGTAGCCTTTTTCCGTTCGGCTGCATCTCGGTTCGAGGCAATTATAAATGAGTCGCGGCGCGCACTACAAGGCAAAAGATGGCTGCAGGCACAGCAAAGCCGTCACGCTGCGCTGCTCGGCATCAAGCGCTGATGCTCGATCTTCATGCAGCGATCCATGACGACTTTCAAGCCTGCTTCGCTGGCGTGCTGCGCCGCTTCTTCATTCACAATGCCTAGCTGAATCCATATCGCTTTAGCGCCAATAGCAATCGCCGCCTCAACAACTTCTGGCATGTCCTCAGCGCGCCGAAATACGTCCACAATGTCAATTGGCGCTTGGATATCTGAGAGCGTGGCGAAGACAGGCTGTTCAGGCGTGCCTTGTGCCGTTGGATTGACGGGATAGATCATGTAGCCGTGCGCTTTTAGGTAAGCAGCGACCTCATGCGATGGACGGTCTGCCTTTGGCGACCAGCCTACAATAGCGACGTGCTGCGCTTCCTGCAGCAGTTGACGAATTTCTTCATCAGTTGTCAGACGCATGAGCCAGATGTCCTCGTTATTGCAAATTCGTGAGCCAATGTATAGAGCTGCTCATGTGCTGCATCCTTACCTTGAAGCAGCTCACTGCGGCGCAGGAATGCGCAGTTGTTGCCCAACTCGGATGAAGTCGCCTTCGAGCAGTCCATTGGCTTGCCGCAGCTGCTGTACGGTAATGCCGAACTTGCGCGCAATTGCGCCGAGCGTATCACCTGGCACGACCGTATAAATGCGCTCAGTCAGCTGAATAGGCGTAGGCAGAAGTGAAGGATCAGTCGGTATGGTGGCTTGAGCAGGCGGCACAGCGCCACTCACGCGCGGCGCACAGCCAGGCACAACTAGCACATCGCCGGGCTTCAGATTGTTCGGATTGGCGCGCAGCCACGGATTGGCGCGCAAGAAATCTTCATTGGTCAGGTTATACATGCGCGCAATTTTGCTGAGCCATTCGCCAGGCTGTACAGTGTGTTGGCACGGCTTATCAGCAGGCAGAGCAGTCGGCGTTGGCGGCAAAAGAACTGGCACTTCGGTCGGCGTTTCAGTTGGCATTCCAGACTGCGGCTCAGCAGGCTGCACAGCAGCTGTCTCTGAGAACATTCGAAAAGCGGTTGGAGTTGGCTCAGGCGTTTGAGTGGGCAGTGGCGTCGGCGTATCCGTTGGCGGGATGAAGCCTTCAGGCGGCAACGGCGTGATAAATGTGGTCGCCGTTGGCACAAGCGTCGGAGTAGCAGTTGGCTCAGGCGTCACAATAGCGATGTCCACACTAGTCGGCTCGATCTCGCGTCCAGCAGGCTGAAAACAGCCCGCTATCAGAAGCAGCAAGCCCAGAATTATCCCGTGCTTCAGAGACACTTGGCGCAGCAGTTTTGCGAACATAGCGCTCTCCTGATCCAGCCTGTGACTACAGCATAGCGCGTTTGCCGCCTTTAGACAATAGCGTTGTGGTGGAGACAACTGCCTTGCTTGCCGCTCTGCCTGATGTTACAATTCGCGCATACAATCCTATGCGTCTCATGTTGTGCGTCTGAACTCTGGAAAGCGCCATGTCCGAAACGACTCCAACGCGCTTGCCGCGCATTCTCTCTGGCATACAACCTTCCGGTCAGCTGACTATTGGTAACTATTTAGGCGCGCTGAAACAGTGGGTACAGCTTCAGCATGACTACGATTGCTATTACTGCATCGTGGATATGCACGCCATCACTGTGCCGCAAGACCCGGTTGAGTTGCGTGAAGGCACGCGGCGCAATGCAGCGCTCTACCTTGCTTGTGGTCTTCAGCCTGAGCACGCTACGATTTTTGTGCAATCGCATGTGAGCGCGCACGCTGAGCTCGGCTGGATTCTCGGCTGCTTCACGCCAATGGGCTGGCTCAATCGCATGACGCAGTTTAAGGACAAAGCGGCAAAACAGCAGGCTGAGTCAGTCAGCGCAGGCTTGTTCACCTATCCCACCTTGATGGCAGCCGACATTCTGCTCTACCAAGCCAATCTCGTGCCAGTCGGCGACGATCAACGTCAACACCTTGAGCTGACCCGCGACCTAGCACAGCGCTTTAACAGTCAGTATGGCGAGACCTTCACTATTCCTGAGGGTTTCTTCCCGAAGGCAGGTGCGCGCATCATGGGCTTGGATAATCCGCTAGTGAAGATGAGCAAGAGCGATCCAAGCGAGTACCATGCCGTCTACATGCTGGACGATCCTGATCGGATCAGGAAAAAAATCATGCGCGCTGTGACGGACTCCGGCAGTGGTATTTACTTCACAGATGATCCTGCCAAAGCAGGCGTGAACAATCTGCTGACCATCTATCAGGCGTTCACAGACGAGACAGCTGAGGCAATTGAGGCGCGCTTTGCGGGCAAAGGCTACGGCGAGCTGAAAAAAGCCGTAGCAGAAGTGGTGGTGGAAGGCTTGCGTCCGATTCAGGCGCGCTACCGTGAGCTGACAGCTGACGGCGGCTTGATCGATCAGGTCTTAGCGCAAGGTGCGGCAAAGGCACGCGTGGTGGCGAATGCTACTCTGAATGTTGTTCGTGACCGCGTGGGCTTTCTGCCAGCGATAGATCGCCCATAAGTATGCCTGATGCTGAGCGTCCATCTGAGGTTGCCCAGAGCGAGCCA
>JANWYI010000027.1:21655-32903 GCA_025055255.1 Anaerolineae bacterium | reverse complement strand
GTTCATCGTCTGCGACTGATGAGACAATCCTTGACACAGGCATGTTCTACCTGACCGATCAAAAAGTCCACCTGCTCGGTCATCGCCGCGATTGGTCGCACAAGCTGAGCGATATCCAGTCTGTCCAGTACAACGAACGCTACTGGCGGATTTACGTCGGCGCTAATCAGCAGCACTATCAAGGACAGAACTATCCTGATCAGCTCGATGCGCAGCTCTTTGCTGCAATTGTTGAAGCGCTCCTGCCTAAGAAAGAAGAGTCTTGACCATGCGCCTTGCTATGCTCTCGGACATTCACGGCAACTTGCACGCTCTTGAGGCAGTGCTTGCCGATCTCAAGGCTTACGCTGCACCTGATCAAATCTGGGTGCTTGGCGATTTATGCCTGATGGGCGCACATCCTGCAGAGTGCCTGCAGCGCATACGCGACCTGCCAAACGTCAAGGTCATCAGCGGTAACACAGATCGGCGTTTGGTGACAGGTCAGCGCGGCGCAGTGCGTCCGAAGAATGCTGAAGAGTGGGCAAGTTTTGCTGAATGGCTGACACAGCGCGACCAGTGCCACAACTGGACGGTCAGTTGCCTCAGCTATGCCGACTTTGAGTATCTCATCAACCTGCCTGCTGAAATCGAGCTGCACGTGCCAAACTATGGTTGGCTGCTTGGCTACCACGGCGCGCCCGGCAATGACGAGGCGAACTTACTGCCTGATACGCCTGCTGATGAAGTCCTCGACCATTTCCTCGACCGCGAAGGTCGCTTTGGTGTTGGTGGACACACACATATCCCAATGGATCGAGAGCTAGGCATGTGGCGCGTGGTGAACGTCGGCAGCGTCGGCATGCCAAAGGACGATCCGCGTCCATGCTATGCAATTGCCACATTCGAGAACGGCACAGCGCACGTCGAGATTCGGCGCGTCACCTACGACATTGAAGCTATGCTCAGAGCATTAGAACAGTCGAGCAATCCTGCGTGGCAGTGGGCAGCTGAGAATTTCAAACGTACTTAGAGCAAGTTGCGTTTGCGTCCACTGCTGCTGCTCGGCTGACCTTCTAGCTGAACGACTGTCACGCCGCCTTTTGTATCGCCAATCACAAAGAGCGTGCCACTCGGCGCGACCGCTGCGCAAGTGATGGCATGTGCCGCGCGGAAAGTCGCCACGATTTGCTGCGTGCGCACAGCGTACAAGCGCAGCCAACGCGCTGCATCAGCGCTGAACAACAATTCGCCGTTTGGAGTGTAGCCACACGCTGTGATCATAGCGCCGCCGCTGCGCGCAAAAGTCGCCACTGCGCCGCTGCGCCGATCAAAGACGCTCAGCGTCCCATCAGCAGTGCCGAGCAAGATCAAAGCGCCTTCAGGATGAAAAGCTGCGGCTGTGTAGCTGACCTCAGGCTCAGCAAAGCTGCGAATCAGCTCGCCTTTTGCCAACGACCACAGACAAGCGCTGCGATCCTTGCTCACTGAGAGCAACAGCTCGTCTGTTGGACTGAAAAAGCAGGCTGTGACGGCGTCACGATGACCCTTTAAGGTCAGCAAGAGCTGTCCGTTCTCAGCATCGTACAGGCGAATAGCGCGATCAGCGCCGCCTGCAGCCACAAGCCAGTTCGGACGCGCCATGTTGCCGATCTTGAGCGGCTTCAAACTAAAAGCTGTGGCTAGGACTGCGTCGTTGTGCACGCCATATTGCCGCAACTGTGCGCCGCGCTCGACATCCCAAGCGCGCAAAGTGCGGTCGCTGCCTGCTGTCAACGCAACACGACCGTCGCTGCGCAGAGCGAGGCCGTGAATGCCGCCGATGTGTCCGCGCATGGTTTGAACGCGCTCACCAGTGTCAGCCTGCCAGACGCGCAGCTCTCGATCTAACGAGACGCTGACCACACGCCGCGAATCAGGCGTGAAGGCAACACCTTGCACAGCCGCGCCATGCGGCTCAATTGGCGTTTGAGTCTCACTAGGCAACGTCCACAGGCGCAAGGCGCCTTCGCGTCCGCTTGAGAGCAGCCGTCCGCTCGGATCAATGGCACATGCCGTCAATGCTGCGCGATGCCCTGCAAAACGCGCCATGAGCCGTCCGCTTGAGACATCCCACAGCCTCAATACTTTGTCCTCACTCGCTGCTGCAACTAACAGCCGTTCACTGATGAGAGTGAGAGCAACGCTTGTAATGGCACTTGTGCTACCTGCCAAGTTGCGCAACAGTTTGCCGCTGCGCGCGTCCCAGACGCATATCTGTCCATCAGCGCCACCGCTGACAACGATTGGATGTCGGTTCTCAAGACCTGCGCACGCAGTCACAGCGCCGCGATGTGCCTCAAGCGTGTGCAAGAGCGCATTGTTGCCGACATCCCAGAGACGCAGCTTGCCGTCTGCATCGCCTGAGACTGCCACGCGCGCACTACCTGCGCCTAGCGCAAAGGCGCAGCACGTCACAGGCGCAGGATGAACCTGAAACTCAGCGCGCAGCTGTCCGCTTTCAGCATCCCACAAGCGCAGCAGACGATCTTCGCACGCCGTTAAGGCAAGCGTGGCATCCGCGCTCAGTGCGCAGCCTAGAACGGCTCGTTTGTGCTTCCACAGATGCAGTCGCGCGTTGCTCACTAAGTCCCAGAGTTGTGCGTCGCCGTTCAGATCGGCGCCTATCGCGTAGCGTCCATCGCTGGTGAGCGCACAAGCCGTTGGCACAGCGCCATGGTCAATGGCAAGCCACTCACGGCGCAGCACACCGTCTAGCCACAGGCGCATATAGCCGTCGGCACAAGCAGCCAGCCAGAGCGTAGTGGCACCTGTCTCGGTCTCCAAAGCAAGACGACTGATCGCACTATTCGGCGCATGACTAGCCGCTAGCGCTGTGGCAGGTGCGCCTTGCCACACCACAAGCGACTCTTGTGGCTGCGCGTTGTAGGGCGTCCACAAGGTGCGCAACCACGTGCCACGCCAACGCGCTGCAGCTTGGCGCAGACTCTCAGCAAGCGCAGGCACACTCTGCAAACGGTTGTAAAGTTGCCCGAAGAGCGCATTGACGTCGCCGCCAATGCTGGGAATAGCGCTCTGCACAGCTTGTGCCACGCTCTCCAGAGCGGTTGCGCGCGCCAATTCGCCTTCCTCGCGCAAGACAAGGCGCACCTCAAGCAGATCATCCAAGACGTCCGCTACAGAGACGCGCTTCAAGCGCGCAGCAAGAAAGGCGACATCAGTGAGCAGGTCAAACGCGGCAAGTCCGCCTTCAGCGCGCAAAAGGTGAGCAGGCAAGTGCTGTAGCGCGTAGAGTTCCATTGACTCAGGGTCGGCACGGTACAACGTCTGGAACAGGTGTTTGTGCGCAGCGCGCAAGCGCTCAGCCTCGTTTTCCTGCAGCCAGTAGCGCAGAGCGCTGTGTGTGAGCTGCCACGCGCCTTGATCGGCTGATTGTTGCAAGAGCGGACGCAGGCGTGCTAAGTGACTTGCCAAGTCGTTTAACTCAAGGTTGAGCAGCTTTGCCAACAGACGGTTTGGCAAGGGCGCACGCGCAGCCGCCAACAGGTACAGCGGCATGCGCACCTCTGGACTGAAGCGTGCCAAGAGCGCTTGCCACAGCGCGTCAAGACCGCTAGGCAATGTGGCGAGGTCGCTGATGTTGAGGAGCTGATAGGCAAGGCAGGCAGTTACAACGTTCAGATAGAGCGGATTGCCTTGCGCGTTCTCGATCAGAGCGTTCAGGTCAACTTCGCCGCCGCTCAAATTCGGCATGAGCGCGGCAAAATGTGTGCTGAGCGTAGCGTACAGTGCATTGCGATCTTCATCATTATCGGCGTGCAAAGCAAGGCAACGCGCATTGCGGAAGAGCGGCTCTAGCTCTGAATGTGGCGCTGAGGCGACCACAAGGCGCAACGACTCAGGAAAATTTTGAAGCGTGAAACGTATCAAGTCAGCAATAGTGTGACCAGAATGCTCAAAAGCAGCTTCTAAGCCATCTACCAACAGGAAAATTGGCGGGTCAGGCGGCAAATGGCTTAACGGCGTCAGGATGCGGCTTTCAAAGGCTTCGCGCGGCTCGATTAGCACCTCACGGAGCGCGTCGCCGGTAGGCGCCTCTGGATCAACAGGCAAAAAGCGAGTAAGTTGCCACGCGATGCTATCTATGAAGGTGCGCGGATCGAGGCTGCGCGCTTGATCGCTGCTCAGCTCATAGCGAATGGCGCGCTCGCCGATCAGATCGGCAAAACGGCGCATGAGCGTGCTTTTGCCTATGCCGTGCGCGCCAACTACATACAGGACAGGCACAGCTGTGCGGTCGTTGCGCCAGCGCTGGAATGCCTCTAACGCCCAAGCATGTTCAACGAATAGCTCAGGCGGCTTGAGCTTGGCAGTGGCTGGGCGCACTTGTGACAGCGAGTTAGTTGTAATGTGCTTGGTGACTGTAACTGCGCTGTGTTCTACTGTGGCGCGTAGCGCCTCGCTGAAGGCTCGTGCCAGAGCACCTGCCGTGCTGAAGCGATCAGCAGGTAACTTGGCAAGCGCACGTTGGATCACGCTGTCCACAACAGGTGCTAGATCAGTGCGATAGGCGCCGAGTAGTGGCGGCAAGTCGTGAATGTGCTTATACATCAGCGAGAAGACGTTTTCCGCCTGAAACGGCGTTTCGCCTGTCAACATCTCAAAAATGATAGCGCCAAGCGCGTAGACATCGGTCTGCGGCGTGACAGTCAGCCCTTGCCATTGCTCAGGCGCCATGTAGGAAGGCGTGCCAACTGCCTCGCCTGTGCGCGTCAAGCCATGCGAGCCAGCCAGCTTGGCAATGCCGAAGTCGCACAAGTAGGCGTTCCCTTGACCGTCTAACAAGACGTTGTGCGGCTTCAAATCGCGGTGAATGACGCCTTTGCTGTGCGCATAGTCCAGTGCTGCGGCAATTTGTCTGGTCAGACGCTCGACATCCGCCAAAGCCAAATTTTTGGCGCGAATGCGGTTATTCAAGCTGCCGCCATCGAGATAGCGCATGACAATGTACGGAAAGCCGTCTACTTGTCCGTAATCGTAAATTGGCAAGATATGTAAATGTTCTAGATTAGCGATGATCTGGACTTCACGTACAAAGCGCTGATACTCGGATGAGTCTGGCTCAGCGCGTTCATTCATGACTTTGATCGCCACTTCACGGTTGACGGTCTGCTGATGTGCCTTGTAAACCGTTGCCATGCCACCACGCCCGATTAGCGCAGTGAGCGTGTAGCTGCCGAGCGTCTTGCCGATCAGGTCAAACACACGCAACCTCGCCTTTGACCGCTGACACCTACGTTAGAGTATAGCTTGTCTAGGCGCGGCTTGCCGATCTTAATTCGTCTCAGTTGCAATCAGGACTTCTGTAGGTTGTGAACTGAGCGCCTGCATGGCGAAGCTGAGACAAGCAGGCACAAACACAGAGTTGCCGTGCTGCAGAATCAACAATTCAGCGCTTTCGTCCGTTCGCAACGCTAAGTTTCCTTGCGTCACAGTGAGCAAATGCGCGCGTCCTATTCGTTCAACCTGCCAAGACGCTGATTGACTCAGCCTGAAGCGCTCAAGACAGAAGTATTGCCCAGCTATTAGTTGTGCATGGCGCACACCTGCAGCAACCTCGCGTTCCTCGTATGGCACTTTGGCGCTTGGCATCACGTCAAAATGTGTACAGCGCAGCGCTTTTTCCAAGTGTAGCGGACGCGGTTTGCCGTCTAAGCCGAGCCGATCCCAGTCATAGACGCGGTAGGTCGTGTCGCTTGTCTGCTGCAGCTCATACAGCAGGACGCCTGTGCCAATCGCGTGCATCGTGCCAGCAGGCACGAAAATGAAGTCACCTGCCTGCACGGGCACGAACTGTAGATACTCGCGCGCGCGTCCTTCGGCAATTGCGCGGCGAAACGACTCAGCATCGGTCGGCTGTGAGAAACCGTAGATGATCTGCGCATTTGGTGCCGCGTCCACGATGTACCAACACTCGGTCTTGCCACGTGGCTCACCTTCCAGCTCCATTGCCAGTGCATCATTGGGATGAACTTGCACAGAGAGCCAATCGTTCGCGTCAATGAACTTGACCAGCAATGGGAACTCAGCATCCGCGTCTGCTTTGCCTGCCAGTGCCAGTGGCTGCTCTTGGATCAGCTGACCGAGCGGCTTACCTCGCTGCGCGCCGTTGGCAACGCGATTTTGCCAAAAAATTTCCCACGACTCGCCGTAAGGCTCATCAGTCGGCAAGTGCTTGCCTAGACGACTCGCTAGTCGCTTGCCGCCCCAGACTTTTACGTGCAACGAAGGCTCAAAAAGCAGCGGATAAAACAGCTCAGGCACTGCAATTCTCCTCAAGGCGTCAACGCTGCATCATCTTGCGATAAAGGCTGAGGCAGAACGCGCTCAGCCACAGTCCGCCCAGAAAAGCCGTTCCGTAGGCAACAGATGTTCCTTCAGGTGCTGCAATCGTTTGAATGGCAGTCGCTGTGAACAGCGCCATTGGCACGATCAGGTGACGATAGTGTGTTCGTTTGACAGAAAGGCGCTCAAAAAAGCGCGCCAATAGCCAGAGGATAACGAGCAGCAGCGTCAACAGCAGCCACGTGAGCCCAATGAGTAGTTGATGGAGCGCAAGGCTATCCACTGCTGACGCTACTGTTGTCTGCGGCTCAGCGCCGTCGCTTGATGGTGCGCTTGACTTCGCTCTGATCCACAACGGCGCGCTGTTGCTGAATGATTGGATAGTGACAGTTCTTGTACTTCTTGCCACTGCCACACGGACATGGATCGTTGCGCCCTGTGCGGCTCCAGATGTCAGCGCGATCAGGCTCAGGCGCACTCTCGCGCACAGGCTGCGGGCGTGCTGCAGGCTTAGGTGCGTCATAGGCGCTGATTGAGGCGTGTGTAGCACGGACGTTCTTTGCGCCTATTGTATTCGGCGTGCCATTAGGTGCGGCAATGGCAGATGTCTCAGGCTTTCTCGGCTCGACTTCAACGCGCAGGATTGTGCGCACAATGCCGCGCCGTATCTCTGCCTGCAGCGCTGTCCACATTTGATACGCCTCACGTTTGTACTCGACCAATGGATCGCGGTTGCCGATTGCCACTGACCAAATGCCTTCGCGCAGCACGTCCAAATCAGTCAGATGACGCACCCAGAGCTGATCCATTGTGAACAGGATCACGTCGCGCTCCAGTTGGCGCATTGCCTCAGCGCTGCGCGCCGCTGTGACAGCTGCTTCAATTTTGTCATAGACCTCAAGCGCGCCTTTGGTCAGCTCAAGCGCAATTTCTTCCTCATCCATCTGCGCCCAGCTATCAGGCTTGATCCAAGATGGCACAGGATAGAGCGCCAAAGCAGCACGATACAGATCGGCAGGCTTCCACGCCTCGTCATCATCGCTGCTAGGTGGCACGTCAGAGTAGTACTCGCCGACTAGCCCTGTGATTTCCTCGGCGATCCATTTCTCAATCTGCGGACGCAGGTTCGGCGTGTCCAAGACCTGACGGCGCTGACTGTAGATGACCTCACGCTGCTTATTGACCACGTCGTCATATTCTAGGACGCGCTTGCGCAGGTCGAAGTTGTAGCCTTCGATGCGAATTTGCGCTTGCTGAATGGACGACGAGATCAGGCGGTTCTTGATCGGCTCGTCTTCAGGCATGCGCAGCGTCTTCATCAAGCTCTTGACGCGCTCGCCGCCAAATCGGCGCATCAGCTCGTCTTCCAGCGAGAGATAGAACTGCGACTCGCCCGGATCGCCTTGACGTCCTGAGCGACCGCGCAGCTGATTATCAATGCGGCGCGCCTCGTGGCGCTCAGTGCCGATCACATACAAGCCGCCAGCTGCCACCACGATCTCACGGTCGCGCTTGCACTCAGCTTTTGCCTCTTCAAGCGCTGCCTGCCATTGCTCAGGCGTCGCCTCCGTGATGTCAATGCCCTGTTTGCGCAGTTTTTCACGCGCCAAGCCTTCTGGATTACCGCCCAGCAGGATGTCCACACCGCGTCCTGCCATATTCGTGGCAATGGTCACTGCGCCCGGACGCCCTGCCTGCGCAATGATGATCGCCTCGCGCTCATGATGCTTGGCATTCAGCACGTTATGCGGAATGCGCTCTTTCTCCAGCAGCTTGCTGAGCCGTTCGCTCGTCTCAATGGCGACTGTGCCGATCAGGATCGGCTGCTTGCGCGCATGGCGCTCTTTGATGTCGCGCACAATGGCGTTCCACTTGGCACGCTCAGTCATGAAGACCAAGTCATCGTGGTCTACACGGATAGTTGGCAAGTGCGTTGGAATAGCGACCACTTCCAGCTTATAAATCTGCCAGAATTCATCTGCCTCCGTGAGCGCCGTGCCAGTCATGCCGCTCAATTTCTCATACATGCGGAAGTAGTTCTGGAAAGTGATCGTGGCGAGCGTCATATTCTCGCGCTGAACAGCGACGCCTTCCTTTGCTTCAATGGCTTGGTGCAAGCCTTCGGCAAAGCGCCGTCCGTACATCGGTCGTCCTGTGAACTCGTCTACGATGATGACCTGTCCGTTCTCGACCATGTAGTCCTTATCGCGCTGATAGATGACCTGAGCGCGCAGGCTGTTATCGAGATAGGGAATCATCTCCGAGTTCTCAGGCGCGTAAAGCTGGTCGCCCTGCAGCAGACCGGCACGGCGTAGGCGCTGCTCGATCTTCTCCACGCCCTGCTCAGTCAGGTACACTGTGCGCGTCTTTGGATCCTCTACATAGTCGCCGTCTGGTGCTTTCTGAGCGACGCTCTCTTCACTGCTCGGCTTCAGATCGCGCACAAGTTTGGCGAACAGCTGATAGTATTCGCGCGGCTGCTCTGCCACGCCGCTGATGATGAGCGGCGTGCGCGCCTCATCAATCAGAATGTTGTCCACTTCGTCCACAATCGCGTAGACGTGACCGCGCTGTACCATCTCGGCTTTGGTGCGCACCATGTTATCGCGCAAGTAGTCAAAGCCGAATTCGTTGTTCGTGCCATAAGTGATATCTGCTTCGTATGCCTCACGGCGCGAGATCGGGCGCAGATGCTGGTAGCGGTCGTCATCGCTGACAAAAGTTGGATCGTAGAGGAAAGAGCCGCGCGATGGATCAGCAGCTGCATTCTGGATTACAGCGGCGCGCAAGCCCAAGAAGTGATAAATCGGTCCCATGCTTTGCAAACCGAACTTGCTCAAATAGTCGTTCGGCGTGACCAAGTGCGCGCCTCTGCCTGTCAAGGCATTCAAGTAGAGCGGCAAGGTCGCCACGAGCGTTTTGCCTTCGCCCGTTTTCATCTCAGCGATTTTGCCCTCGTGCAACACAATACCGCCGATCAGCTGGACATCGTAATGGCGCAAGCCGATTGTGCGCACAGATGCCTCTCGGACTACGGCGAACGCCTCTGGCAACAGATCGTCTAGCGTCTCGCCACTGGCAAGGCGCTGGCGGAACTCGTCCGTTTTGGCGCGCAGCTGATCGTCGGTGAGCGCCTTCATTTGCGCCTCAAGTCCATTTATCACCTCGACGACCGCACGGTAGCGCTTCAGATCGCGCTCGTTTGGATCGCCAAAGATGCGTTTCAGCACTTTCTTTAGAACCATACCTTACGTATCCTCCAGAGTCTCTCGTCATAGACTCCGACTAACGTTGTGATCAGCGCGAAGGCGCTTTGAGTTGATATGCATGCAACATAATAAGCATACATCTTGAAAGACGCGCTGACAAGCTGCGCAGGGCAGTCGTCACGCATTCGAACTTGTCAGTTCATCAAGCGTAGGTTGCCTTGCACGCTCTAGGGCGCTACAATTGCGCGCTGAACAAGTGCCTGCTGTGGAGATCGGCTGTGAGCCGCCGTGCTTTGTTCGGCTACCTCATCCTGAACGTCCTCGTCACGTTCATCGTGATGGTAGGCGTCTTGCTGCTCAATGAAGCACGACTCGGCGCGACGCCAACGCCTGTACGCAACTTGCTGACCGTGATCATCACTGCCACGCCTGATCCAAACTACACGCCGCCTGTTGTCTACATCGTAGTAACCGCTACGCCTGTCAGTGGCATCGCGCTACAGCCGACGCCGCCTGGCGGCACACCTCAGGCTGTACCGCGCGGCGACGTGCCGACGCTCGATCCTGCCTTGTTACCGCCTAATCCAGAGGCAGCTGCGGGCAATCCGAATGCCTGTCCAACATATACGCTCGTGGCAGGCGATACGGCAATCGCTATTGCACAGCGCTACGGCGTGCCATTAGCAGACCTGATTCGTGTCAATAACCTGCGCGAGGCTGATCTAACGCGCCTACAAATTGGACAGGTCTTGGTCATCCCAATTGGCGGCTGCGGACTCGCCACTGAGACGCCTACGCCAACTGCCACGCCTTCCTTGACGCCTTCGCCGCCGCCGACTGCCACGCTCATCCCAACTCTCTCGGCAGAGCAGCTCAAGATTGAGATCACGCGAATTATCAGCCCAGGCGACATCACTCAGGAAGGTATTGAGATTCGCAATATTAGTGGCGGCGTCATCGAGATCGGCGGCTGGACGCTAAGCGACGCCAAAGGTAACGTCTACACCTTCCCGAACTATCAGATGTTTGAAGGGCGGCGTGTGGTGGTTTATACACGCGGCGGCGCTTCCACGTCCACGCCACTAGCGCTTTTCTGGGGCTTGCCAAGCGCGATCTGGGGCGATCCTGACCAAGTGGCAGTCATTAGGGACGCTGAGGGCAACATTCAGGCGCGTTACAGTCGGCGGCAAGGTGCCTCAGTGCCGTGAAGCGAGGTTTACGGGGAACGTGCCATGAACAGAAAACATGGTTTTGTGTTGGTGTTAGTTGGCATTTTATGCGCGCTCTGGGCAATGCCTGTGACAGCGCAGAGCGGCGCGCTGAGCCGTCTGCTGCGCCAAGCGCCTGATAGCGCTGCAGCGCGCACCATCATCTGGTTCAGCTCGCTAGGCGACCTGAAACGCGCTTTGAACATTCAAGTAGAGAGCCGCGAGACGCTCGACCGTCTGCCTCTGATGCAGCGCGCCACTTATCTCTCCGAAATTGGACGTTTGGTCTACTTTTCAGAATACAGCGGCTTAGCGCGCGCACCTGAATGGCTGACGACGTTCGGCATCAACAGCTTCGCTATTGCACAGGAGCTGACTATCGGTCAGCCGCCCGAACAAGTCGGCATCCTTGAGGGCAATTTTGACACAAACGCCATTAGCAGTGCGCTGCAAAATCTAGGTTATCAAGCGCAGACAGTCAACGGTGTGCCGATCTTTGCCATTGGC
>JANWYI010000027.1:0-21388 GCA_025055255.1 Anaerolineae bacterium | reverse complement strand
AGCGGTCTGCCTGCTTACCAAGCAGGTGCAATTGGCTACTATCGCAGCGGCACAACGCGCACTCTGAGTTTTGTGCTCGCCTATGCCGATGTAGGCGCAGTAGCACAGGCAGGCGCAGTTTTGGTCGCACGGCTTGGCACTTACGTCAGCCCTGAGCAGCCTGAGCGTCCGCTTTTTGCAGGCTGGCAGTTCACAGCTGATGTCGAGCAGATTGGCAGCGTCGCCTTGCTCAAAGTCAGCGCCAACATACCCGAAGATAGCGACGTCGCGTGGGTGCAGATGGTGCAAGGGCGTAATCTCGGCTTCTTGCGTCCGCAGTGAGGCTTGGCAAAGCATTCGATAACTGAGACGGTTCGGCAACGCGCATGTTGGAAGAGACGGTCAGCGGTTTTCTGCTCTTTTTGGCAACAGCGCTCGGCGCTGCTGTTACAGCGCTCTGGGCAGGCATGGCGATCTGGACGTGGCGCGACATTCGAGCGCGCTCGCGCGACGGCTTGGCGCACATCACGGCGACGGCGCTTGTGGCGCTCCTGAACGTCTTCGGGCTACTTGTCTACTTGATGTTGCGTCCGCGCGAGACACTTGCTGAGGCGTATGAGCGCTCGCTAGAAGAGGAAGCGCTCCTGCAAGGTATTGAAGAGAAGCCGATATGTCCGGGCTGCGCTAGACCAACTCAGACGGCGTGGCAAGTTTGTCCGTACTGCCACACGCGCCTGCGCAAGCCGTGCATCCAGTGCGGACAGCTGTTGGAGCTGGCGTGGACGCTCTGCCCGTATTGCACAGCCGTGCAGGCTGCAGAGACCGCGCCGCGCGCGCGGCGACGCACACCACAGCCTGCGCCGCTGGAGTACATACAGGACGAGAGCGAGATCGAGTAGCGCCGCTCAGATACCTAGCGCAATATATTTCACGTCCAAGTATTCATCAATACCTGTAGAGCCGCCCTCGCGCCCTAGACCGCTCTGTTTGATGCCGCCAAACGGCGCCTGCGCTGTTGACGGCAACGGATCGTTGACGCCGACAATGCCGTACTCCAAGCGCTCTGCCACGCGGAAAACGCGGCTGACGTCGCGCGTGTAAAAGTACGCTGCCAAGCCATACTGCGTGTCATTAGCGCGCCGAATCACCTCATCTTCGCTCTCAAAAGCGATCAGCGGCGCAACTGGACCGAATGTCTCCTCGCGCGCCACTAACATGCCCGCGTGAGCACCTGTGATGACCGTTGGCGCCCAAAACAAGCTGTCTTCGCGCAGCGCGCCGCCGCCGACGCGCACCTGAGCGCCCTGCGCGAGCGCGTCTTGCACGTGCCGTTCCACTTTTTGGCGCGCCGCGCTGTCAATCAACGGTCCGATCTGTACATCAGGCGCCAAGCCATTGCCGACGCGCAACTTGCGCACAGCCTCTGTCAGTGCCTCAGCGAACGGCTCATAGATGCTGCGCTGCACAAAGATGCGGTTAGCACAGACGCACGTCTGACCGGCATTGCGGAATTTTGAGGCGACCGCGCCTTGCACAGCCGCCTGCAAATCAGCGTCTTCAAACACGATGAACGGCGCGTTGCCGCCAAGTTCCAACGAGAGACGCTTCACGCCTGCTGCTGACTGCCTGATCAGCAGCTTGCCGACTTCTGTTGAGCCTGTGAACGAAATTTTGCGCACGCGGTCATCAGCAAAAATTGTCTCAGAGAACGGCACAGGGTCGTGACAGGTGATGATGTTGACGACACCTCGCGGCACGCCTGCCTCAATTAATATGCGTCCGAGCGCAATGGCAGAGAGCGGCGTCTGCTCAGCAGGCTTGCAAATGGCAGTACAACCTGCCGCTAACGCTGCTGAGAGCTTGCGCGCTAACATGCCCATTGGAAAGTTCCATGGCGTGATCAGCGCTGCTACGCCGACTGCTTGTCGCCAGACTAGCAGACGTTTATTAGCTACAGAGGCAGGCACAATTTGCCCGTAGAGCCGCTCCGCCTCGCCTGCGAACCACGTGAAGAAGCTGGCGGAGAAAGTGATCTCGTTGCGCGCCTCTTGCAGCGGCTTGCCTTGCTCAAGCGTCATCAGCGTGGCGAGTTGCTCGCGCCGCTCTGACAGTAGTGCCGCAATCCTGCGCAAAATGACGGCACGCTCAGGCGCAGGCATGCTTGACCACTTCGGAAGTGCAGCATAGGCTGCTTCAATTGCCACTTGAGTCTCTGCAGCACCGCCATCAGGCACATGCGTCAAAATTTGTCCAGTGGCAGGATTGTAGACGGCGAACTGTGCGCCATTTGCGCTCTCACGCCATTCGCCGTCAATCAGCATCAGATATGGCTCTGTGCCGAGCGTCTGCGCTGTGATACGATCCAGATCGGCTACTTCAAACATCGCTTCATCCTCTTCTCTACAGAATGTATTGCCACGATTGTAGCGCGCTGTAGCTGCGCATGGCAGGCGCTTGTCGCCGTTCAGTGTGAGTGCTAAGATTGAGCCACACATTGTGCGTTTTTCCACAAAGGTCAATCGGTCATGAAAATTCAAGTCCGCGACTTAGCGACGCTTTCGGCTGATGAGCTGAAGACGGTCATGCGCCGCGCTGAGCAAGATATCACAGCGCTGTTGCCGCAGGCACAGCAAGTGATTGAAGCTGTCCGTGCGCGTGGCGACGACGCATTGGTTGAATACGTGCGTCAATTTGACGCCAAAGACTACACAGCTGCTGACCTGCGCGTCAGTGACGCTGACTTTGAGCGCGCCTATGCCGAAGTCGGCGAGGAAGTGGTCGAGGCAATTCGCCATGCGCACGCTAACATTCAGCGCTTCCATGCTGAGCAAATGCCAGAGCCAATGTGGTTGATGGAAGTAGAGCGCGGCGTGATGGCAGGCGAGAAAATCACGCCGATTGCCAGCGCAGGCTTGTATGTGCCGCGCGGCAAAGGCGCCTTTCCATCAGTCATGCTGATGCTGAGCGTGCCCGCCAAAGTGGCGGGCGTGCCGCGCATCGTCGTGGTCACGCCGCCGAATCCGCGCGGGAAAGCTGATCCTGCCGCGCTCGTCGCAGCTGATATCGCTGGCGTCCGCGAGGTGTACGCGGTCGGCGGCATGGCGGCTGTGGCAGGCTTGGCTTTCGGCACGCAGACCTTGCCGCGTGTCAGCAAAATCATCGGACCGGGCAGTAGTTACGTCTCAGCGGCAAAGCGCCTGCTCTACGGCGTGGTAGACGTCGGCTTGCCTGCTGGACCGAGCGAGTCGATCATCCTGTGCGATGAGACAGCCGATCCGCGCCTTGCTGCGCTTGACCTGCTGGTCGAGGCAGAGCACGGCGCTGACTCCGCGGCGCTCATAGTGACACACAGCCGTTCACTGGCTGATGAAGTGCTGCGGCTTTTGCCTGAGTACATCGCAGAGCTGCCTGAGTGGCGGCGCAAATTCGTGGAGAACGTGCTGAGCGGCTATGGCGGCATCCTGTTGACGCGCAGCCTTGAGGAATCAATCGCTTTTGTGAACGACTACGCGCCTGAGCATCTTGAGGTACTGACCGCTGATCCGTTCAGCACGCTCAATCGCATCCAAAATGCAGGAGAAATTTTGCTGGGCAGCTACACGCCGATTCCGACCAGCAACTACACGCTCGGCTTGAACGCGATTTTGCCAACAGGCGGCTTCGCGCGCTCGTTTTCATCGGTCAGTGTGTGGGACTTCCTCAAGCGCAGCGGCATTGGCTACTGCAATCGGGAAGGCTTTGAGCGCCTGTATCAAACAACTGTGCGCCTTGCTGACTACGAAGAATTTCCTTCGCACGCTATGGCGCTGCGCAAGCGGCGCGCCATCTGGAGCGGATGAAACAATAACAGGCGAGGTCAACTCGCCTGCTTGCTCTCTAAAAAAGTACCCGCCATGCCGTGTGACCGCGAGTTTTGAACCTGCTCTCGCAGGTGGGTCATCTCGCCAGCTCTCACGCCTTGACTGACCGTCTATCGCGCTGCAGCTGGATGCGAATGCCCTTCGGATGGGTGTTGGCTCAAAACGTAGGTTGCGACATCACGCACACAGCAGGCACGTTACGCTTTATACCACGTTCAATCCCGCTTGTAAAGTCCAGTTTGTTAAGGCTCAGCCAAGACCTTTTGAAGAATTGGCTTGCCGTGCAGCACGAAGCAGGCTATGCTGATCGGCAATCCGCTCGACAATGCCGTTTCAGGAGTCGCTATGCTCGCCTTCGTGCCGATTGGACGCACGACCTTTGACATGGCGTTCGCGCAGACTCAAAATGCGCTTGCCCAACAGACTTTGCGCGCCGCCTTCGCTGACTTGCTCGTGATTGAGCCGATCATCACAGACGCCGAGTCGCTGGAGCGCGCGATTGTGCAGCTGCGCGGGTCGCCAATTAGCCTTGCTGTGATTTTCCAAGCCACCTTCGCCGACTCAAGCGCTGTTGTCGCTCTGGCAGAGGCGTTGCGCGTACCGATCTTGCTTTGGGCAGTGCCAGAGCCTGCCACAGGCGGTAGACTGCGCCTGAATTCGCTGTGCGGAGTTAACCTCGCTGCTTTTGCGCTGAAGCGCCGCGCTTTGCCCTACACTTTTTGCTACGCCGCGCCTGACTCGGCTGAGGCAATCCGCGCGATCAGCCACGCCGCTGCAGCTGCAAATGCGTTGAGTCTGCTGCGTAGCGCAAAAATTGGCGTGATTGGCGAACATCCGCTCGGCTTTGAGCCGTGTGCTTACAACGCTGAGTCATTGCATGAGCATTTCGGCGTCCATGTGCAGCCTTACGCGCTCGACTCAGCTTTTGCAGCAGCGGACAGCGTGTCTGAGGCGCGAGTCAAGGCGCGCTACGCCGACCTTGCCGCAAGGTTGAGCAACTTGCATGAGCTGAACACGGCACAAGTGCATGGCACGCTCAGTTTTTACGAGGCAATGCGCGATCACATTGCAGCGAACGGTTTGCACGGCTTAGCCGTGCGCTGCTGGCCGGAGACATTCCTGAGGCGTGATTGCGCTGTGTGCGCTTCATCATCGTTGCTGTGTGATGACGGCATACCTGCGACTTGTGAGGCAGATGTGCACGGCGTCCTGACGGGTTTGATTTTGCAAGGCGTCGGCGCAACGGCGACCTTTGGTGCGGACATGGTTGCCGCTGACCTCGAGAAAGACACGCTGACCTTCTGGCATTGTGGCTTGGCGCCGCTCAGCATGTGCGATCCGAACGTTGCGCCGCGCGGCGCGCTACATAGCAACCGTCAACGTCCACTGCTGATGGAGTTTCCGCTGAAGGCAGGGCGAGTCACGGTGGCGCGCTTGACGCAAGCAGGCGCTTCGAACGGCTATCGCTTGGTGATCGGCACAGGCGAGATGCTGAGCACGCCAATGCAGTTCAGCGGCACTAGCGGCGTCTTTCAACCTGACTCAGGCGCAGCGCACGCGCTGCAGGTCATCATGACCGAAGGCTTGGATCATCACTTCACGCTCGCCTATGGCGACTTCGCTGAGTCGTTAGCGCTGTTCGCTGCTTTTGCCAAAATGCCGATCATTCGCCTGTGAGCGGCGCCGAGTCGCCGATCAGCTTGTCGGTTGCGTCATACACAGGCAGGCGCCGACCGTCCTCAGGCGTGTAGAGCGCGACAATCAAACGTAGAGTGCCGTCAAGCGGCACTTTGAGCGTATGGCTGCTCTCAAAAACCTCATCAGGCAACCAGCGCGTCGTCGGACGTGCCGCAGGCGGCGCGTCGTGTTGGCTGAAGAGCGTTCCATCGGCGTTCAGCGCTTGCACAGTGGCTGTGAAATCTGCTTCAGGCGTGGCAAGCGCACGCCATGCCAAACGGACGTGCACGGCGTCGCCGCTGCGCTCAACTTGACAACCGATCAGCCCAATTTGGGCGCCAAAGCGGAAGTTGCAAGGCGGCAAGTCAGGCGTATCATAGCGCCGCGCAACGCCGATCACAGTCAGCGGCGTCTCAAAAACTGTCCGATCAGCCAAGCTCAGACGCACAGTGTAGTTCCCAGCAGGCAGGTCAGGCGGCAAGCGCACGGCGTAACGGTCAACCAAATACTCATCAGCGCGCCACGCACTGAACGGGTAGGTGTTGCGCACAGGTTGACCTTGCCACAGGCGGATCGGCGCGCCGTTGGCAGGCTGCGCTGTTAGGACAAGGTCGGGTTGCGCCTTTGGCGCCTCAGTTGCCTGCCAAGTGACCGTGAAGCGCAGCCAGTCGCCTTGTTCAGTTGCTTGTGGCGGCGCGCTGAGCGCAGCGTGGAGGCTCGGCAGGACGGCTGCGCCTTGTGGCGTCGCCTTACGCGGCGCGCTTGGCTGTACGACAATGCGCGCTGCCTCTGACCATAAGCCGCTGAAGCGATTCTCAGCGTCCACCAGTGGCAATGGCGCGCCATTAGCTCGGCTGATCCATGTTGTGCGCAGTGTGTAGGTGCCGCGCGGCGCGCCGAGCGGTATCGGCACGTTCACAGCCATCAACAGCCGCTCGCCTGCGCGCAGACGGTCGCTCTGCTCGAAATATGGATGAAAGCGCGCAACCTCCTCACCAAATGGATCGTGAAGCACAATAACAGGCGTCAAGTCAGCGCGCTCAGGCGTCCGCTGCACGTCCCAAGCGAGCAGGACTGACACAGTCTCGCCGCCGCGACCGCTGTAAAGCGAGCGCACGTCTGCGCTGATGAACAGGTCAGCAAAGCGCGCTTTTGGCACGTCAACACGCCCTTGAGCGCTGCGCATTCGGTAAGCAGTGAATGCAGGCGCGCCATCAGGACCGTTCGAAGTGTGCAGGCGCGTCGCATGTTCGTCGGCGACGAGCGTGTCGTAGAACAGGCTGTACGCCGTACGCGGAAAGAGATACAGCGCGCTTGTGCCTTGTGGCGGCAAGATCAGATGCTCTGTCATCAGCCAGCGCACACGGCTGTGATCCACGTTGTGCGCAAGCACAGTCGCGTGATTGTAGAACGGACTGACGACATATGCGACCTCATCAGATTGCAAATTTGTCTCTAGCCACTGACCGATCAGCTGCATGTCGCCGTGTGCATCGTAGAAAAGGTCAGCGCGCGTCGCCTAGGCGCGGTAATCATTCCATGTGTGCAGCGCAAGGATCGGCACGAGCGCAATCACGGCGTAGCGCAGGCGCGGTGCGCGCTTGACCAACTCAGCGACGCCGAGCGCAGGCGCGAAGAAAATCAGCGGCACCATGGCGACCGAGCGCAGGTGCGAAGGCGGAAAGCCGCCAACTGCTACCACCGACGGCGCGGTCAAGAGCGGCGCGAGCAACACACACAGCGCTGCAGTCCGCAACACAGCCGACCTTGTGCGCTGCATAACTGTGACAAGCGCTGCGCCAAAGCCGATCAGCATCAGCGCGCCGCTGAGCGGATCGAACCACGGTCGTCCTGTGGACAGGTTGTAGCGCAGGATCGGATCGCCGCGCAGAAAGAACATCTCAGCGTGCAGGCGCAGGCTCTCAAGCAACGTCGGCGCGTTCGAGTCAGCCTCAGTCACCTGCACCAGACGATCCAAAAAGACCTCAGGCTTGCTGAGGTAGAACGTTGCTATCGGCAAAGCTGTCAGCGCTAGGACAGCGAAGAAAAGTCCAATTTGACGCAAACGCAGCAGGCGCCGCGAGTCAATCAGCAACAAGCCGAGCAACGGTAAAGGCAACCAGAGCGGAAAAATGCGCGCCGCCATGTAGGTGTACAGCGCCGCGCCGCCGAAGAAGCCGCCTAGTCCTGCGCTGAATGCCCAGCTCTTCCGCCGCCTGAGCGCAATGAACAGGCACCACAGCGCTAACGCCTCCAGCAGCGGCTGCGGACTGGTGCGAAAGCCTTGGCGCGTTAGCCAGACCTGTGTGCCATTCACGGCGAGCCACGCGCCGCTGCACAAGGCAATTAGCGTGCCATGCGAATGGTCGCGGAACATTGCACGTCCAAGCGCGAGCGTCGCTGCGACCGTCAAAATGCCGATCAAGGCACTGGTCAGGCGCGTGGCAAAGATATCTGTGCCGAAAATGCGCAAGAGCGGTACAGAAAGGTAGTAAAACAGCGCCTCGCGTCCGCTATATGCCTCAACGACTGGAAATGGCTGATAGCCGTAGAAAGCGATGTCGCGTCCGAGCAGCATGTCCGCTGCTTCATCGTAGTGTAGCCCTGGCGGAAAACGCCGTAGCTCAGCTAGGCGCAACCATGCTGCTAAAAGTAAGATGGTGAGCGCAAAAACGAGATACAGCCGCTTTGGCATGGCTCAGCGCGCGAGCGGCGTCGGCGTGAGGTAATCCTCAGGCAGCTTTGGCACAAACTCGACCTCAAACATCCACTGCCAGAGTTTACCTGTGACGAAGAAGCGCTCGGTCTCTGGATCGTAGGCGATGCCGTTCAACACAGCGCCACGCTTGTTAGCTGTCTCGCGCTCTTCAGGTGTGAGCAAATTTCCCGCCTCGATAATAGCAGTGATGCGCCCTGTCTGCTTGTCAATGCGCAGAATCTGGTCGCTAAACCAAATGTTGGCATAGACTGAGTCGCCAACGCATTCCAGCTCATTCAGGTTGCGGATTGGCACATCGTCTAGGATGACCTCTACGCGCCGCTGCACCTTGAAAGTCTGCGGATCGCGCACAGTCAGGATATGGCTGCCGTCACTCATGTAGAGTTCATCTGCCTCAGTGTCGTAGCACAGTCCCCAGCCTTCGCCATCATAGGTGAATATTGCCAGTGGCTCAAACGTCTCTAGGTCATAGACGAAAGCAGTCCGCTCGCGCCACGTCAGCTGGATCAGCCGCTTGCCGACTAGCGCCAAACCTTCAGCAAAGAACTCAGCTGGAAGGTCAAACTGCTGCAGCACTTCACCACTTCCCATGTCTACTTTGCGCAAAGTAGACTGCCCGTATAGCCCTGTGCTCTCGTAAAAAAAGCCGTTATGGATCAGCAGACCTTGCGTAAATGCCATTGGATCGTGCGGACGAATCGAGAGAATCTTGACCTGCAGCCGCTCAGGCGGCTCGGTTGGCTCTTGCGCAAGCAGCGGGAGCAATGGCAAGGTCAATGCAATGGACAAGGCAAAAAGCAGCCAGAGGCGCGTCGTTTTGACCATAAGCATGTGCCTAGAAGCTATTTCTCAGCGCGCCATTCTAGCCCAAGCCCATTGGGCTGACAATTGCAGCGCCATTTGTGCATTTTTCACAAGCTATGTTAAGACTTGACCTGTTGACGACATCAGCGCTTTCATGTTAGGCTCATAAGCGTCACATATGGAGCAAAAAGGCACTGTGTTGACCATGCAATCTGCGTGCAGCCAGATGGTTGCGTACTTTGGCTATTGGTTTAGCTACTTTACGGGTGAGTCACCTGTAGAGCGGCTCGTGCCTGCACGCGGATAGCCACAGATCGAACAAGGCAAATCCGAAGGCGCTGAGTGTAACGCTCAGCGCCTTTTTTGTGTGATCGCACAGCGCCTGCTCGACAAAACGGCTTTTGAAGTAACCGGAAAGGAGCGAATCGTGAGCGAAAGCCAACCGTCATGGCAGCCGCTTGTTTGCCGAGGGATACGCGGCGCAACGACTGCCGATGCCAATACCGCTGAAGCTATCTTGAGTGCCACGCGCGAGCTGCTGATCGAGTTGATCAGGCGCAACGGCATTCGTCAAGAAGACGTCACCAGCGTGATCTTCACCACTACGCCTGACCTGAACGCCGAATATCCTGCCTTAGCAGCGCGCCAACTCGGTTGGCATGAAGCAGCCTTGATGTGCATGCAAGAGCTGAATGTCCCACATGGCTTGCGCCAATGCATCCGCGTCTTGATCCACTGGAACACCACGCGCAGCCTGCACGAAATCCAGCACGTTTACATTCGCGGCGCAGTCAATCTGCGTCCAGATCGCAGCATTGAGTTGCCTGAGGCTATCCAGCAAATTCAACTATCTAACCAAGAGGAGTTGTGAGCTATGATCATTGTCATGCAAGTTGGTGCTACTGCCGCTCAGATTTCTGCCGTGATCGCGCGCGTGAAAGAGCTAGGCTTCCAAGCGCACTTGAGCGAAGGCGAGGAGCGCTCAATCGTCGGCGTGATCGGCGAAGATCGCAAAGTGGAAGACCCTGATCAATTCACGCTGATGGAAGGAGTTGAGCGCGTGGTGCGCGTGTCACATCCTTACAAACTGGCAAGCCGTGAGTTCCATCCGCAAGATACGCTCGTGGGACTGAACGGCGTGAAAGTTGGCGGCAATAGGATCGTACTAATCGCCGGTCCTTGCTCTGTAGAGAGCCGTTCGCAGATTTTGGAGATTGCGCACGCCGTCAAAGAAGCCGGCGCTACAGCGCTGCGCGGCGGCGCCTTCAAGCCACGCACGTCGCCGTACTCCTTCCAAGGTCTAGGCGAAAAAGGTCTGGAGCTGCTGGCAGAGGCGCGCGAGCAGACAGGTCTGCCAGTTGTGACCGAAGTGATGGAGCCCGGACTTGTGCCACTTGTCGCCAAGTATGCAGATGTGCTGCAAGTCGGCGCGCGCAACATGCAGAACTATGCGCTTTTGCACGCCGTCGGCGCCTCACAGCACCCGGTCCTGCTCAAGCGCGGCATGATGAGCACAATGGAAGAGCTGTTGATGTCGGCTGAATACATCCTCTCGCACGGCAACAACCGCGTGATCCTCTGCGAACGCGGCATCCGCACCTTCGAGACCTACACGCGCAATACTTTCGACATCAATGCAATTCCAGTGCTGAAGGCGCGCACACACTTGCCGATCATCGCTGATCCGAGCCATGCTACGGGCAAATGGGAATACGTCCATGCCGCCTCGCGCGCTGCGATTGCTGCTGGCGCCGATGGCTTGATCGTGGAAGTCCACAATCATCCAGAGCTGGCGCTCTCAGATGGCGCCCAATCGCTGCGCCCAGAGAAATTTGCTCAGCTGGTTGAGCAAGTGCGCCGCATTGCCGAAGCAGTGGACCGCACTGTCTGATGCGCTCTGAGTCCGAAGGCGCGCCGCGCAGGTGCGCCTTCTTTTCAAGTCAGTGCTTATCCGCTCGGCAATTTCTGGTCTTCTGTGACGCTCTATGCTAAAAACTGAGTGTTCAACTGCGTTGCAGTCCAAGCGCAGCGCAAGCGAATTGGTGTGAACGCTCGTCAAGGCTTGTGCTAGAGGATGGACGAGTCCGCGTGCCGCGCTTTGAATGCGCTCAACCGTGCCTTCTACGCTCAAGCGGCTGAAAACTTCGATGAGTCGCGCGGTAGAGCGTGGAACGGCTGGCGCCGACTTTTGCCCTACCTTGAGACGTTGCCGACTCCACGCCGCGTCCTTGACGTAGGCTGCGGCAACGGACGTTTTGGACGTTTTTTAGCGCGCAACCTGGCTCAGGTGCGCTATCATGGCACGGACAACAACGCTATGTTGCTTGAGTCAGCGCGTGCAGCTTTTGCCAAGATGAACGTCTTACCTGATGCGCGCCTTGAGCTGCATGACCTGTTAGAAGACCGTTTGCCTGATGGCGAGTATGAGCTGGTGGCACTCTTCGGCGTGTTGCACCATGTGCCAAGCATGGCGCGCCGTGTGGCGCTCATCCGCGACCTGGCGCTGCGCGTAGCACAAGGCGGCTTTTTGGTCTTCACAAGTTGGTGCTTTTACGATCACGCGCGCTTCCGTGAGCGCCTGATCGCTTTGCCGCCTGAATACGGCGCTGAGCGCGGCGACTGGCTGATGGATTGGCGGCGCGGACACGCAGCCAATAGCCTGCTGCGTTACTGTCACCATGTGGACGAGACTGAGCAGCGCATGTTGGAAGCTGCTAGTGGACTCGACCTTGTGACAACATTTTACGCCGACGGTCACACGGATAACATCAATCGCTACAGTTTGCTGCAGCGGCGCTAGTCATTCGCCAAATCGCGCAAGCGCATGATCTCGCGGCGCACTAGCTCTGCCTGCGGATGATCAGGGAAGCGGCGCAGCATCCGCTCTAGATAAGCAATGGTCGCAGTGAGACTGGCGCCATCGGCAGCTTGGCGCGCATCTAGGTTGAGCGACATAGCGCGTGTGTAGTCTTGCAATGCAGCCTCAAAGTTGTCACGTTGACTGTGCGCTAGGCTGCGATTGAAGTACGCCTCAGCAAGGCTTGGATTCAAAGCGATAGCAGCGCTGTAATCCTCAATAGCGCCGTCAATATCGCCCAGATTCGCCTTCGCCACACCACGATTCAGATGTATGCGTGAGTTGTGCGGATCAAGGCGCAACGCCTCTGAGTAGCTAGCTACTGCCTCAACGTACGCCGCTTGTCGGGCTTGTGCAATGGCGCGGTTATGATACGCCTCAACCAAATTTGGGTTCAAGTCTAGCGCTACCTTGCAATCGGCAAGGCAGGTTTCAAGGTCGCCTTTGGCGAGATGAGCGCCAGCACGCCGTGCGTAGGCTTCAGCAAAGTTAGGGTAAATGCGAATCGCTTCAGCATAGGCTGCAAGTTTGCCTGCTAAATCTTCAGTAGGCAGGCTAAGTGCGCGCTCAAACCAATCTTGAGCGTCGAGCTGCACGCGCTGCTCAGGGCGCAAAGGCGGCAGCTCTACAGTCACTTCTAGCAACTGTGCCACAGGCTGCAGCGACTCTTCAAAGCGCGCGTAGTCGAGCAAGAATGAATCAGCGCTGTCAAGGAAATCGGCAATGTGGCGTGCCTGATCGGCAGGATTGAAGTGCCGAGAGGCAAGCGCGATCAAGTGCATGTGCTGCTGCTGCGCTTCTTCCAGCACCTGACGAAATCGGTCGTTCGGCTCGCGGCAGCGATCAAGTGTGGCAGGCGTCAACACCACGACCATGTGATCGCGCTCTAGCGTGCGCACAGACGCCGCTATCATGTGCATCTCAATGAACTGTAAGTATTCTGTCAAAATGCGCGCTGTGATATCGCTCACACCGCGCCGATAGACCAGAAAGATACGACGGCTCATCAGCTGCCTGCCTGTGGATCAGGTAAGTTGCCGCTGCGCATTTGGCGCAGATTCTCGATCAACTCGCGCACCTCAGCCGTCTTCTCATGCTCAGGCACTAGCTCTAGGAACTTGATCATGTCCTCAAGCGTGCCTTCGACGTCGCCCCAGTGCGCGCGCGCCAGACCACGATTATAATACGCCTCTGCCAACTTCGGATCAGCCTCGATAGCAGCTGTCCAGTCGGCAACAGCGCGACGCATGTCGCTTTTGGCGCGGATCAAGCCGCGATTGTAGTACGCTTCTGCCAGTTTCGGATTGAGTCGCACAGCTTCCGTGTAGTCAGCGAGCGCGTTAGCATCATCGCCTTTGGCGCTATATGCCAAGCCGCGCTGAAAGTAGAACATTGCGCGCGGCTCAGATTGAATGGCGATGTTCAGGTCAGCAAGCGCGCCGTCGTAGTCGCCGCGACTAGCGCAGGCAAGTGCGCGATGATAGTAAGCGAGCATCAAAGTCGGATTCAGGCGCAGCGCCTCATTAAAGTCCAGTAAGGCGCTGTGCAGGTCGCCCAGCTTGGCAAAAAGGATGCCACGGTTGACGTAAGCGACATCGTTGAACGGATTCAGGCGGATAGCGGCGTCAAAGTCAGCCATGGCGCCGTGCAAGTCATCAAGGATTTCTCGGTTAGCGCCGCGCCGTGCGTAAGCAGCAGCGAACTCTGGATAGCGCTCTAGAGCAGCCGTGTAGTCGTTGATTCGGCTCTGCCAATCGCCTTGTGCGCGCGTGAAGGCGCGCTCAAAGAGCTTCTGCGCAGCGATTTGGTCTGCAGTGACAGGCGGCAAAGCTGCAAGACGCGCTTGCCATTCAGCCAGCAGCTCAGAATCGCTCTCAGGCGCTGAGCGCGTAGGACGCGGCTTCAAGTGCATCAGGCGCAACCGCGTGACGTCAGCAGGAATGCTTTCATAGGTGATGGGAAAATCTAGAGCGCCTGTCAACAGGTTACCAAGCGTCTTAACAGCCTGCGCAAATGAAAACTCAGGCGGATGTAAGACCACAATCTGCGCTTGCGCGTGCTGCGCCTGTTCCAGCTGATAGCGCAGCCAATCGTTAGACTCGACACAACGTTCAAGGCTGCCATGCGTGGCGATCAGCAGGCAGTATGGACGCGCTGCAATTTGAGCGCTGATCAGCGCGCGCGTGCGCTCATCCAGCACGCTATCCAAGTCCATGAAGACATCCAGCTCGGCTGTGCGCAGCGCGCGGTAGACAGCACGAGCAGGAATCGCGCCAACATCGCGGCGGTAAGTCAGATAGACTGCGTTTGTCGCGTCGCTCATCACACTTTTTCCCATCACGTGATCGAAAGCATAGTTGCATTGGATATCAAATTGTGGGATTTGTCAAGCGATCTAGCCTTGCCATGCTCTCAGCGCACGCCTGCACACTCTTGGCAAGGCATGTTACAATCAGTCCCAGTCGCCTGCGACTCACTTCATGAGGTGATTTCCCATGACAAACGCGACCTATTCGAGCGCCTCAGGCGCTGATGATCTGTCAACTTGGCTGTGGCGGCTTGGCTTAGGCGTCCTGATTGGACAATTCAACCTGCTCCTGACGACCATTGGCAAGCAGAGCGGCTTGCCGCGCCGCGCCAGCGTGCCATATTTCTTCGTGAACGGCAAAATTTACGCGCTCGCCACGCCTGATGAGCAATGGTATCAAAATGCGCTCGCCAATCCGTTAGCGACGCTGCAGAGCGCCTACGGCACGCAATCGGTCAGTGTGCGCCGCGTGACCGATGTGAGAGAAATGGCAGACGCCTTTGCACACTTGCGCCATTACCGTCCCACAACCGCTGCGATCTACCTTGCGCAGGCAGGCGTGCGGCACTTCCCTGATGACCTCGCTGCTGCAGCGCCGCGCATTCATCTAGTGACCTTTGAGCCGACGACTGCTCAGACGCCGCCGCCGCTTGAGGCTGACCTGAGCTGGCTGACTGTGATCGGCGTTCTGTTCATCGGTTGGCTGCTGCGCCGCCGACCGCGCCGCAAGCCGCGCAAGACACTCCCCAAAGCATGAGCGAAGCGACGCTCCGCATTCGCGCGGATCGCGCCAAGACGCTCTCGCGCCGCCATCCGTGGCTCTACAGCGGCGCTGTGCAAGCCGTTGAAGGCGCACCGCGCGACGGCGACCTCGTGACTTTGCGCAGCGCCGACTCTGGCGCTTTTCTCGGACGCGGCTACTGGAACAGCCGCTCGCAGATCGCTGTGCGCATTTTGACGTGGCATGATGAGCCGATCACGCCTGATTTTTGGCGCGCACGCTTGCAACGCGCCATTGGGCTGCGGCGACCATTAGCACGTTTCACAACCGCCTATCGCTTGGTCAACGCTGAGAGTGACGGTCTGCCCGGTTTGATCGTGGATCAGTATGGCGACTGGCTTGTGCTGCAAGCGCTCACCTGCGGCATAGATCGGCGCAAACATGAGCTTGCCGCGCTATTGACCGAGCTCCTGCCTCAAATACGCGGCATTTATGAGCGCAGCGATGTAGATGTCCGTGAGAAGGAAGGCTTGCCGCCGAGCGTCGGTGTGCTGGCAGGCGAGTCGCCGCCGCAGCTCCTTGAAATTGACGAGTCAGGTTGCCGCTACGCCGTAGACATCTATCGCGGACAAAAAACAGGTTTTTACCTCGATCAGCGCGAGAACCGCGCCGCCTTAGCAGACTACCTGCGCACTTTCTTGCCGCAGGCGCACGTCCTGAACTGCTTTGCCTACACAGGCGCCTTTGCTGTGGCTGCGCTCAAAGGCGGCGACGCTGCGCACGTCCTGAATCTGGACGTTTCACAGGACGCGCTTGCCCTAGCGCGCCACAACTACGCCCTGAACGGCTTGACGCCTGCTGAGGACGCTTTCCTATGCGGCGACGTTTTCGAAGTCCTGCGCCGCTTCCGCACCGAAGGACGCCAATTCGACTGCATCGTCCTCGACCCGCCAAAATTTGCGCACACACAGAGCCAGATCGAGCGCGCAGCGCGCGGCTACAAAGATATTAACTTGCTCGCCTTCCAGCTGCTGCGCTCAGGCGGCTGCTTGGCGACGTTCTCTTGCTCAGGACTCGTTGACGCTGACCTGTTCCAAAAAATCGTGTTTGGCGCCCTAGAAGACTCCGAACGTGAGGCACAAGTTGTGCGCCGCTTGAGCGCAGGCGTTGATCATCCCGTTGCGCTGACCTTCCCCGAAGGCTTCTATCTGAAAGGCTTGCTCTGCCGCGTCTGGTAGCGCTGTTTGTGCATCCCGACGCCGCTCTGTATAATGCCAGACGCATTACGTACGAAAATGGAGAGTCAATCATGAAAACACGCGCCTTAATGCGCCTAGTCGTGACAGTCAGCCTCTTAGCGCCGCTTTTGCTCAGCGCGTCATCCGCAGAGGCGAACATTAACGGCTTGACTGTGCATCGCCGCACCTGCAGCCAAGTCACGGCGTATGTGAACTATGACGGCTTTTCAGGCGGCACGGCGCCTTATTTCATCGCCTTCACAGTAGACCTGGATAACGACGGCGTTTTTGGCGAGGTTGGCGAGCCGACTCAGTTTGCCCAAGTCTCAGGCAATGGCACGCCGCTGGTGGTCGGTCGCCGCTTGACCTTCCGCAATCAGCGCGAAGGCACTTTCATCGCTGTGACCGCTTACGAAGTGGATAGCGAAGGCTTTTTCGTCGGCGGACCGCTAGAGCCAGTCCGCTACAGTTGCACCAATCGCCCTGCCCTGAACGCGACTGCCAGCAACACAGGCATCACGCCGCAGATTGCAGTGGTAGCGCGCGTGTTCGTCAACCGCGTGGAAGTCTACCGCGAGCCGAGCGCCTCTTCAGCCCTGATTGGCGGCTTAGCGCTTGGTCAGCAGGTGGACGTATTAGCGCGCAACGCCCGCAACGACTGGGTACAAATTCGCTTTGGCGGCGGCACAGGCTGGATCATGTGGCAGACTCAGGCGCGGCTGAGCGGCGCTTTCTCGCAGTTGCCTGTGGTGCCGTAAGGCGCTCGATATGCGCAGCGCGGAACGCCGCTGTGAGCCTGCCTCCGCGCTGCGCTCAGTTGGGTTTGGCTTGCATCTCGCTTTCAACTAGCCTGATCTCCTCTGCGCTCAGCCCGTAGAGCTGGTAGACCCATTCATCCACTTGCCGCTCTAGCGCGGCGATCCGCCGCTGCAAGGGCTGTTGCGTCGCCAGCGATGCTGCGCCTGCCAGCTCTCTATGCAGCCTGAGCAACTCTTGGACAGCTGCCACAATCTGGTCGTGCATGGCGCGCTCATGCGGATCGGCAAAGTTAATCAGGCGGATAGGCAACAGTTCAAGATAGCGTTTGGCATATGAGTAGTAACCATTTCTGAAAGGCGTACTTACGCTGTGCAAGTACCAGTCAAGCAACTTCGAGTTCAGGAGTGCCTGCAAGTAGTGCATAGAATGCTGTTTGTGCTTGTCAGACAGCCTTATGCCGTAGAACGCGCCATTCCCGCCGCCAGTGAAGTGTATCTGCGTTTCATCGTAGATGTAGCGCCCTCGCTTCGAGACCACTTGCACAATCAACTTAGGCTTGACCATCTGCGTGAGGTTCTGATTGCGTCCAAAGGCATACCAGCGCTCATGACTCCATTTGCCGCCTTCGCGGTTGCGCAAAATTTGCTCGTGCTGCTTGAGATACTGCCACACATTCGGATACAAGTGTTCGAGCGTGCGTTGATCTATCAGCTGACCTTCATCTGTATAAGGGAAAATTAGCCAATGCTTGCAGGTAGGCGTCTGAAAGGTTGTGAAGTAAGTTTCATACAACAGTGGCTTCAGAATGCCGCGCTCTAGATGCCAAATACGCCCTGCGCGATCTTCCACTGCTACATACCCTGCCTCGCTGACTACATCTGCTTGCTTCAGTGTGAAGACACGATCAGCACTGGTTTGCAAGCCAACGAACACATCTGCTACATTGCCCAGCTTGACAGGCATTGCCTTCAAGCGCTCAAAAAGCGCAGTGGCGGCGCCGACGTTGAGGTGCCACTCTTTGGCGCTGAGCGAGTCGGCGCGGAGCGTCCCGCGCTGTGCGGCGCCTTCGGCGCGCCAAGCGCTCAGGTCGCTCACGCGCTCAACTGTGAAGGTCGGCTGCGGCTGCTTGCTGAGGAAAAGCAGACAGGTGTAAGTGGTGGCGCCTTTGAAGACTTGCTGATCGCCGAAATGCACAACATGGCGCACGTGCTTGCCCGCAGCGAGCGTAGCGCGCAGCGGCTCGCCATATTTGGCATTGAAGAACTTGTGCGGCAAGATGAAGCCGAGCGCGCCCTGCGGTTTGAGCAAGCTCAGCCCTTTTTCCACAAAGATGACGTAGATATCGCAGTTGCCGTAGCCGGCGCTCTGGTAGGCGTGCTTGTAGTAAGCCAGCTCATGCGGCGCAAAGGCTTGCAGCGCCTGAATGCGGATGTAAGGCGGGTTGCCGATCACGGCGTCAAAGCCGCCTTCCTCAAAGATTTTCGGGAACGCCTCGCGCCAATCGAAGTAGTTGATCCGCGCATAGTCGGCGTCGCTCAGTTGCCAGCCCTGCCGCTTGGCAAACGCCTCAAAGTCTGAGCCAATCAGGGCGTTGCCGCACTTGATGTTGTTGCCTAGGTCAGGTAAAGCGCGCTCGCGCCAGAGCTGGAGCTGTTGGTTGATGGTCTCGTCTGTCTCGCCTTCAAGGGCGCGCAAGAGCAGCGAGAGCTTGGTCGTTTCTGCTGCGCGCGAGTCAATGTCCACGCCGTAAAGATGGTTGAGGAGAATCTGCTTGCGCGCTTTAATGGTCAGCCGCCACTCAGCGCCATTTTCCGTTGTGACGAGGCGCAAAGTGCCCTTGCGCTCGTGCTTTTCAGGCGATTCGGCGGTGTAAGCGCGCAGATACCAGCCTAGCAAGAACTGGTAAGCGCCGATCAGAAACGAGCCGCTGCCGCAGGCAGGGTCAAGGATGCGCAGCTTGGCGGCTTGGGCGGGCGTCTTGCCCTCAAGCAGCGGCGATAGAGTCTGCGCAACGATGTAATCTACGATGTAGCTAGGTGTGTAGTAAACGCCGCCCGCCTTGCGGACTTCGGGCTTGGGCTCAATCTCGATGATCGGGCTGCCCGTTTTGATCTCAATGCGGATGACGTCGCCTAGAAAGCGCTCGTAGGCTTGACCGAGAATTTCAACGGGAATCTGGGAAAAAACATACGGGCTCCTAGGGTAATACAGTTCCTGCAGGATTTCTTTGAGTGTGTCGTCGTCAACGCTCAGCTCAGGCGTAAGCGAGTCGGGCTGTTCGGCATGGTCGCGCTCAGGCGGTGGGAAGTAGAACAAGCCGCTGTTGTAACGGTCGCGGGCGCGCTTGAAGAGTTCATTCAGGCGTGCATAGATATGCGTGCCGTTAGCAAGGGCAAGGAGCGTGCCGTATTGCTCTATGCCGCGATCTTCACAGATGCGCAGGAAGATCAGCCGATCCAGAATTTTCTGAACGGCGTAGTTGATATCCGCCTGCGAGAGATTGCGTTTTCGGTTGTTCATCTGCCACAGCCGCTTGGCAAGCAGACGGCGCCATGTGTTTAGGTCTTCAAGGAAGGCGGCGTCTACGGTCTGAGCGCTGCGTGGAGCGTCTGATTCGGCAAAGCGGTCGAGAGCACCGTTCAGCACGGCATCGTGGCTGAACAAGTTGGCTATCTCATCCCAGCGCGCTGCATAATCCTCGTAGGTGAGGTAGAGCAGGCGCGCAACTCTGGCATCATCGCCCTGACTAGGCTTAATACGGCAATCGTAAACAGCGAACTCAGCAAAATCAGTGAGAATTGAAAGCGGCAAGCCTGCGCTCCAGCCATAGCTGCGCAGCTGATAGGCAGCAGTTCTGTCAACTTTGAGGCTGCGGGCAGGTTTCTTTGCCTCAACGAAGAATTTGCGGACGCCGCCGATGCGGAAGGCGTAGTCAGGTGCCTTGCGATGATCGCGCAGCTGCAAAGCATCTTCATGGACGACGTCGCGCAGAGAAGGCGGCTTATGATTTTTGTTATCCACATCCCAGCCGAGTTCCTCGAATAGCGGATTGATCAGCTCAACACGCGCTTGTGTCTCGCGGTAGTGATCACTCTCATACTCTGCACGCTTGGCAGTAAAATGCTCAACTAATTCGAGAATTTTCTCAGGCACGGGCATGACGGACTTCCTTGAGCAAAAAGATTAGCACTATTAAAGCGCAGCTGAACAAGTTGGGCAAGCACGGCAGCGAGGTAAACGTTCCTAAACGCTTGACAAGTCGCCGACTCTGATATCCAATAAGCGAGGCTTTTCCAGATAGGAGAATGGCATGGCTCAGACAGAGGCGCCGCCGCAGGTGCCGTTTGAGGAGTACGGCGAACAGTATTTTCGGCGCTATAACTACGCTGATCGTCCGCTTGGGCGCTTCAGCATGTATTGGTTCGCACGGCGTTATTACGCGGCATTGGTGCGCCGCTACGCGCCCAAAGGCGGCAAGTTGCTGGAGCTGGGCTGCGGCTTAGGTCACTTGCTTGGCTTGCTGCAAGATGACTTCGAGTGCATCGGCATTGACCTTGCCGAGTACAGCGTCCAGCAGACCAAGCTGAACGCGCCTAAGGCACAGGCGCTTGTCCAGAGCGCCGACGATCTCTCGATGTTTGAGACAGGCACATTCAGCGCTGTGGTCGCGCTACACCTGTTGGAACACTTGCCCAATCCGCAACATACGATTGCCGAGGTCTACCGTCTGCTCAAGCCGAGCGGACTGTTCCTGTTCGCCACGCCCAATCCGATCTACAGCTTCCGCCGCTTCAAAAATCCAAAGACGGACGCCATTGGCAAGGATCCAACGCACATCAACGTGCAGACGCCTGCGCAATGGCGCGCTTGGGTAGAATGGCACGGCTTCCGCGTGCTGCGGCACTTCGGCGACGGTCTGTGGGACGTGCCATACTTGCCAATTTTGCCTGCCAAGCTGCAGTTCGCGCTCTTCGGACTGCCTGCGCTGATCCAAGTGCTGACGCGCACGACCTTCAATCCGCTCTCGCTTGGCGTGAACCAAGTGTGCATCGCGCGCAAAGAACGCTCAGTCGTCTGAGCGCAAGAAAGGTGACAATCATGCTGAGACGCCTTCGCTGGTTCTTGTTGGGCAGTGCTGCGAGCGTTGCTATCTACTGGCTGATCCGTTTCCTCCGTCCAGAGCATTCGCCGCTCGTGCTGAATCGAGCTGTGGTGATCATCACAGGCGCCTCATCAGGTATCGGACGCGCCTACGCGCTCGCCTTCGCACGGCGCGGCGCGCGCGTCGTCCTAGCGGCGCGCCGTGCTGCGCTGCTTGAGGAAGTGCGCGCTGAGATCGCTACTTACGCGGCTGATGTCTTGTGCGTGCCAACTGACGTCAACGACGACGCACAGCTTGAGCATCTGGTCAAAACGACGCTTGAGCGCTACGGACGCATTGACATCTTGGTCAACAATGCAGGCAC
>JANWYI010000026.1:44815-47425 GCA_025055255.1 Anaerolineae bacterium | reverse complement strand
CCGCCAATGCGCGAGGCGTGCACTGCATGTCCAAGCGCTTTTTGCGCCTGATAGATGTTGATATCCTTTGGATAGCCGCCAGGCGAAGCGATGATCAGATCGTAAGGCTGCGCCACAGTCTGCTGGTAGACCTTACGCACGAGCGGAATAGCCGTGCGCATCACATCCTGCGGCGCGCCGCAAAAGACGCGCACAATTTGCTTCTGGTCGTTCAGCACTGTGTTCAGCGCCAAATGTACGCCGACAATCCGCCCCATCTCCTCGATATCTTGGCGGACAGGATTGTCATCGTAAGTGCCGAGCGTTGCATTCGGCTCAGCCATCATGCGGTGATTGCCGTTGATGGTGTCCCAGCCTGCTAAGCCAATTACAGCGCTTTTGACGCCGCCACTGAAGCCTGCGAACTGATGCGGCTCCACATTGCCGACGGCAATGCGCAAATTCGCCTCAAGAAAGGCGCGGTTGATTGAGACAATAGTTCGCCTGGTCGTCATGCCGAGCCGCACGATGTTGTGTTCGGCGTCTATGTCGTGACTGATGACGCGATAGTGCTGCAGCACAGACTTTGGCAGGATGCTGGGAAATTCATCGGGCATCATTGGACTGTGGTTGCCTGTGGCGATGATTAGCGTGATGCGCTCACGGGCAATTCCGAGCTGCTCAAGGCGTTCCAGCAATGGCGGCAACAGCAGATCGTGCGGCACGGGGCGCGTCTTGTCGTTGATGGCAATCGCGGCACTACGCGCACCTTTGAACTGTTGCCAGTCCACGCTATCTAGCGCAGCAGCGACCTCAGCAGCGGGATCGGGCGCAGGTGGCGTGTGACGCGGCTGCAAAACGTCCACGCTAAGATGATCGGGCAACTCAAGGCTGAGCTGAGTTTTGCCGTACGGCAAGGTGATGTTCATTACAGCGTCACAGCATTTTACGATTAGACCTATAGAGCTCAGCGATGCAAGGCTGAAGCTAGGCAAGAGACATCACAGCGGATAACTGTGCAGCTATCCGCTGTGACCGTGTCAGGCGGTCACGCGCTCGCCAGCTGTTTTGAGCGACCACTCGCCGTGAAATTGCGGCAAGAACTCAGCAAAGGTCTCCAGAAAGTCAGCTAGAATAGCGCGCGCGCGGTCAATGTCGTTCATCATTGGGTCGAGGAGGAGCGCCTGTAAGGCAAGGTCGCGGTCGCCGTGTACGCAGGCGTCTACCACGAGGCTGCTGAGCGCTAACTCACGACGGCACAACTCAGCAATACCTGCGGGCAACGGCGGCACGTTCAGACCGTGAATGCCTGCGCTGCACAGGATGCCTGGCACCTCCACAATTGCATCATCGGGCAAGTTCGGAATCTTGCCGCGGTTGACTAGGTTCAGCTGCTCAAAGTAGCGATTATCGTTGTACGTGATCGCCTCGATGATCTCTGGCACGCCTTCTGACTTGACGTCGCGCAGCTCGTTGACATCGCGCTTGCCTGCCACAATGTCGCGCGCCTGCTGCAGACGGTTATTGCGCCGCTCAATGTTCATATCCCAGTTCTGCAGTTTGAGATCGTACTTTTCCCAAGGCTTGGTCAGCGGATCGTGCGTGAAGGCGAGGTATTCGCACATATGGCTATCACCTGCCGTCGGCATCAGCCCAAAAATCTTGAACATCTCGCGCGTGAGCGGCTCGAATGACTCGCGGTAATTCATGAAGTATTGGCGCAAGAGCGGATACATATCGCGCCCAGTGCCTTTCTCGCGGATATCGTAAATCCATGAGAAATGGTTGATACCAGCTGCTTTGATCTCAAGGTGTTCATGAGCGCGCTTTGCCATGTGCATAGTGATCGGCACGTTGTGAGCATCAGTGTGGACGTTGAAGTTCGGCGGCACTTCGTGCGCGTAGCCATAGTGCTGAGCGAACAGCGCGCCGACCATTGCGTAGCCCCATTCCAGCTGGTGACACAACCCGACCACTGGCACGCTGCTGTAGCGCTGCACGCCCCAAGTCAGGCGGATGAGTGGATTGGTGAAATTCATGTAGAGCGCATTCGGACAGTAGCGTTCCATGTCCTTAGCGATATCTATGATGAGTGGCATGTTGCGCGCCGTGTGCGCAAAGGCGCCCGGACCGCTGTTCTCGGCGTAAGGCTGACGCAAGCCATATTTGAGCGGAATTTCCCAGTCTAGCCGCCAAACTGTCTCGCGCTGACCAACTTGTACGGTCACAATCACAAAATCAGCGCCCGGCAATGCATCAGTGCGCTTTGTGTAGGCATTAATACGCATTTCGGCGCCCCACTCACGATTCATCACCTCTGCTAGCCGAGTCATCAGCTCCAGATTTGGCTCATAAATATCCACAAGGGCGAGCTCTGCGCCGCGCAGACGCGGGCTACGAATAATCGTAGCGAGCGAACTCAGCCCGAAAATGGCGCTACCGGCGCCAATCACGACAATTTTGGGTGGCTTAGGAGCAATCATAGCGTTTTTTCGCACCTTAAACGTTGAAAAGCTACGCCTCTAATCTAACACAAGACTTGGACATTGCGAGAAAGAGCGCTCAACTTAATTTTGGCTGATTTTTTCAAGGTCAGCAATGACTGTTTATACTTAGTTGAAGTATCGAGGC
>JANWYI010000026.1:26784-44805 GCA_025055255.1 Anaerolineae bacterium | reverse complement strand
AAGAGCGCTCAACTTAATTTTGGCTGATTTTTTCAAGGTCAGCAATGACTGTTTATACTTAGTTGAAGTATCGAGGCGTTATATGCACACACTCTACCTGATTCCGACGCCCATTGGCAACCTTGAAGATATCACGCTGCGCGCGCTGCGCCTGCTGCGTGAGGTGCGTCTGATCGCTGCAGAGGACACACGCCACTCGCGCATCTTGCTCGATCACTATCAGATCACTACGCCGATGATTAGCTACCATGAGCATAACAAGTTGGCACGTCTTGAGCTGCTGCGCGAGGTGCTCACTCAAGGCGATGTCGCGCTGATTTCAGACGCCGGTATGCCGACTATCTCTGACCCTGGTTATGAGCTTGTGCGCGCTGCGCTCGCTTTCGGCGCCAAGGTTGTGCCACTGCCCGGCGCCAATGCAGCGATCACAGCACTGGCTGCCTCTGGCTTGCCAACAGATAGCTTCCTGTTTCTCGGCTTTCCGCCGCGTCGCCCTGCTAAGCTGCGCGCTTTCCTAGCTCAGTACGCCCAGCTGCGCGCCACGATAATTTGTTATGAAAGTCCAAATCGCTTGGTCGAGACGCTGCGCGCAATGCACGAAGTCTTTGGTGATCGGCAAGCTGTGGTCGCCGTTGAGCTGACCAAGCTCTTCGAGAGTTTCTCGCGCGCGCCGCTGAGCGCTCTGATCGCTGAGTTTGAGGCGTCGCCGCTGCGCGGCGAAGTGACCGTGCTAGTGCAAGGCGCGCCTGAGCCGCAAGGCACGCGCTGGACTGCAGCACAAGTGCGCGCGGCGCTGCGCGAACAATTGGCAGCAGGCGTCAAGCGCAGCCTTGCCGCTAAGCAAGTTGCTGCGCAAGCCAACTGGGAGCGAGCAGAGGTCTATGCGCTAGATGAGACTGCTGAAGATGAGGAGTCAGACTAGCTGCACGTAGAACGGCGCTTGTGAAGCACAGTTGGCAGAGTTATCTCAGCTGGAATTGGCGTGCCCTCAATCAAACACAACAAGTTTTCCACAGCGCATTTGCCTAAATCTGGCACATACACAGCAGCAGCCGTGATGCCAGCTGCTCGCACTTCAGGGCTATCGCCGAAGCAAGCCAACATTACTTGCTCAGGCACACGCAAACCTGACTCTTGCAGTACTCCAAGTGCAGCAAGCGCCATTGCGTAATCAGCGCTCAAGACTGCATCGAAGAGATTGCCAGTTGCCAGAAAAGCGCGCAACGACTCAACAGCGAGGCGCGGATTGAAGTCGCCGCGTAGAAAGTGGCTCTCAGGCAAATTGATCCGTAAATTCGCCAAAACTTGCCGAAAGGCAAGCTCGCGCTGCCGTCCGTCATGCTGGGCAAACAAGCCGCGCAGGAAAACAGGCATGCGCCTGTTGCATTCGGCAAGCACGTGATTAGCTAGGCTCTCCATGCCTTGAATGTTATCCACGACACAGCGCGGAATCGGCAGATCAGGCAGGCGATGAGCCACTAGGAGCGTCGGCACAGCATGAGTGTACAACAGATGTAGCAGTGTATCGCTGACCGAGTTAGCAATTACTAAGACGCCATCAAGTAGGCGCAAGTCAGCAATGTTTGGCTCGCTCACCAATGTTTCGAAGGGTCTGAGAGTGACGCCGCGCTTTGTGGCGTGCATCTGAGCGCCCTGTAGGACTTCAGCGTGGAATATGCTCCTTGCGGAGCGCAACAATGCGCCAATCACTACTGTCATGGCTGCTCCTGCGCATGTAAAACGAGTTGTCTTACGAATGTCTCTGCTTAGTGTGCAGCACGACGGCAGCGCTCTGAGCAGTATTTTACTTCATCCCAGACCTTTGCCCATTTTTTGCGCCATTCGAAAGGTTTGCCGCAAACGGCGCAAATTTTGATCGGCTTCGGATCGTTGCCCTTGCGCTTGCCAGTGTTCTTGTGCGGCATAACTCGCCCTCATGTACAAAGACCGCAGCTGGACGATTACACTGCGAATCCTACACGCAAGATCGGCTAAACGCCTATTGTGTATCACTTTTGGACACTCGTTTCGGTAAAATTTAATGAAACTATGTGTGCAAGGAGGTCATAAAATGCGCGTCAAGAAATACCTGAGCCTACTAGTGACTGTTGCTTTTCTCTTGGCAATGCTGCCTCCGCAGGGCAGCGCGCAGGCGATTGGCGTCTCAGCAGTGCGTTTCGGCGCGACCTGCGGCGACTTTTCGCTGATGGTAGCTATCTCAGGCACGACAGACGATGGCGGCGGCTTTGATCGCTTCCGTTACCAAGTTCTAGACGGTACCGGAAAGAAACTCTACTTAGAAAACGCTGCGCGGCGAGTCGGCGTCACGATTGGCTCACAGGTCATCAACATGAGCTATGACAACGACGGCGTAGATGGTCCGCCAACGGCAAATCCGATCCGTTTGCAAATTGTTGACCTTGACGCCAACAACAATCCAACGGCAATTCTGAAAGATGAGACTTTCAATGCATCGTGCTTGCCGCCTGCCAGCGCAGTTACAATTACCGAGAACTTCCGTCCCACACCATTCTTGAAAGCACTCTTCATCGGCGAAGCGCAGCTCTTCCGCGCGCCAGGACGCGATCCAATGGACTTGCGCATCGGAGCAGGCAAGGAACACTTCGCCTTTTACCGCTCACCTGACTCGCAGTGGATCGCCATTGACGTGAGCGGCGAACAGCTGATGTGGGTGCCAACTTCAGTTGTTTCAGTGGATATCGCACGTCTGGGCGTGCCGCCGAGCCGCATTGATGGCAGCGACCCTGCCACAGGCGCCGCCATTGTTCAGCCGACGAGCGCACCTGTTGTGGTCATTCCGCCTATTGGGCAACCTGCTGGCTCTGCGCTAGTAACCAGACGCCTGCGCCTGCGCAGTGAGCCGTCACTGCGCGCGCCACAGCTCACTGTCATTCCGCGCAACGAGGTGGTCTTTGTCTACGCTCGGAATGGCGCTGGCACGTTCATCCGTGTGCAGTACAAAGACCTGATTGGCTGGGTCTCAACGTGCTGTGTCAGCTTCATTGACACGCGCCTTGACCTCTTGCCGCGCCTAGAGTAGCTGGGAGTCGTTGACCGCTCATGCCTGCTCAACTACAATCACAATACCTTTAAGAAGAGAGGCAGGCATGACAGGCAGTCTCCGTGTGCAACATAAGGCGCAGCTAAAAGAGGCATATGCGCTGATCAAGGCAGATCGGCGCGCTGAGGCGTATGAGCTGATCGCGCCGATCTTGGTACAACAGCCTGACTATGTGGACGCATGGTGGTTAGCTGCGCACGCCGCGCCAACGCTCAGCCTTGCCATAGCAGCTTGCCAGAAAGTCCTCTCGCTCAAGCCTGACCATGCGCCAGCTCAGCTGATGCTGGAAGAGCTGCGCCGCCGCTTGGCGATTGAGCAGCATCTAAGCGCGGAGGAAAAGCCAAGACGCTTTGCACCAGCTCGACCGAGACCAAATCGCTTGCTCTACCGCTTTTTGATTGCTACTGCGCTGATAGCGCTGCTTTTCGCAGTCCTCTCAGGTGTAGTTGTCTTCACAGGTAATACCTTCGGCTTGCCTGTGGCGCACTTTTTCAACCTTGAGCAGACTCTGCCGCCTTTGCCGCCTTTCAGCTCGATTGAGACACTCAACGGCAAGCCTAAGCTGACGCGCACTGCCACTTTGCCGATTGGTGCAAAGCATCGCTACCGCTTTGACGTACCGCGTCCAAACACAGTGCTGTGGCTAGAGCTCACCTTCAGACTCTCCGACTCTGTGCCGCTGCGCGAGACTGTCCGCTTGCTTTTACCTAGCGGCTTTGTCGCACTGCCACGCGACACTGCTGAGTTGCCTAACACGCTGACTTTCTTCTTACCCTTGCAAGGCACCTACACGCTAGAGATCGTCGGCACGCCTAACGCCAAGAGCTTTTACACGCTCTCTTTAGCGCTTATCGATCCGTCAAGCGGCAACTAGCCAATACGCAGCCAAGTTGACGCTCTGGTCAGTTCTCTCAGTTTATGTTATACTAGAACAAGCGTTCACCAAGCACAGCGAGGCAGTTTTCATGCCGCCTTTTGAGTTAGTCTCACCATACCAGCCCACAGGCGACCAGCCACAAGCGATTGAGAAACTCGTAGAGGGCATTCAGCGCGGCTTGCGCCATCAGACGCTGCTGGGCGCAACTGGCACAGGCAAGACGTATACCATTGCGCAGGTCGTGCAGCGCGTGCAACGTCCGACGCTCGTCTTGGCGCACAACAAGACGCTCGCCGCGCAACTCTATGCCGAGTTTAAGGAATTTTTCCCGCGCAATGCCGTCGAGTACTTCGTCAGCTACTACGACTACTATCAGCCTGAGGCGTACGTGCCGCGCCTTGACCTTTACATTGAGAAAGAAGCCGACATCAATGATGAAATCGAGCGCCTGCGCCTTGCCGCTACAGCTGCGCTGCTCACGCGGCAAGACGTGCTGATCGTCGCTTCAGTCTCATGCATTTACGGCTTGGTTAGTCCGCAGACGTGGGAAAAAGTGCTGCTGAGCTTGTATGTCGGTCAGACCGTTCGCCGCAACGACGTGCTACGTCACTTGGTCACTATTCTTTACACGCGCAATGACCTTGAGCTAAAGCGCGGTAGCTTCCGCGTGCGCGGCGATACACTCGAAGTCATGCCGTCTTACCTTGAGACTGCCTATCGAATTGCTTTCTTCGGCGACGAAATCGAGCGAATCGTGCATTTCGATCCAATCACAGGCGAGCTGCTCGAAGAGCTGCAGCGCGTGGACATTTTCCCTGCCAAACATTACGTGGCAGAGAGCGATACGCTCAAAGCAGCGATCCGCGATATCGAAATTGAGCTAGATGAGCGCCTCGCCGAGCTGGAGCGGCAAGGCAAGCTGCTAGAGGCGCAACGTCTTAAGCAGCGCACACTGTTTGACCTAGAGATGATCCGCGAGATTGGCACGTGCAGCGGCATTGAGAACTACTCACGTCACTTTGATCGGCGTCCGCCGGGCACGCCGCCTTACACGCTGCTCGACTACTTTCCAGAGAATTACCTATTGGTCATTGACGAAAGCCACATGACTGTGCCGCAGCTGCGCGGCATGTACAACGGCGACCGCTCGCGCAAGGAAACGCTCGTTGAGTATGGCTTTCGCTTACCTTGCGCCCTAGACAACCGTCCGCTCAGTTTTGAGGAATTTGAGGCGCGCATGGGACAGACCATCTACACAAGTGCGACGCCCGGACCGTATGAGTTAGAGCGCTCTGAGCAAGTTGTGCAACAGATCATCCGTCCCACAGGCATCGTCGATCCTGAGATCAGCGTGCGTCCAATTGAGGGACAAGTGGACGATCTGCTCAAGGAGATTGCCATTCGCGTCAAGCGCGGCGAACGCACATTGGTCACCACGCTGACCAAGCGCATGGCAGAAGATTTGGCGCAGTATTTGAATGAGATGGGCATTCGCGTCCATTATTTGCACAGCGAGATTGACACGCTGCAGCGCGTTGAGATTCTGCGCGACCTGCGCTTAGGTGTCTATGACGTTGTGGTCGGCATTAACCTGCTGCGCGAAGGGCTCGACCTGCCTGAGGTCTCACTGGTCGCCATTCTAGACGCTGACAAGGAAGGCTTTCTGCGCTCTGAGCAAGCGCTGATTCAGACCATTGGTCGCGCAGCGCGGCACGTCAACGGGCAAGTGATCATGTACGCAGATCGTATTACTGATTCGATGCAGCGCGCCATTGCCGAGACCGAGCGCCGTCGTGCCATTCAGCTTGCCTACAATCAGCAGCATGGCATTGTGCCTGCCAGCATCGTCAAGCAGGTGCGCGACTTGACAGATCGCGTCAAGGCGCAACAGGCACTCGACGCACAGGCAACTTCGGCAGCTGCCGCGCCTGCACGCGCGCCCCAAGAGCTGAGTCGTGCTGAACTGGACAAGCTGATCCGCGAGTTAGAGCGCGAGATGAAGCAAGCAGCTAAGGATTTAGCGTTTGAGAGGGCTGCGGCGCTGCGTGACCAGATTATAGAGCTGCGCAAAATACTGGTGCTGAAAAACGATCCGAAGGATCCGATTGCGCTGGCTGCGGCTGATGTTTTTGATGAGTAGGCGCGCTATGGCATTCGCACTGTGTAGGTCTTGAAATCGGCAATGGCTTGCACAGCTTGCAGAATTGCCTCACGGTGCGGCGACTGATTGTAGACGTACCATTGAATGTGTACCCACTCAGCATCGAAGCCGCCTGCATATGTGTAGTTCTCTAGAAAGTCGCGCGCGCTCGCTAACACGCTATAGTAGCCGCCGATCAAGCCGTGTCCGAAGTTGAAAACCGTGCCGTCGGGGTAAGTGTAGAAGCCGATCAAGTCAGGGCGATTGCCCAGTACATAGCCGATGATCCACAGCCAGCCGCGCTCCTTGCCCTCGCGCGCAATGCGATTCTCGTTCAAGCCGACCGTATCCATGTGGCGCACGCCGCTGACGAACGGCAAAATGCCGGCGTCATTGTATGCAACCGTAATTTGTGAGGCATTCGGCAATTGTGCTAACGCCATGCCCATACGCCGATTGACGTAAAACAGCGCACCTGCCGATTGCGGCTCTGCCACACCTGTTGCTACAGTTTGTGCCGCTGCGAGGCACAGTGACAAACTCAGCGTGCCAAAAGTGGCGTAGCGCAGTGCAGCGCGCGCCTGCACGACGCGCTCTGCGATTGCTACAAAGCCTACACCCGCCCACAGGATGAAGACAATCAGGGCAGGATAGACAAAGCGATGATACAGTCCCATGAACGGATAAGTCAGTGTATAGAAGCCTAACAGACTCAGCAACGCACCATTCAGCGCTAGAAAAGCCAGACTCAGGCGCAAAGCACGTCTGAGCAGCAAGACCGTGCCGACGGCGAATAACAGCGCGCCTGCTATTGGCGCAACAGCTTGTTCGAAGAATTCACGAATGTAGAACAAGCCGGGCAGGATAAATGGGTCGGTCACTTTGACATAAAACGAGTTAGGCAGGACCGCGCCGAAGTAGCTCTGCAGCCATAGCAAGTAGAGCACACCTGCCATTCCAAAGGCGAGCATTGCAAAAAGCACAGCACGCCGTCTCTGACCGATCAAAAATAGCGCTGCAAACCATAACACTGCGAACAGGACGCTCTCAGGGCGAGTCAGGCAGGCGAGGAAAGCAATCACAGCGTGCCAAACTAGCCAAATTGTTCGTCGCGTTGCTACGAACTGTAAACCAAGCGCAATCGCCGAGAATAACAAGCCTGTCCAGAAAATTGTCTCCATGCCTGTCAGCGCGTTGATCAGGCTGAGTGGCAACAGAGTCGCTGCGAGGCTAGGCAAGATGCGCAAGTATGGACGTGCGAAGAACAGGCGTGCCATGCTGTATAGCGCAAGGCTGATCAGCGCTAGTCCAAGCGCGTTGAGCAAGTGCGCTGTGTAGACAGCTTCGATGCCGAGTCGCACGCCGAGCGCGATCAGGACGACGAACAGAAAATTAGTGTAGCCTTGTGTCGGCGCGTCGCCTACGTTCCAAACTAAGCCATGACCATTTGCTAAATTGACAGCGTAGCGGTAGCTGATGTAGGCGTCGTCGTAGATGTAGCCATTCTCAGGCGCTGTGTGCCACCAGAGGAGCATTCCTAGAGGCAGGGCAGTCAGCAGGAGCAGCTCAATCCGAATGTAGAGCGGCTGTCTCAGGAGTTTCCGCATAGTTTTCTAAGTAGCGCTTGATTTACTCGCTCAGAGCGGCTATGATTATAGCAAGCTGTCCCCGTAGCTCAGCGGATAGAGCGTTGGCCTCCGGAGCCAGAGACGTGGGTTCGATTCCCGCCGGGGACGTCTGAGGCACGTGAGCTGAGCAAAAACGGAGAGCGCAAGCTCTCCGTTTGCCTTTTGCGCGTTAGAGTGCGCACCTAGCGCTGATCAATTGGCTTCCACTCCAAGTCCATCGGACCGATGTACTCGACATCCGGACGAATCAAGCGATTATCTGCCCACTGCTCCAGCACATGAGCCGCCCAGCCAGGCATACGCGCAATGGCGAAGAGCGGCGTGAACTGATCCATTGGAATGCCGAGCGTGTAAAGCGCAATGGCGCTGTAGTAGTCCACGTTCGGATAGAGCTTCTTCTCAATGAACTCTGGGTCTTGGCGCGCTACTTCCTCTAGCTTGACGGCAAGGTTGAACCAATGCATGTTGTTGGTAGCGCGAGACATCTCTTCCGCCTTGCGGCGCAGCACAGCCGCACGCGGATCGAGCGCTTTGTAGACGCGATGTCCCATGCCCATCACGCGCTTCTGCTTGGTCTTGACGTAAGTGTTGAACCAGTTCTCAACGTTCTCAGCGCTGCCGATCTCAAAGAACATGCGCATTGCCTCTTCGTTAGCGCCGCCATGTGCTGCGCCTTTAAGCGTGCCAATAGCAGTGGTCATGGCGCTGTACATATCGGAGAGCGTGCTGGTTGTGACGCGCGCGCTGAATGTGCTGGCATTCATGCCGTGCTCAGAGAGCAATACTAGGTAGGCGTCAATCACAGCGGCTTCTTGTGGCTGCGGCTCTGTGCCTTTGAGCATCCACAAGAAATTCTGAGCGAATGAGTAGTCTGGACGTGCAGGGATTGGCTCCTTGCCGTTACGCGCGCGCTCCCACGCCGCGACGATCACAGGCACCTTTGCCGTCAATTGGAGCGCTTTGCGGCGATTCTCCTCAACGCTGTTATCGTCTGCCTTCGGATCGTAGAGCGCTAACATTGAGACGGCTGTGCGTAAAACAGCCATTGGCGTGGCAGTTTTCGGGAAGGCGTAAAGCATGCCCATGACTGCGGCAGGCAAGTGCATCTCAGCTTGAAGCGCGCGGCGTAGCTCATCTAGCTGCTGGCGCTTGGGCAGTTCGCCGTGCCACAAAAGATAGATTACCTCTTCAAAGGTAGCATGTTCGGCAAGGTCTTCGATCTTGTAGCCAACATAGATCAGCTTGCCTTCTGTACCATTGACAAGACTCAGGCGCGTCTGTCCAACAATCACATTTTGCAAGCCTTTGGCGGCTGCGACGGCTTTATCAGTCATAGAAAAAATCTCCTCAAACAGTCCAACCAAGCGCACAATCGGTCTGGACAGCACATTAAACGATAAAGTGCCGCTTCACAAAGTTGCGCGCATGTAACCTTAGTGAAAAGTATAGCAAAAGGCATGTAGCACGGCTAGATCAGACAAAAAGCGCGCCAAGCGTGCGTCTACACACAGTCCTTGGCGCGCAGCTGCGCCTGAGTCTTACTGCACAGGTGGCAGATGATAGATACGGAAATTGCCGCTCAGCTGCAGGAGCGCAAACATATACAGCATGTTGTCATAGTAGCGGTAGCGTCCTTTGGTCAGCGGTGCTTGCCAGAAGGCGCGCACAAAGTTCCAACGAATCGGATCGGTAGCGGCTAGGGAAGCAGTGGCGTTCATAGCAACTAGGGCAAGCGAAGTATAGCGCGGCTCAATTGGCGTGCCGTCTAGCGTGTAGACCGAAGGATAGTTGCGCGTGCCTTGCTGGTGAAAAAAGCGCAACAGGCGGTTACTCTGTTCTACTTGCCATGGATCAGCGGCAAACCAGACGTGGTCAAGCGCGATCTGCATCGCGCAGCGCCAAGCGTCAGCGCCGAAAATCTCGCCGTAGTTGTTCCAGACCTTAGGCGTGCCGTCAAAGTTAGCGTAGTTAGGCATCAGACCTGTTTGCGGATGCGCAGCGCGCCGCCAAAAGGCACGACTCGCCTCTGCGATCTGCGCCCAGCGCTCTCTGTCGTCATCTGCCCAACGTGCCCACAGCTCATAGAAGTGCGGCGCGTGGTAAGACGGATTGGTGAAGCGGCTCATGCGTCCGCGCCGCGGATTGAAGACTACCAAATTGGTTTCCGCGTCAAACATTGAGGTAAAAACTTGGCTCGTCTTGCGCTTGTGGAGCATCTCGCGCAGCAGCGTATTCGCCTCAGCTTGGTAATTGAAGATACCTTCGCCGTTTCCCCAACGCGCCGCTGCAAAGAAAAGCGCTGTGACGATCCACGTCTCAGCATCCGGCGCAGAGTCGTAGCTCAAGCGCGTGCCATCAGTGGCGTGCTTCCACGATAGAAAGCCGTAATAGCGCGGATCAGTGTGATACATATACGTCCGCGCCCATTTCCATAGCCGATTGAACTCTTCTTTCTTGTCCAACTGAACGGCGATCATCATGCCGTAAGAGATACCCTCGCTGTGGACGAAGCCTTGATTGATGTCGAGGATATACGCCATGTCTTCACCAACTGGGAAATACACGCGCTCTGTCTGCGGATCGCCGTAAAACATTGAGCGCCAGACTTGCTCAATGCGCGCTTGAATTGCCGCTTGCGGAATACCCAGCTCAGCTAGCAAATTCGGGTAGACTTGATTGGAGAAGGCGCCGCCGCGCTCTGCCTGCATGATCTGCATTTCGGGCTTCTCCTGCGACGCATTGGTCGTTTCCAAAGGCGCGAAAAGCAGAGCGCAAGTTACGAGAGCGCTCCCAAGAATTAAGCGCCAACTTTTCGTAGCGATTTTAGGCATAGTGCTTCCTTTGCTTCGTCAAAGTTGACTTTGCGTAGAAGCATAGCTTGTTTTCAACGTTCAATCTATCACAAAAGCAATACAACTGCGTCAATTTTGTGTCATTATCTGTAAAGCGCTTACAGTATGAGATGAAATAGGTATGTCTGGTACGACTGCTTTGATCTTCGGCACGCAACTTTACGCCGATCAGCCTGCGCTGCACGGCGCAGACCGTGTTCTGATGGTTGAGAGCGCCGCTCGACTGCACAGTAGACGTTGGCACGCGCAAAAACTAATTTTCGTGCTCTCTGCCATGCGCCATTACGCTCAGCAGCTCCGCGAGCGCGGCATTCTTGTGGATTATCGCCGCGCGCCGAACTTTGAGACAGCATTGCAAGCTCACATCGCTGAGCATCAGCCTGAGTGCATTCAGTGCGTGCTGCCGCATGAATATGCCGCTGACCGAATCATGCGGCGGCGCACCGAGCAGCTTGCTGCACAAGGTATTGCGCTGCGCTTCATCAATGACGACCCTGCTTTTCTGTGCTCGCGCGAGGTGTTCGCAGCATGGGCGCGCGGCAAACGGCAACTCGTCCTAGAGAATTTTTACCGCTGGCAGCGTCAACGGCTTGGCTACTTGATGGACGGCGCTCAACCTGTTGGCGGACGCTGGAATTTTGACACAGAAAATCGGCAAGGCGCGGCAACCTTACCGCCAGCGCCGCCTCTGCCATTCATCGCGCCCGACGCACTCACGCAAAGCGTGATTGAAGAAGTGCGCCGCGACTTTCCGCACGCTTTCGGCGCACCTGAGCCATTCCGCTACCCTGTGACGCACACACAGGCTGAGGCATGGCTAGAGCGCTTCATCACGGAGCGGCTCGCCAACTTCGGCGCTTGGGAAGACGCCATGAGCGCTGACGATCCGTTCCTATTTCACAGCGTCTTGTCGCTTTTGCTGAACGTCGGCTTGCTCACGCCACGCCAAGCAGCTGATGCAGCGCAGCGCGCCTTTGAAGGCGGTGGCATTCCGCTGCAAAGCGCCGAAGGCTTCATCAGGCAAATTATCGGCTGGCGCGAATTCATTTACGGCGTCTACTGGCTGTACATGCCCGCCTATGCGCAGCACAACTACTTCGAGCATCACAATCCCGTGCCAGATTTCTTCTGGTCAGGCGAGACGCCCATGCGTTGCCTTGCTGAGACAGTTCGGACAATTCAGCGGCACGCCTACACGCACCACATTCCACGCCTGATGCTCTTGGTGAATTTCGGCAACCTTGCTGCGCTCGATCCAGATAAGTTGACCGACTGGTTCATGTCCGTCTACATTGACGCCTACGATTGGGTGATGCAGCCGAATGTGCGCGGCTTTCTCTACGCCGATGGCGGCAAAATGGCGACCAAGCCGTACGTCGCCAGCGCGGCTTACATCAAGAAAATGTCGCGCGGATACTGCGATCAATGCTACTATGACGCTGATCAGCGCGTCGGCGAGCGTGCTTGTCCGTTCAACGCGCTCTACTGGGACTTTTTGGCGCGCCATGCTCAGAAACTTACCAAAAATCATCGCATGGCGCTGATCTTGAAAGGTCTGGCAAGGCGCGATGACCTGCTTGCCATTCAAGCGCGCGCTGAGGCATTGCGCCGCGCTTGGTCAGCTCAATCAGCGGCTGACTTCGGCGATGATGCCTGAAGATCGGCGCGCGCAGCCAAAATTTGCTCCAAGCTGATGCCGTGTCGCCGCGCAATCTCGCGCGCATAGCCGCGTCCATGCGGCGCGCCGCGCTCTATACGGAAAGTCGGCTGCGCCTCACCATCAGCATTCAGACGTACACCTGCCACAAGGCTGAATAGCGCACTCTCGCCCTTGACGGCGTCGTGCATCTCAGGGATGCGCTCAGGCAAATCCATCAAATGTGTGGCGTAGATAGCGCGCACGCCAATAGCGCGCAAGCCACACAGCACGTCCTGTGCAAGGTATGTCGCCTCGCTGGCAACCGTGCTGGAGAGCGACTCGTTCATCAGCACGAGGCTGTGCGCTGTGGCATGCAGACAGATGTAGCGTAGACGTGAGGCTTCTTCAGCCAATCTGCCTTGCTGCTGAGTCTCTAGAGCTGGAAAGTGCGTGAAGATAGCGTCTACAGGGCTGAGCTGTGCGCTGCGCGCCGGTATTGGCAGACCTGCTTGAAACAGCACGTGCGCTAAGCCAACAGCTTGCAAGTATGTCGTCTTTCCGCCGCTGTTCGGACCTGTCAAGATGGCAATCCTGCCTTGATCGTCCAGAGCTGCGTCGTTCGGCACAGGCGTCACTTGTGGCTGCTTCAAGACAAGGTGCAAGTTAACTAAGCCTTCAATGCGTGTTAAACGCGCGCTGAGCGGCGCAACTTGCGCCTGAACCAGTGGAATGTCACGTGCGCGCATGAGCTGCACAAGGCGCACAGCCGAGAGATAGAAGGCAAGTTCCTGCTCAAGCGCAGCGAGCGGCGCTGTGCTGATACGTACATACTTGCTCAGTGAGCGCGCCACAGGTTGCACGACGCCGCTCAGGATACGCTCTAGGTCTTGAAAAAGCGGCGAGAGCAGGCGAAATTGACGCTCCTCAGGCAGGCTGTGCAACGGCGCAATTGGCGATTCGTCATTTGTGTCTGTGCGCTGACCGATCAACTTGCTCAGGAATGAGCGCGGCTCGCCGAATGGTTGTTCATTGATGCTGAGCAAGACCGCTGCGCTCGGCTGAAGCTGCGCGTCAAGGTTCACGCCAATCGTCAAACTCGCCAACTTTTGCAACGGACGCTGCAGCGCAGGCAATTCTTCGCGCAGCGCAATGAAGTTCGGATCAGAGATCAGACGTGCCAACTGGTCGCGCAACGCCATCAACGCTGCAGAGCGCAACGCTGCGCTCTGCAGCGCGTCGTGCAAGGTTTGCGCTGTGTGGATGAAAAGATCAAGCTCGGCAAGCCGATCAGCTGTCTCCAGAAGCGGTGGACGTTGCCGCTGACCGAGCAACGCGCGTCCTTGTCGCAGGTCAGCAAAGCGCGGCAAGAGCTGCTCAACAGTCTGTGTAAGTGTCGGATTGTCAAGGAAGTCACTTAACACGGCTTGCCGCCATGTGATGACTTCGGCATCTGCGTTCAGCGCTGTGAGCGTTTGACGGATGAAGTTGATATAGCGCGGTTCTGCAGCAAAAGCGCTAATTAAGTCATCCAGACGCAAGTCGCGTATCCAGGCTGACTCCGAAGCAGCAGGCGTGCGCTTGCCATGCGGAAAAAGCAAGCTGAGCGGCTGAAAATCAGGCAGTGTGCGTAAGCGTGCCTTCACTACAGCAAAATCCTTAAATTAAACTGTAAAAAGTTTATAATGAGCGCTCTTCAGCTGCCAAGGCGCTCAGCTGCTCGCATGCGCAGTGCCGCACTCTGCCAATCAGCGCTGCAGGCACGAATCGCTGCGAGCGCTGCGCCATAGAGCGGCGGTAGAGCAGGCGCAGTCAAGCGCACAGGCAGTTCGCTAGTAGCACGCTCAAAGCGCTCGCGCAGACCTTGCACATGCTCCCATGCGCCGCCGATCAGCGCTAAGGGCATCAGCTGACCTGCGAAGTCCATTGCTCGGTAGAGCGCCTGCGTAGCTTGTGCCAGAGCTGTTGCGCCTTCGGCAAGGATGCTCTGCGCCACGTCATCAGCCTGTGCGGCTGCTTGACCAACTAGCGGCGCAAGCGCAGCAAAGTCGCGCGCACCAAAGCCTGCTGAGTAGATCAGCGACTTCAGCGCGCGCACGTCTGCCACATTGAAGTGCTTTTGCAACAACGCCGTGAGCGACGTCGGCGCGCCAATGCCGTCTAGCGCGTGGAAAACAGCGCGCACTGCCGCTAGACCTAACCAGACAGCGCTGCCTTCATCGCCAACTAGCCAGCCCCAGCCGCCAATGCGCACAATTTGTCCATCGTTGCGCAACCCAACTAAGACGCTACCTGTTCCACTGACTGCAATTGCGCCTGCTGCGCCCAGATGAGCGCCGATCAGCGCCGCTACGCCGTCATTCTCAATCCAGACCTGCTCAGCAGGCACAAGTTCGCTCACAATCGCGCGTGCAATCTCGACCTCTGGCGACTCAGCGTGGTCAATGCCCGTCAAACCTAGTCCGACAGCACATACACAGCCCACAGGCAAATCTGCAGCTGCGAAAGCCGCGCTGATCGCCTCACTCAAGCTCTGGCGCAGGCGCGCTACGCCGCCTTCAGCAGCCAGATGTAACAAGCCGCCGCCGTTTCCTGTGCCTAGAACACGACCGTCAAGCGTCAGCAAGGCACATCTTGTCGAAGTTTGACCGCCATCTATGCCAAGCGCGTACATCGGCTAAGTCAATGCTGCGTAGAGCTGTGCCAATAATCCCATGCCGAACTGCGAAATAACTCGGTAGTCATCGCGCTGAAGCGCTTCATTGCCTTTGTCAGCTTGCGCTACGCCTGTCAGGAAACCATCAGGCGTCAACGCGGCGCTGAGCGCCTGCGCAGCGCGCACTGCAGGCTCGCGCATAGCGGATGAGAGCAAACCTGCCTTCACGCCAAGCGCTAGGGCTGCGGCAATTCCTGCAGAGCTACCGTTATCGGGCTGTACTTCGGGCGCGTCTACAAAGGCGTGCCACACACCTTGCTTGTTCTGGCGGCGGACTGCCCACTGTGCTGCTTGAGCAAATGCCTCGCGCAGATCGGCAGGCGGATTGGGCACGATAGCAAGTGTGCGCACCAAGCCCAGCAAATACCATGCTGCAGCGCGCGCCCAGTTGATGAACGTGCGCGTGCCGTCACTGTGCAAGGACAGCGCCAAGGAGTCGCCTGTGAAAAGTGGACGCCGCGCGCGTAACTGCTCAAGCGCCATAGCGACTAAGCTCGGCTCATTGCGCAGCACACCAATTTGTGCCATTGGATAGGCAGTGGTGTAGCTCTCTTCAGCCGAGATCACGTTGCCATCTTGCACAACGCTGCTGACTGCGCGTGCCTCATGCCAAAAACGTATAGCCACTTTCAGAGCAGGATGATCGGGCTGCGTGCGCACAAGAACAGCGAATGGCAGCGTGTATGCGGTACCGTTGATGCCGTTCTGCGGTCTGCCTGAGTCGTCCTCGTAATCAAGATTGCCGTCTGAGTCAAAGAAGTGCGCAAAATGCGCTCTGAGCGTGCGCAGCGCAAGATCAGACTCCAGCAAGCCTGCCTCTGCCATGTCCAGCAGACCATCTAGCACACAGCCTGCTTGCCAACCGAACGGCTGTAGCGAGGCAAGCGAGTTCAAGCGGTAGCGGAAGGCTTGCAGCCGATCTGAGCTTGTGCTGATCAAGACATGCGGCATGAGTGCAGGCTCAGCGTCGCTGTCTGGATCGTGCAGCAGCCACAGCGGCGCGTCGCCTTGCACAAGGCGCAGACCGAGCCCTTCAGTCAAGATATCGCGCGCCGCTTGCGCTGAGAGCAGCACCTCAAAGGGCTGAAAAGCATGTGCATGGCGAATATCGAAGCGCGCAATGACTCGTCCGTTTGCCAGCGAGATTGCCTCAAGTAGGATGTCCTCTTGGGAAGCGAGTGCTACGCTCAGCCGTAAACGCGGGCGCTCATTCAGAGGCAACTCGCTAGTGCTATCCCAATGTAGCAGCGTCGGCGCGCTGTGAGGCACAACTGGAAAGGCATGCCAGCCGCGGCTCAGGCGCATGCTTTCGGGCAGGGACATTTTACGCGCAGAGACGACGCGCCCGACTAGGTACGTTAGATCACTCATTGTAAGTCCAAGAGTAAGCAATACTCTCTGCAGAGTAGGGCAAGCGCACAGCAGAGTCAGCTCCTCATGCCATATTGTACCAACAAACCGAGCCAAAGTAGGCTTCAAAGTACTTGCGAGAGCCTTTTCCAAAATCGCAAAGACTTGCTAAATTCTAAGCGGATCCACTCGAAATCTAGGAAGGCAATCCAACTTATGCGTAACTTCGCACGCATTTTCCTGATTGTCAGTTTGCTCACGGCAGCCTTGATTGTCCAGCAGCCAACTTCCGCGCAGCCGACCTTGCGCGTTACGCATGTGGTCAACGGCACACTTGGTGACCGCTCTTTCTTCGATTCAGCGCAGGAAGGCTTGGAGCGTGCTGTCAAAGACTTCGGTATCAGCTTGAAGGTCATCGAGCTGGGCGAGGATCAGGCGCGCTGGGAACCAGGCATTGATGATGCTATGGCAGACACAGACTCCTATGACATCCTCGTCTTAGGTGGCTCGCTTGTGGCAGATTACGTGATGGCGCGCGCCGATCTGTATCCTGACAAAAAGTTCATCTTCCACGATGAGCCAATTGACTACACCAAGTGCAAATGCGCCAATGTCTATAACGTCATCTATGCCCAGAACGAAGGCTCATACCTCGCCGGCGTCTACGCTGCAGCCATGATGAAAGAGAAAGCGCTGCCGAATCTGAGTGGCAAGAACACCATCGGCGTAATCGGCGGCTTGGACATCCCAGTCATCAACGACTTCATTGTCGGCTACGCGCAAGGCGCTAGGTCCGTTATCCCAGAGATGACCGTGCTGACACAGTACATCGGCGGCGAGCGTCCGTTCTTTGACGTAGCGAAAGGTCTAGAGATCGCGCTTGCGATGTATGATCAAGGCGCTGACTTCGTCTTCAGCGTAGCAGGTGGCTCTGGTCTGGGCATGATTCAAGCAGCACAGCAGCGCGGCAAGTATTTCATTGGTGTAGACTCAGACCAGTGGCTGCTGCTCAAAGAGAGAGACCCTGAGGCAGCGCAAGTGATCCTGACTTCGATGATCAAGAATGTCGGCGGTGCGCTTTATCGCGCCATCAAGCTCGCGCTTGAGGACAAGTTGCGCTTTGGCGAGACTGAGATCGTCGGCATTGCTGAAGGCGCTATCGGCTTAGCGAAGAATGAGTACTACGAGCGCGTCACGCCTGACTCAGTCAAGGCGATCATTGCACAGGCAGAGGAAGACGTGACCAAGTGCCGCGTCATTGTCGAGACAACATTGGCGCCGCGTCCGTGCAAGCCTGCTCAGTAATCGAGCGTTCCTTTTAGGTCTGCCTTGCGGTAAAACAAACAGCGAACAATTGCACTTGACTGAACGCTTATGCCGCAACGGCTGACCGATCCACAGGAAATCTTCGAGGCGTGTCTGCGCGCTGTGCAGCGCGGCGACGCCTCGATTGAAGAGTGCGTCAGGCGCTATCCTGAGGTGCAAGAGCTTGGCGCCTTGCTGCGCACGGCGCTCACACTGCGTGCGTTAGGCGCTGAATCGCTGACCGTTCAACAACGCATCGCGTTAGAGCGTCGTCTGCGCGCTGCATATGCCTTGCGCGTTCGTCCTACGCAGCGTGGAATGTGGCGCGCCTTAGCAGCTGTGGCGGCGATCAGCCTTGTGTTTGGACTAATGGCACTGTTGGCAGCCACTTCGCTCAACAGCTTGCCGAACGAGCCACTTTACGGCGTCAAACGG
>JANWYI010000026.1:17385-26686 GCA_025055255.1 Anaerolineae bacterium | reverse complement strand
TGGCGCCGAGCGCGACGCGCTGCGCACACACGGCATTCGAGTGCTAGAATTTGTGGCGCGTCTGCGCCCTGAGAGCCGCGAGACAGCTTTGCGTTTTGTCCAAGCGCTCTTGCCAACGCCGACTGCGACGCCTCAGGACATCGTTGCCGCACAGCCAAGCGCCACGCCAACGCTTACCTTGACCGCAACGCCGACTCCAAGCCCGACACACACGCCGTCGCCGACCGTGACGCACACACCAAGCCCAACACTTACGCCGTCGCTGACCGCCACAGTGACTATCTTCACTCTGATCATCCCGCTGCCGACGCAGCTCCCAAGCCTGACGCCTTCGCCGACTCTTACGCCGACACGCACCTTGCCAACTGCTGCGCCGCTGCTTACCTCGCCATTGCCAACTCTCACGCCGACAGCGACGCCATTTGGCTTGCCGCCTGTCAATGCATCGCCGACTTTGCCGCCTGTCTTGCCAACTGATACGCCCAGACCGACAAGCGTCGGCACGCCTAGCCCAACAGCTACGCCAACACGCACGCTGACGCCAACTGAGACGCCGTCGCCAACGCTAACAGAGACGCCGTCACTGACACCGACTGAAACACCGTCATTAACGCCAACTGAGACGCTCACTCCGAGCGCAACACCAACATTGTCTCCCTGCGATCCGTTTGCTCCGCCGCCGCCTTTGCGCTTTGACGATCAAGGCACGCCGCTGCCCACTTTCACGCCGACGCCGTGTGCCACTTATACGCCGACGTCCACGCCAACTCCAGAGCCTTCGCCGACGCTTGTTGAGACGCCAAGCTCTCCATGAGTCCAAAACAGTTAGTGTTCATCTGCCTTGCTGCAGCCGCTCTGTCTGCGAGCGGCTGTAGCGTCCCGATCACGCCTGAAGTTATCCAAGACACGCGCAGTGAGCAGACGCTGACCGCGCGTGCGCGTCCTTCTGCTACGCCGACCGGTCCTACGCGCACGCCAACCGCTACCAGCACGCCCTACATTCGTCCAACAGACGCTGAGACGCTCGATTTGGATCAGCCAATTGCGCGCGTTGGTGACCAGACAATTACGCTTGGTCAGTTCCGCGCGCGCGTGCGCTACGAGCGCTTTGCCGCGCTAGATGAAGCGCGCCGCATTATCGAGATCGTTGGCTTGGAGGCGATCAAGTTCACTGCGCAGGGCGAAAATCGCGCTGCTGATCGCATCGCTGCTATTTTTAACACGCTCGCTAACTCGGCGAACTTTGGCTATCAAGTCTATGACATCATGCTGCGCGAGGCAGTCATCCGCGCTGAATTCAAGGCGCGCAACCTGAGCGTGCCGCAGGAAGACGTTGACGGATACTGGATTCGCCGCTTTAACCTGCAACTAGCGCCTGATCCGCGCGCCGCTATGCGCCAAGAGTTGCCGCGCTACCTTGAGCAGGCTGTGCGCTACTCTGGCATGAGCGAACAGGATATCTTGGCGGTGGCTGAGTCGTTCGTGATGGCGACGCTCCTGCAGCCGATCATCGGGCGCGAGAGTGCGGCACAGCCTTCCGTGCTGAGCTTTCGCGTCAAGCGCTTGATTGCCGCAACTGAGGCAGATGCACAAGCAGCAAAGGCGTTGATAGAGTCGGGCGAGCCGTTCCGCGCTGTGGCATGCCGCTACTCGATTGATCCTGCTGTGCGCGGCAAGGGCGGCGCGCTTGGCTTCCGCTCACGGGCAACCTTGCCGCGCGGACTACCCGATCCTTCCGCAATCTTGGCGGCTGAGTCGGGCAGCGTGACAGCACCACAGCAGAGTCCGCTCGGCTGGCACATTTTCAAGGTCGGCGAGAAGCGCCGCGACGCCGACGGAGAACTTTTGGCGGACGTGGCGATGATCGTGGTGGCAAGTCAGACATTGGCAGAGGACATTGCAGTGCGCGTGCGCAACGGCGAAGACTTTGCTGCGCTCGCCTGCCAATATTCGCTCGACTCTGAGAGCGCAGGTAACGGCGGCGATTACGGCTGGCTGGACGTCGGCGCGTTACCGCCTGAATGGGCGCGTTTTTTGGCAACCAACACGGAGAATGGCTTGTTCGGCGTTTTGCAGACCGCAGCAGGCTACGAACTGATCTTGGTTGAAGAGCGACGCTTTAACTTGCCCAGTCCGCAAGAGGTGGAGCGTGCGACTGAAGCAGCATTCCGCAGCTGGCAAGCGCGCCGTCTTGCTCTCGACTTGACCACGCTCAGCGATGCATGGCGCACAGCCATACCGAGCGATCCGTTGCCGCGCCAAGTCGCGCCGTTCTTGAGCGAAGAAGCATTCGGTTTGCCGACGCCGCTGCCAACTGCTGTGCCAACGCCATAAAACTAAAGACGGCGCCTGAGCGCCGTCTGCTGCGTGAGGATGTGACGCGCTCAGCCTGCTGCAGGCGTCTCGGTCAAGCCGCCGTAAGTCATGGCGCGTGCGTCTAGCGCTTTCTCAGCCGCCTCGCGCGTCATGTAGCCGAGCTCGACCACCACGTCAATGATGCTCTTGTTCTCTGCCATTGCTTTCTTAACGACCTCGGCACCTTTCTCGTAGCCGATAATCGGATTGAGCGCTGTAGCGAGGATTGCGTTCTTGGCGAGCCAGCCGGTTGCCTTTTCGCGGTTCGCTGTGATGCCGCGCGCCGCTTTCTCCGTGAAAGCACGCACAGCGCCGATCATTACATGCATCTCTTCAAACAGACAGTGCGCAATGATCGGCATCATCACGTTCAGCTGCAGCTGACCTGCTTGCGCCGCGTAGGTGATAGTCGTGTCGTGACCGAGCACGTAAAACATCGCCATGTTGAGCATTTCCGCTAGCACAGGGTTCACCTTACCGGGCATGATCGAGGAGCCGGGCTGCACAGGCGGCAAACGAATCTCATCCAAGCCTGTGGCAGGTCCTGAGCTGAGCAGACGGATATCGTTAGCAATGCGGATCAGGTCTTGCGCAGCTGTGCGAATAGCGCCGCTGAAAAAGACCGCGTCTTGCATGCTCGCCATGCTCTCGAAAAGGTCGTCACTCGTGTACAGCTCCATGCCCAAAAATTCGCCCAAGCGTTTGACCATGCGCGGATGATACTCAGGATGCGCGTTGAGTCCTGTGCCTGTGGCTGTGCCGCCAATGCCGAGTCGCTTCAGACCTTCAGCGGCGACCAGAATTTTCTCAATGTTGCGCTCAATTGTCTTAGCATAGCCGCCGAATTCCTGTCCCATGCGGATTGGCACAGCGTCTTGCAAGTGCGTGCGTCCGCTTTTGACGATGTCGTCGAACTCAACTGCCTTTTGGCGGAAGACATCCTGTAACTCGCGCAGCGTCTGCACCAGTTCGTTCAACCGCCACAGCGCGCCGAGCCGAATGGCAGTCGGAATGGTATCGTTTGTGCTTTGCGCCATGTTCACGTGGTCGTTTGAGCGAATCGGCTTATCTTTGGCAGGCGCGCTGAGCGGATAGCCGAGAATTTCGTTGGCGCGCGCCGCAATGACCTCGTTTGTGTTCATGTTGTGGCTAGTGCCTGCACCTGCTTGAAACGGATCAACGACGAATTGGTCGTGCAGCTTGCCTTCCATGATCTCTGCTGCGGCTTGATCAATGGCGTCGGCAAGGCGCTTATCCAGCAGACCTAGCTCGCTGTTGACGTTCGCTGCAGCGCGCTTAATCGCCGCCATAGACCAGATGAAGGCAGGATACGGCTTTAAGCCGCTGACAGGAAAATTTTGCACGGCGCGCTGCGTCTGGACGCCGTAATATGCATTCGCAGGTACTTGCAGCTCGCCTAGCGAGTCTTTTTCAATGCGGAAAGCCATGACTCAGAAGCTCCTATCTTATGTGGGCAAAAAGTCTTGTGTGGTGCGTATTCTAGCGCGTGCAGAGCAGGCATCGCACCTGCTCTGCCATTGCGAAGGCTTATGATAGGTGCTCAAGATTGCTTACTGCTTAGCAGCTGCGTAGCGTTGGGCAACCGCATTCCAATCCACGACGTTCCACCAAGCGTCAATATAGTCGGCGCGGCGATTTTGATACTTCAGGTAATAAGCGTGTTCCCAAACGTCCAAGCCGAGAATCGGCACGACATTCGGATGATCCATGATCGGATTGTCTTGATTAGGTGTGGAGACGATCTTGAGCGCGCCGCTGTCAACGATCAGCCACGCCCAACCTGAGCCAAAGCGACCAAGCGCTGCCTTCTTGAACTCTGCTTTGAAATTATCGAAGCTGCCGAAGGTCGCGTCAATCGCAGCCGCCAAATCGCCTGTTGGCGCGCCGCCGCCATTTGGCGACATGATCTGCCAGAACATGGTATGATTGACATGACCGCCGCCGTTGTTACGTACGGTTTGGCGCACGTCCTCTGGCACGGACGCTAGGTTCTTGATAACTTCCTCAGCCGTCATCTCAAAGAACTGCGGATGTGCCTCTAGCGCGGCGTTTAGATTATTCACATAGCCGCCGTGATGCTTACCGTGATGAATCTGCATGGTCTGCGCGTCAATGTGCGGCTCTAGCGCCTCTGGTGCGTAAGGCAGTGGCGGTAGCTCGAATTTCGGCATAGGTATTGCTCCTGTTTCTGGAAAAGATATCTGTGCAAAGGTTAGCAGGCGTGTTGCGCATCTCAGCGCTGTGAAGTAGGATTCGCGCCTGCAAGCTGCACAAGACTCTAGCTAAAACACAGCGTTTTGCCAATCCTGAGGCATTTTAAGACATGGCTAAAGTGAAGATTGCAACATGGCGTCCATTTGCGGCGCTTGCCGTCGGCTTATTAGCAGCCTCTTCATCATCAATCCTGATTCGATATGCGCAAGAGGAGAGCGCGCCGTCACTTTTGATTGCAGCATGGCGCGTAGCTATCGCCGTGCTGATTTTGACGCCGTTCGTCTGGGCGCGGCACAGCGCAGAGCTACGCGCGCTCAAGGCGCCACAAGTTGGACTAGCAATCCTCTCAGGCATTTTCCTCGCCGCGCATTTCGGCACGTGGATCACGTCGCTTGAGTACACCTCAGTGCTGATCAGCGCAACGCTTGTGACCACTAATCCGCTGATCGTGGCATTGCTGACGCCGCTGCTCTTGCGCGATAAACTCAGCCGCCAGACGCTAGACGCGATCTTCCTCGCCATCATCGGCGGCGTGATCATCAGCGTTGCTGGCGATGCAGGCAGTGCGCCGCGCCAAGATGCGCCGCTGCTTGGCGCCCTGCTCTCGTTTTTAGGCGCGATTGCTGTGGCAGTCTATTACATCATTGGACGTAAGCTGCGCGCTGACCTCAAGGCGTTGCCATATATCTGGCTTGTCTACGGCAGTGCAGCGATCGCACTGATTGCAGCAACGGCGCTCTCAGGACAAGGTAATACTTTGCCGTCGCTCTCGGCTGAGGCGTTCTTCTGGATGACGCTCGTGGCAATCTTTCCACAGTTGATCGGTCATTCGTCCTTCAATTACGCGCTCGGCTACCTCTCAGCGGCGTTTGTCAGCCTTGTGGTGCTTGGCGAGCCGATCCTCAGCACGATCTTCGCTGTGTTTTTGCTGAATGAGTTGCCGCAGCCATTGCAACTGGTCGGCAGTGCGCTGATCCTGATTGCTCTGGTGATTGCCAGCCGCGCCGAAGTGCGCGCTATGCGTCCGAAAGCTGAGGAAGCTGAGCCAGAGCAAGTCTTGGTAGTTGACTGAGCTATGGTCGCAATTATCCGTCCTGCACGGCTGAGCGATGCGCGCGGCATTGGCATAGTACACCTAGATACGTGGCGCAGCACGTACACACCGCTCGTGCCTGCGGGATTCTTTGACTTGTTCAGCTACGATGAGCGCGAGCGCACATGGCGCGAACGTCTGAGTAACACGCAGGCACAACAGCACATCTTTGTGGCAGAGGTGGACGATCAGATTGTCGGCTTTGCCAGCGGCGGTCCGTCGCGCACGGACGACGTGCCGTACACAGCGGAGGTCTACGCACTGTACGTGCTGGAGGCATTTCAGCGGCGCAGGATCGGCGTCGGCTTGGTCGCGGCGCTGGCAGAATGCTTCGCAGCGGAAGGTCACACACACATGATCATCTGGGTGCTGAGCGACAATCGGATCGGACGCGGCTTCTATGAGGCAATTGGTGGCGTGTGGCTGCGCGAGAAGATCGTCAACTTCGGTGTGGACTTGCCTGAGTCTGCCTATGGCTACGTCATCGCAGACTTCCTAGCGCGCTACAGCGCACAGCGAACGGAGTAAAATTAATGGCAGACGGCTATAACGACCTGCCTGAACAACCAGCTGAGTCAACGCCTGAGCTACTGAGCGCGCGTGGTGTCTCGCTGGCAGGCGTGCTAGAGCGTGTGACTGATCAGTTCGCCGCTGAGACAGAAGCGCGCCCTGACATCCTCGATATGACCGACGCAGCTGAGCGTCGCCGCGTTTTAGTCGAGATTGTCGAGTATGTGCTGACCGTTGAAGGCATACGGCTCTCGCGCGAGGATCGGCTGCGCGTCATTGAGGTCGCCTATAACGATCTGTTCTTGCTAGGCGCGCTGCATCCGCTCTTGCGCGATCCTGAGGTGAGCGAGATTGAGATCACGGCACATGACCGCATCTACGCGCGACGCGGCGCTCAGAAAACGCTGACCGACCTGCGCTTCCGCGATGACTCGCAACTGGAGCGCGTGCTGCGCCGTGCGCTGATTGCCACAGGCGAGCGACTTTACAGCGGCGAGCCGCTGATCGAGGTCGGCACGCGCCTTGCCGAGCGTCCAGCACGCTTGACCATCACCACGCCACCAATCAGTCCGACATTACAAGCGAGCATCCGCCTGCACGCAGCACAACCGCGCTCGCTCGCCGACCTAGTCAATATGAACTTCCTGAGCGCCGATGCTGCTGCTGCATTGGAGCGCGCAATTGCTCAGCGGCGCGGCATTATGTTGGCAGGCGACGTGGAAAGCGGTAAGACAACGCTTCTGCAAGCGCTGTTGCCACTCGTTTCGGCACAAGCTGGCAGACACGCTGTAGCGCAACGTGCCGCTGAGCTGATCCTGCCCGAAAACATCTCCAATGTTGACGGCAGCACCTTCGCAGCGCGTCTGAGCGCAGCGCGAGACCTAGTTGGCGAGAGCGGCGGCTGGTTGATCGCCGATGAAATCCGCTTTGACGAATCAGCTGCAATGTGGGACGCGCTGACAAGCGGTCTAGGTGACCGCGCTCCGCGCCTGCTCTGGGCATTCCGTGCCGCTACCGATCCGTTGCGTCTGCGCATTGCCTTCAGCATGGCAGTGCGCCGTGCCGTGCCGAGCATTGATCAAAGTGTAATTCACAGCGGCTTGCTGGATCGCCTGCCTGTAGTTGCGCTCTTGGCGCGCCGTGACGGTGTGCCGCGCTTGATACGTCTCGGTATATGGCGCGCTGAGGGCGATTCGCTCTCTCTCGCCTAGCTTTGCAGCAGACGGCGGATTTTCAGCGCTAAGTGCACAGCAAGGCGCGTCTCAGGGTTGTCCAGATCGAAGCCGCCAAGCTGCGCAATGCGCTCCATGCGATAGAGCAACGTATTGCGATGCACATGCAGCCGACTGGCTGTCTGACTCAGGTTGCCGTGTTCTTCAAAGAAAACCTCTAGCGTCTGGATGAAGTCTCCGTTGCTTGGCGACTCATCAGCCAGTTCGCCGAGCGTCTCGCGGTAGAAACTGCGCAACTCAGGCGTCTCCAGCAAGAGCGAGAGCAAGCGATAGACGCCGAGGTCGGCAAAGTAGAGCGGCTGATGGACGCGCCACTGCGCAGCAATACGCTGTGCAGCAGTCGCCTCTTGGTAGCTGGTGCGCCATTGTGCCAGCGACTCAGCAGGTCTGCCGACGCCTACAGCTAAGTGTGCCTGTGGAAACTGCGCGCGCAACCGACTCAAGACTGCCTCTGCCAGTTGACGCACAGCGCGCGGCATGACTTTGCGCGCAGCAGTGCTTTGTGGCTGTTCAGCTTGGCAAAAAACCACTACGCCGCTTTCCATCAACTGCACCAACGCTTGACTGCCTAGCAAGGCGACCTGTTCGTTGAAAGTCGTCTCAAGACGGCGGTCACTGGGCACGTTTTCACCTGTCCAGCAAGCGGCGAGCGCAGCGTACGGCTTGTCGTTCGGCTGATAGCCAAGTCGTGTCAGTTGACGCAGCGCTTGGTCGAGCGGGATGTTGCCAAGCAGCAAGCGCTCCAGCAAGCTGCCTTGCACGCGCTTTTGTGCCTCACGGATTGCCTTTTCCTTCGCCATTTCTAACGCACACACAGCCGCGCCATGCCGCAAAAACTGACCGTCTAGCGGCTCGAAAGCGCGCTGACTTTCTGCCATGAGCGAGAAAAAGCCGCGCCCAAGCCGATTCGCCACGATTGGCACGGTCAAGCGCTGCAGATTGTGTTCGGGCAAGTGAATCAGCGCAGGACTATCGGCATGTTGTGCTGCTTGATGACGATCTAGGAAATGTGTAGGCAAAGCTGCTGGATCGCGCAACGCAGCTTCTATCGCAGCAAAATTTGGCGACTCGACCAGCTCGCCGACTGCTGTCAAGATGTCCAAGCGCTTATCCTGTACCACAATAGTCAAGCCGCTCAAGTCGGCAAGCGCTGCGATCACGGCGCGCAAGCCACGATTAGCAGTGCTGAGCTGCAGCAACTGCTCATGGATCGCTCTGCCGCGCTCCTCAGGGCTAGGTGGCGTGCCGACGAGCAAGCGCACGCAGTCGCGTTCCAGTTGGCGCAGCACAGTGCCATCGGGCAAGTTCAGGAGCGGAATACCGTAGGATTCAGCCGCCTTGCGCGCTGCTGGGTCAATTGTGCCGACTACACCAAGAGCAGCCACGTCTACTTGCGCCAAATCATGGATGATCGCCGCAAGCGTCAGCTTATCACTGAGCAGATGCAATGCATCAATTGAGAGCAGCGCCAACTCGCGCCCTTCAAGCGACGGAAAAGCAGGCGGTCGCGTGTGCAGCACAGCAACCCACGAGATGGGCTTCGTGACGCCGTCACGCCCTGCCACAATGCGCGTGCCGACGGGCATTGTGTGGCGCAGCATATCCTGAACGGTCACAACTGGGCGCGAGTCGCTCATAGAGGCGCTTAGTAGTTGAGCAAGTAGCGCTCAAGTTCCCACGGCGAGACGCTCAGCGCGTATTCGTTCCACTCTAAGCGCTTCGCCTCCAAAAAACGCTCAAAGACAGTCAAGCCAAGTGCCGCGCTCGCCAACTCAGAGCGCTCTAGCGCGTCAAGTGCCTCGTTGAGCGATGTCGGCAAGGTCTCAATTTGGCGGCGGCGCGCATTGAAAGCGTACAGTTCTTCCTCAGCAGCAGG
>JANWYI010000026.1:13360-17286 GCA_025055255.1 Anaerolineae bacterium | reverse complement strand
CTCGTTGAGCGATGTCGGCAAGGTCTCAATTTGGCGGCGGCGCGCATTGAAAGCGTACAGTTCTTCCTCAGCAGCAGGCGGCAAGGGCGTGTTGTTCCGAATGCCGTCTAAGCCGCTGTGCAGCATCACGGCAAAAGCAAGGTATGGATTGCAGCTTGGGTCTACACAGCGCAGCTCGACTCGCGCACAGTCGCGCCTGCCTGACTGATTGCGCGGCACGCGCAAGAGCGCCGCACGATTCAGTTGCGCCCACGTCACGTACACAGGTGCCTCTAAACCTGCCACGAGGCGCTTATAGCTGTTTACAAGCGGCGCGAGTACGGCACATATGCCGCGCGCGTGCGCCAACTGACCTGCCATGAAAGCGCGTCCGAGCGCTGAAAGACCGTAAGCGTCTTCAGGGTCGGCAAACAGGTTGACGCCGCTGAAATCGGTCAGCATCTGATGCGTGTGCATGCCGCTGCCAGCAACGCCTGCTAACGGCTTCGGCATGAAGGTCGCTAACAAGCCGTGATCTCGCGCCACAGAGCGCACCACCAGACGCGCCGTCAAGATCGCGTCCGCCATAGGCAGCGCCTCAAGCGGCGCAAAGTCCAGCTCGTGCTGGCCATCGCCAACTTCTGAGTGCGCCGACTCAACTTGGATGCCCATTGCTTCAAGCGCGTCTGTGATGGCGCGACGCACACGCTGAGTTTGGCTGTCACTCACATCAAAATAGCCAGCATGATCGCCTGCTTGTGGCACTTGCACGCCGTTTTGTGGCGGACGGAACAGGTAGAACTCTAGTTCAGGTGCCACAAGATAGCGGTAGCCATGCGCAGCGGCTACCTCTACAGCGCGGCGCAGCACACCGCGCGGATCGCCGCTGTATGGCTCGCCCGTCGGCGTGTAGACATCGCAGACTAGGCGCGCTACGCGCTCTGTGCTGCTCGCCCATGTTTGCACAGCATAAGTGGCAGGATCAGGGCGCAGAAACATATCTGACTCAGCCACGCGCGCAAAGCCTTCCAAAGCTGAGCCGTCAAACCAGATTCCGTGCGTGAAGGCTGTCTCAAGCTGGCGCGACGGAATCTGCACCATTTTGACCATGCCCGTGATGTCCGTGAATTGCAGGTCAAAATAGGCGACTTGGTCGCGCTCAGCGCGCTCGATTACTGCTCTTGCCGCCTCAGAGAGCGTCACAGCGTTGCCTTTCTAAGCGCAGCATCTTGCCAGCCCGTGCCGCGATGTCCAAAATTGAACAAGTCAGGATGCAGAATCTCAGCAAGTATCTCTAGCGACTCGACAAGGCGTGGACCGGGACGATTGAAGTACTGATTGCCGTCTGTGAGATAGACACGACCTGTGCGCACAGCGCGCAAGGTCTGCCAGCCGTCTAACGCCTCTAGGATTGGCACGTCTTCGGCTGTGCGCGCCATGTCGAAGCCGCATGGCATCAAAATGACCACTTCAGGGTCAGCCTCGCGCAGCGCGTCCCACTCAAGCCACGGCGAATGTGCGCCTGACTCGCCAAACAGGTTGACGCCGCCTGCCATCTCGACCAGCTCTGGAATCCAGTTGCCGGCAGCCATCAACGGATCAATCCACTCCAAACAAGCGACCGTTGGCTTTTCCGCAACCGATTGTGCACGCTCTGCAATTGCCGTCAAACGTGCTTGTAGACGCGCTACTAGCTCCTCGCCACGTTCAGGAACATTCAGTGCATCTGCCACGCGCTGAATGTCGGCGAGCACGTCGCTCAAACGGCTCGGCTCTAGCGAGACAATCTGCGCTGAGTCTGACCACGTGCAGACTGCCTGCTGAACGTCCGCCAAGCTGACAGCGCATACTTCGCAAAGCGACTGCGTCAAAATGACGTCAGGCTGCAAGCTCTGCAGCAGCGCCTCGTCCACGCGGTAGACCGAGAGCGCCTCACGCAGAACCTCGCGCACGCGCTGGTTGATCTCAGCGCTTGTGCCATGCGGATCGAACTTCGGCGCTGTGCAGACAGGCAAGGTTTTGACTGACGCAGGATAGTCACACTCGTGCGAACGACCAACTAGCGTTTCAGCCATGCCTAGCGCACAGACGATCTCTGTGCTGCTGGGCAAAAGTGAGACCACGCGCATTGCTCAACTCCTCAAAACTAAGCCAACAGCGCTGCGGCTGCGTTGATTGCTGCTTGGACTTGGTCAAGATCAGCGCTCACGCCACCGCCTTGCGCCATGTTTGGCCTGCCGCCGCCGCGCCCGCCAATCAGCTCCAGCGCCTTTTTGAGCAGCGGCTGGACATCAATCGGCACGTCGGCGCTGCGCGCGAAGATTAGCTGCGCTTTTTCGCCTGCGGCGCCTAAGAGCGCAATCACGCCTGACTCAGCTGTCAATGCCTGTGCCAAAGAGCGCACCTCATCAGCGCTCCGCGCGAGGGCGCGCGCCACAAGCCGATACGTGCCATGTTGAGGCGCTGTTGCCAAGAGTGACGCCGCCTCGTACGTCGCTAGACGCTCGCGCGCTGCTTTTAGCTCACTTTGCAAAGTGCGATTTTGCTCCTGCAGGCGCATGACCGCTTCTGGCAGTTCCCAATAGCCGACAGTGAGTAGCGCTGCTAAACGATTGACCACGTCGTTTTTTGAGCGGTAGTCGCGTAGCGCGCGCTCGCCGCATTTGAACTCAAGGCGCGTCGTCTCGCCGCGCCGCTCTGCCTTGACAACCTTGATGACGCCAATCTCGCCTGTGCGCGCTACATGCGTGCCGCCGCACGCCGTGATGTCAAAGCCGCCGATATCTACGATGCGCACCTTGCCATCTACTTCTGGCAACTTGCGAATGTTCAGCGCTGCTAATTCCTGTGCGCTGGGAAACCACGCGCGTACAGGGCGATTCTCTAGCACGACTCGGTTTGCCAGATTTTCAACGGCTTCCCATTCCTCAGGCGCGATGTCCGTTCGATCCACGTCAATAGTCATGCTCGACTCGCTCATGTGCACGCTAAGCGTGCGCGCTGTTGCGGCGCGCTCTAGCGCCTGAGAGAGAATGTGCTGTCCGCTATGGTGAATCCTGAAGTCACGCCGCCGTTCGCCGTCAATCTCGCCAATGACTTGCTGTGCGTCTAGCGGCGACGCCAACACATGCAGCACAGCGCGATCCGAAGGGCGAGTCTGCACGTCCAGCACTGGCACGCCGTTCAACATGCCACGATCCGACGGCTGTCCGCCACCTTCAGGATAGAAATAGGTGCGATCCAGTACCACAGCAGGGCGATCTGCGTGTGCTGTGATTTCAAGCACCTCAGCTTCAAAGGTCAGGGTATAGGAGTCATCATAATACAGCCGCTTGGTGGTCATGCCAAAGAGTCTAACGCGGGCGTGACGAAATGTCCAAGCGCTGCAAAATTCACCTGCAGCTGCACGCGCAGCTACAGGCGCACAGTTACCACGCCAACATAGCAGGCGTCTCTAGGACTTCGCGCAGGTCGCGCAGGAAGTAGGCGGCGTGTGCGCCGTCTACTACGCGATGATCAGCGCTCAGCATCAGGTTGAGCATCGGCTTCAGCACAGGCTTGCCGTCTGAATCTGGCACAAACTGTTGGACAATGCGTCCAACTGCCAAGATTGCCACTTGTGGCGGATTGATGATCGCCGTGAAGCGATCTACGCCGAACATGCCCATGTTGCTAATGGTAAACGTGCCACTGCTGACCTGATCGAGCGTTAGCTTGCCTTGCCGTGCTAGTTCAGCTAAGCGATCCACTTCCTGTTGTATCGCCTGTAGCGAGAGCTTCTCCGCGCTGTGAATGACAGGCACGATCAAGCCATCATCCAGTGCAACTGCCACGCCGATGTTGGCAGTGTTCCAATAAGAGATTTCATCGCCTTCAATCGTGGCATTCAGCGCAGGATGTTTGCCGAGCGCCCATGCACACGCCTTGACCAACAGCGCAGTGACCGT
>JANWYI010000026.1:0-13260 GCA_025055255.1 Anaerolineae bacterium | reverse complement strand
TACAGAATTTGGTGGACGATGCCGTCTTCGGTCGCCTCAACTTCCATATTGACCTTGTCGGTCGTCACCTCACAGAGCGGATCGCCGCTGCGCACACGGTCGCCCTCGCGCACTAACCATTGGACGATCTCACAGCTCTCTAGCGTAAAGCCGAACTTCGGCATGATGATCGGCACAGGCATGGCTCAGTATTCACCTCTCACCAGCTTGCGCGCCTCGCGCACAATGCTCTCGACCTGCGGCACGGCGTGATATTCCAGCTCACGATTGTACGGAATCGGGATATCCAAGCCTGCCAAGCGGCGAATCGGCGCCTCAAGGTAGTCAAATGCCTCGCTTGCGGCAATGCGCGCCACGATTTCGCCGCCAAAGCCGCCCATCTCAACTGCCTCATGGACGACAAGCGCACGCCCTGTCTTTTTGACCGACTCGATGATCGGCGCGTCGTCTAGCGGCTTGAGCGTGCGCGGATCGATCACCTCTAACTCAATGCCTTCCTTTGCCAACTCCTCAGCCGCTTGCAGCGCGCGCACGACCATGATTGACGTCGCTACCACTGTCAGATGCTTACCTTCACGCACAACTTTGGTCTGGCTGAGCGGCACAATGTAGCGATCTTCAGGCACGTGACCCTTAGTCTTGTAGAGCAGCTTGTGCTCCACAAAAATGACAGGGTTGTTATCCAGCACGGACGCGCGCAGCAGACCTTTGGCGTCATATGGCGTGCTAGGCATGACGACCTTCAGTCCTGGCACATGCACAAACCAGTTCTCTAAGCTCTCGCTATGCTGAGCAGCTGCGCCTGTGCCGCTGCCGCCCGGCATGCGCAGCACCATTGGCACGCTCGCCTTGCCGCCGAACATGAAGCGCACTTTTGCCGCCTGCAGCACAAGCTGTTCCATGCTCAGCGTGACGAAATCCATAAACTGAATCTCGCCAATCGGACGCATGCCTGTCAGCGCTGCACCGATGCAAGCGCCGGCAATACCTGCCTCTGAGATCGGCGTGTCAATCACGCGCTCAGCGCCGAACAGATCGATCAAGCCTGCCGTCACGCCGAAGGCGCCGCCGTACACGCCGATATCCTCACCAATTAAGAAAACGCGCTCATCTTCCTCCATCAGTTGGCGCATACACTCGCGTAGCGCCTCAGCGTAGGTCAATTCGCGCAGCTCAGGCATACACACCATCCATAATATCAGCGACGTTCGGCGCAGGACTTGCCTCACTGAAGGCGACTGCTTCATCAATGATGGCAACTGCGCGCTCGCGCATTTGCGCTGCTTCGGTCTCCGTGATCACGCCTACCATCAGCAGCAAGTTGGTGAAGCGCATAATCGGATCGAAGTTTTCCTGCCAGTAGCGCACTTCTTCACGGCTGCGATACGCCTGTTTATCGCTTTTGGAATGCCCTTTGTAGCGATATGTCTTCGCCTCGACCAGCGTCGCGCCTTCGCCGCGCCGCGCGCGCGCTGCAGCTTGGCTCACAGCACTGTAGACCGCTAGCACATCGTTGCCGTCTACTGTGACGCCGGGCAGGCCATAAGCTGCTGCTCTCTGGCTGATCTTCTCGATGTTGAACGCCTTTTCCACAGGCATAGACATGGCGTACTGGTTGTTTTCGCACAGGAAGACTATCGGCAACGTCCAGATGGACGCCATGTTGAGTGCCTCGTGGAAAGCGCCTTCATTTGCGGCGCCATCGCCAAAAATGACAAGGCAGACCTGACTAGTGCGCCGCATCTTGATGCTCAGACCAACGCCAACAGCAATCGGGATGCCGCCTGCCACAATGCCATTGGCACCTAGATTGTTAGACTCAACATCGGCGATGTGCATGCTGCCGCCGCGTCCGCGACAGTAGCCTGTTTCCTTGCCCATGAACTCTGCCATCATGCGATTTGGATCAGCGCCCCACGCCATGCAATGTCCGTGACCGCGATGATGGTTGAGCAGGTAGTCACCTTCTTGCATGGCGTTTGCCGCGCCGACAGCGGTCGCCTCTTGACCTATTGACAGGTGCATTGTGCCATGCACTTTGCCCTGCATGTAGAGCTGCTCAGCGCGCTCCTCAAAAGCACGAATAGTGTGCATTTCCTGAAGCATCATCTTCAGCGCCTCAGGACCGAGTGTCTCGATCAGGTCGTGATAGCGCTGGATTACGTCCTGCGATAGTTGGATCATGCATTCCTCGTCTTTCTCAAGCGATCAAGCGCCTTGCGCGCGCTGGCGCAGCGGCGGTGTGAACGGCAACTTGCTGAAGAAGCTGTCAAAGTCAAAGGCGACGCCTGCATTGCGCGTGATGATGCGATGCAGCTCGCGCAGGAGCGGCAAGGCGTCTGGCTCAATCTTGCCTTGCGCGATCATGCTCTCAATTGCGGGCATGACGGCAAGCACACAGTCTACGCCTTCAATAGTCTCATTGGGCATCTCTTCAATGGCGTCGCTATAAGATTTGCCCATGCCGAGCAAACGACCCATGCGCGAGTTGCGTCCGCCTTGTGTGGTGACGTACAAGTCGCCGGCGCCGGGCAAGCTGAAGACAGTCTCCAAGCTGCCGCCAAGCAGCTGGACAAGGTAAGCGGTCTCTGCCAAGCCTTGAGCAAAGATTGCAGCGGCGTAGTTGTGGTTTTTGGCAGCAGCAACATCTTCAGGCAAGGTCTCTAGCACACCTTGCGCAATGCCAGTGGCTAGGGCATATGGATTCTTCAGCGCTACACAGACCTCAACGCCGATCATGTCGGTTGATGTCCAAATGTGGTAGTACGGCGTGGCAAAGATCGCCTGTAGACGCGGCAAAATCTCAGCGTTGCGTGAGACAAACACAACTGAGGTATGGCGACGTGCTGCTAACTCGCCAGCAATGCTCGGTCCACCAATAGCAGCGTAATAGACCTGATGACGAATTGGCTCAGGCAAGCGCATAGCGAGTACGTCAGGCAAGACCATCAGGTTGCCATCGGGCGTGCTCTCCAAGCCTTTGGTGACCATCAAAATAATTTGCTCAGGTCGCAAGTGTGGTGCAATCGCATCAGCTGCCCAATGTACACCGCGCGAGTTCACACCTAACACAACAATTTCAGCGCCGCGCATCGCCTCTGCAATCTCAGTATGAGAGAACGGCTGTACGCCTTGCGGAATTGAGCGCTTCAAACGAGGATGTATGCCCGATGCTTTGCAACTTCTAATGATCTCTTCATCTAGGTGCGTGCCAACCAGACGAACAGCGTGTCCATTGTCTGCGGCAGGGAAGGTGAGCGCCGTTCCCATAACACCTGCGCCAACGACAGTAATTGTGGTCACTGTATGCCTGCCTTTGATTGAGCACTTTGCACAAACGTGAACTTTTTTCACATTTTACCAGATTGTAAGACGGCACAAGGCGCTTGTCAAGCTGGGCAAAACGCTGAATGATCCTGTTAAAAGTGACGAATGGGCAGAACTTGACAGATTATTTGAACGTGATTATAGTTGGCACAATAGTGCATCTCATGCACGTTTGTGAAGTGCCATCAGCTTGAGTGGCACGAAGTTAGGCAAAATAAGCCTTTAGCGCATTTTGTGAGGAACTGCATGGCGCGTCCAAGTATTGCCTTAACGCCCTTAAGTAGACAAGCCGAGGTAACAGCCAAGCGACGGCGTGGCTTCTTCTCAGCCAATAATCCGTGGCTGTGGGTCGCGCCAGCGGTCGTTATCCTGTTGATGTACAGCGTTTTCCCGCTGATCTTCAATATCCTCGTCAGCTTTCAGCACTTCCGCGCCAGTAGCAAGACATGGGAATGGGTTGGCTTCCGCAACTATGAGTGGATGCTCTTCGGCAATCCGCTCGTTGGCGATTTTGGTAGCGCGATAGTCATTACAGCGGTTTACACGATTATTGCGCTCGGCGCACAGCTCACGCTCGGTTTGTTCATCGCGCTGCTGCTGGACGCGCGCCCTTGGCTAGGCAATATCATGCAGACGTTCATGATCCTGCCAATGGTCACAGCGCCTGTGATTGCGGGCTTGATCTTCCGCTTGCTGCAGCACTCAGATTTTGGCGTGATCTCATGGCTGCTCTACGGCGTGGGCGCGCTGACTAAGGAGGAGCCACTGTTAGGCGGCACAGGGCAGTACGCGCTTTTTGCCCTGCTGATAGTCGAGATCTGGCAGTGGACGCCGTTCTTTGTGCTGATCATCCTCGCAGGCTTGAAGAGCTTACCGCACGAGATCATTGAAGCGGCAATGGTAGATGGCGCCTCGTGGTTTCAGCGCCTGACGCGCATCAAAATTCCAATGCTTTTCGGCGTCCTGACAGTTGGCATTTTGTTCCGCCTGATTGAACTCTATAAGACCTTCGATTACATCATGGTGATGACCTCAGGCGGTCCGGGCGGGCGCACCACGACGATCAGCTTCTATCAGTATACGATCACCTTCCAGAACATTCGCTGGGGCTACGGCGCGGCTATTGGCGTGTTCATCATGGTCGTTGGCTGGCTCTCAGCGTTCGCCTACATCAAGATTTTCCGTGTGAAGTGGTAAGAGGTGCGGCATGGCAGTCAGCGCAACGAAAACACAGGTAGATTGGCGCGCCATTCAGCGGCGCCACCACTTTAATCAATTCATAGGCAAGCTAGTGCTGACGTTGGTCTCACTTGCTGTGGTAGGTCTGTTCGTCTTCCCGATTTTCTACTGGTTTCGGTTGTCCATCACGCCTTACCGCTATGTGTTCAGCTTGCCGCCACGTCTTGACTTCCCAGAGGTGACGCTGGCATGGTGGCGCGTGATTTTAGGACAAGCGAGCTATCAAGACACCATGCGTGAACAGACAGGCACAGCGCTTGCAGCAGGCGTTGGTGGCGGCGGCACACTCGGCTACGCCATGATCCAGCCGATTGCTAACAGCCTGTTCTACGGCTTGACTAGCACAGCGATTGTCATCATCGTGGCGACTATAGCTGCTTACGGACTCTCGCGCTTCAATCCGCGCGGTAAGCAAAATCTGGTCTTTTTCATCATCTCGACGCGCTTCATGCCTGCTGCAGCAGTTGTCTTGCCGCTCTCGTGGCTGTATCAGCAACTAGGCTTGACCAGCACGTACTTCGGCGTGATGATGGCGCATGTGGTCATCAATCTGCCATTGGCGACGCTCTTGCTCAAGTCTTTCTTCGACGACATCCCAACTGATCTAGATGAGGCGGCAATGGTAGACGGCTGCACACGGTTCGGCGCCTTCTGGCGGATCATCATCCGTTACGTTGCGCCGGGCATCGCAGCAGCGGCTGTGCTGTGCATGATCTTCTCATGGAACGAGTTCATCTTGACGCTCTACCTCTCGCGCCTGCCTGAAATGCAGACCGTACCAATCCGTATGCAGTCGTACGATACGTCAGCAGGACCGACTGAGTGGGGCTTGCTCTCAGCAGCTGGCACAGCGGCGCTGATCCCAGTCTTTCTGTTCATTCTCTCGGCGCAGCGCTACCTGATTCGCGGCTTAACGCTGGGCGCTGTGCGCGGCTAGACATATCACGGCATGTACTAGGACGTTTTAAGGAGGTGATGCCTGTCAGAGTTACATCCAGATAACGTTTACGCAGTTCTTGATCATCGCCATTGGCGCTCTCTGAAAGTCTTTAATTCGCTTAATTGAAAGGAACTTCTGAAATGAACGAACGTGAACGCAAGCAACGTCTTTACGTGGCACAGCAGGGCGAGAAACTGCGCAAGGGCAAGATCAGCCGCCGTGAGTTTCTGCGCCGCATCGGTCTAGCGGGCTTTGGTATCAGCATGGCGGGCATGTTCCGCTGGGATATGCATCGTGCAATGGCTGCGCGTCCGTACACGCCGCTGCGCGAAGGTGTCTATCAGCTCTCACAGGAGCAGGAGCAGTGGCTGCGCGAGGTTGGCGGACGCTTCCGCGGCACGACTGTGCGTATCTCGTCTGAGTCAACGGCGCCAAGCCAGATCATCAGCGACCTTGCCAAGCGCGTTTTTGAGCCGTTGACGGGCATGACCATCATCTGGGAGCAGACGCCGCTCGATCAGGTGCTCTCAAAGATCACGCAGGACACTGCCACAGGCTCGCCTTCGAACGACATCTACTACCTCGATCAGGCGTGGGTCGGGCGCTTTGTCAACGACACAGTTGACCCGATGGAATACATGAGCAACACAGGCAGCGACCTGAACATGCCTGACTACGACTTCGAAGACTTCGTGCCTGAGCTGATTCCGGCGCTGGCGTCCTATCGCGGTCGCCTGGTCGGCTTGCCCTTCGACATCCCGATCTTCATCTATATGTACCGCCGCGACATCTACGAGAAGCTAGGCTTGAAGCCTGCCACCACTATGGCGGAGTTCCTTGAGAACGTGCGCGCAACCGATATGAGCAAGAATCCAGACGGCAGCGAAGTGCGCGGCTACATCGGGCAGTGGAAGTCGGGTCACTATGCGCTCCAGTGCGACTGGACAGCTTGGCTGTGGTCGCATGGCGGCTCGCATACCGGCCCGAACGAGACTGTGGTCATTGATGACGAGTTCGCCGTTGAAGGCGCTAACTACATGCTGGAGCTGGGCAAGCACGTGCCAGCAGGTGTCACCACGTGGGACTGGGGCGGTCAAGGCGATGCGATGGCGCAAGGCTTGGGCGCTAACGTCATCTCGTGGGCAGAGTTCTTCCCAGGCTTGGACGTGCCAGATCGTTCGAAGACCGTTGGTCTGTGGGAGACTGCTGACCTTCCGAAGGAAGTGCGCCTGCGTCCACCATCCGAGTGCAGCTTTGACGAGGTGCCTGCCATTGGTCACCAAGGTGGCTCATGCATCGCGCTCTCGAAGTACAGCCGCGTCAAGGATGCTGCTTGGATTTTCCTGCAGTGGGCAACCAGCAAGCCGACTCAGATCGCTGCAGCCGAGTCCAGCAACACGCCTGTGCGCTTGAGCGCCTTCAATGCGCCGAACGTCTTGGAGAAGGCGAAGGTTGTGGCAGGCACGACGCGCCACTTCCCAGCTGCGCTCAAGGCGATCAAGGAGCGCATGGGCACCGAGCCGCACTTCCCAGGCTGGGCAGCTGTTAGCGGCACAGGCGGTCCAGTGCCGACCGAATTGGGCAAGATGACGACCGGCGCTCAGGATGTGCGTACCACGCTGCGCAACATCAAGGCAGCTATCGAAGCCGCTATCCAAGAGTAATCTCGCAATTCCTCACGTCACAGCAAAGAGCGGGACTTTGTTCCCGCTCTTTGTGTAAAATTAGGGCGCTTAAAACTTTTTCACAGAAGGATTCTCGCTTGTGACTAACGTAAAAGACCTTGTCATCGGCGTAGACAGCAGTACAAGCGCCTGCAAAGCTATTGCTTGGGATCGGCATGGGCGCGCTGTGGCAGAGAGCCGTGCTACTTTTGAGCTGATCTCGCCGCAGCCGAATTGGTATGAGCAGCGCGCTGAGGACTGGTGGGACGCGCTATGTAAAACGCTGCGCGAATTAGCAGCACAGGTCGGTGCCGAGCGCTTCGCAGCGCTGTGTATCACACATCAGCGCGAGTCGTTCGTGCCAGTAGATGAAACAGGTCAGCCGATCCGCAACGCTATCCTCTGGGTAGATGACCGCGCTGTAGAGCAGGTTGCACAGCTTGACCGCATGATCGGCAATGATTACCTGCATCAGCTGACAGGCAAAGGTCCGTCTACCAAGCAATCCTTGCCCAAGCTGATCTGGTTGCAGCAACACGAGCCAGATGTCATGCGCCGTGCCTACAAGTTTCTCGACGTTCACGCCTTCCTCGTGCAACGCCTGACAGGTCGCTGGATTACCAGTCTGCCCTGCGCTGATCCCATGGGCTTGATTGACATGGCGCGCGGCGTCTGGGCAACTGACCTGATGCAGCGGCTCGGCTTGAATCCTGAGCAGTTTGTGCCGATTGCCATGCCGGGGACGATCATTGGCGAGCTGAGCGAGAGTGCAGCACGGCTGTGCGGCTTGCGCGCAGGTCTGCCAATTGTGGCAGGCGCCGGAGACGGTCAATCAGCAGGTCTGGGCGCTAACATCACTGAGGCAGGCAAGGCGTACTTGAATCTTGGCACGGCAATGGTCAGTGGCGCACACTCAGAGTGCTACGTGGCAGATCGCGCTTTCCGCACGCTATGTTCGCCGATTGCAGGTGCATTTGTGCCAGAGGAAGTGCTTGGCGGCGGCACGTTCACTGTCAGTTGGTTTGTGGAGAACTTTGCAGCAGATTTGCGCAAGATTGAGCTGAGCGTCTCGCCTGAGGAAGTGCTGGAAACCGCAGCGCGCAAATTGCCGCCCGGCTCGCTCGGCTTGATGTTAGTGCCGTACTGGAATGCCGTCATGCCGCCATTTTGGGACGCGAAAGCCACAGGCATTGTGATAGGCTGGACAGGCGCACATCGCCGCGAGCATTTCTACCGCGCTATTTTGGAAGGCATTGCTTTCGAGCATCGCCTCGCCATGGAAGGCATTGAAGCAGCCACTGGACATCCGATCAATGAATTCATTTTGATGGGCGGCGGCTCGCGCAGTCCGCTGTGGTGTCAAATCGTGGCGGACATCAACGGCAAGGTTGTCAAGCGCGCTAGCACGGCTGAGGCGACCAATCTCGGCGCAGGAATCTTAGCAGCAGCAGCTATCGGCTGGTATCCAAGTGTGCGCGCTGCTGCCGACGCCATGACCAGCACTGAGCGGACTTATCAGCCTGATGAGAAAACTCATCAGACTTATGACAGACTTTTCCGCGAGGTCTACCGCGAGATTTTCCCTGCGCTGCAGAAAGCAGTAGATCGGCTGAGCGAGCTGACCTATGGCTACAGCAGCTGAGCTAGTTCAGGCGAGTCGCACCACCAGACTCGCCTGTTCGTCTAGCGCTGCGTTATACTAGGCTTAAACTTTTGCGCTTCATGAAGGAGTTTGAGTCATGCCTGACCGAGTCGCGCTCTACCTACAAGATGCACACGAGTTGCAAGACGCCATTCGCTATGTGCAGTACGCTGAGGCGAGCGGTTTCGAGGCAGTCTGGCAGGCTGAAAGCCGCTTGGTGCGCGATGCTATTGTGCCAATGGCTGCTTACGCCGCTACAACGCGCCGAATCAAAGTCGGATCAGGCGTGATTAACAACTGGACGCGCAACGCGGCGCTGATTGCCTCGACATTTCTGACACTAGACGACCTCGCGCCAAATCGCATCCTCTTGGGCATTGGCGCGTGGTGGGATCCATTAGCGGCGAACGTCGGCATCAAGCGCGAGAAGCCGCTCCTTGCCATGCGTGAGGTGATCACGGTCGTGCGCGATTTGCTTGCCATGAAGCGCGTCACTTTTCACGGCGAATTCGTGCATGTGACCAACATTGAGCTGGACATTGTTCACGGACGACGCGAGCCGCGCAACGTGCCGATCTACATCGGCGCCACAGGCATGAAAATGATGGCACTGGCAGGCGAAATCGCCGATGGCGCGTTGCTGAACTATCTTGTCTCGCCTGCGTACAACGCTGAGGCAATGGACGCGCTGGAGAAAGGCGCTAAGGTCGCCGGACGCAAGCTAGAGGACATAGATCGTCCACAGCTGATCGTCGCCAGCGTAGATCGTGACCGCAAAAAGGCACTTGACGGCGCGCGCAAGCTAGTGACGCAGTATCTTGGTCAGCAGCCACACATTATGAAGGCGAGCGGCGTCAGCCAAGAGTTGCTGGATGAGATCGCGCAGGTTTTGACATGGCCGGCGACCGAAGAGCAGATCGAGCAGGCAATGGCGCTCGTGCCAGATGACGTGGTACAGTTGATCACTGCCAGCGGCACACCTGAGGAAGTGCGCGCCAAAGTGCGCGAGTACGTCGCCAATGGCTGCACTTGTCCTGTGCTGTATCCGCTTGGTGAGGACGTCAAGCTGATGATTGATACTTTTGCCAATGGCTATTCACGTTGAGCGCAACGCCTGCGTGAGGTACGAATGAGACCTGACCTATCACAGCGCCCTGCACCTGATGCGCTCCAGCCGAATTCGCGTCACTGCTTTGCCTGCGGCATTGAGAGCGCATATGGTCTGCGCCTGCGCTTCTATAACGACGGTCATAGTGCCTGCCGTGCCGAGTTCACGCTAGGCGACTTGCACCAAGGCTATCCCGGCATTGCGCATGGCGGCATTGTCACTGCTGTGCTGGACGAGGCGCTGACGCGCGCTGTGTTAGCAGGCGACTTTCGACGCTTGACCTACACAGCGCGCATTGAAGTGCGTTTCCGTCAGCCGACGCCGCTTCATACGCTGCTCACTGTGCGCGGACGAGTCGAAAGAGACCGCGGACGGATTGTGACAGCAACTGCTGAGATCAGCCTGCCCAATGGCACGATCACAGCTGAGGCAAATGGCACACTGGTCGCCATTCCGCCTGAGACACTAGCTCAAATGGACACGCCTGAGGCAGGCTGGCAAGTTTATCCTGATGCACAGACATGACTCGGCGCTTGTGGCTGCCGTTTGCCTTTCTGACTCTGCTGATCGGCAGCCTTGCTGCCCTGTTCATCGGCAATGCGCTGCGCGCAACAGGTCTGGACGTACCAGTCCTGCCATTAGACGACGCTTACATTCACTTCCAGTACGCGCGCGCTTTAGCCGAAGGACATCCATTCCGCTATAACCCTGATCAGCCGCCAACTAGCGGCGCGACCAGTTTGCTCTATCCATTTCTTTTGGCAGTCGGCTACCTGTTCGGCTTCACGGGCGAGTCATTAGCGCACTGGGCGCTCGGCATTGGCATTTTGACGTGGCTAGGCGCGACGTGGCTCGTTTTCCGCTTGGTTCACAGCGAAGGCGAGAGGTTGAGCGCGCTTGCGCTCGGCATGGCGGCAATTTTCGCCATGCACGGCTCATTGGCTTGGGCGTTTGTCTCTGGCATGGAGACAGGACTCTTCATCTACGCTATGCTGCTCACGCTCTGGCATGTGCGCAGCGGAAAAATCCGCACAGCGCTGCTGGCAAGCGCATTGACTGCGCTTGTTCGTCCTGAAGGCGCTGTGATTGCTGTTAGCACAGCGCTTTACCTGTTCCTCAAGCAGCCTGCGCGCCGCGCCGATATACTTTACTACGCCTTGCCGTTTGCAGCGTCTGCGGCGCAGCCACTGCTCAACCTAGCGCTGACAGGCTCGCTGAGCGGCAGCGGCATGCAGGCAAAAAGCTACCTGTACAACGTACCGAGCGATCCTGAGCAGACGTTCTGGCTGATCGGCGATACGTTTGCGCGCCTGTGGCGGGAGCTGTTCACGGACATCAGTGCTTACAACACTGCCTTTTTTGCTGTCCTCGCGCTGTTCCCAATCCTGTTTGTCACATGGCAACTGATCGTGCATCGCAAGCTGAGCTTGCCGCTGCTGATCGCGGCTTGGCTGCTCGGACTCTCTGGAATTGCGGCGCTTGTTGAGACGGCATTCTGGCAATTCAAGCGCTATCAGCAGCCGATCATCGCGCTGATCATGCTCCTGAGCGGCTACACTTTCGTCGCGCTCAGTCGCTCGCGGCAACACAAGGCGGCTTACTTTCTGATCGGCGCTTACGCTGTCTATGCCCTGATCGGCTTGCGCCATTGGTCAGCGCATTACGTTGAAAATGTGCGCGAGGTCGCGCTCAGTCAGCGCAAGTTGGCGCACGCTGTGGCACAGTTGCCATCTGAGGCAGTTGTTGGCGCACACGACATCGGCATGGTGCGCTACTTGGGCAATCGGACCACCTACGATGTCGTCGGTCTGACCACGCCTGATGCAGCAGAGGCATGGCGGCACGGCTCAGGCGTCGTCTTTGAGCAGATGTACGCTAGTCAATGGCGACCTGACCATTTTGCCATATATCCTGATGCGCGCGGCTTGACGTACTTTGCGCAAAGTGGCGTCTTCGGCGAAGTGCTGGGCAGTTTTCCTTCCACAAAGCCGACGATCAACGTCGCCTCTGCCACAAATAGCGGACAATTCCTTTACCGCGCTGATTGGCGATACGCCACCTATGCTGCACAGCCGATGCAGCCCAGCACGCTTGCTGCCGTCAAAGACTTTGTGCTCGTGGATAGCTTGAACGTGGCGCATTTAGCTAGTGAGCGCGCACATAACTACCGCTGGTGGCAGGCGCTCAGACGCTACGGCTTCCCAAGCGAGCTGCACACACTGACCTACCATGCCTGCGCGCCGCCTGACACGCTAAATACAGCCTGTCACGTCACAGACGGCGGCAGGTTGCTGACAGGCGGCGAACAGTTCAAGATACGCACGCAAGCAGGGCGCGACTTGCTCTGGATCATGCGCGTGCAGGCACAGTATCCAATCAGCTTACGCCTTTACGCAGATGGTCAGCCGATTGGCACGCGCGTTGTGCCTGAGATCAAGGGCAAATGGATTGAAATTGCCTCGCTTGTGCCGCGCGAGCTGATCACAGGCGAGTCGCTGACTTTGCGCGTTGAAGTAGACGGCGTGGCAGACTACGGCTTCTACTTGCCATACCATCACTGGTTCTATCAAGGTGACTATCAACGCGAGGATCTCAACAGCATTGTGGCGACTTTCGCCGACTCTGTTGCGCTCAACGCAGCAGATGTAGCGTACGATGCAGCAGCGCGGACGCTGACTCTAGACTTGACATGGTCGCTGCTTGCCGAGTCGCCTTTTGACGCAGTCGTCTTCATGCACATTTATGACCAGTCAGGCAAGTTGCTTGAGTCAGCACAGCGCGACGTGCGAGTCGGCGCTGGCGCCTTGCCGCCTGCCAACTGGCTGCCTGATCGCGCCTATCGAGAGCGCCACGTACTGGAACTGCCCGATGACTTGCCGCGCGGCGAATATCGCGTCGCTGTTGGCTTGTACGATCCACGCACATTGACGCGCCACGCCGCGCGCAGCGCGTTGGCAGACGCTGAACAGCGCGTTTTCATCGGCGCGTTTGACATCAATCAGTGATGGAGCAGGCTTATGCGTTGGCTGAAGTGGCTGTTCGCATGCGCTGCTGGACTGAGCCTCAGTCTACTTTTGGCGAGGCAAGTCGGCGCACAAACGCCTGACTCAGCAGCTGTGGCATGGCTGAAAGAGCTCTACAGCGCGGCGTGCGCTCTGCCTGAATGTTGGCACGGCATTCAAATCGGCAAGACGACCGTGCGCGAAGCGGCGGCGCTCCTGCAGGCAGACGCAACTTTGCGCGTCGAGGTGCTGCGCAGCCGCAGCTACGGCACGTGGGTTGTGCGCAGCTACCGCCGAGTGCCGCCACACGGCATTGAGGTAGGCGTGAGCGGCTTACC
>JANWYI010000025.1:37596-50664 GCA_025055255.1 Anaerolineae bacterium | reverse complement strand
GGCAACGCCACTGGAAAAGCTGCGCTGTGACCGCGATTGCTGCACTCAGTCGCCAAGTGCAGCACGTTAGTCGGATAGACCAGTTGCCGTCCAACCCAGTTTGAGATGTTCTTGCCGAAGCCGCTCCTCACGCGCGACTCATCGCGCCGCCGATCAGTCTCGCTCAGCTTGCGCAGCCGATCCTCTGCCCAGTCGCCAACAGGCAACATGACCGCCTCTTGATACATGGCGAATTTGCGCTGCTTGGTGAAGTGCAAGCAGCGTTCCCAAGCATCGCGGAAGCGGTTTGACCACTTGCCCGGATAGGCGTTCTTTTTGTGCCAGATGTACTCCTCAGTCCACAGCCAGCCTTGTTTCCGCAGCGCTAGGATCAGCTCCAGCACATAGGTGTGGCGCTCGCCGTTCACCACACGCTCTTTGATGTTCAGGACGAATGAGCCTGTAGGTTTCAGGACGCGCTGCAGCTGCGCTGCAATCGGCAAAAACCACGCGACGTATTCATCAGGCGGGATGCCGCCATAGGTGTGCTTGCGCTGATCGGCGTAAGGCGGCGAAGTGACGATTAAGTCAACGCAGGCGTCGGGCAGAGTCGGCAGTATGGTTTCGCAGGTGCCGTGATACAGACGATTGAAAGGCGAGTCTGGCTCAAGCGCTTGATCGACAGGCATCAGAGACAGTTGTTCCATAGGGCGTTCCCTTTTAGAACAAGTATACCATGAGTTAGGCTGTGATCTCTGATTGAGTGCTGATCAACACAAGTGAAATGTGTTTTTAGGCAGTTCAGGGCAGCACATAGCGCGCCGCTCAGGTCTGCGTAAGCGCTCAGTTGAGATTATAGCGTATTTCTGAGAGGCGCGCGTGGCAAAGAGTGGCAAAAAGTGTGTGAAGATGCGCAAAATGCAGCGCGCTACCAATTCTGTAGCGCGCTGTGAGAGTATCAGTAGCTAGGTGTGGCAGTCGGCTTTGGTTGGTACTTTCCGATCACTTTCAGCGCAGCATCTACTAGCGAAGTGTCCACTAGCGAAGGCACATCCAGTAGCTCTTTGTATTCCAGCAAGCCGCGACTCTTGAAGTAGCGCTGCACTTCCTCAAGGTCAGCGACTGGAATTACGCCGTTTGGATCGTAGTACTGGCGATTCATGCGCATCACGACCGGCGACGGCACATTGGTGTACTTTTCGATGATCTTGGCGAGCGACTCGTCAATCTTGCCTTGCAGGTCGCGTGCCGCGCGCAGGTAAGCGCGCATGAACGCCTCTGCCACAGCGCGGCGCTTGGTCAGCATCTCCTCGCCCATGAAAACGTAAGTGACCGTGATGCCGTCAATGAAATCGTCGGCAAGGAAGGCGATCAAGCCCTGCTCGCGCCCAAGCGTGGCAAGTGGCTCAGTGATCACAGCAGCGTCAATAGCGCCGGCATCCAGCGCAGCCGCCATCTGCGGGAACGGCATTGGAACGATAGTCACTTCGTCCATGCTCACGCCCTCGCGCTTCAGCGCAGAGAAGACCCAGTACTCGACTGCTGAGCCGACGTTGTTGATGGCGATTTTCTTGCCGCGTAGATCAGCCGCGCTCTTGATCTCATTGGTGCGCTTGGCTGAAATCACAAGCGGCGTAGCCAAAGGCGGACGCTCTGTGTGCAGCGGCGCCACGATTTTGACAGGCAAGCCGAGCGCAATTGCGTTCCACAGCGTAGCGCCTGCACCTGTGGCTGCCACGTCAAGGTTGCCAGCTGCGAGCTGCACAATTGCATCTCCGCCGCCTGCTGGCAATGGCACGAGCTCAAGCTCAATGCCTTCCTCAGCAAAGTAGCCGCGCTCAATGCCGACGAAGAAGGTCGCGTAGGTGATCACAGGCAGGTAGCCTAAGCGGATTTTCTCGCTCTTTGCTTGCACAGGCAGCTGAGTTGCTGTCAGAAGCAGTGCAATAGCTACAAGGATCAGCAGTAGACGACGCATAGAATGCTCCTTTCGATTTGTCAACTAGTAGCCTGAAGGCGTAGCTGCTGGCTTTGGCTTGTATTCGCCAAGCACCTCGATTGCTTTTTCGACCAGAGACGTATCCACGAACGGTGCAAGATCAATTGGCTCAGTGTATTCCAGAGCGCCGCGCTCAAGGAAGTAGCGCTGCAGTTCCTCAAGGTCTGCCAATGGAATCTTGCCGTTCGGATCGTAGTAAGGACGATTGGCGCGCAGCACAACATTCGCAGGCACATTGGTGTACTTTTCGATGATCGCAGCGGTCTCTTCATTCAGCCAACCTGCATCGTCAAGGTCGCGCAGCGCGCGCAGATAGGCGCGCACGAAACCCTCTGCAATCTCAGGACGCTCGCGCAGCAACGGCAAGCCCATGTATAAGTAAGTGACCGTAATGCCGTCTACAAAGTCATCGGCAAGCACAGCCACCACGCCTCGATCTTTTTGCAGCGTAGCGAACGGCTCGCCTAGAATGGCTGCGTCAATAGCGCCGCTCTCAAGGGCAAGTGGCACGTCGCGGAAGGCAACCGCTGTCAATGTGATGTCTTTCATGGTCAGACCTGCCTTTTTCAGCGCAAGGTAGACCCAGTACTCGGTTGCGGCACCTGCAGCGTTGATCGAGACCGTCTTGCCTCTTAGGTCTGCCACGCTCTTGATCTCAGCTGTGCGCTTGGCAGAGATGACCAACGGACTGGCAATCGGCGGACGTTCCGTGTGCATCGGCGCCACAATGCGGAACTCCAAGCCGAGCTTAGCGGCGTTCAGCAAGCCTGCGCCCACGCCGCCGACGGCTGCATCGAAGTTGCCGGCTGCAAGCTGAACCACAGAGTCTGAGCCACCTTGTAGCGGCGTCAATTCAACTGTGATATTCTCAGCAGCGAAGTAGCCGCGCTCAATGGCGATGTAGAGCGGCGCGTAGATCATGGCTGGCACATAGCCAAGACGCACAGTCCGATTCTCTTGCGCCACAATGGTGCCCAATGCGCTCAGGCTCAGCACAGCAACTAGCAAGAGCGCCATCAGACGCATCGTGCGTTTCATAGAAGCTCCTTGATCAGAGACAGAGTTGCACACATTTCAGGTCGTTCAGAACGTTCAAAACGACCTGAAAGGAATTGTACCTTGCTTCACAATTGAATGCAAGAGGTAGATATTTTGGAAAGGCTGCTCGGCATGTTGAGCAGCCTTGTGAGAAGTGCGCTCAGTTGGTGGCGAAGAAGCGCTGGACGCGCTCTGAATTGACGTAAAACAGCACAAAGGTGTTGACAGCAATGCTGATCAGTCTGCCAACTCCAAAGCCATCGCTTAAGCCGCCTAGCACGCCGAGCACAATGCCGAGCAGCGCCAAGCCCATCACAAGTATGCGCGCAAAATCCTTGCCGCTGTAGAATGCCAAGCCAAGCACAACGCTCAGCACGCCTTGAATCAAGCCCAAGACGCCGCCTACCAGCAAGCCAGGCACAAGGCAGGCTGTCACCGCGCCCAAAACGCTTGTCAACAAGCTCCACAGGACTGTTGCCACGCCCCAAAGGACGTAATATGCGCTTAGAATGGTCACACCAAGCGGACGATCTTCACGAACCATCTGTTGTAGCTCCTTTCGCAGACGACCCTGAGACTCAGTACGCAACACAGCTCGGAAGGTTACTCTGATGAGCGCGCCTGAGCAAGCGGCTCGAAACGCAGCCAGTCTACCAACACACCTAGCTTCCGTCTAAGGCGTTCATCCTGTCCCTCTAGATCGTAGGCAAGCATTAACTCCAAGTAACCGTCTTCAGAGGTCAATGCCTCTGCAGGCAAGATGAAAGTGTACTCTGCCAAGCTCTCAGGACGTATCTCAGCTGAGCCAAGCGTCATGCCGTTTGCGCTCAGGCTTAATCGGCGTGCCTGTCCAAATGCCTGCGCCATGAGCGTCACGCGGTAAGCGCGCCGCTCTACTAGACGCAAGTAGAGCCGTGCCGTTGGCTCAGCGCCTGTCCAGCGCGCCGTGATGCCTACGATGTTCTCAGGATAGTGCCAGCCGCGTCCGATGAAACGCACATCGTCTAACGCGCCTATGTCAATCAGACCGTCTTTTGGCACACGCTGCGGACAGTCATCCCAGTCGGGATGCGCTGCTGTACGGTAGGCAACCGCATCGCCTTCAATCCACACAGGACACACTAAGTGGCGCACGTCGCGGTTGAAAAAGTCAAGAATCTCAGTCAGTGTCGCGCTCTCACGCCCGACAAGGTCTCGATGCACGACAAAGTAGCCAATTGGATAGCCAAAGACTCGCTCGTCCATCTGCCTGCGCACGAATTCGGCGTCGAGCGGCACGCGCCCGCCAAGCCAACTCAGCATCGGATCGCCCGTCTCAATGTAGAAAAAGTGATCCACAGGCGCGCGCGAAATGAAGCCGTTAATCATCCGTTTATGATGAGCCATGCCATACCATTGCAGCTGCGTAGCGCGCGGATCGCCTACAATCACCTCACCTGTGGCGACGCCTGTTGGCACTTCCACCAACACGAGCCGATCATACGCCTCGCCACGCTCAGCGCCGATTTTCGCATAGAACTCGTAGGCAATCGGCACAGGCGTCAGCGGCGCCGTTTCCCACAGACGGACTGCCCACGCATTGGCAAGGAAGGCGCAGACAAATACAGTCAGCTGCATGCGCTGTCTGCCTGCCAAGAGCGGCGTGAAGACCTTGCCTGCGAAAATTGCCGTTGCGATCACAAAAATCGGCGTCAAGCGCCATGGCATGCCGAACATGCCGCCTGTCAGCGCGTGCAGCAAGTGATACGGCGTTGGCAGGCGTAAATCGCCGACCTGCACAGTGCCGCCCAGAGCGATTAAAAACGGCGGAATGCCGACCCAGAACCAAAACCAGCGTCCGTCGCCTTTACAGCGCAAGCGACGCACGAAAAGCGCTCCAAAGAGTGCGATCAATGCGCCGAGCGATACAAAAGCACCCAATGACGGCGTGTCCCACTGCCACCACGTCTCCGCCATGTTGAACAGGCGCGTGGCAATGCCCGGTCGCTCAGCTGCGATGCCCGGCGCCAATCTGCCGCGAAACTGCAGCGCATACGGCAAGTAGCCAAATTGCCACAACAATCCAACGCCAATGCCAACGGTCAGCATGCCTGCAATGATCAAGCCGAGCAGCTGACCTACCTTGCGGCGCACACGCCACAGACTCAGCACGCCATAAGGCACGAGCACGAAAGCTACAAAGATCGGAAACTGATGGTCGCTCATTGCTAAGCCGTAGAGCGCCACGCCTTGCACGGTTGACCAAAAAACAACGCGCAGCAAGCGCTGCGCTTGGACTGCGCGCACTATCTGGCGCCATAGCAGCAGATGTAGCGGCAGCCAGAACCAGTTCATCAGATTAATGTGCGTGTTATAGTACCAGTAGCGTGCGATTGGAAATGTCTGCAGCGCAATGCCGCCTATCAGCGCTAAACTTGGGATAACACCTTCGCTGCGTAGCCAGACGAACAACAGATAACCGTTCAACGTACACGCTACGAAGATGATGACGTTGAAAGCGGCAAGCGTGCCAAAAAATGGCTCTAACAGCGCCCAGAGCGGATACCAGAACGCAGCGTAAGCGTGATAGCCGTAGTTAGTGAGCGCAGGGTAAAATACAAAGTCGTTCAAGTAGGCATTAATGCCTGCTGTTTGACTAGCGTAGCGCAAAAACCAAAAATTCCAGTGGTAGTTGAAGTAGTCAAAGCCTGCCACATGCGTGCCAGTGGTGAAAATCAAAGCGTGCAAGACAACAAAGGCAAGCGCACTGTAACAGGCAAGCGCTATGAGGTGCAATCTTGCGCGCCTAGCGACACTTGTCATTTCAGTCTGTCAGCCGTCTCCTAGCTGAGTGATTCTAGCCTGACAAACTATGCCACAAAAGAACGAACCTTCAACAGCTCTTTTCACTGTCCTAGAGCCACGTCTGCGCAATTTGCTGCCTGCTGATCTCTACGCTATGGCTTGGCTTGAGCCTTCGCCTGCCATTCTGGAGCGCGTCTTTGAGCATTTGCGCACGCTGCAGAGCATTCTCTACGATTATGTGCCGCGCCAAGTGGCTGAGACCTTGCCGCAGCCGGGCGAGGTACGCCACGCTTGGCAGGAAGGCACGCTGATGTTCACTGATTTGGCAGGCTTCACGCTGTTGATGGAAGCGAATGCTAACCTCGGTCGAGCAGGCGCGCGCACTGTGCTGAAGACGCTCAATGACTACTTCAGCACAATGATTGAGATCATCAGCAAATCAGGCGGCAACTTGCTGGAGTTCACAGGCGACGCCATGTTGATCCAATTCCCAGCAAGCGCGCGTCAGAGCGACACGGCTCAGGCTGTGCGCGCAGGCTTGCGGATGCAGCGTGCTATGCGTCGCTTCGCTGAGATAACTTTGCCGCAAGGCAAGTTCATGCTTGGAATGCGCATCGGCATTCACACTGGGCGCTTTTTCACAGCTGAGATTGGCACGCCGTTTCGCATGGAGCATGTCTTGCTTGGCGGCGCTGTCATGCAGACCAAACGAGCAGAAGGTGCAGGCAAAGTTGGGCGCGTCAATTTGACATTAGCAGCCTACGAGCGCGTGAGAGGACAGTTCCGTTTTGAGCCAAATGAGTGCGAAGGCTACATGCTGGCAGTAGACGATCTGACGGAGCGCGAGCTGGGTGATTTCGACTTTGCACCTGTTGGCAAGCGGCTGATGCGCGCAATCCTGATGGATCGCAGTGTGGCAGGTCTGCTACAGCAGATTGAAGAGGTGCTGCGCATTGTCGAGCCGTTAGCCAGCTACTTGCCGCACGCTGTGCTGAACTTGCTGGTGGAAAACGCCGCGCAGCGCCAGATTCCGCCTGATTTTCCTGAGCCGACAGTTGTTTTCGTGAACTTAGTCGGTTTTTCTGAGTCAGTTGACCATGTGCGTCCAGAAGAAGAGACAGCTCTAGCTGCAAGTTTCTCGCGCATTTTTAGCTTGATCAATGCAGCTGTGGAAGCGCGCGGCGGCGTGTTGAAAAAGGTAACCTGCCATTTGAGTGGCTCAGACATAATGATCATCTTTGGTGCGCCGAGCGGACACACAGATGATCCATTCCGTGCGGCGAACACTGCGCTTGCTATTCGTGAGATTGTTGCGCAACCGCAGCCGCTGACCGTGAATGGCAAAGCTATTGATATACACTGTCAGATTGGCTTGGCGCGCGGCGCCGTCTTTTCAGCCGAGATTGGCGAGGCACGCGGACGGCGTGAGTTCAATGTGTTAGGCGATACCGTCAACACAGCAGCGCGTCTGATGGGCAGAGCGACGCGCAACCAAATCTTAATGACTGAGTCAGTCTACACTGAAGTAAAAGAGCGCATGGACTGCGAAGCGCTTGGCGTGCTTCCGCTCAGAGGCAAAGCGACACCAATACCAATCTATGCCTTGAAAGGTCACTTGAGCGAGTAGCTTAGCAGACCGAGCACGCCAAGCACAGCTGCAAAAGCCGTGCCTGCCCACAGACTGCGCGTCCGAAGCGCAATCACGCCAAGCGCCAAGCCGATCACGCCGTAATGTGCAATTGCGTAAGCTACGCCTGCTAGAAGATTGCCGTTCAGCGTCGGTGTGAGGCGCGGCACATGCCATAGCGCAAAAATTAGCGCTTGCAGCATCAACGCCCAGCGCAGTGAGAGCAAACGCAGCAAGCGCGTCTGCAGCGCGCCACGAAACAAAAACTCCGTGCCAAAGGCATGGAACATACCGCTGGACAAGTTGCGTAGCACACTTGCGGGAGTCGTTGCCCTTGCCCAGAGCGCTAGAAGGATAAACACAACGGGCAAAGCGCACCACAGCAAAGCAATTCGCCCTGTGCGATGTCCCTTTCTCAAGCCCAGCTCCTGCCAACGTGCGCCTAGCATGACCAGAAGCAGCAGAGGAATCGCAAACGAAGCGCCAAAAGCGCCCAATGTCGCTGCAGGGTCGTCTAGAAGCACGCGACTGAAATACGCCCTGCCAATGCCACGAAAGATATTGATCGCCTCTGACCAGAGCGGCACGTAGCCGCTGATTGAGAGACTGGTCAGCGCAACAATACCTAGCACAACGCCAATTTGGCTCAAGACGCGATTGTACGGCGCGCCTGCCACCACGCGCCCAACTTTTGGTGGCTTTTCTGTTAGAATCAACGTGGTCAGTATGCCAAGCGTTGTCAGAGCTGCTAACAGTAGCAAGCCGAAGATCGAATAGCCCATCAAGGCTAAGCAGACCAACGCGCCGAGCCATATGCCGATCATCAGGCGCGTGGTGTCGTGCGCGCTTTGCCAGCGTTGCAACCATCGTCGGTGCCACACGAGCTGTTCGCTCACCATCGAACACTCTCCTGCTCTCAGTAAGCCTAAGACGCACGTGCTATAACAGTCTTTAAGCGCTGAGGTAAAGGTAAGGCACTTTTGGGATGGTCAGCTGAGCGGTTCTAATTAACTTAGCTTGAGCGCGGTAACTCGTAAAGCTCTACGAGCACGCCAAAGGCGCTCTTGGGATGCACAAAGCAGTAGCGTACGCCTTCCGCGTTGATCTTTGGCACATCGTTGATCAGCTCAACACCGTGACCGCGCAGACGTTGCATAGCCGCCTCAAGGTCTGGCACCTCAAGGCAGACGTGATGCATTCCTGCGCCGCGCTTAGCCAGATACTTAGCGACGCCGCTTGTGCTATTTGTCGGCGCGATCAGCTCAATCTCGCCTGACTCCAGTGGCAGAAAGGCGATCTCGACTTCCTCATCAGCATTGCGCTCCATCTTGCCAAGCGGCAAGCCGAGTGCGTCGCGCCAGAAAGCAAGCGCCTGCGGAATGTCTTCTACAACGATTGCTAAATGATTCAGACGGAAGGTCATTCAGTTCAGTACTTCATGAGACAGACACTTATCGGTCAGTATACAAGCAGCGTGAAAAAGTGTCAAATGCAGCAATATGCTGCACAAAGTGTCAGCGTATGCCACCTGATTGTGTTGACGTTGATGTGCTTCATAGCGGGAAGAGCAATGGCAGCAAGGTCAGCGTGATGACCATGCTGATCAGCACAAGTGGCACGCCGATCCGTGCATAGTCGCTGAACTTGTAATTGCCCGGCGACATGACGAGCGTGTTCACAGGCGACGCAATTGGCGTAGCAAACGCCATAGAGGCAGCAATAGCGACTGCCATGACAAATGCCTGCGGCGCTACGCCGAGATCGCGCGCTGCAGCAATTGCAATCGGCGCAATCAGCACTGTTGTGACCGTATTCGACAACACTTGTGTCACAAGCGCTGTCATTGCGAACAAGCCTGCAATCACTGCATAAGTGCCTAGTCCGCTCAGCGCTACGCGCAGATTGGTGGCAATTGAGTCCACTAAGCCAACTTTGACCAATGCCGTGCTGAGCGGCAACATGCCTGCAATTAGGAAGAGCGTCTTCCAGTCAATTGCTTGGTAGGCTTCGTCCATTGTGATGCAGCCCGTCAATACCACGACAACAGCCGCTGTCAAGCTGGCGAGCGTGAGCAAGTCAGGATTGAGCATGATTGCCAGCACCATGACTGCCAACACGATCAACACGATAGGCGCGCGCTCAGCACGCTGAAATGCTCCAAACTCAGCTGCTTCTGGCTCGCCCATCACGATGTAGTCACGGCGATGTTGCTTTTTGAGCGCAAAGATGTCTTTCCACTGCCCTTGCACTAACAGCATGTCGCCAAAGCGCAGCCGAGTCGTCTTCAAGTCCAGCGTGCCGTCGTAGCCTGGTCTGCGAATGTCCAGCACGGTCAGGCGATGCGTGCGTCCGAAGTTCAGCTCGGTCAGCGTCTTATCCAGTGCTGATGAGCGCGGACGCAACATCACCTCAGCGATACCGACTTCGTTAGTGATCACGTCCTGCTCGACGACTGGCTCGTTTGCCATGATTGCCAAGCGCCAATAGGCTGCAGCTTGGCTGACTGACTCAGCTTTGCCTTGCACAATCAGGATGTCGTTGGCTTGAATTGGCACATCAGGGCGCAAATATTCAGCGCGATGATTGGCTGTTAGAGTGCCAGTGCGTCTGCCATGCGCGTGAATGGCGCTCAGCACGCTCAGGTCGAACTGCTCGCGCAGATTGCTCTCAGCAAGCGTCTTGCCGACAAGCGGCGACTGCGCGTCCACGCGCAAGCGATAGAGGCTCTCAGGCAGATGGTACAGCTTGAACAGCTCAGCAGGCGTGGTGACAGGCTGCACTTTCTGCATCGCTTGGCGCTCTGGCAATAAGCGCTTGCCTAACGTAACGACAAATAGCACGCTGGCAAGCATAATGGTGAGGCTGATCGGCGTGAAGCTGAAAAAGTTGAAAGTTTGGTAACCTGCAAGCGCGAGCCGCTCAGCAGCCAGCAAATTCGGCGGCGTGCCGATCAGCGTACTTGAGCCGCCGATCAGTGCGCTGATGCTCAACGGAATCAGCAAGCGCGAAGGCGCAAGGCGCGTCTTGGCGGCAATGCTGATGATTGAAGGTAACAGCAGCGCTACTATGCCTGTTGAGCTGATGAAGGCGGACATGAACGCAACGGCGAACATCAGCACGAGCAGCAAGCGCGTGTAGCTTGTGCCTGCAATCTTCAAAATGCGATTAGCGATAGCGTCTGCCAAACCTGTTTGAAAGACCGCGCCGCCAACAATGAACAACGCGCCGATGCTGATCACAGTTCGATTGGCAAAGCCTGCCAGAGCCTCGCTCTCTGTGATGACGCCTGTGCCTAGCAGCGCGATCAGCACTAGCAGCGCAACGATATCTACGCGCAGCCTATCCCAGATGAACAGACCAACTGCAATTACCAGCACAGCGACTGTGATTAGCGCCTGAAGCTCCATTTTGCCACGCTCGCTTTCAGACAGCGACAACTATGACGATCAGGAACAGCACAATCACCAAAACAGGCAGCAAGTTGCTCTGTACAAGGAAAATCAGAGGCAACGACTCAACCATTCCAGCACTAGCGCTGTCCGGCGTCGGCGCAAAGATGTACGGCGCAAATGGATAGCCTGTCCGATCAAGGTAATACCAAATTGAGCCGAAGATGAGATAGCCGTTCACGCCGCCCAACACAAAGCCGAGCAGGCGCTCTTGCACGCTTTGCCGCTGATCAGCGATGATTTGCTGCTTGCGCGCAACCCAGCTGCTTGGCGCCTGGTAGGCGAAAAAACTGATAACGACCAGAATGCCGCTGTAGAGGAAGAAGATTTGCTGAGGCGTGGCGCCGCGCGTCAACGGCTGGAGCAGCACTGCATCAAACTGCCATGTGGCAAAAAGCGCTAGGATGATGCCGGCAGTCGAGATCAGCTCGCGCGTCCAGCCGCGCAACGCGCCAATAGCAGCGAACAGGACGATCAGCGTCCACAGAATGGTTGAAAGTTGAACCATATACCATCTCTCTGCTGGTCAGCTTAGCGACCCTCTATTAATTCTTAATTCTGCCACTGTTAACAGCCGTTCGGCAATGCGCTGCGCTGCGTTCGGCACAGCCGCACGTTGTGCCGCTGCGCGCATGGCTGCTAACCGTTCTGAGTCGCTCAGCAGCGTGCGCAGAGTCGGCAACAGCTCCTTCGGTAGACACTCGTCGTCAAGGCGTATGGCGGCGCCGCGTGCGGCAAGCCAATCAGCGTTGACTTTCTGGTAGCGCCAAGCATGTGGATACGGCACGAGAATAGCTGGTAAGCCAAAGTGTGTTAGCTCGCCCAAGACACTGGCGCCAGCACGACACAAGACCAAGTCTGCAGCAGCAAGCGCTAGTCCCATGTCATCATGCAGGTATGGAAAAGCGTGATAGCGCGCCTGCAAAGGTGTGTCGAGCGCTGCGCGCCGCGCCTGCACAGTTTCCCAGTCCGCTTTGCCGCTGATGTGCAGCACTTGGACGCCATCGGACAAAAGGTCAGGCAAAATGGCGGCAAGCGCGTTGTTCAGGCTGCGCGCACCCAGACTTCCGCCAAAGACCAATAGAGTTTGTCGCTGTGGATCAAGACCGAAGTGCGCTTGTGCCGCTTGGCGGTTCGCCTTGAGCAAAATGCGCCGCAACGGGTAGCCGACGGGTTCTACGGGTACGTTGCGTTGAAAATACGCTGCTGATTCTGGCACAGGCGTCAACACAAGGCGCGCAAAACGGCTGATCACCTTGACGCCGAGTGCTGGCTCAATGTCTGGCACGTAAACGACCACTGGCACGCCGTGCAAGTGGCAACCGAGCGCTGTTGGAAAAGTTGCCCAGCCGCCTGTCAGAAAAAGCGCGCGCGGACGGTACTTCTGCGCCAAGCGCCATGCTTGCCATGTGCCGCTCAGCACTTTTAAGCCGCTGCTGAGCTGCTTTCGCAGTCCAACGCCGTGCAAAGCGCCGCTCTGCACGCGATGAAAGCCTGCCCAGCCTTCGCGCGGCACAAGGCTGTTCTCAATGCCTGAGACACTGCCAATGAAGTGCAGCTGCACATTCGGCGCTACCTCGCGCAGCGCCTCTGCGACGCTTAGAGCAGGGTAAATGCCGCCGCCTGTGCCGCCTGCCGCGATGAAGAGCGCTTTATTGCTCAAAGCGATGCCGCACTCGTGTGATTGAGCCGCGCATGCCCGGCAACGAGAGCGTCTCGTTCACTTTGCGCGTCGGTATCGCTTGCCGCGCTGTGACCCGTGAGATGTTCAGCAAGACGCCTACACCTGCTAGGGCGCTGACCAGTGATGAGCCGCCAAAGCTGATGAACGGCAATGGCACGCCTGTAAACGGAATGACCGACGCCATAACTGCGATGTTGAACATAGCCTCTAGCACAATTGAGACTGTGATGCCTGCGGCTAACAGCGCGCCGAAGGTGTCAGGCGCGTTGCGCGCAATGCGGAAACCGCGCATCATTAGCACAACAAACAGACCGATCACAAAAGCACAGCCAATTAAGCCAAGCTCTTCACCTATCACAGCAAAGATCGCGTCTGTGTGCGGCGCTGAGAGATTCTCAAACTTTTGGCGGCTCTCACCTAAGCCAACGCCTGTTAAACCGCCGTTCAAAAAGCCGATGATGGCGTTTTGAGCTTGGTCGCTTGCCAGCAACGGATCGCGCAGCAAATC
>JANWYI010000025.1:31329-37503 GCA_025055255.1 Anaerolineae bacterium | reverse complement strand
AACGCCTGTTAAACCGCCGTTCAAAAAGCCGATGATGGCGTTTTGAGCTTGGTCGCTTGCCAGCAACGGATCGCGCAGCAAGTCGAAGAAATTCTCGACGCGCGCACGCGCATAGTCAAACTGACTGATCGCTACCAGACCCATCACGATAAAAGCGATGAAAGCGATCAACAGCTGCAGCCAGTCAGCGCCGGCGAGGAAGAACATGACCGTTGCTGTCAGCAAAATTAGCGCCGCTGTTGAGAGATCAGGCTCAAGGATAATCAAACCCGCCACAGCGCCGACCAGCAAGGCGAATGGCAATAAGCCGTAGGTCAGCTGCCGAATTTTGCTTTGCTTGGAGGCTAACCAAGCAGCCATGTACATCACTACAGTCAATGCAGCTAATTCCGCAGGCTGCACAGCGCCATTGAAAAAGGCGCGCCGTGCACCAAAGACCGTCTCGCCGAAAATCAGCACAGCTACTAATAGCGCTAGGGTCACTGCCATGATCGGAATCGCCAAGCGCCGCCACCAGCGGTAGTTGATGTAGCTCAGCACGAACATCACAGCAAGACCGAAGATCGCGTTGCGGAACTGCTGCATGAAGATCGCTGACTGTGGCTCTGACCAGAAGAAGGTCGTGCTCCACACCATCATCAAGCCAATTGCCACCAAAATGCCGACCGTCAGCACAAGATACAGGTCAACAGTGACTGCAAAACGGCGACGGCGCTCTGCAGCGCGCTGTTCCAGCATCAGCGCTTCTTCTTCGCTCAGCTCTTCAAGGACAGGCGGTATAGCGTCCAGAGTTGTCACAGCAAAGCTACCTCACGTGCAAACAGTGACGGTTATTTTAGCGTGCATGGTGCTTTTTTGCTGCTTGTTGGCAAGCTGCGCTAGACTCGCGCAGGGTCTCTCTTGGATACGGAGTGCAGTTGCTATGCCGTATGGTCGCAAGATCACGCCTAAGCCGATTCCATCAAATTTGAGTGTGCAAGCGCTAGTGGATGACTACTTCACAGGCTACAATGCAGCGCGCCTACGCGAGGCTTGTCACGTCATGGTGCGTAAAATTTTTCAGCCTGAGGTCACTGTTGTGCTGACCATCACAGGCGCGCTCACACCGACGGGCATGGGCTACTCAGCTGTTGTGCCGCTCATTGAGAACGGCTTGGTGGACTGGATCATTAGCACAGGCGCTAATCTCTACCACGACATTCACTTTTCTCTCGGCTTTGAGCTGTACAACACCACGCCGAACACAGACGATCTAGCGCTGCGCGAACAGCACATCATTCGTATCTACGACATCCTATTCGATCAAAAAGTCCTACTTGAGTCCGACGCTTTCTTACGCCGTGTCATGGTGGCGCCTGAGTTTCAGCGGCGCATGGGGACAGCTGAGATGCACTATCTGCTCGGCAAGTATGTGCGCGCAGCCGAGGATGAGCTGGGCGTGGCGCATCGTTCGATCTTGAGCACGGCATATGTGTACGGCGTGCCGATTTACACTTCCAGTCCAGGCGACTCAACGCTCGGCATGAATGTAGCGGCGCTACGTCTAGATGGCAACGCGCTTCAAATGGACGTGGAACATGATGTGAACGAGACAGCAGCGATTGTCTACGACGCAAAGGCAAGCGGCGGACGCAGCGCCGTGATCATTCTTGGCGGCGGTAGCCCAAAGAATTTTGCGCTGCAGACTGAGCCGCAAATTCAGGAGATTCTGGGCATTCCAGAAGCAGGACACGACTATTTCGTGCAGTTCACAGATGCACGTCCTGATACTGGTGGTCTGAGCGGCGCCACGCCTTCTGAGGCGATGACTTGGGGCAAAATTGACCCTGAGCAACTGCCTGACAGCGTCGTTTGTTACGTTGACTCGACCATTGCTTTTCCAATCGCGGTCGCTTACGCACTGAGCGCAGGTGCGCGGCGTCCGCACAAGCGTTTGTATGATCGGCGCGAAATATTGTTAGCGCGCTTGGCAGAGGCGTACCACAAGCATAAGGCAGTGGGTGCATGAGCTGATTGCATCGCAAGTGAAACTTGAGAAATGCCCAGCTATGCTACACAAAGTCATGCTGTGCCTGTGCGCTTGACATCACAGACGCGCCATGTTAGAGTGACGTTCAGTGTGTGGCTGCACGCGCTAACAGTGAACAGCACACACATGATAACACTCAGTCAAAAGGCTTTTGGTTACTGTAGTGGACAAGTTTGAGCAGCTTGAGGCAACACTTGCGCAACTAGTATCTAAACTGGCACAGGAGAGATCGTGAAAGCACTCATCGCTCTTGAAGATGGCAGTTTATACGAAGGTGAAGGTTTCGGCGCGGAAGGCGCTCAAGTTGGCGAGGTGGTCTTTAACACCTCAATGACAGGCTATCAAGAGCTGCTGACCGATCCGTCTTACCATCGCCAAATTGTAGTTTGCACTGTGCCGCACGTTGGGAACGTCGGCATTAACGATGAAGACAGCGAGTCGGCGCGCGTATGGGTTGCAGGCTTTGCTGTGCGCGCGCTCAGTCCAATTGTTAGCAATTGGCGTGCCAAGCGGACGTTAGATGAGTACTTGCGTGAGCAGGGCGTGATCGGCATCAGCGGCGTGGAGACGCGCTCGCTTGTGCGGCGACTGCGCATACGTGGCGTCATGCGCGGCGTGATTGCGCATGGCGACGCTGCTGAGGATAGCGAGTCGCTGATTGCGCAGGCGCGTGCGTGGCAAGGCATGACGAATCTGGACTTGACAGGCGAAGTGACCTGTAGTGCGCCGTACGTCTGGGAAGAATCGGTTGATCCACAATGGTACATCGGCATAGCAGAGCCACCAAGCGCGCCACGCGGCCACATTGTAGCGTATGACTTCGGTATTAAGCACAATCAGCTGCGGCTGTTTACGGCGCGCGGCTTCCGAGTCACAGTGGTGCCAGCGCGGACGCCTGCTGAAGACGTGCTTGCGCTACAGCCTGACGGCGTCTTCTTGTCTAACGGTCCAGGCGACCCTGCTGCCGTGACCTACGCGATTGAGAACACGCGCGCTTTGCTTGGACGCGTGCCGATCTTCGGAATCTGTCTGGGACATCAGATTCTTGCCCTTGCGCTAGGCGGCAGCACGCACAAGATGCTTTTCGGACATCGTGGCGGCAATCAGCCGACTGTAGATTCGAACGGCGCTGTGAGCATCACTGTGCATAATCACGGCTTTGCGGTCAGCGCAGGCAGTCTGCCTGAGGACGTGGAAGTGACGCGCATAAATTTGAATGATGATTGCATCGAAGGCTTACGCTGCCAGCGTCTGCGCGCTTTCAGTGTGCAGTATCATCCTGAGGCGGCGCCCGGTCCGCACGACGCGCTTGACCTATTTGATGAGTTCGCTGCTTTGATCAGCCGCACGCCACAACCGTGAGCCGCCATGCCTGATCCGACGCGCCCTGATCTGCGTATCCTCGCCCTTGCTGATTCTGGCTTATTGCCTGAGTCCGTGCAAAAGCCGTTTGATGATTGGCGCGTCCTGCGCGCACGCGACGCAGTTGTGAACGCCGTGCGCAAGCGTTTGAAAGCGGATGCCGATCCGATGCTAGTTTTCATGCTGGAGCGCCTTGAGGCAGCTGAGGATGATCGCGGCATTTTTGAGGGCATTTATGCTCTAGCAGAAGTGGTAGACCTGCATCGTGTGCGCACAGGACTGCACAGCGAGTACCTCGTGCTGGTCATGGCAGGGCGACTCAATCCATATGGTTTGCTAGCGCTGACCACTGACTTTGACCACGTGCCTGCTAGCGCTGTTGAGGCGGCGCATAAACTTTGGGAACTAGCAACGGCGCACAACGTGAATGTGCGCGGGCTCTTGGCAGTGCGAGCTGAGGCAGGCGACGATCCGACTCTAGAGCGCCTTCAGGCTTACTACAACACATTACTGCCCTAGATAGGCGTCGGCGTCTCAGATGGTGCAACAGTCGGCACAACAGGACTAGGCGTCAAGGTGCTGCTCGGTGTCGGTGTGAGCGTTGGCGGGCGCGTGAAAGTCGGCGTTGGTGTGCGCGAAGGCACGCGTGTGAGCGTCGGACGCGGCGTAAGAGTCGGTCGGAGCGTGTTGGCAGGGCGCGGCGTGACAGTTGGCTCTGGAGTCCACGTCGGCGGCAAAGTCAGCGTCGGTCTGGGCGTGGGAGTAGGCACTGTTGGACGTGGCGTGCGCGTGAAAGTTGGCGTCGGCGTGGCGGAAGGCGGCGTGAGCGACGGCACAATGGCTGAGCCTGCTAAAAAGATGACTACAAAGGCGGCAAGCCCTGTTAAGATGACAATCAGCGCTGTCTGCACGCTTTGCCAAAAATGCAGCGGCAATTTGAGAGTGAGCCGCTTCACTTCAGGCAATTTGACCCGCGAGAGGTCGAGACGAGGCGGAGCAGGCGTTGGTGGCACACCTGTCAGGCGCTCAAGCGCAGTGCGCGCTTTAGCGTTGCGCGGATTAATCGCTAGGACGCGCTGTAGCGCCTCAATGCGCTCTGTGTTGCTCAGTGCAACGGTTGCTAACCACAGCCAAACTGCCTCTTGCTCAGGATGCGCGTGGCTCAGCTCATAGAGGATTGGACGCGCCTGCTCAGGATGACCTGCTTGGACAAGGCGAATTGCCTCGTTGAGCGCTTGTAAAAAGTCGTGACTTGCCAAGCGCAACCTCGCTTTGTGATGTCAGCTCAGAATCTCATCCTCGTAGCGCGTCACTTCGCCTAGACGCTTCAGCGTCAGCTCAGGTAAACCTTCATAAGCAGCCGCCAAGCGTTCGTCCACCTGCTTGTTCAGCTTCTCAAAGAGCGAATTGCCCTGATGATCGCAGTCTACGATCAGCGGACCAAAATTCTCGACTTCAAGTATCCACATTGCCTGTGCCAAGCCGAGTTCCTCGCGCCAAACGACTTGCCGTACGCGCCGAATGGCTTGTCCATACATGGCGCCTAAACCGTAGCCCATCAAAAGCAGATAGGTCGCGCCATTTGGCACAAAACATGCCTTGTAGACCTCAGATGATAGACCGCTTTTACCGATAATACACTTGACGCCAAATTCACCTAGCAGACGCGGCATCCACTTGGCAAAACGGAACGAGGCAGTGCCAGTTGTGGCGCTTATGCGATATTCACCAGGATCGCTACCATCAGGCGAAGGCGGACGAATTTCCTCAACAGCTGGCGACGAATGAAAGTTGACATTGATCTGCGAAATGTCCACGCCCTGCGGCAAAGGATGCCCTTCGTCCAGCAAACGGCGGTAGAAGCCTTCGCGCCCTGTGAAAATAGTACCACTCAGGTAGACTACGTCGCCCATTTCCAGCTTGGCTGTGTCCTCAGGGCGAATAGGCGTGCGCAGATCGTGACGGCGTAGCTTGTCCAGTGCGCTGCTCATTCGTCTTGCTCCTGCAACACGCTAGTCGTTATCCAGAAGGTGATCATTCCAATGCCCACTGCAAGAAACAGCCCAACTACAATGCCGATGAAGGCGAAAACGTTGAAGTCCATGTTTTTGCCGCTCCCATGTGGTAAGGTGCGCTATACAAAGGCTCGCTTTTCTGATACGATAAGAGTAGCGCACAGAGAAACTTGGCGCAAATCCTGCGGCATTCTCGCGCGTATGGATTTTCACACAAGGAGCGCTCATCATGGACTTCGAGAAGTTTCTGCAGGCGCTCTGGACAGAGCTGAAGCCATTGGTTGATCAGCTAGGGCAGGCACTAGCGCCCATTTTTGGTACATTTGACGGCGTGCTGCTTGGTAGGCTGCTCTTGGTGCTGGTGCTATGCGGCTTGATCGGATTGGAGCGCTCGCGGCATGAGCGCGCAAGCGGCTTTCGTCCGCATATTTTAGTTGGCTTAGGCGCTTGCCTGATGACTATGGCAGGCGCATACGCCTTTCCACAAACTGTTGGGCGCGATCCGATGCGCGTCGCTAGTTATGTAGTTTCTGGCATTGGTTTTCTGGGCGCAGGCGCTATTCTACGGCACGGCGCCACAGTGCGCGGCTTGACCACAGCTGCCAGCATCTGGGGCGCTGCAGGCATTGGCATTGCCACAGGTGTCGGCATGGGTTGGCTGGCAACGGTCACCATGTTGCTGATCTTGCTCACGCTGACCATTCTGGAACGAATTGAGACACGCTTGTATCAGCGGCATGCAACCAATACGCTCAGTCTATATCTGGC
>JANWYI010000025.1:28063-31229 GCA_025055255.1 Anaerolineae bacterium | reverse complement strand
GCATTAACGCGACTCGGCGTGCCGATTCGCCGTGCTATCATGCAGCCTGCCAGCGGCGAGACGGCTGCGCTGCTCGTTGAGTTGAATCATCCGCTCTCACTAACGGACGCGCCGCGCTTGATTGAGCAACTGCTCACAGTCAAATCCATTATGCGCGTAGACGTGACCAATTTGCACTTCAAGAGCGTCTATGAGTACGATCCAAACCTTGTGCCAGAGCCGCACAGCACGCCCGCTCTGCAGGCAAAGCTAGACGATCTGAACCGCGAGTCTGAGTCCGAGCGCGAAGACGAGCATTAGCGCCCTTGTAGCGCACTGCTGAGCGTCGCTGAGACACGCGCCCAGTCATCTAGGAACATCTTGAGACCGATCTCGGTCATCGGATGATCCATCAAGCCTTTCAGCACACTGAACGGCATGGTCACAATGTGTGCGCCCGCCAACAGGCACTCGTAGACCTGCAGCGACGTGCGGATGCTGGCTGCAACTACCTCTCGATCCCATTGGTAATTCTTGAAAATGGTGATGCAGTCACGCACAAGCTGCATTCCATCATGACCAATGGCGTCTAGACGGTTGACAAACGGCGAGACGTAGTGCGCGCCTGCTGCTGCTGCCATGTACGCCTGATTGGGTGAGAAAATTAGCGTAGCGTTGACTGTGGCGAATTCCTTGACGACTTTCATCGCTTTCAAGCCTTCGATGATCGTTGGAATCTTGACCACCACATGCGGCGACCAGCGCGCGATCTCTTCAGCCTCGCGCACCATACCTTGCCAATCCGTGCTGACCACTTCCACGCTGACTGGTCCTTGTACAATCTCAATGATCTCTAGGATATGCGCGCGCAAGTCCGTGACGCCCGCGTTGGCAACGTGCGTCGGATTTGTCGTCACGCCGCGCACCACACCCCAAGAGACTGCCTCACGAATTTCGTCTAGAACTGCTGTGTCAAGCCAAACTTTCATGATACGCTAACCTTTTTGAGACACAATCTTAAACATGCTTTAGCACAAACGCCTCAAAGTTTGTGCTTCGATTGTAGCACGCTCTGGGCAAATTGCACGGCAAACTTGCCAACTTTCTAGCTCAGCGCCACAATTCGCAAAAATCACAACAGGATAGTTATGCTTTCAGCATATCTAAAATGCTCGATCAGGACTAGACTATTGGCTAGGAAAAAATCTAGCCTGATGGTTAGAATTAGATCACCTAGAAGTGCGCATAGCGGCACATCAGGCATTCAGGAGCAGCACACATGCTAAAAGTCCTAGTAGTTGACGACGATCCTGCCATTCGCCTTGTGACCAAGCGATTGCTCCGCTTGTTGAAATGTGAAGTTTACGAGGCGAAAGATGGAGTGGAAGGCGAGGCAATCGCGCTAGAGTTACAGCCTGATCTAGTGTTATTGGATATTATGATGCCCAATCAAGACGGCTATGAGACGTGCATCCGCCTACGTGCTGCCGGCTTTGATCGCCCGATCTTGATGTTCAGTGCATTGTTGCGCGATAACGAGCGTGCCTACGCCATGCAAATTGGTGCGAACGAGTATTTGCAGAAACCAATCACACGCGAAGTCCTCAGCCGCTACCTCAACCTTGATCAACGTGCGAATGCTAGTGCTTCAGCCAGCTGAGGCACTGGCACCTCTCGCGTCTCAAATTACGCGCTGCGCCTTTTCAAGCGTATAATTCGTTAAACGAGGCTTGTTAAAAAGGCTTGAGATCATGATTCGGCTCACGCTTGGAGCAACTGTAGCTCTGTTGCTCGCGCTCGTAACTGTTGGCTCGCCCTTCGTCGTACACGCCCAAGATGACGCCTTGCCTGCTGCGGTCATTGAAAAAGATGAAGGCGGCGTGCAGCGCCTGCACGGCGAGGTCGCCTATACATCGCTGCGCTTTGCGCTTTTCTCGCCTGATCCTTACGTGATCATGTTCAATCTCTCTGAATTTGTGCGCAATGGCGGCTTTGTAGCCGAGCGCACGAATGTGCCACAGGATGCACAAGTGCTTGGGCGCGTCACCAGCGATCCGAGCAAGTCGCCGTTCACCTATGAGTTGCTCTTGCCTGAAGTACCGCCTGGCGTCCCGACATCTTTTGGCGCGGGCGAGGTGCGCATTTACCTGATCGCGCTCATCTCTAACCTGTTTGGCGATCCCTTTTTGAGCCAACGTGAATATTTCGGCGCCTACCGCTCTGCCATCATCACGGCTGAGCGTCTCAAAAGTGGCAAGCTCTTGCTCTTCGCTGAGGAAGGACGCGGCGTCTTTCCCTCAGGGCGCGGCGCCGACGGCGCGCTGTTTACTGCAGACGATCCATTGGTACGTTTGCCTGATGGTTACACATTAGTGGACATCAGCGCTGAGCCGTTCACTTTCAGCCGTCCACGCCACGCAGCTGTAGACCTGCTGGAAGCGCCTTCAGCAGTGCAGGACGATTTCTCCAAGCAGAGCTACCTCGAAGCCTTTGACAATCTGATTGCGCTGCTAGAGCGGAAGTACGCTTTCAGCGAGTACTACGGCATTGACTATCAGAAAATTCGCGCTGAGCTGCGTCCGCGCGCACAGCGAGTCGCTAGTCGTGAGGCGTTCTTGCAACTGCTCTATGACTTGGTGCGCTACTTCCCTGATGGGCATATCGGTATGAACAACGTGCCTGACAGTGCCATTCGCGCAGCACTTGGCAGCGTCGGCATTTGGGCGCAGCTGCTGGATGACGGACGGATGATTGTCTACCGCCTGCCTGAGAATTTGCCCGCAGCGCGCGCAGGCTTGCAAGTTGGCGCCGAAATCGTCGCTGTAAATGGTATACCTGCAGCAGAGGCGTTAGCCAAAGTGCAGCCGTTCAGCAACACAGGCATTGCTACGCCATATAATCGCTTGATTTTGCAGCAGCGCGATCTCTTTCGCGGCGAAGTCGGCAAGAGCATCCGAGTCACTTTCCGCAATCCTGACTCAAACACTGCACAGACTGTCTCGCTCACCTTCGTGCAAGATGTAGACGGTCTGATTGACTTTCAGCCGTTTTACCGAGCTGAGTCGCCTGATCGTTGGCTGCCAATCGAGACGCGCCAAGTAGACGGCTACACTGTGCTGCAATTCTACAGCTTTGCCGATGACTTGCCGCTCACAATGCGCCTGTGGCAACGCGCCATTGAGCAGGC
>JANWYI010000025.1:0-27963 GCA_025055255.1 Anaerolineae bacterium | reverse complement strand
ACTGTGCTGCAATTCTACAGCTTTGCCGATGACTTGCCGCTCACAATGCGCCTGTGGCAACGCGCCATTGAGCAGGCGCGCAGAGCGCCGAGTCGTGACGGCAAAGACGGGTTGATCATTGACATGCGCGATAACAACGGCGGCAGCGCCTACTTGACCTTGCTAACTGCCTCGACATTCTTCGACGCGCCACTAGAAGTCGGTAACAGCGCTGAGTATGACGACGAAGCAGGCGAATTCACAACCAATCCGCGCGAGCGCAGCTTGCTTCTGCCGCCTGATGAGCGCGAGCGCTATGACGGCAATGTCGTTGTGATTGTTAGTCCAGACTGTGCCAGCGCCTGTGAGTTTTTCAGCTACTACTTGACTTTACAAAACCGCGCGCAGATCATCGGCTATTACGGCACAGCAGGACTCGGCGGCTCGCGCTTTGAGGTCATCCTGCCCGATAACATCCAGTTTGTCTACACGCGCGGACGCGCGCTAGACGCCGACGGTCAAATTCATATTGAAGGCAAAGGCGTACAGCCGACAATCCGTGTGCCGATCACAGCGGAGAATGTGCTGAGCAAAGGCGATCCGCTCTTAGAAGCTGCTGTCAAGTACCTAGATGCACAGCCGCTGCCGAGCGAGGAGCGCCGCATCACCACACAGAGCGGCACTTTCCGCTTGAGCGTGCCGCGCAGCTGGCGCACCACAGCGCTCGGTGTGCGCTCTGGCGGCGGTGAGGCGCGCCTGAACTTGTATGCTTTCCGCAACGTCACAGTCAGCCGTTTGCTGGAGAGTCTGCAGCGCACAGCAAAGGACGGTCGCATTGATGAGCTAGAGACTGCGCGTCTTGGCAACGTCAGCTGGACATTCTACCGCTTCGTTGCTGAGGTCGGCACGGAGACCATTGCAGTGTCTGTTGTCGGCAACACACTGCGCGTGCTAGAGTTGGTGACGCCTGCGCAGCGCGCTGATTACTACACAAACGCTGTGTTGCGTCCAGCTGCAGCGACGTTCCGCATCGAATAAGCTGACTATCCGCTGTGTTGCGCGTGCGCTGTCTGTTGAATGGCGAGGTCAATGAACACAGCGGATGTCCAGCCAAAAATTGGCGCTGCCTTTGGCGGACGCGCGCCTGTGAGCGGATTGTAGTATTCGTAGATATCGCGGCTGTGCATGATCAGCTCAAGCGTGTTGCGGCGCAGTGCGTCGGCAAGCTCTGGACGCCCAACGCGCTTGAGTGCCTCGATGAACAGGTAATTGATGTTTGCCCAGACCGGCCCGCGCCACATCTGGTCAGGATCGAACTTCGGATCGGTCAAGGCGACTGTTGCCAGCTTCCACCTGCCCCAAAATGTCTGTGGATTGGTCAGATGATCGATCAGGCGTGCATTGACGCGCTCTGGCAGAGCGCCTGTCCACAGCGGCAAGAGCTGGAACGGCGTGAAGACCTGCACAGGTCTGCCTTGATAAAGTGCATGGAAATAGCCACACTGCTCATCCCAGAGTTTTTCCAACATACGCGCTGTGTGTTGCTGCGCCTGCTCACGGTAGCGCGCTGCATCAGCTGCTATGCCGAGCAAGTCAGCCATGCGCGCTAAACTCTCTGCCTGGACTACGATGTAGGTGTTCAGGTCAGGCGCGACCACTGGCACGCCGTCATCCCAGAGCGGACTATCGTCCAAGCCGCTGGAGAATGGATGCTGGTAATGACATAATCCATTCTCACTCAGGTTATGGCGCAGCCACCAGTTGTGCCAGTGCGTGATCGGCTCATAGACTTCGCTCAGGAAGTCCAGCCTGCCACATTTCTCAAAGACTTTCAGCGCAGCCCAAGCTGTCAGTGGCGGCTTGGTCACGTCAGCGTCCACAGGGCGCGTCAAGTGCGTGACCAAGCCTTCGTCATGAATGGCATCAGGCAACATGCCGTCTTCGCGCTGATGATCCAGCACAATTCGGATTTGATCTTCGGCAAGGCGCGCGTCTACATGCCGATAGGCGAGCGCGTGAAAGTACTGATCCCATTGCCAGACGCCAACGTAGTGTATCTTAGACGGCACAAGCGCCTCACGCGTGAAGTAATAGCGCGTGTTGAGCAAGCCTGCGCGCATGATCCACCATGCGTAGGCATATTGCCGCTCATACTCAGGCAAAACCGATGGCACAGCCGCGAACCATGCCTGCCACGCAGCGCGTGAGGCGGCAATTGCCTCATCAGGCGGTGGTAGTGAACGATTGTAGCCCAGTCGCGGCGTGACGTTGAGCAAAAGCGCGTCGCCCTCACGTGCGCTCAGGCGCAAGTTGATGCGGAAGCGTTCGCCTGTCAGCACAAACATCTGATTCTCCACGATTTGCGCGTTCGTCGTGTAGGCAATGTTGCGCTTACCATGCAGCGTGCCACCACGCCGATCAGTAGCGCCGCGCGTGCCATGCGCCTCAAAGGTTATGCCGTAGCTACCTGCAGGCAAACGAACTAAGACCGCCTCAGGCTCGATAAACGTCCATGCAAAGTTGCCTAGTGGCGTGTGCAACGTCACACAGTACGGATACGAGTTGACTTCGAAAGGCTGCGGCACGCCGTCATCGTTCAAGAAGGTCAGCTGGTCTAGAATTGGCGGACGCTGCCGATAGTGACCGACTTCGCTCTGCCAACGTTCCCAACGTTCGGCAAGACGAATAGCAACGCGATTGCCTTCGCGGAAGATCAGCAAGCGCGAGCCGCGGTCTGTGAATGGAATTGTGCTCAAGTCAATACGGTTGTGTAACAGTTCGAGAGCGCTCATGCTTCATTGGGTTCGGCTTTTGCGGCACGATGACAATCAGCCTTTTTGGCTGCGCGGATCGAGCGCGTCGCGCAGTCCATCGCCGATGAAGTTGATGCACAGCACGCTGATCACGATCAGCACGCCGGGAAAAATCCACATCCAAGGCGCCGTGCTGATGTAGCGATAGCCCATCTGCATCATGTTGCCCCAAGTCGGCGTTTTGGCATCCACACCTAGCCCCAGAAAACTGACATATGACTCGCTCAAGATCGCTCCGGCGATGCCGAGCGTTGCTGAGACGATGATTGAGGCGAGCGTGTTAGGCAATAGGTGACGCCACAAGATGCGGCGGCGCGGCACACCTAGACTTTCTGCTGCCATGACGAACTCCATGTTCTTGAGTGAGAGAATCTGCGCTCGGACGATGCGCGCGAGGCTTGTCCAGCTGGTGATGCCGATCACGACAACCACGACTAGCACGCCGCCGCTCAGCTCGCGTCCGAAAAATGGCAGGCTCGGCATGCGACCGCCGAAATATTTTGCCAACACTAAGAGTAAAAACAGGCGTGGAATGGTCATGACTGCCTCGGTGAAGCGCATGAGCAGGTTGTCCACTATGCCGCCGTAATAGCCTGCCAGTGCGCCGATTAGCGTGCCGATCAGGATGGAGAGAAACATCGCTGAGGTGCCAATCAGCAGCGAGAGCTGACCGCCATAAATTGCGCGCGCCAGCACGTCCTGTCCTAGCTGATCTGTGCCGAAGGGCGACCTTTCGCTTGGCGCCTGCAGCCGATTGCGCACATTTGGCACAGTAGCGCGCTCATATGGAATCAAGATTGAGCCGACTACCACAAATAGTATCAAGCCGACCAGTAAAAATGAGCCGACCACTGCCATGCGATGCTTGCGAAAGCGCCGCCAAGCGCGATTCTCATCTTTCGGCGCCGCTGCTTGCAGCGAGAGTGTCTCTGCTTTCATCTCAGGCTCTCCTAGTAGCGAATGCGCGGATCGAGCCATGTGTAGGCGATATCAGTCAACAGCTGGAAGACGACCACAGAGACCGTTGTGAGCATCAAAATGCCCATCAGCACAGGATAGTCATCGCGTCCGAGCGCAGTTAGAAACAGCGATCCCATGCCCGGCCACGCAAAAATCGACTCTGTGACCACTGCGCCTGCGATCAAGCTGCCCAAGTCTAGTCCGATGAGCGTAACGATTGGCAGGCTAGCGTTTTTTAGAGCATGGATCAGGTTGACGTCGCGCTCTGGCAGACCTTTGGCGCGCGCCGTGCGCACGTAATCAGCGTTCAGCACCTCCAGCATGCTAGCGCGCATGTAGCGGCTGTAGCCTGCCACGCTGATCAAGGTCAGCGCTGAGACAGGCAGGATCATGTGGCGCAGCACGTCCAGAAAGGATCGGTCGCCAAGTGGATCAAACATGCCATTCGGCGGCAGCAGATTTAGGTTCACGCTGAAAGTGTAGACCAAGATCAGCGCGATCAGGAAAATCGGCATGGATTGAAAAATGTAAGAAAGCGCCGTCATCAGATTATCCATCAGTGAGTACTGATGGAGCGCTGAGTAAATGCCAATGCCGACGCCGATCACGATGATCAGGACTTGTGCTGGCACCATCAGCAGGAGCGTGTTGCCGACTTTTTCGCCGATCACAGCAGTCACAGGGCGACGATCCGTGATTGAGTTGCCGAAGTCGCCGCGCAACACGCCGCGTTGCCTGCCGTAGCTATCGCTCTCATCAAGCCTGCCATTGCAGTTCGTGTCAAGGATTGTCCAATCATTGCCGACTAACCAGAAGACGTACTGCGTCAAAATTGGCTGATCCAAGCCAAGCTGACAGCGCAGCCGAATGCGATCCGCGTCGTCCAGTGGCTGTCTGCCGCCCATAGTAGCCACAGGGTCGCCTACGGTCTGCATCAGCGCAAACAGGATCAGGCTGATCAAAAAGAGCAGCGGCACTGCCTGCAGCAGGCGCTGAGCGATGTAACGTGCCATCTCAAATGCCTCGCAAAGAAACTTTATATATAATTTCTCGCCTATTGTAGCCGCAAATGCAGCACAGCATATATGTTATAATGCACACAAAAAGCACTTTTTAGGAGAGCTTTAGAATGAGCGTACAAACACCTGAGGCGCGTCCGCTGACCGAAGAAGCCGATTTTTTGCAGATTAACAACATAGATCATGTGCATTGGTGGGTCGGCAACGCCAAGCAAGCCATGTACTACTGGTGGAAGGCGTTCGGCTTCAAGCCGATTGCCTACAGCGGCTTAGAGACAGGCAATCGGCGCTTTGCTTCATACGTGCTGGAGAGCGGCACAATACGCTTTGTGGTCTCGGCGCCTTACCATCCAACGGATGAGATGGCAGCGCATCACATGCTGCATGGCGACGGCGTCAAGGTGATCGCGCTAGGCGTGAACGATGTAGAGCAGGCGTTCCGCGCCACAACTGAGCGCGGCGCGCGCGCTGCATGGGCGCCGCGCGAGGAATCAGACGCGCATGGCGTCTACCGCACAGCAGCCATTCACACTTATGGCGAGGTGTTGCACGTCTTCGTAGATCGGCGCGACTATCACGGCGCTTTTGCGCCCGGCTATCAGCCGTTAGCGCTCAGCGCTGACTCAGCAGGCTTAGTTGCTATTGACCACATTGTCGGCAACGTTGAGCTGGGCAAGATGAACTACTGGGTCAACTTTTACCACAGAGTGATGGGTTTCCGTCTGCTGCAGGGCTTTACAGATGAGCAGATCAGCACGGAGTACTCAGCGCTGATGTCCAAAGTGATGCAGAACGGCAATGGGCGCATTAAATTCCCGATTAACGAGCCTGCTGAGGGCAAGAAAAAGAGCCAGATCGAAGAATACCTTGAGTACTACATGACGCCGGGCGTTCAGCACGTGGCAATGGCAACGGGCGACATCTTGCGCACAGTGCGGATGCTGCGCGAGCGTGGCGTTGAGTTTCTGCGCGTGCCAGACGCATACTACGACGTTTTGCCAGAGCGCGTCGGACCGATCAAGGAAGACCTTGCGCAGATCAGAGAGCTGGGCATCTTGGTGGATCGTGACGATGAAGGCTACTTGCTGCAGATTTTCTCGCGTCCGCTGCAGGATCGTCCCACAGCGTTTATCGAGGTGATCGAGCGGCATGGCTCGCGCGGCTTTGGCGTCGGCAACTTCAAAGCGCTCTTTGAGGCAATTGAGTTGGAGCAGGCACGGCGCGGCAATCTGTAGCTGACTCGTCGGCTACTCAGCCTTGCGCGCTATGAAAATGCCGTAATGGTGGTCAAAGCTGATGTTGCCGCTGCCGTCATCGTGAAAAGTCGGTTTGAGGAATGCGCGCACGGCTTGCGGCGCTTGATGCAGCAGCACGCGCAGGCGTAGCACGGTCTCAGCGTCGTTTTTTTGCAGGCGCGTCCACTGGTAGAGTTCAAGGCGCACTGTGGCGACCTCGCTGTGGGCGATCTCTAACGCGGCAGCGTGCAACATGGCGTGCCAATCACTGAGGCGAAATTGCCAGTTGTGACTCGGATCGCGCAGCCGCTCAAGAGCGTTGATGTAGCGCGCTGCCTCAGGCAATTCAGGCGCAATTTGGTCAACAATGCCGAGCTTGCCATCAGGCTTCAAAGCACGCGCACACTCGCTCAGGAAGCGCGGCACATCAGGGAAGTGGTGCGGCGCGTGGCGGACTGTGATCACGTCTAAACTTTTGGCGCGAAACGGCAAGTGACTCGCCTCAACTTGCGCGTAGCTGACTAGGGAACGCTGTCCACTCAGGTGTGCGCGCGCCGCTTTGAGCATAGCAGGCGTCAAATCGCTCGCCACGACGCGCGCGCCGTGCTGCGCCAGTCTGAGCGCTACATGCCCGCCGCCAGTCGCTACGTCCAGTGCTAACTTGCCTGACAAAGGCTGCAAGAGCGCGATCAGGCGCTCCAGCGTGTAGCCGCTGCTGTGGAGCTGACTCTGCACGTAATTTTCAGCCCGCGCGCTGAAGCGCTGCTGTGAGAGCGACCGTACGTCGTGCATGTAGACGCCTTTCTGTGACGAAAAAGGCGGGAATCTCTCCCGCCTTACCTCGAAGGACTTGCCTGCGTGCGCTTACTCGCGGCTGGAGCCGAAGATGCGCAGCAGGAACAGGAACAGATTTACAAAGTCGAGGAATAGGTGGAAGGCACCAATCAGGGCAATACGCTGCGCGCCTGTCTGGTCGCCTGTGGCTGCGATCTCAGCCGCGTTGTTCTTGATCCACTGCGTGTCATAAGCAGTGAAACCTGCGAAGATCAGCACGCCGGCATAGCTGATGATCCAGTTGATGGCAGGGCTGCGCAGGAAGATGTTCACGATGCTGGCGATCAGCAAGCCGATGAGCGCCATCATCAGGATACTGCTGAAGCGCGAGAGGTCAACCTTGGTGGTGTAGCCCAAGAAGCTCATCACGCCGAACATGCCTGCTGTGGCAATCAGCGCTGCTGTGATGTCAGCGATCTGGTAGGCGAGCAGAATGCCGCCCAGCATGTAGCCGAAGATCGCCGTGAACAGGAAGTAGAACGCAGCGCCGATTGTCACATTCGCGCGCATGATAATCGGCTGCAGCGCGAAGGCAAGGATGAAGTAGGCGATCAGCGCGACAATCGAAAGCACTGGATTCAGCAGCGGTGAGCTGGCAATTGCGCGCTCCAGCTGCGCAAGTTGCGTCCTAGTAGCCTCACCTGAGAGCGCCACATTCAGCAGATCACGGACAGGAGCGCCCAAAATGAAAGCGATGCCAAATGCCACCAGCAAGCCTGCCATCAGCCACAGGTAGACCTGCCGCATGACGTCGCCCATGCTTAAGCCAATTGGCAGGGGACGGCTCTCAGCTTCCGTGTTCGAGAATGAGAAAAAGCCCATACGAACCTCCGTTTTCCCGTCTCTAAGTCTGCGCTTAGGGTGTTTTCCGCGTTAGACTAACCTTGATTATAGTTTAGATTGCGCGCACAGACAAGCAGTCTAACGTAAGAAACACGCAAAATTAGGGGAAGTTGTGCCTAGGCGACTTGACTCAAAAGCCTTGCTGCTCAGCTTGAGCGCCTTCGGCTGCCCTTTAGCGCTTCCTCAAGATTGCTGCCTAAAAACGAGCTCAACGACACGATCAAACTGAGGTGCAGAGGGCTGAATTGACCGCCTAGCTCGGCAATGGTCGCTCCGTGCCTCTGGACTTGGCGCGCCTCGAAGGCGCTGATCGCCGCTACAGCGATCACAAGCACGTAGGCGAAAAGCCACGTCGTAAGCGCAGCCCTTAGCGCGAGGCTCAACACAGTGGCGACGATCAAGCCAATCAACGCCATTACTATGACGCTGCTGAAGCGCGAGAGGTCAAGTTTGGTCAGGTAGCCCAAGAGCGTCATCACGCCCGTCATGACTGTAGCTGCAATCAAGCCGATCAGCGGATCAGCCGTCTGCGTGCCGAGCGAGACAGCAGTCAGAGCGTAGGCGATCAGCCCTACGATCAGGATATAGTAGATTGCCTTGACTAGCACGCCCGTGCGCAGGATGAGCGATCTGAGGAAAGCAGAGCCAATGACGATGATCGCCACCAGAAGCCCTAGACCTGCGTTCAACAGCGGCTCAGCAGCAATGGCGCTTTCTAGCGCTTGCTCTTGCTGTTGTGTTGCCTCGCCGAGCAGGGATATGTTCACCAGATCGCGGATCGGCGCGCCTATGATGAGCGTTACGAGCGTCCCAATCAAGAGACTGGCTGCTACCCATAGATAGACTTGGCGCATGACGACGCTTGCGCTCAAATTTGCCTGCCGCGCATGGTTCTTTGACTCTACATTTGGTGTGGACGCCATAACCCGACTCTCCAGTTTGCAATCTAGGACTCGCCGCGTATATCATATGGCGACGTGAGCGCTTGTGCAACATGCTCTTGCGCTCCGCGCTTGCAATCAGTTTGAGAGAGCTTACTGTGTCGGAGCGAATGCCAGAAATCCGCGTTGGCGTTGTCGGGCGTGTGAGCGGCGGCACATATGACAGCTGGTATGTCTTCGTGTATGCTGAAACGCCTCCAAGCGACGGCTACTCAGTCTACAGCAGTCCAGGTGCTGCCTTTGCGCACATGCCACCTGCCAGAGGATGCCATTGTAAATGGCTGCCGAACGAGGAAAGGCTTGCTGACTACATTCGGCAGAACTTCCCTACGATTATATGGGATGACCAGATAGCGCCGCCGCGTTTCAGCGCTGAGCAGCCGCATGAAATCCGCTTCGGCATAGTCGGGTGCGTGCAAGGCGGTATGCATGACAGCTGGTACATTTTCATCCGTCCTCGTGGCGAGCCCGACGATCCTGAGACATCGCACACGGTCTACCTCTGCACAGATACGACCTTTTGCCTTGCGCCTGAGATCAGAGGCTACTCAGACTACTGGTTGCCTGACTATGACTCGCTCGTGCACGACCTTCAGCGGCACTATCCTGCAATTGTGTGGGACGAGCAGATCGAGCCGCCGCAATTCAGACCTGATCCGCGCCTTGCGCGCCTTGCCGAGCGCTTTGTCGAGCGCATGGCGCAAAAAAGGCGCGAGAGTGAGGCAAATCAGTCGACTGAGCCAAATGAGACAGATGAACAGGGCAGGTCGTGATGCCTGCCCTAGCCTGAGGACTACTTGTCGTTCAGTGCAGCGACGCCCGGCAAAACGCGCCCTTCTAACAGCTCCAGACTTGCGCCGCCGCCTGTGCTGATGTGTGTCATGCGCTCAGCTAGACCTGCTTTCTCCACTGCTGCAGCTGAGTCGCCGCCGCCAATGATGGTGATCACGCCTTGTGCGGTCAGCTCAGCTAGAATTTGCGCGATTGCGTTCGTGCCTTTGGCAAAGGTCGGCATTTCGAAGACGCCCATTGGTCCGTTCCAGACTACTGTGCGCGCCGTGCTGAGCAACGTTTTGTAGTGGTCTACGGTCGCCGTGCCGATGTCGAGAATTTGCCAGCCATCTGGCACGTCTTGATCGGCGCGAATGACCTGCGTGTTTGCGTCATCCTTGAAAGCGTCCGCGATCACAAAGTCTAGCGGTAGGACGAGCTTTTCGCCGCCTTTAGCGAGCAAGTCGCGCGCCACGTCCAGTGCGTTTTCTTCAACTAGCGAGGCGCCTGTGGCGCGTCCCTGCGCGCGCAAGAATGTATTCGCCATGCCGCCACCAATCAGCACCTTGTCCGCCTTTGCTAAGAGCGCTTCAATCACCTTGATTTTGTCGCTGACCTTAGCGCCGCCTAGAATGGCAATCAGCGGACGCACAGGCGACTCCAGCGCGCCTGAAAGGTAGTTCAGCTCTTTTTCCATTAGCAAGCCTGCCACAGCTGGCATTAGCTTGGCAACCGCCTCTGTGCTGCTGTGCGCACGGTGCGCCGAGCCAAATGCGTCGTTCACATAGACGTCGCCGAACTTAGCGAACTGTGCAGCCAGCTCAGGACTGTTCTGCGTCTCGCCAACATAGAAGCGCGTGTTCTCCAACAGCACAACGCTACCATCTGGCAAACTATTTACTTGTGCCACAGCCTCATCGCTCAACGGATTCTCGATGAAGGTCACAGGACGGCTCAGGTGCGTCTCTAGCGCAGCCGCTACAGGACGCAGTGAGTATTTCGGGTCTGGGACGCCGTCTTTTGGTCTGCCTAAGTGAGACATCAGCACGAGGGACTTCGGGTGCTGATCGAGGATAGCGCGCAAAGTCGGCAAAGAAGCCACGATGCGCGTCTCATCCGTAATGACGCCATTTTCAATTGGCACGTTAAAGTCCACGCGCACTAGCACGCGCTTGCCACTTAGGTCAATGTCGCGGATTGTTTTCTTGTTCATAAGTGCGTTGCTCCTTGCTGAAAACAGGCGGAACGCACGTCCCGCCTGTGAAAAATCAGCGTAGATTGCTCAGAGTTTGCTGCCCATCAGCATCATCAGGTCAGCGCAACGGACAGAGTAGCCCCACTCGTTATCGTACCATGCCATGACCTTGACCATAGTGTCGCTCATGACTTGAGTCAGCTCCGCGTCAATGATGCTGCTGTGCGAATTGCCCTTGTAGTCAGTCGAGACAAGCGGCGCATGTGAGACCTGCAGAATGCCTTTCATGCGCCCGTTTGCCGCCTCTTCAAACGCCGCGATCAAGCCTTCGCGCGTAGCAGGGCGCTCAACTTCTGCCACGAAGTCCACAAGCGAGACAGTTGGCGTCGGCACGCGCAGCGCCATGCCGTCAAACTTGCCCTTCAGCTCTGGAATGACCAGTGCCACGGCTTTTGCCGCGCCTGTCGTTGTTGGGATGATGCTCAGTGCAGCGGCGCGCGCACGGCGCAGGTCTTTGTGAGGCAGGTCAAGGATTTGCTGGTCGTTGGTGTAGCTATGGACAGTCGTCATCAGCGCACGGCGGATGCTGTAGGTCTCATGGACAACTTTTGCCGCAGGCGCAAGGCAGTTTGTGGTGCAAGAGGCGTTTGAGACAATGTGATGTTTGCTGGGATCGTACTTGTCATCATTCACGCCCATGCAAATGGTGATATCTTCGCCTTTTGCAGGCGCGCTGATGATGACTTTCTTGGCGCCGCCGTTCAGGTGCGCGCGCGCTTTATCCGCCTCTGTGAAGCGCCCAGTGCTCTCTAGCACGATGCTCACGCCCAGATCGCCCCAAGGAATGGCAGCAGGGTCTTTTTCGGCGAACGCCTTGATCTCAACACCGTCAACGATCAGCGCGCCGTCTTTGACCTCAACTGTGCCGTGATACGTCCCATAGTTGCTATCGTAGCGGAACAGGTGCGCCATGGTATGTAGGTCGCCTAGGTCATTAAAGGCAACCACTTCGATGTCGTTTGGATACTTTTCGCGGATCGCGCGTAGCACTTGCCGACCAATACGCCCGAACCCGTTGATGCCAACGCGAATTTTGCTCATGTAGATGAATTCCTCCACTCAGTGATGCACTTAGAAGCAGCTGGAGGATACCGCGTTTGGCACAATCCAACAAGTGATATTTATCACAAACTGTATGCCAAATGGCAGGTCAGTTAGGTGAGAAAGGCGAGGGATCGTCGCGCCAGCGCGGACCGTTCTCGACGATGTGCTTGAGGAAAAGTGCTTCGCGGCGGATGAGCTGATACTCAGTGTTGAGCATTTCAGGCAGTGACGGTATTTCTAGGATGCGTTGTTTTTCAAGCGGCGGCACGTTGAGGATAATTGCGGTCAAGTAGGCAAGCAGCTCAGGATCATCGGGCAGGCGATCCATCTTGAACTCGACTTCGCCTAGCGCCGCAAAAATATTCAGGTAGCGTTTGATCAGCGGCGTCAGGCGATTGACCAGCGTCGGAACGCGCAGGTCGTGCTGCTCTGTTACAGGAAAGTCTTCCACAATGCCGCTCAGGTACGGACGCTGATTGTGCGTGCTGAGGATGCGAAAACGCGAGTGTCCAACTGTGACGATGTTCATCTCGCCGTGCGCCAATGGCTTGACGTGCGTAATGTACGCTGTTGTGCCGACGTTATAAATCGAGACGTTCGAGCTAACTTCTGTGCCCTCGCTGATCAGCACCACGCCAAACGGACGCGACTCACGAAGGCATTCGCCGATCATCAGTTTGTAGCGCGGCTCAAAAATATGCAGATAGAGCGGCATTCCTGGAAACAAAACCGTATTCAGCGGAAAAAGCGGCAGCTCACGAGTGTTGCTCACAGGCGGTTTTCCAATCATCCACTTATCGCCCAGCGCTGACCAACTTGCACATTTTTTTGCGCGGTACGCTATACCTCATGAGCAAGTTATCGCAAAATGTCGTTTACATGCCCAACATGGCGCGCTGAGCGCGCAAAATCAGCCACGTACATAGCGCGCCATGCAGACCTGTGCCAATCAGGTATAGGAAAACGCCTGCGCCGAGCGGCGTGGCAATCTGTAAGCGCGCCAATGCCTCTAGTGCGCCGCGCAAGCCGAGCACAGCGCTTACAGCGCCTATTAACGCCAATGGCGGTGCGAGCCAAAGCGAAACTCGCCTCGCGCTGCTGTGCCAGCTGATCAGGCTCAAGATCACAACACCAATCAACGCTGTAAGGCACAACGCTGCTAGTTGCTGGTAGTTCGGATCAGCTGTCTCGCCGCGAAAGAAGGCGATTGGCGGACGCAAACTGAGCGCTAGGGCTAGGCTGATAACGCCGAACATGACACGCATAGCGAGTCGCTCTGCAGCTGCGCTGCGCAGCGCAAACAGCCACGCAAGGCACACTAGCGCGGCGCGCAAGGCGAACGGCGCGCTCATAGGTGGCTCAGCGTAGCGCACTGCTGGGATGATTCCGACCCATTCTGCCAAATCGAAAGCGTTGGCGCTCAGCGCAGCAGTAGGATGATTGATCCACGTCACATAGTAGCCGATCAGCGCCATCACAAGCGCTAAATTGGACAGCCATGCGCTCATGAGCGCTGTCCGTCCTGTTGCGCCTTGAGAATTGCACTCACGCGCTGACGGATTAGCTCGTCTTCTGCCTGCTGTTGCTGCGAAAAGCGCACCATGAACTCACTGCGCCGTTGCCGCAAGGCGAGCGGCGCTACAGCTTGGACGTCGTGTACATCCGCTTGTAGGCGACCGTCAGCTGCAGCGTAGGCGCGCGCTGCTTCAAACAACGTGAACTCAGCGCGATGCGAGTCAATATCTAGCTCACGCACCAGTGCCAGACCGAGATCGAGCGCTTGGTCGGTCAGTGTCACGTCCTTCAGCATTTGGCGCGCATTCTCGATTTCAGTCCGCGCCTCAGCTGTGACGCCTGCCCATTGGCGCAAGAACGCTCTTGGATTGGCGCGATAGGCGCTGACACGGCGATAAATCTCCAAACGTTCCTCGCGCGCCATCAAGCCGCGCACAACCACGCGCAAACCGAAGCGATCCATCAGCTGCGGACGTAAATTACCTTCTTCAGGATTCATAGAGCCGATCAGCACAAAGCGCGAGCGATATGTGCCGACCATAGCGCCGCGCCGCACTGTATAGCTACCGGCAGCGGCTGCATCCAAGATTGCGTCTACAATTGCGTTATCCAGCAAGTTGACTTCGTCCACGTAGAGGATGTTTTGATCGGCGCGCGCAAGAATGCCGCGCTCTAGACGCACACGCTGTTGCTGTAGTGCAACGCGCTCGTTAATGCCGCCGACAACGTCCTCAAGGCGCGCATTGAGCGGCAATTCAATCATTTTGACGGCTGTCCAGCGCGTGATCGGCTCGCCGCGCTTAAGTTTTGCCGCGCAGCTCGGACAGACAGCCGACTCGCCGCTGCGCTCATAGTCTTCAGGCAAGCAACCTTCCTCACAAGCGCTCACTTCGACTTCAGGCAATAAGTCGCTCAGGCTGCGCACAGCGGTTGTCTTGCCTGTGCCGCGCGGTCCAATCAGCAGCACGCCGCCAATGTTCGGATTGATGACAGCTAAAAGCAGCGCAATGCGCATCTCTTCCTGCCCGACAAGCGCCAAAAAAGGAAACGGCATATGTTCTGCCAAACCTAGGTCAATGTTGGCAGACTTGGCGAGCAACGCGGGTGTGCTGGCAGCGCTCAAAATGCGCAGCAGCACTGACGGCAAGTGTCCCTCAGGCGCGCGATTCGGATCAATCGTTGGCAGGAGGTCGCTCATAGGCAAACTCAGTGACTCTCAAGCTGCGGCTGCGCGGATTCAGCGGCACGGCGGCGTTTGCGCTCTGCTTGGCGTGCAGCGCCAGCAGCTAGCTTAGCGCGCTCTTCATCGGTCGTAGCGATCAATGGCGGCACGCGCTTAGGGCGACCGTGTTCGTCAAGCGCGACGTAAACCAAGTAGGCAGTATTGGTGTGCTTGCGCTCACCTGTGATCGGATTTTCAGCAACTACTTCGACCTGCGCTTCCATTGAAGTGTTGCCGACGTAGGTCAGCTCAGCTGAGACGGTCAGCACAGCACCAATGCGGATTGGCTCAGTGAAAGTCATCGAGTCCATTGCCACAGTGACCACGACCGTACGCGCATGGCGCATGGCGGCTAGAGCGCCTGCTTCATCCACCAGCTTCATGATCTCGCCACCATGCACATTGCCGAGCGCATTAGCGTGTTCGGGGCGCATGAACTGCACTAGCTGGACGCGCGACTCTGCAACTGTGCGTCCTATTTCGCTTGGGTTATTCATCCGCCAATATCCTTGCGTCGGTCGCTAACGCGCTTGAAGATGTCAGGGTCTTCTTCCAGCACGTCCACAATGTCATAGGTGATATCGCCATTTTGTGGCGGCAGCGGCGCGCGCGCAGGCAAATTGGCAGGGCGGACGTTTGGCTTAGGTGGCGGATTTGGATGCAACGGGCGACTCTTGGCGGCGCGCTTGCGCAGAATGCGTCCATCTTTTGAGAGATCGCCGATCCACTCGCCGTCGCGCGTGTAGACGCTTGTGCCTTCCAGAAAGCCAATGTATTCGCCGCGCGTATCGAAGATTCGTCCCTCCAGCACTGTGGCTTGCCAGTCACCACTGGTAGTGTAGATGAAGGTCGGTTTAGACGGTTTAGCTGTCATAAGAAAATACCTCGTAGGATGAATACTGCAGGCGATTATAGCACAGCGCGAGTTGTAACGGCGTAACAGTTCAGCGCGTTGCTCAGCTAGGAAGACCGCGATTTTTAGGGTGTCAAAGCGCGAATTTTGCTGTACAATCGCCCTAGCAGTAATTGCTAGTCACAGGTGCGCAGAACGCGCTAGGGAATGGCAAGTGCGGCGTGATTGATCCAAACTTGACCTATTTGCTGTTCGTTTTTGGATTGTGGACAAGCGTCTTTGGGTTGTACATTCCTGGCACGGGCATTGTCGAGCTGCTGGCAGGCGCGGCTATTGTTGGCGCATTGATTACTTTGGCAGCGAATCCTGCCACAAACTGGCTATTCGTGGTCTTGCTGGGCATTGGTGTGCTGAGCTACATGCTGCTGCCGCTTTATCGGCGCGAGTGGGCGCGTTTTGCGCTGCTAGGACTCGTCTTGCAGGCAGTGAGTGGACTGTTCCTCTTCACAGACGCGCCTGTTTCGCCTATCTTAATCGGCGTCACAGTAGCGATCTCGTTTGGTCTCTACCAATTCGTGCTGATGCCGTTCCATCGCAAACAGACCAGCGAGCCAACTGTTGGCGAAGACGAGCTGCTAGAAGGTGCGCACGGCTATGTCGTTAAGCCGCTCGATCCTATCGGCACGGTCAATGTAAACAGCGAACTATGGACAGCTTATAGCAACGAGTCGTTGCCAAGTGGTACGTATGTGCGCGTCGTCTCTAAGGAAGGCTTGCGGCTGTTCGTGGAGCGCGCTAAGCCGAAGCACACGCCGCGTCTCACTGAATCTGCTGAGGAGCCGCCGCCCGATCTACCGCTTCAGGCGTTGCGCCATGAGGACGAGTCACTTCGTTAGGAAGTTTGGAAGGAGCCAAGAGATATGGATCAGCTGTCGGTCATAGTAGTTGTCATCTTGTTTTTCACACTGTTGTGGATTGTTTTGCGCTCAGTGCGCGTCATCTCAGAGTTTGAGCGCTTGGTGATCCTTGCGCTGGGACGCTTTGCCGGCGTGCGCGGACCAGGCATCGTGCTAGTGCTGCCGTGGGAAAACGCCATCAAGGTTGACTTGCGCGAGCGCTTCCTAGAGATTCCGCGCCAAACTGCCATCACGAAGGACAACGCGCCGATCTCGATTGACTTCTTGGTCTACTACCGCGTAGTTGATCCCAAACGCTCTGTCTTAGTAGTGGACAATGTAGTGGCAGCCTCGCTGAACATCGCTACGACGACGCTGCGCGCTGTGATCGGCGACATCACACTGGACGACGTGCTGGCAAAACGCGAGGAGATCAACGACAAGCTGCGCGTAAAGCTGGACGAAATCACTGAGCGTTGGGGACTGAAAATCACGAGCGTGGAAATCCGCGAGATTGAGCCGCCGCGCGACGTACAAGAGGCGATGAACCGTCAGATGACAGCAGAGCGCACGCGCCGCGCCATGGTCACGCAAGCTAGTGGTGAGCGCGAGGCAGCGGTCATGGTAGCAGAAGGTCAGAAGCAGGCAGAAATCCTGAAGGCGGAGGGCGAAAAGCAGGCAGAGATTCTCAAAGCGCAAGGCGAGCGCGAGGCACAGCTGCTGCGCGCACAAGGTTTTGCCATGGCGCTGCGCGCTATTTATGAGCAAGCCAGAGGTATTGACGCCAACACAATGGCATTGCAATACATGGAGGCGCTTAAAGCGCTGGGCGCCAGCGAGGCGACTAAATTCGTCCTGCCGCTAGAGCTGACAACACTGGCTCAGCAAGTGCTTACTAGTATGACAGGCAATAACGCCGCAAGTGACGCACCTAAAGGGATACCTACGGTCTCTGAAGGGCAAGTGCAACGCAGGTAATCCTGAACTATCAGGCAGCAATGAGTAGCGTGCGCCAAGCACTTTGCTCGGCGCACGACGTTCAGACTACTCAGGGATTTCCTCAGGGTCAGGTACAATGCCGCCGTCCAGCACCTCAGAGTTCACAAGCTGAGCGGTCTGAGACTCTAGCAAGTGGTCGCGCCATGCAAACGAGCCGCCGCGCGTGAACAGCACACGGTCGCCGCTAGGCGCGTCAAGACGCTCGTCGGCTGCCAGCAGGGCGCCAGCAGCGCGCAGCGCAGGGAACAAGCGATACAGGTACTGTGTCGCGTCGTAAGCGATGATGGGCTGCGACTTGCTGCCGCTGAGCAGCATATGCGCTACAGAGCGGACAATTAGGTCATGATCGGTATCATAGTTGATGCGGACTATGGTATCTACGTTGTCATCTATCTGAAAGTCGAGCGGACCGTTACGCCACACATCAATGATAGGCAGATCAGTGAGCAGATGTGGCAGGCTGGAGAGGTTATCTATGAAGAAGACGGCGTGTCGCGTCGGATCGCGGTGTTTCAGCAGTGCGATGTCGCGGTCGGCGCTGCGCCAGCCAGAGATAAATGTGAGCATAGCTAGGCTACCATCTGACGTGACTCATTTCGGACGATCTTGCAAAAGCACTTTCGAAAAGTCCTTCGGTCGCCCAAACTGTATTGCACTCACACTATAAGTTTTACACAAAAGCGCGCCAAGTCGCCTCACGAGTTGGTCAAAAAATCGTAGAAAATTGAGGCAGGTGGCAATGCTGCTCTGCAATTGAGTGTACCAGATAACACGGTTAAATTGCAACTGGAGGCGGAACTTAGTAGCGTAGCGCAGTCAGTGTGCTGAGGCTTGACCGCAACGGGAATATCGCGCTGCCGACAAGGTCACGGCGACTCAGCGCGGAGTGAGCATGTTGGCTTAGACCATAAGACAGTATTGCACATCGCTCTGTCACGGTATACACACTGCAGCCTGCAAGTCAGCGAACTCTGACCGTGCGCTCTGAACTCTGACCGTGCGCTCTAGAGCAGTGTGTTGTGCTTGCCAAACAATTCGTGCATTGACCTGTTGGCTTGCGAATGTACATGCGCTCAATTTGATGTGAGTCCAACGATGAAAGTTTTCGCTAGAGGCTTGACTTTGGCTAGTGAGCTACAATTGCAGCACGTAACTAGCTGGAGAAAGGCTTAGCGTGTGACAAGTCTTGAGCGCTTACAAGCAATTGCGCCGCTGCTACTGGCAATCTTGTTTGGGCTGAGTGCCTTGCTCTTTGCGCTCTCCATGCTGATGTTCCGTCGCAGCCGTCGCAACGCTTTTTGGCGGCAACGCCGTGCTGCTGGACAGGCAGGCTTCCGCTACTTTGTGTGGTCAGTCATCATGAGCGCGGCTGGCGTCATGCTCTGGGCGACTACAGCGCTCGCTAGCTGGATCGCTTTCCCAACTGGCATGCCAACTGCCCGCGCGCTTCTACCAAGCCTGACGCCGACACCTGAGCCGAGTCTTACACCTACTGAGACAGCGACGTCAACACACACGCTCAGCGCCACTCTGCCGATTCCGACTCTGGAAGGCGCGCCTTTTGCCAGCATTACAAACACGCCTAGTCACACACACACAGCTCTCGCTTTGCCCTTCACTGCCACGCCAACACTCAGCCCGACGCCGTCGCTCACCTTCACGCCGAGCGCAACGCCAAGCCGCATACCAAGCGCCACGCCGACCGCTACGCCGACTCGCACGCCGACGCCGAGCCGCACACCGACTGCCACGTCAACTGCGACGCCAACTTTGACTGCCACACCAACTCTGACTTTCACGCCGACGCCAACACTCACGCCGACCGCTACGCCAACTGAGACATATACGCCGACGCCGAGTTTGACACCTAGTCCTACGCTGATTCCGCTCAGTTTGCTCAGTGCGCCGACGCTCGAGTCAAGCGTGACGCCAAGTCCGCAGGCGCGCTTGACCATTACTGCAGTTGGCACGCGCTTAGACAGCTCTGGGCAAATTGTGAACGCGCGCCCGTTTTTCAAAGCGCCTGTCACACGCTTGTACTTTGCCGTGCGCGCTGAAAATCTGCACAATGGCGTGCTGTGGCGGCGTGAGCTGTGGCATAACGGCACGTTGATGCAATCTGCCAGCTATTTGTGGGGCTTGCGCGGCAGTGGGCAGTCTGTTTTCTTTTTCGGACAGGCAGAAGGCTTTCCAGTTGGCAACTACGAAATTCGCCTATATATTGGCATGAGCGAAGTAGCCGCTGCACGCGCTGCTTTTCGCATCAGTTGATAGCCTTGTTCTATTTTAAGACCGCACAAAGGAGCTTCTGAGTCGCCTATGGCACGTCTTTACGTCCCCAAACGGGCTATGGTCATTGCTGCTCATCCTGATGACATCGAGTTCTCATGCGCAGGCACAGTGGCGCGCTGGATACGCGAAGGCGCACAAGTTTGCTATGTGCTCTGCACCAGTGGTGATGTCGGCATTGCAGAGGCAGGCATGACCAGAGCGCGCGCTGCTGAAATCCGTGAGGCAGAGCAACGCGAAGCCGCTGCTATCATTGGCGTACAAGAGGTGGTCTTTCTACGCGAGCCAGACGGCTTGCTAGAGCCGACTATCGCTTTGCGCAAGAAGTTAGTGCGCGAAATTCGGCGTTTCAAGCCTGATACCGTAGTCTGCGGCGATCCGCAGGAACTGTGGTCAGGCGATGGCTACATCAATCATCCTGATCATCGCGCCGCAGCACTTGCCGCCATTGACGCTGTCTTTCCAGCTGCTGGTCAGCCAAATTTGTTTGAGGAGCTGGCTGAGGAAGGCTTGAGTGCGCACAAGGTCTACAAAGTGTACGTCATCACGTGGGAACGCGGCGCGAATCAGACCTATGTTGACATTACGAGCACGATTGACCTGAAGATCGCCGCGCTCAAAGCGCACAAGAGTCAGATGGGCAATTGGGATCCAACAGAGAGTATCAAAGCCTGGGCAGCTGAGCGCGCCAAAGGCTTAGAGATCGAATATGCCGAGTCATTCCGCGTCATCACCTTTGCCGATGCTGCGCCCAAAGCTGAGTCGCCTGCTGCACATGCCGCTGAAAGCGTCACTGCTGCGTCTGCCACAGGAGACTAGCTATGTTCAAGCGAGTGTTGATCGCCAATCGCGGCGAGATCGCTGTGCGGATCATCCGCGCGTGCCGCGAACTCGGCATTGAGACAGTTGTGGTCTATTCTGAGGCAGACGCAGGCTCACTAGCTGTCCAACTGGCTGATCGCGCTGTCTTGATCGGCTCAGCGCCGCCGAGCGACTCGTATCTACGCGCTGACCGAATTGTAGAGGCAGCCCGTCAAACGCATTGTCAGGCAGTCCATCCCGGCTTTGGCTTTCTCTCCGAGAATGCGGCTTTTGCTCAGATGGTGCGCGACGCAGGCTTGACATTCGTCGGTCCAAGTCCAGAGGCAATTCGCGCTATGGGCTTGAAGACGGAAGCATTGGCGCGTGTGCGCGCCGCAGGCGTGCCGACACTGCCCAGCTACGCTGGAAACGGTTTACAGGAAGACTTTCTGCGCGCTGCTGAGCAACTTGGCTATCCGCTCTTGGTCAAAGCAGCAGCAGGTGGCGGCGGCAAAGGTATGCGCGTGGTGCGCAACAGCGCAGAGCTGCCAGAGGCGCTTGAGGCGTCCTCGCGCGAGGCAGGCAAAGCGTTTGCCGATAATCGCTTGTTCCTAGAGCGCTACATTGAGTCGGCGCGGCACATTGAAGTGCAGATTCTCGCCGATCAGCACGGCAACATGGTGCATCTGTTTGAGCGCGAATGTTCCATTCAGCGCCGTCACCAGAAAATCATCGAAGAGTCGCCCTCGCCGTACCTTGAGTCGCGCCCTGAGCTGCGCGACGCCATGTGTCAGGCTGCGCTGCGCGCCGCACAGAGCGTAAGTTACACCAATGCAGGCACTGTTGAGTTCATCGTGGACGCGCACACAGGCGAATTCTTCTTCCTTGAGATGAACACGCGCCTTCAGGTTGAGCATCCCGTCACTGAGGCAATCGCAGATGTTGACCTTGTGCAGCTGCAGCTGCGCATCGCCGCAGGCGAGCCGTTGCCGTTCCGTCAAGCTGACCTCTACCAGCGCGGACATGCCATTGAGTGCCGTATCTACGCCGAAGACCCTGCTAACAACTTCTTGCCGTCCACAGGCGACCTGCTGTGCGTCGTGCCGCCGAGCGCACCGAACATCCGCGTGGATAGCGGCGTGCGGGCAGGCGACTCAATCACCATTCACTACGATCCGATGATCGCCAAGTTGATCGCGCACGCGCGCACGCGCCCAGAGGCAATTCGCCGTCTGGACGCCGCGCTCGCCGCTTATGTGATCCTTGGCGTCACCACGAACATTGCCTTCCTGCGCGATGTCTTAGCACATCCTGACTTCCAGCGCGGTGAGACAACTACAACCTTGATCGAGCGCGCCTTCGCCGCCTGGCAACCGCCTAGTCCGCCTCTGCCTGATGCTGTCCTGATCGCGGCTGCGCTCAGTCAGCTCTTGCAGAGCGGCGCGCCTGCGCTCAATGCTGCGCCTGCTCAGTCCGATCCATTTAGCCCATGGTCTCGTCCTGATAACTTCCGCGTAGGAGCGTAGCGCAATGGAATTTCGCTTTGAACACGCGCAGGTTGTCCACAGCGTGCGCGCTGAGCGCGACGGTGAGAGCTTCCGCGTCCGCATTGGCGAGCGCACTTACTTGATCGATCTCGTACGCGCAGCAGGCGGCGAGTTGGTCTTCAGACTGGGCGATCAGGTGCTGACAGCGTACGTCGCACGCGATGGAGACGCCTTTCACATTGCGCTGAACAGCCAGTCGTTCAGACTCAGCCTTGCCAAGCCGAGCGCACGTCGCAAAGCAGCTGAGAGCGGCGCCGCCAGCTTGAGCGCCAGTATGCACGGGCAGGTTGTGCGCGTTTTGGTCTCTGAAGGCGAGATGGTCAAGCGTGGACAACCGCTCGTGATCCTTGAGGCGATGAAGATGGAAATTCGAGTGACCGCGCCGCACGATGGTCGTGTGGTGCGCCTGCTGTGCAGCGCGGGCGATGTTGTACAGCGCGCTCAGCCGTTGCTGGAGTTGGCAGAGGTTTGAGAGAGCACCTGATTAATGCGGCGGCGCAGCTCATCATACCGAATCGGCTTAGCAAGCCAGCCGTTGGCGCCAAGCTGCGTGGCAATCTGCTCTACATCAGGGTGTGCTGAGACAACGATGATCGGAATATCGCGCAGGTTCGGCGTGCCGCGCATGAAGCTCAGCGCTGAGTCGCCTGAGGCAGTCGGCATCATCAAATCGAGTAGAATTAGGTCAGGGCGATCTGAGAGCGCCATGCGCACGCCTTCCACGCCGTCGCGCGCCTCAAGGACTGCATGTCCTAAATTTTCGAGCAGATCAACCATCATTTGCCGTGTATCAGGGACATCTTCGACTACAAGAATTTTTGCCATATGCCTCTGAGCCTCGTTCAGTGGTCACTGCACGGCTTAAGAATAACCAACTTCAGCTAATTTGGCAGATGCTTGACGGACTGTTCTTACTCGGTCTTAGCGCGCCTACCTAAGTTGCCCAGCAGGCTAACGCGTGGCGTGCTTAGGCGCTGACTCTCGCTCGCCGCAATGCCGTCTGTCATGTCTGGCACGTCCGAGAGCAGCGCAGCTGTCTGCTCTGGCAGACGGAACTGCATGTTGTAGAGCCGCGCATATAGACCATCTAGCGCCATGAGCTGGTCATGTGTTCCCATCTCGACGATCTTGCCGCTTTCTAGCACAATGATTCGACTGGCGATCTTAATCGTGCTGAGCCGATGTGCCACGATCAACGTGGTGCGCCCTTGCATCAGCCGATCTAGCGCTTCTTGCACTAGACGCTCCGACTCATTATCTAGCGAGCTGGTCGCTTCGTCCAGCAGCAAAATGCGCGGATTTTTTAAGATAGCGCGCGCAATTGCCACGCGTTGGCGCTGACCGCCGCTCAGCTTCACGCCGCGCTCGCCTACTTCGGTATCGTAGCCTTTCGGCAGCGCCATGATGAAATCGTGGGCATTAGCTGCCCTTGCTGCTTCGATCACGGCTGCTTCATCCGCGTCTAGGCGACCGTAGAGGATATTCTCACGGATCGTGCCGCTGAAAAGCGTGGTCTCTTGTGGCACAATGCCGATTTGAGCGCGCAAGCTGGCTTGCGTAAGGCTGCGGATGTCGTGACCGTCGAGGTAGATGGCGCCTGCGCTTGGATCATAGAAGCGCGGAATTAGATTGACAATGGTCGTTTTGCCGCTGCCGCTCGGACCGACTAGCGCGACAATCTCACCTGCAGCGACTTCGAACGAGACGTCTTTCAGCACTTCGACGCCATCTTCATAGGCAAATGAGACGTTCTCGAACTTGATGTGACCTTTGGCTGTGTCAATGCTGACTGCATCAGGCGCGTCTAGGACGGTCGGCTGCGTGTCGAGCGCCTCAAAGACGCGCCGCACGCCGCCTAGAGTGCTGCGCAGCTCAGCATAGAAGCCTGCCAAGCCACCTAGTGTCGCCGCAATCGAGACGCCGTAGATCAAAAAGCTGCTGATCACAGGCAAGGTCAGCCGACCTTCGATCACCTCGCGTCCGCCAAACCACAGAATTGCCGCTAACGAGCCGAAGCCGAGAAATGCCATCAGCGCGCCGAAGGCAGACCGATATAGCGTCAAGTGCAGCGCCGTTTTGAAGGTCTTCTCAGTGCCACGGTAGTAGCGCGCGATTTCGTAGTCCTCGCGTACAAAGCTCTTGACGATCCGCACGCCTTGAATGGCTTCTTGCGCGTCCGCAGTGGCGGCAGCCAGTTCATCTTGATAGCGCGTGGAGAGCCGCTGCAGCGGTCTGCCAAAAACGATGGCAACGGCAAACAGCGCTGGGATCAGCACAAGGATGAAGAGCGTCAAAGCAGGATTCAGCACAAAGACGATCACGATTGAGCCGAGCAGCGTCAGCACGTTGCTCAAAAGCGAGGTGATGTTGGTGGTGAGCAGCGTGCGCACAAGGTTCACGTCGCTGCTCAGGCGCGAGAGTATCTCGCCGACGCGCCGCAGGACGAAAAACTCTAGTGAGAGGCGCTGAATGTGCGCGTAGAGCTGATTGCGCAGCCGAAAGACGATCTTCTCGCCAATGTAAGCCAGATTGTAGTTCTGCACAAAGGTAAAGAACGCCTGTGCAAAGAACAAGCCGATCAAGGTCAGCGTGAGCGCGTTGAGCGCTGCGTAACCTTGCTCTGCCAGCACAGCGGCGAGCAGATCAGCGATCACCAGTGGGAAGACCAAGCCGAGTCCAGTGGCGAAGAGCAAGCTGAACACGGCAATTGCTAGGCGTGCGCGATGTGGTGCGAGGTAGCTGAATAGCCGTCGCCAGTCAATTGGCGTCTTAGGCGTTTTCGGACTCTCAGCCTGCGGACGTGGCATGTTATCTCTGCGATTAGTGCGCATGATTGTAATTCACTCTTTTCTCACAGACGGTAAGTTGCTTAGGCGCGCGAGACGCGCCTTAAGTGCGTTGCGCTGCGTTTGATATGCCTCAGCACTCAACTCACCGCGCTCAAATTGCTCATCAAGTGCGGCGATCTGCGCGATCAGCTTTGCGACGTCGTCCTGAGACGCTGTGACGGTCTGGTCGCGCCGATTCAACCACCAGATCGCGCCTGCTGTGCCGAGCAGTAAGACGAGGATGCTGACAACTAGAATGACCAGAGCAGGATCGGCTATGGAAGCGCTCATAGCGCCTAGCGCTACGCTGATTGTGATGTTAGCGTTCGCCGCTAACGGCTCGCGCAAGACGTATGTATCGTAACTGCCACTTTCTAGCGCTACAGGCTCATCTTTGCTGAAGCGCGGATCGTTGATCTGCGCGCCGCTCGCCTGCGGCACATTCACGATCAGAGCGTTGACGCGATAGCGATTGGGCTGATTGATCAAGATGTTCGCAGCAGCGAAAGGCAACTCATAGCTGAACTGCAGCAGAGCGACTTCTGACGGCAGCAACGGCGCAATGCCGACAATGCGCGGCTGCGGCGACCCAGCAGCTTGGACGCGGAAACGCGCCGCTGACTCAGCGGCAAGCCGCACAGCTGTGGCGCCGACGGGCAACTCAAAGGTCAAGGAAATGCGTTGACCGTCTTCAGCGCGCTGATCTGTGAGAAGAACGCGCCTGCCTGTGTTGCGGATGCGCGCTGCGCCTTGAATCAGCGCACGATTGGGCGCAATCACGTCTACGAACAGGCGCTGCAGCTCGACCACAACGTCTGATGAGTCGGCGCTGACTGGGAAAAGTGGCAGATCGAGCGTCAATGCAGGCGTGTCTTCACTGAGCAAAAGCGGCGAACTGAATTGTAGCACGCCGTCATACTCTGCACTGGCAACGTAGACAGCGCCGCGCTGTTTCAGCACTGCGTCAAACTCAAAAGTCTGGTCAGCGCGAATAGTTGTCTGATAGCTGGCAAGCTCACGCGGACTGTGCACGCCAAGCGCGATTACGCGCAAGGTGATCAGCTGACCTTCAGCCAACGGCGGATCGGCGCGCACAGCGCCACGCACTGTGAACGTCTGCACAGCGGCGACTGCTGTTGGACTAGGCGAAGGAGTTGGCTCTTCAGTCGCAGCAGGCGGCGCGCTCAGCGCAGCAACGTAAGCGACGCGCTCTTCAGGCGGACGCAGTAGGATATCTGCTGAGTCCCATGACAAGGCGCGCAAAAAAGCGACCACAGCGTAACGGTCTGCCTCGCTCAAATCAGTGAAAACGTGATTCGGCGCCTTCGGAATACCGTTCGTGAGCGCCTGAAAGAGCGCGACGTCGCTTTTGGCGATCAGGTAAGCAGGCTCAGTGAGGTCAGGCATGGTTGCATCGCCTTTGCCGACAGCGCCGTGGCAAGCGGCGCAGCGCGACTCCCAAACTTGTCCGCCGCGCACGAGCTGCTCAGGCGTGTAGCGCAAGCTGTAAGCAAAGCTGACGACATCCCAACGTGCCTGCTCATCAAGGCGCGCACGCCATGGCGGCATCAGGCAGGTGACCGCGCCATTGTTGCCATTTGTCGTCAAACCGAACCATGCTAGAGGCGTCTTGCCGCGATTTTCAGGATCAGCGAGGCGCGGTTTGCAGACAAATGCCGCTGCAGACGGTCCGTCCCATTGACCTGCCACGCCGTGACACTGCGCACAGCCTTGTGCATCGCCAAAGATAGCAGCGCCGCGCGCAAGGTCAACGCGAGCAGGCGGTCTGCCCAGATCAGGGATCGGAGTCGGCGTGACAGTTGGCAACGGCACTGTGCGGACGATCAGCGGCTCGCCTGCCAAGCCGCTGCACGCGCTGAGGATCAGCAGGGCGAAAGCGCTGAAAGCGAGGCGAAAAATGGTCAGTGAGGGCATACAAGTCAGGTCTCTTTTGATTGGCGTGCAGCGCGGATAGCGTCCTCAAGCGCTCTCTCGCGCTCCTGCTCAAGCTGCCGCAGGAGCTGTGCGCCGCGCGCTAACAACGCCTCACGCTGCGGCAAATAGTCAGACTGGGCAAGTTTGCCAGTTTGGTAGTCAAATTCGAGGTCGCGCAACGCCTGCAGGACTGCCTCACGCTCTTGGGCAAGCTGTTGGACAAGCGGCATTTTGCCAAACTCGACCTCAAAGTCGCTCCGCGCCGTCTGGCGCTTGCTCAACAGCGGCAGCAGGATGACCAGCAGAGCAATCGCGCCGAAAAAGATCAGCAGAAGGTAGCCGCCTGCGCTCACGGTTGCGCGTCCTCTGCCAACAGTTGCTCAATCAGCGGACGCAAGACGTTGATCGTGGTTGGCGCGATAATGACGTGCGCGATCTCGCCACGCCGATTGATTAGGAATGTCTCTGGCACGCCGCGAATGCGATAGGCGCGTGCGATCACGCTGCGATCATCGTGACCTGTGGGATATTCCACGCCGAACTCGGCAAGAAAAGCGCGTGCGTCGCGCTCGTTATCAAGGTAACCTATGCCGACCATAGCGAAGTCCTGATTGCGGAAAGTATCCCAGACGGCGTTCAGCTCAGCTGCCTCTGAGCGGCACGGACCGCACCAACTTGCCCAAAAGTTGATCAGCACGACCTTGCCGCGCTGCTCGCTCAGGTCAAAGACGTCGCCATTGTAAAGCGGCAAGCGGAAGGTCGGCGCCATGCCGCTGCTCAGCTGACCTTGATCGCTTTGCACAAGCGCAGCGCCAAGTCCAATCACAATCATGAGCGGCACAGCGACGAACAGCAGCGCTGTCAGCGGACTATGACGACGCTTGGGTTCGCTCATAGCTTAAAAACGCTCGTCTAGCTCGCGCTCCAACGCAGCGCGATACGGATCGTCTGCTGTTGCCTCAGCTTTCAGCGCCGACTCAGTCCGCTGCGCGCGCCAACGCCATAAGGTAAGCGCAATCAGGACGCCAAAGGCGCCGATCAAGAGCAGCGGCAAGGCAACAGTGAAAAATTGCAGCGTCGGATCAGTTGGCATGCCAACAGCAATCTGACCGAAGCGCGTTACGAAATACTCACGCACTTCCTGATCAGTTGCGCCGCAGGCGAGCAGCTCACGGACTTGGTCGCGCCAACGCTCGCAGGCTTCGGTCATGCAGTCTTTCAACGGCAAGTTCTCGCAGACAGGGCAATACAGGTTGCGCGAGACGCGATTCACGTCATCCTGAGTGACTGGGCGCGTGCAGTCAGGTGCGTCCTGCGCGGACACAGGCGCTGCAGCTATCAGCAAAACTAGGATGATCAGCAAAGCTGCGTACCGCACTACGCT
>JANWYI010000024.1:39155-52003 GCA_025055255.1 Anaerolineae bacterium | reverse complement strand
TCATGCGCACTGGCACACCAGCTAGCTGACGACGTATGAGGTCGAGTCCTTCGACTAACGTATCAAAAGTAATCTCAAACTCACGGACATCGGCAATCACAAAAAATTCACGCTGAACTTGCCGATAGAACTCTGCAATAGCTTGCATGGCAGTTGCCATGTCTACTTCAGGATTGACAGGCGCAATGTAGCGCAAGAATAGAATGCGTTCAGCAACGTGCGGGTCAAGACTGATGGACATTGGAGCAAACTCACTTTACTTTGCGAACACAGCAACTAACACATGTAGCTTACATGAATTTCGCTGAATTTTGCATCGAGGTCGCAAGGTTGTGATCAGTTTGTGAGGTCAACGCTTAGAGACGCTCTGGACGCGCTGCGCGCCGCGCCGCCATGCCGACAATCGCGTTCGCCAATGCCGCTTGTAGCAGCACATAGCCTAAAAACGCCACGCCAATAAACACACCATAGTCGTAGTCTGCCCACATGCGCCCTACGTACGGAAAGTGCAGCATGGTCAAACCGAGATCGCCTTCCGCCACGCCAAAAAAGGCACCTAGCCATCCTGAGAGCGATACAGATGGCGCGCTCCCTAGGACGAAACCTACAGAGCTGAACGGACTCAGACTGAGCGCTGAAGCGCCGACCCAGAGTGCCCATCCTGTGATGATCAAACGCGCCAGCACCAGACCGAGCTGTCCTAAAATGCCTGCAAAGCGGCTGCGCGCTGCTGTGCCGACGAGCAGACCGATAGCCGCGTCAAAAGCGAGCGCAGTGAACGGCGCAATGAGCGCAGCGGTCATGCCTAGCGCAGCGATGATTACGCCTGCAGTTACGCCTACCGACTCGGCAAGGTCTTTTGAAAGGTGCGGCTCGCCAAGCGGCACAGTGCCACCAAGCAGAATGTCAATGTACTTGCCTTGAAAAGTGGTCAGATCGTAGAGCGCAATCAAGATGAAGAGCACGCGTGCAAGCGTCAAGATGATCAAAACTGGCAACAGACGGTAAAAAGCAGCTGCCCAGCGCGCTTTCATGGTCAGCAGCGCGCCTTCGGTTGTGATCTTGAGCGTGTCCCACGTCTGTTGGCGCTCTTCCGCTGCGATCACGCCGATAGTTGCGCTCATGGCAGAAATGCGCATCAGCACTTGCAGCGCCACCAATGCCCAGTAAAGCGTGCGATAGATCGCGTCAAAGCGATTGTCAACCTCAATCGGCTGAGTGCCAAAGCGCGTGGCGACCAGCCAGCCGCCTAGCGGCAAGAGTGCTACTATGAAAGCGATGCCCAAGCCGCGCACAACAGCCGAGCCACGCGACATGCGTCGCCCTTCGCGCAGCAATAGGTAGCGCATGATCGGATGATCAGGGCGCGCAAAAGGAGGCAGTTGGGCGTAGAGACGTCGCAGCAACTTTGATACGGCTTTAACTCGTTCTCGTGCAGTTTCAAAGCAGACTTGTTGAGCTTTCAGCGTAACATGCGCCCGAGACTTTGTCAAGCACTTCCAGATTTGGCAAGTGTCTGAGCAGGCACGCCGAGTTCTATGGCACTCAGCGCTATCTGACTTCAAGGCGCTCAAATGCACAAAGGTGAGGCAAGCGTTGCCTCTGCTGCTCTCAGCAGTCTCAATCCTACAAAACTTGACACGGCAACAGTGCAGCGTTACAGTAGCCAGCAATGAGCCATACGAAGTTCCCTGATGCTGTCGCTGTAGAAACTTGGATGCTGCATCAGAAACGCCTCCGACGAGCGTCAACGTCACACCTGTAATGGCTTGCTACGATATCTGTTGTTCAATCCGCGTAACGGCTTATCAAGCGTACAGCTGGCAGTTTCAGACGCAAATATTCAGGATCAAGCTATGACAGTTCGGAGCACAGCAGGAGCCTTCCGTAGCCCTTTCTATCTCAAAGCAGCTCGCAGGATGAGCCAGAAAGGCTTGCTGAACTTTTTCTACGACCTGTGGCGCGAGTACGGCGATCTGGTTCGTGTTGAGATGGGTCGCAATCGCTTTTACCTCGCCGTTCATCCCGATCATGTACAGCATCTGACCGTCACACATCGTGCCAAGTACGACAAACGCGCTAGCTACGATGACGTGCGTCGGTTTTTGCTCGGCAATGGGCTAGTGACTAGCACAGGCGACGCATGGCGCCGTCAGCGGCGGCTGCTCTCGCCGTACTTCACGCCACGCAGCATCGAGCAGTTCCTGCCAATCTTCATCAGCGAGGCACAGCGGACGCGCAAGCGCTGGGAACAGCTCGCCACACGCGGTGAGCCTGTTGAGATGATTAATGAGATGATGCAGCTCACTGCTCGGATTATCCTGCGCGCGCTCTTCAGCCTGACCGATGAGCGCGAAATCTGCGACACGGCTCACGACGTAGACTACATGATCAGCTTCGTAGCCTTTGTGCAGATGAGTCCGATCAGGTTGCCTTTGTGGGTACCAACGTCGCGTAATCGCACTTACCTGAAGGCGCGCGCACGGACGCATGCTTTTGTCAGGAAATTGATCGCTCAGCGACGCGCCATGCCTGTAGAGGACTATCCGAATGACATGCTCAGCAAGCTACTCTTGGCACGCGATGAAGAGACAGGCGCGCCCATGTCTGATGATCTCGTCCTTGACGAGGCAATCACGATGTATTTCGCAGGGCATGAGACAACGGCTCGTGGTCTTGCCTTCGCGTGGTATGCACTGGCAGGCGAGCCAGAGGTTGCTGCTAAGCTGCATGACGAAATTGATCGTGTCATTGGTGACAGCGATCCAACGGTCGAGAAACTCAAGGAAATGCCCTACACGCTCCAAGTCCTGAAAGAGACCTTGCGACTCTATCCTCCGGCACCATTCTACGCGCGCGACGCTGTAGAAGATGACGTGCTGACAGGCGAGCCAATCAAGGCAGGCACACGAATCATGCTAACGCCTTTCTGCACGCACCGTCATCCTGACTTTTGGCGCGAGCCACTGCGCTATGATCCAGAGCGTTTCTCGCCCGAACAAGAGGCAGCGCGTCATCCGTATGCCTTCCATCCGTTTGCCGCAGGGCAGCGTATTTGCATCGGCAACAACTTCTCATTGCTGGAAATGCACGTCCTGCTGAGCATGTTGGCGGCACAATTCGCGCCACGCCGCCAGCCCGGACATCAGCTTGAGCTTGAGCTATTCGGCACACTTGGCGCGCGCACAGGCGTGTGGATGCACATCGTGCCACGTCAGGCATAAGCGCTGAAAAGTGAGGTCAGAATGGCAGTTCAGAACGTGTCAGCAGGTTTTTATAGCCCTTTCCTAGTCAAGGCGCTCCGCGAGATCGGACGAAAAGGCACATTGTACTTTTTCTACGATCTGTGGCGTGAGTACGGCGATCTTGTCCGCATTCAAATCGGTAGAAACGTCTCTTATCTCGTGGTGCATCCTGACCATGTGCAACAAGTGAACGTAACGCATCGTAACAAGTATGATAAGCGGGCGAGTTTTGAAAAAGCGCGCAAGTTACTGCTTGGCAACTCTCTGATAGTCAGCACAGGCGACCTATGGAAGCGCCAAAGACGCCTGCTCTCGCCATTTTTCACGCCGCGTGGCATTGAACAATACCTGCCCATTTTCATCAGTGAGGCGCAGAAGCTCTGCCAGCACTGGGAAAGACTCGCTGCGCAAGGCGAGCCAATTGAGATGATTGAAGAGATGATGCGCCTGACAGCCGCCATTATCGTGCGCACGCTCTTCGGCACAACTCAAGAGTCAGAAGTGCGCCGAACAACTCACGACGTGGATTTTCTGGTCGCTTTCCTTGCCGATACTCAGATAAAGCCTTTCAGTTTTCCGCTCTGGGTACCGACCAAGCGCAACCGACTCTACCGCGAAACACGAGCGCGCATTCACGCCTACATTGATAGCCTGATCGCCGAGCGGCGTGCCTTGCCTGTGGAGAACTATCCGAATGACATGCTCAGCAAGCTGATGTTAGCACGCGATGAGGAGACAGGTGCGCCAATACCTGATGACCTGATCCGCGAAGAAGCAATCACCATGTTCTTCGCAGGACACGAGACAACCGCGCGTGGACTCGCCTTCGCTTGGTATGCATTGGCGAGCGAGCCAGAAGTAGAGGCAAAGCTGCATGCTGAGATTGATCAGGTGCTCGGCTCTGGCACGCCAACTGTAGAGACGCTGAAACAACTGCCTTACACGCTTCAAGTCTTGAAAGAGACTATGCGGCTCTATCCGCCGGCGCCGCTCTACGTGCGCGACGTAGTAGAGGAAGATAGGATGGCAGGGCAGACCATTCAAGCTGGTGCTCAGATCATCCTAATGCCTTACTGCACTCATCGCCATCCAGATTTCTGGCATGAACCGTCGCGCTACGATCCTGACCGATTCTTGCCAGAGCAAGAAGCTGCACGTCATCCGTTTGCCTTTCATCCCTTCGCAGCAGGGCAGCGCATCTGCATCGGCAACAACTTTGCGCTACTAGAAATGCACGTCCTGCTGAGCATGTTAGCGGCACGCTTTGCACCGCGCCTCAAACGCGGACATCAAGTCGAGTTAGCTGTGGGAGGCACTTTACAAGCCAAAAATGGCTTATGGATGCACATCGTGCCGCGCTAGCGCACCAAAACAGCACAAACTGCGCTACAATCTGTAGCATCGAGCTATAGACGGATAAGGATGTATTGCTATGTCCGACCGAATGGATCTCTCTGGCGCAACTACCTCGCGCCAGCCGATGGAAGAGCCTGATTCCGTCAGCGGAATGCCTGTCGAGGAGCTGATCCGCATTGCGCGGGAAACCACTGCGCGCATCCGCAACGAAGACCGCAAGCGCCTGCAAACAGAAGCCTCTGAAAGCCGCCAAAGCATTCAGAGCGGCGTGCCGCATCTATTACAACAGTTTTTTATTGGCAAACTTGATCTTGATGAAGAACTGAGCCGTCGCTTTCCTAATCCGCCTTTGCTCTCTTCTGCTACCTTTGAGCCGCCGCCTGGCAAACGCGCCCGACGCGGCTTCGCTCAGTTCAAGGCACAGGATGAGTCAGCCAGCTTGAATATTGATCTGCACGGCATTGATGGCACCTTTGAGGCAGATTTTGTCTACGGCGGCATGATCGCAGCACACTTCACTTTTGGCGCCATTGCTGATACACAGCGCAAGCGCTTCCTCGACCTAATTCGGCGGCGCACTGGCACAAGCGTCCTCTGGACTGCTAAACGCTGGGAGCGCGATTACCTCGTGGTGAGCGTCCATGAAGGTTTTGCGCGCATTTATGCTTTCGGCATGCACCAAGTCAATGCGGCTTGCCGCTTGCCACCTGAACCGTTCCGCCAATTGACCTACTGGCTTGCCACTTTCTGGGTGACCGATACTGAGACGACCGCGCTGCGCAAAGACGTAGTAGGCGATGTGCCGAGTTGGTAGGTTCAGCGCGCATACAGCGCTCAGCACGCGCTCTGCTCTGTGAGCGCGTGCTATAATTCAGCCCTGACTTATCTCACAAACCAGACTCAGTCAGGAATCTCCTATGACTAGCCATTCGAAGCATTTTCAAGCCGTGATCATGGCGCTGCACCAGTTCTGGGCAGAGCAAGGCTGCCTGCTCTGGCAACCGCATAACGTGCAAGTCGGCGCAGGCACAGGCAATCCTGCCACTTTCCTGCGCGTGCTGGGCAGTGAGCCGTGGCGCGTCGCCTATGTTGAGCCGAGCGTGCGCCCTGATGACGGACGCTATGGCGAAAATCCAAACCGCATGCAGAGCTATTACCAGTATCAGGTCATCCTGAAGCCTGATCCGGGCAATCCGCAGGAGCTTTACCTGCAAAGTTTAGAGGCGCTCGGCATTGATCTGCGCCGCCATGATGTCCGCTTCGTTGAGGATAACTGGAAGTCTCCAGCGCTGGGCGCTTGGGGCTTGGGCTGGGAAGTTTGGCTAGACGGGCAAGAGATCACACAGTTCACTTACTTCCAGCAGAGCGGCGGCATGCGCCTTGATCCGATCAGCGTTGAGATCACCTACGGCATTGAGCGCATTGTCCTAGCTTTGCAAGGGCGCGACGCTGTCTGGGACATCCAATGGATGGATGACATCACTTACCGCGATATCTTCCTGCAGAGCGAAATTGAGCATTGCCGCTACTATTTTGACGTGGCGGATGTCGAGTCACTCAAACAGGTCTACGACGCCTACGAGCGTGAACATGCGCGCGCGCTTGAGCATGGCTTGGTCGCGCCTGCCTACGATTATGTGCTGAAGTGCAGCCATTTGTTCAACGTGCTGGATACGCGCGGAGCGATTGGCGTCACAGAGCGCGCTGCATACTTCCGCCGTATGGCAGCTATGAGCCGCAACGTGGCAAAAGCGTACCTTGCGCAACGCGAGCAGCTCGGCTATCCGTTGCAGCACATCGGCAAGAGTTGGCGCTATGCAGAGAAAGAAAAGCCGATCAACACGGCGACGCTCAAAGCGCCTGAGTCGCCTGCTGACTTCCTGTTAGAGATTGGCACGGAGGAGTTACCAGCAGCTGACCTTGATCATGCTTTGGCGCACTTGCGAACGGCGACGCCTGAGTGGTTAGCGTCATTGCGCCTTCTGCATGACGGCGTCGAGATTTACGGCACTCCGCGCCGCTTGGTCGTCCTCGTGCGCAACCTCGCGCCTAGCCAGCCCGATGAAGAGCGCCTTGTGCGCGGACCGGCTGCTAACATCGCCTTTGACGCCGAAGGCAAGCCGACGCAAGCCGCGCTCGGCTTTGCGCGCAAGCAAGGCATTGACCCTGCCCTGCTCAAACCGATGCAGATTGAAGGCGGCACATATGCAGCGGCATCTGTACAGATCAAAGGCAGGTCAGCGCTTGAGGTGCTGTGTGAGAGCTTGCCGAGCTTGATCAGCAGCATCAAGTTCGCTGAGTCCATGCGCTGGAACAGCAGCGGCGTTGCTTTTTCACGTCCGATACGCTGGTTCCTAGCGCTATTCGGCGACGTGCCAGTCACATTCAGCTACGCTGATGTATGGAGCGCACCTTACACGCGCGGCACGCGACCAAAAGGCTCGCTTAGGTTGATGATCAGCACGCCTGCTGAGTACTTTGCGGTCATGCGCCGCGAAGGCATTTTGGTAGACCCTGCTGAGCGCCGCAGCGTCATCCGCGCGCAAGCAGAGCAGCTCGCGGCACAGGTTGGCGGCAAATTGCTGCAGGACGAAGGTCTGCTGGACGAAGTGGTGAACTTGGTCGAGCAACCAACGGCGCTGCGCGGCACTTTCCCTGAGCGCTTCCTCGCCTTGCCGCGCGAGGTGCTGATCACGGTCATGCGTCACAAGCAGCGTTACTTTGCCGTTGAGGACTCAAGCGGCAACTTAATGCCGTATTTCATCGCTGTGCGCAACGGCGACGATCAGTTCCTTGAGGAAGTGATTCAAGGCAATCAGCACGTGCTGAACGCGCGCTTTGCTGATGCTGACTTCTTCTTCAGGGAAGACTTGAAGCGTCCATTGGCTGAGCGCGCTCATCGCCTGAAGACGATGACTTTTCAAGAGAAACTCGGCTCGCTTTACGATAAAAACATGCGCCTGACGCGCTATGTGCAGCCGCTCAGTCAGCTGCTCGGTCTCTCAGCCGACGATCTAGAGATCGCAGCGCAGGCGGCTGCGCTCGCCAAAGCTGATCAAGGCACACAGATGGTCGTTGAGATGACGGCGCTCGAAGGCGTCATGGGACGCGAATATGCGCTGCGCGAAGGCAAGCCTGCAGCTGTGGCACAGGCAATTTTCGAGGGCTACTTGCCGCGTAGCGCAGGCGATCAATTACCTGAGAGCAAAGCAGGCGCGCTCTTGGCACTAGCAGACCGTCTGGACAGCTTAGTTGGCTTGTTTGCTGTTGGCTTAGCGCCAACTGCCAGTGCTGATCCATTTGCGCTACGGCGCGCTGCGCTTGGCGTCGTGCAGATCATGATCAAGCATCAGCTGAGCGTCAGCCTGACCGAGCTCTTGCCAATCTTCGCCGCGCAGCAACCTGTGCCAGTTGAGCCAAGCGTGCTAGAGCAAGTCCAGCAGTTCATCATCGGTCGCCTAGAGAATTTGCTGCGCGATGAGCACGGCTTGCCGCATGATGTTGTCCTTGCTGTGCTACGTGAACAAGGCGACAAGCCGTATCGTGCTTTGCAAGGCGGACGCGAGCTGGTAAGCTGGGTCACTAAACCAGAATGGAACACAATTCTCGACTCGTTCGCACGTTGCGCGCGCATCACGCGCGATAAGCCGCGCTACACGCTCCAGCCTGAGTCGCTGACGCCTGCCGAGTCGCAAGCGCTTTACAGCGCAGCGCAGCGCGCACACGCCGCGCTTAGTGCTGACGCAAACGTGGACGCTTTCTTGAGCGTTTTCAGCGACCTCGTGCCGTACATCACGACGTTCTTTGACAAAGTGCTTGTAATGGACGAGAACATTGCCGTGCGTGAGAACCGCCTTGCGCTATTGCAGTACATCACTGACTTAGCGCGCGGACGCGCTGACTTGAGCCAACTCAGCGGCTTCTAGCGCTGCGCTCAGCGTCTCATCATCGGCAAAGCCGACCAGCTGCACGTCTGTGAGCAGATTGCTCAAGACGTGCGGCACAATGCAGCGCACGCGCAAGAAGTTATCAGTGTAACCGTTGTTGATGAAACCGTGCTGAGTCGCGCCGCTGACTGCTTCCCAAAGCACAGCTCGGCGCTGACCGATGAAGCGCTCAGCAAAGCGGCGCGCACACTGCGCGCTGAGCGCGATCAAAACGTCGGCGCGCGCACGTTTGACCGACTCTGGCACCTGATTCGGCATTCGCGCAGCAGCCGTGCCTTCGCGCAAACTGTAGCGGAAGACGTGCAGCCCTGCGAAGTCCATCTCTTCAATGAAAGCACGGCTGACAGCGAACTCTTCATCTGTCTCGCCCGGAAAGCCGACGATCACGTCTGTAGCAATGGCTGCATCAGGCATGACGGCGCGTATTTCGGCGACCAGCGCGCGGAACGACGCTTGAGTCGTGCGGCGTACCATGCGCTTGAGCGTGGCGTCACAGCCGCTCTGTAGCGGCAAGTGCAAGTGACGGCACAGACGCCTGTTTTCCCACAAGCTGAACAGATCGCGCGGCAGGTCCCATGGCTCTAGCGAGGACAGACGAATGCGCGGCGCGTCAGTGTCGCTGAGCAAGGCGCGCAACAAGTGCAACAGTCCGTCACGTTGACCGAGATCGTGTCCATAGCTGCCCAGATGCACGCCTGTCAGCACGAGCTCGCGGTAGCCGTGCGCTGTGAGCATCTGTGCCTCAGCCACCACGTCCGCAATTGGGCGACTTCTGCCTTTGCCGCGCGCGATTCGCGTGATGCAGAAAGTGCAATGCCGATCACAGCCATCTTGCACCTTTAGGAAGGCGCGCGTCTTTCCGCCTGCGCCGATCAAGGCTTGCCGCGCAATTGGCTCAAGGTCAAACGGCTGTAGCGAGGCTACTGGCTCGCCTGTGACAATTGAGACGAGCGACTCTTTGGCGTGATTGTCCACAACGTATGCCACGCCTCCCATTTGACGGACTGCCTCAGGCGCAAGGTGCGCATAGCAGCCCGTCACAGCGATCTTTGCCTCTGGATTGGCACGATGTAGACGGTAGATGCTCTGTCGGCTGCTGCGGACTGCCTCTTGCGTCACGGCACAGGTGTTGACGACCATCAGGTCTGCCTCAGCAGGTGAGTCGGTCAGCGCGTCACCACGCGCAAGGAATTGGCGCGCCAAACTATCCATCTCGCTCTGGTTCAAGCGGCAACCGAGCGTCTTCAGGTGGACTTTCATCAGAAATGCTCAGTCAACTGGTCAACTGATAGCGTTAAATAGTGGACAGGCTCAACGCCCTGCCCTAAATCTAGCAAAAGCGTGCGCTCATGGCGAAAGCCGAGCCGCTGATAAAGCGCATGTGCGCGCACGTTACGCTGTGCCACGCCGATTTCAATCACATTCCGTTGCGCCGCGCCGAGCCTGATCAGATGCTTGAGCAAGGCTGTGCCGATGCCGCGTCCACGCTGCGACTCGGTCACGCTCAGGTCGCTGATCTCGGCTGTGCGCGCCCAAAGCGTCACTTGTCCGAAGCCGACAATTTGATCGTCCAAGCACGCCACAACGCCTGCGCCGCGTCCATTTCGCCACACAGACTCGGCACGCGCCAACATCTCGTGAATGTAGGCTGACGGCAACTGCGGAAAGCAAGCGCGCCACACAGCCTCAGCGTCAGCTCGCAGACACGCACGGAATGCTAAGCCTTCCAACATCAGATCGCCTGTGAAAGCGCTGCTAAGACGGTCGGCAACAGTTGTTTCTTACGCGAGACCACGCCGCGCGCGTCTAGCGTGCCGTCATCAAGGCGCGGATACGGCAGCGCGGCGATCAAGCGTTCCTGACCAACTACCACAAGCCGACTGTTGCCGCGCACCACATCTGTGACCAGTAACATAGCAATTGCCAACTTATTCGTCTCTAAGAGCGTCTGTAATGCGCCTGTCAGGTCGGCAAGGCGCGGCGTCAACTCGCTGAACGATGTCACCTCGACCTGCGCAATGCCCGCTGACAAGCCGTTCGTCTCATAGAACTTGAGATCAGCCTTGATCACGTCCTCAGCGCGGCGCTCACCTAGACCTGCGCCTGCAGCGAGCAGATCGCGTCCAAGTACCTCGATCACCTCGCGCCGATCTTGTCCATCAACTAGCCTCGCCATTTCAGCGAGGCGCAGTGCAGCGCGCTCATCGCGTGGCGTGGTCGTTGGCGAGCGCAACACAAGCGTGTCTGAGAGAATGCCGCACAGCAGCAAGCCTGCCATTGGCTCAGGCAGACTCAGCTCATGCTCAAAAGCCGTCTCTGCGACCAATGTGGAGCAGCTGCCGACTGGCTCTACACGGAAACGGATCGGCATGGCTGTTGGCATGTTGCCGAGCCGATGATGATCCAGCACTTCCAACAGCTCAGCGTCCTCAATGCCCGGCACTGACTGCTGTGGCTCGTTGTGGTCAACGATCACGACCTTGCGGCGTGGCGGCGCTAAGAGCGCCGATTTGCGCACTAAGCCGATGTAAGTGTTCTGTTCATCCACCACAAGGAACTCATCTTGCGTGGCGCGCAGCACCTGACCTAATACATCGCGGATGCGCTCGTTAGCCCGCAACGTGATGCTGTTGGTATCCAGCACGCTCTCGACTTTCTGATCAAGGCTGCGCGCTAGTTCTAACACAGAAGTAGAGCTGAGCGCAGCTGCAAGGCTGGCGAAAAGCGCCTCGCCAGAGAGCAAGCCGAGCGGCTTTGAGTCGGCGTCCACAATTGGCACAGGATGGCGCGTAGCGGCGATCCGCTGTATGGCTGCAAGGAGCGTCTCGCCGCGCCGCAGTGCCTCAAGTCGCTCGATCAAATCGCCGACGCGTCCGTAGACGTCTGGCACTAGGAGTGGCGGCTCAACGCCAAAGCGCGCGAGAGCAAAGGCAGTCTGCGCATTGACCTCGCCCGTGCGCGCAGCGACGTATGGCGTGCTGTGCAAGGCGCTCAGCAGCCATGCGTAGCCGATTGCAGAGGCAATCGCGTCCATATCAGGGTTGCGATGCCCAATGACTAAAATCGACTCTTGTTCGGTCATAGTGTCCTGTTTTTCGGCTTAAACAGGGCGCATTTTAACGCACGGCGTCGTTACAGGGTAGCTTTTTTGTGGCACGCCGACGCTTTGACGGGCGCAGCGCAGCAAAATCCAGCGTGAGCTGACTGTGAGCAGCAACTTGATGAGCCTGCGCACATACTGACCTCGCCAATTGGACGTAGCGCGGCTCGATCTCAATGCTGACATAGCGTCTGCCTTCTAAAATTGCGGCTACAGCGGTCGTGCCGCTGCCGATGAAGCAATCTAGGATAACGTCTTGCGGCTTAGTGAACAGCCGAATCAGGCGGCGCGGCAATTCCAGTGGGAACTTCGCAGGATGATCATCGTTAGCTCGCACTGATGGAATGTGCCAAACTGCCCGTGAGCCCCAGCTTGTCCATTCTTCTTGAGTCAGGCGTGTGCGGTCTACTGTGGTGACGCCGGGCTTCCAGAAAATGTAGAGGTACTCAAACTCATCCACAGCACGGTAAGAGCTTGAGTGCCACTGCGAATTTTCCCACGCAGCATCTTTGACCCAGATGCGCCTATCGTACAGATAAAGTGAGGCTTCTAGAGCCATTGCTTCCAGCATTCCGCCCACAAGATGAACACGAGTCTGTGGTGCATACTTGCCGCCGCGCACATTATTGCCTTGCAAGCGCTGCTGAACGGTCTGCTCACTACAGCCGAGCAGCTTGGCAATTTTTTGACGGCTGTAGTCGGGATGTTCTGCCATTGCCTGCAAAATTTGCTCCCGCGTGACAGGACAACGCTTGCTGCTCTTGTTCTCAGCCATGATACGCGGCATCGTGGGGTCTTTGAAGGTTAGGATGTCGGCAATGTTGATGATCATGAAGCCGCCCGGTTGCAAAATACGATAATGCTCATGAATAACTGTCCGTAGCAGCGTCCGCCACGCTTCATAGTCCATATCTACTTCATAAGGCTTGCCGACGTGATACGGCGGCGACCAGATGCTGCAAGCAATCGAGTTCTCAGGCAACATTGGCAGAATAACACGACTATCGCCTAGATAGATCGTGTCTAGCTGGAACGCACTCTTTGCCTCGCTTATCAACCCTGTCCATTCCTTTGGACGCGCTTCAAAATGGTTCAGCACTACTGAAATGCCAAACTTTCGGCTAAAATTGCCAATATACTCTCAAGCGAAGTAGACGTTGTAGCTTTTCAAGCATAAAACGTCTAGATGGGTTTGGCAAA
>JANWYI010000024.1:32953-39056 GCA_025055255.1 Anaerolineae bacterium | reverse complement strand
TAAAATTGCCAATATACTCTCAAGCGAAGTAGACGTTGTAGCTTTTCAAGCATAAAACGTCTAGATGGGTTTGGCAAAAAGCATGGCGAGAAGTGAACTGAGCGACTTGCGGCGTTTTCTGAGCGGCTCGCGCGCGGACGACTCGACAATTGGTGCGCCGCGAAAGCTGCGCTATGAGATACTGGTGCGCTGGGCAGTGGACTACTGGCAGCAGCACTTTGGCGACACGCCGTGTATGGCGCTATGGGCGACTGAAAACTGCAGCAACCATCGCGCTCTAAAGCGCCTAAGTGAAGGGCGCAAGCTGCGCGCTAAGACGCGCTACTTAGGCTATCAGCGCATAGAGTGTCCGTACGTTGTGCCGATCAGCGACTATCGCTTGCCTAATCGTCGTCCTGTGCTAGATGAGTCAGTCGGCGCCTTCCGTTTCCGTTTTGAGCAGGCAGGCGAGCGCTTCGAAGCGATTTACGTCTCATCCTACTATGAGGATGATGACAAAGGCATTGTGGCAGTCGTCGTGTTGCCGACAGACCGCTTAGAGGCGTGGGCAGCCTTTGAGCAGGCTTGCTCAAATGCAGCGCGCCACTTGGAGCGTAGCCAGAACGTCTACATCATTGGCGGCGCACACGAGTCCTTCAAGCCGACTGTGGACTGGAAGGACGTGATCCTGCCTGAGAGTCTGAAGAACGACCTGCGTGCCGACATGGAGGCTTTTTTTAGCGAAGGCGTCAACATCTACAAGCAGCTAGGTCTAGCGCCGTTCCGTAAGTTGCTCTTGGTCGGACCGCCCGGCACAGGCAAGACGACTCTATGCGCAGCTGTGGCAAAACTCGCCCTTGCGCAACGGCGCGTGGTCGTGTACGTCTCTGGCGCAGATGATGACGGCGCCTCGTTCCGCAAAGTGCATCATGCTTTGAACGTCGTGGCAGAGGCGCAACATCCTGTGCTGCTGATCGTCGAGGAAATTGACGTTTACCTGCGCAAAGACGACAAAGCACAAATCTTGAACGTGCTAGACGGCTTGGAGTCGCCTAACAATCCGCGCGGCGCCATGCTCCTAGCGACCACGAACTATCCTGAAGTGATTGATGAGCGCATCGCCAAGCGACCGGGCAGAGTAGATCGCATCATTCATGTGCCGCTGATCCAAGACATCGCGCAAGCGGAGCAGATGCTTGTCCGTTACATGGGTCATCAGTGGCAGGATGAGCATCGAGCGGTTTTGCCTCAGCTTGTCGGGCAGACAGGCGCCTTTGTGCGCGAGGTTGCGCTGTATGCGCGCATGTTGGCGGCGCACAATCGCCAGACAACGGTCTCGCTGGAAGTGTTGCGCCAATCAGTCAACAGCCTCTCTAATCAGCTGGCAACCGGGGCTGACCTGCAGCCGCGCCGTTCTATTGGCTTTGGCGCTCGGCGTAACGCTTTTGAGAGCTAGAGAGCGTGATCGCAGAGCGACTCGCGGCTACAGCGCTCGCTTTGACCGAAGGCGTCGGTTGGCAGACCGCTGTGCGACTGCTGGCGACTTTTGGCTCGCCGCAAGGTGTGTTGGCAGCCAAGCCTGAGCAGTTAGCGCTCTTACGCGGCGTGAGCGCACAGGTGAAGCGCAACCTAGTTCAAATGGACGTAGCACGCCTTGCCGATGACCTAGCGCATTGGCGCGCGGAAGGCGTCCGCTACGCTCTGTGGTACGAAGCAGACTATCCGTTGGCATTTACGCGCCTTGAGAGTCGTCCGCTGATAGTCTTTTGGCGTGGCACAGCTCTGCCAGAGCCGACGCGCTGTGTCGCTATTGTTGGCACGCGTGAACCGAGCGCGGCAACCGTGCGTCAAACAGCTGAGTGGTCAGCTTACCTTGCTGAGCGCGGCTGGGCAGTGATCAGCGGCTTAGCGCGCGGCGTAGACATTACAGCTCACCGAGCGGCTGTGCAGGCACGTGGCTACAGCGGCGCTGTGCTGGGCAGTGGCATTCTGCGCGTGTATCCGCCTGAACATGCCGACATAGCCGCGCAGCTACAGCGCAACGGCTTCTTGCTCTCTGAGTATGCACCTGACCAGATCGTACGCCCTGACTGGCTCGTGTTGCGCAATCGCCTGATTGTCGCCTTATGCCGCGCCGTTTTGATCGTGGAGGCGCCTGCTGAGAGCGGCGCGCTACACGCAGCGCGCTACGCACACGCGCAAGGCATCCCAGTTTTCGCCTTGCCAAACAGCGAAGGCAATCTCGCAATTCTCTCAACCTATGCGCAGCCACTGCCTGAGACGCCTGAGGCGTTCCTCGAAGTGCTACAGGGCTTGCCTTACCCGCCTGAGCCGCTGAGACCAAGCGCTCAGCCGCGTTCACTGTTTGAGGAGTAGTAGCTATGCATCGCTTCTATCTACCACCACAACAATTGCACAGCGAATACATCAGCCTACCAGAACAGCTCGCTCATCAGGTGCGCAATGTGCTGCGCATGCGGATTGGCGAGGTCATCACGCTTTTTGATGGCGAGGGTACAGAGTACGACGCCACAATCGCTGACATCCATCGTGACGACGTGACCGTACAGCTCGGCGATCCGCGTCCTTGCGTCGGCGAGCCGCGGCTACACTTGACACTTTTTCACAGTTTGCTCAAGAAAGACCGTTTCGAGTGGGCGCTGGAAAAAGGCACTGAGATCGGCGTCAGCCGCTTTGTGCCGATGCACACGGCGCGCGTGATCGCCGAGGGCGCCAGTGAGATTAAGCGCGCGCGCTGGCAGCGCATCGTGATCGAGGCGGCTGAGTTGGCAGGGCGCGGCATTTTGCCGCCGATTGACGAGATTCATACCTTGCCGCAGGCATTCGCGCGTCTGAGCGCCTTTGATCTCGCCATCTTCGCATGGGAAGAGGCAACGGGCTACACGCTGCGCGATGCTGTGCGCGACTATCGCGCAGTAAACGGCGATAAAGTGCCGCGCGTGGCGCTGTTTATCGGTGCGGAAGGCGGCTTCACGCCTGAAGAGGCTGAAGCAGCGCGCGCAGCAGGCTGCAAGATTGTCACGCTTGGCAGGCGCGTCATGCGTGCTGAGACGGCAAGCATTGCCGCTGCAGCTGCACTACTTTACGAATGGTCTTGAGCAGGCTGAGCGCCGCGCTGCTGATCAATCAACGCCTTGACGCGCTCGATAAGCTGCGCAGTGCGTGTGTTTCCATACGCTGATTTCTGGAGCGCCTCTAAGCCGCTCAGAAACGACTCCAGCGCGCCAACAACGGGCGGACTTTCTGCCAAAAGTTCGAATTGTGCCTCGGCTGCATCGTAGTTACGCATCGCTGCATGAGCCGTGATCAGGTCAAAACGCGCCCAGTGATCGAATGGATCGCCATCTACCAAACGCGTCGCAATCCGTAGAGACCTACGAAAGGTTTCACTCGCCTTTTCAAGGTCGCCTTTCATCAAATAGAGCATCGCTAGATTGTTGAGTGGATAAGAGCTGTGTGGTGTGACGCGCGAAGCCTCTTCATAGGCGCGGATTGCGTCGTCAAGCCGTCCTTGTCGCCGATACAGACCACCTAGCGTTGCCCAGAACGAGGCGCCGTTGATGTCGCGCGCTTGCTTATCGCGCTCTAGCGCTCGCAGAAAATGCTGTTCCGCTTGTGCATAGAGCTGATTGCGCAAATTTGGATCGTTCTGGCGACTTGCCTGCAGGCGCAGCGCGTAGCCTAAGGCTGCCTCTGCTTGTGGAAATTCGTCGGCGCTAGTGCGCAGCAGCGGAATGGCGCGCTCTGGGTCGTTGTTTTGACTATACAGCTCGCCTAGATAGTAGTTAACAGCGCGATTATCAGGATCGAGCGTGTGCGCCTCTTCAAAGGTCTGGAGCGCTGCATTCATGTTGTGTGCCATCATCTGTTGCACACCAATTTGCAACAAAGTTGCGGCGCGCGTCGCTCTCTCGCCGCGTTGTTCAATTGTGCGCAACATTTGCTCTGAACTCTCGCGCAGTTGCTCTGCATCTTTCAAGGTTCTTTGGATGCGCCTAGAGATGTACACAAATGCGCCTGCGCCAACTGTGGTGGCAAGCGCTAAGACAATGCCTGCGATGGCGCCTGCCACCTCAAGAAAGCTCAGCATCCGCGAGACTGTCTCTAGAGCATTTTGAGCGCTTTGAGCGACCTCTTCGGCACGTCTGAGGGCGTCCTCAGGTGTGACAATTGTTGGCGTGGCAGTCGGCGTGGCACTTTCTTGAGCAACTACATTCGGCAATGGCGCGAGAGACAGTCCTGCAATTGTGAGCAGACCCAGAAGCATCAGAGCGGAAATGCGCAATTTGTTCATGCTAGTTTTCATCCTCAGGCAGCAGGCGCTTCATCATGCCACTGAAAAATTTGCCCAGAGTGGATGCACGGCGCTTGCCTGTGCTGCCGTTAGCGCCTTCGCTGCGCACGCGGAAGCCACTGTGCCGCGCGGCGCGTCCGCGTCGCTCATCCTCGCGCTCCATGATCAAGCCAAGCCGCAGCAAGCCGACGCTGGTGCTATAAGACGGATTGCGCAGCTGGTCAGCCATGCCGCTGACGCGCTCCGGTCGTGCGATGCGCACGGGCATTTTCAACACATCCGCAGCGACCTTCTTGATGCCCGGCAGCTGTGCGCTGCCGCCTGTCAACACAGCGCCTGCCGAGAGCAAGCCGTCATAAGCGCTGTGTTTAATCTCGCGCAACACAAGCTGGAATAGTTCTTCGATACGCGGTTGAATAATTGCCGCTAAGTCAGCGCGCAGCACGCGGCTCATGTGCTCCTCGCCAAATGGCTGTACCACAAAGACATCTGATGGATCAACTGCGCTCGGATCAGCATGACCGTACTCGATCTTGACTGCCTCGGCGATTTCATAAGGCAAGTGCAAGCCTTGTGCGATGTCATTCGTCACATGCCAGCCGCCAACGCTGATCACAGCTGTATGCCAGACTGTACCTTCAATGAAGACTGCCAGATCGGTTGTGCCGCCGCCGATGTCTATCACCAAGACGCCCATCTCGCGCTCAGCATCGCTCAGCACGACCTCGCCTGAGGCAAGCGGATTCAAAATGAAGCGATCCACATAGACTCCAGCGCCTTCGATGCACTTTTGCAGGTTTTGCAGACTGCTGCTGGCTGCGGTCACGATGTGCGCCTCGACCTCAAGGCGAAAGCCGTGCATTCCAAGCGGACTGCGAATGCCGTCTTGTCCATCAAGCGTATAGCTGCGCGGAATAATGTGTAGCACTTCACGATTGTGCGGCAAGGCAATGGCGCGCGCCGCCTCCATGGCGCGCTCAAGATCGGCAATTTGCACGCCGCGTGAGCCACTGATGCCGACGACACCACGTGAATTGCGCGAATCAATATGTGCGCCTGCCACGCTGACGAAAGCACGTCCGATCTCGTAGCCGCTGCTGCGCTCTGCCTTGTGAACTGAGGCAGAAATGCGCGCTGTCAGCTCGCTCACATCGTTGACCACGCCTTTTCTCATGCCGCGTGAAGGCTCTACACCTAAGCCAATCACATGGATATCGTCGGCGCGCACCTCACCGACTAATGTGCAAATCTTGGTTGTGCCAACATCAATGCCGACGACCAGTTCGCCCATCTTGCTTATATCCTCAGCGTGCCACACTGTAGTACGGCGCGTCAGGATTGCTCACGTTTACCTCCAGAAAACGCCGACCGCGCCGTTCATAGACTTGCCGCACAATTTCATTATACACAGCAATTTTAGTCAGCATATCTCGACCGTCGCCGAACCAGAACATCCAGCCGCGTCCGTCGCGGTAACCCAAGCCTTTGACCGAATCATACACTAACTCGTCTACATTCGGATAGAGCGCTTTGAACTGCAGCACGCCGATGACTGTGTTCAGGTCAATGCAGCTGCCCGGACCGAGTAGTTCTTCTGTGCCTTGCAGCGGACAAGCGCCGATGTTCAGGGTGCGCGAAGGTTTCTCAACGATAACGCGCGGCAAATGCGGCAAATCTTGGCGCAACTGCATCACATGCCCACGTGCGTCCACCCAGACGCGCAAACTCGCCTGCTCCCAGACCAGAACTGGCTCGCGCTCAGTCACGGTCACTTGCACCATCATCGGAGGCCAGCCAAGCTCAACAGTG
>JANWYI010000024.1:31227-32854 GCA_025055255.1 Anaerolineae bacterium | reverse complement strand
GGCACGTTGCGCCGTAGGCGACGTCGCGCCGCACGAGGTATCGTGCTCTGTCTAGCAAGCCGCTCGCTCTCAGGCTGATCGTTTAACAGACGGCGTCTTAGGCGCGGCGGACGGGCAAAAGTTTTGTCACGCATGAACTTTACTATACCGTGAACGCTAGACACCTGTCTAACGGGCTAGTCTGAATTCAAACGCTTTCCTAGCCACTGGTCGAGCGCTGATCAGCGCGTTTTGTGCTACACTTTGCAGCACAAGAAAACGCTCTCTGGCAGGGAAACTGCTGATGTCAGTCACTATTGTGGTTGCTGAAGACGACAGAGACTTGCAGCTGCTCTATCGTGCTGCAATGGAGCATCAAGGCTTTCAAGTGCTTGAAGCACGTGATGGCGCTGCATTGATGGACATGCTGCGCTCACCAGACTTCCGTGCGGACGTTTTGCTGCTTGATATCGAAATGCCTGAGGCGCCCGGTGTTCGCGCCATTGACTACATCCGTAGCCAGCCACATCTGGCGAATCTAAAGATCATCGTCATCACTGCTAATGAGCAGTACCGTGAGCGCATTAGTCCCAAAGTGGACTATTTTCTTGTTAAGCCGATCTCAATTAGCGACGTAATGCAAATTGCCAAAGAATTAGCTACCTGATCTATAAGGTGGTACTTCATGATTGCATCTACTATGTTTAACACGCTCTCAGCAGAACACCTGACGTTCTTCGAAAACTTGCTTGGTGCGGATCGCCTCTCAACGCGCCAAGCTGACCTCGACCTGCATGCCCGCGACCAGTCTTTTCACACGCCGCGCCGTCCAGATGTCATCCTGTTGCCTGAGACAACGGTCGAAGTCAGCGCGATCCTGCGCTACGCCAATGCCAATCGTCTGCCCGTGACAGCATGGGGCGTCGGCACAAGTCTAGAGGGTAACTCGATTGCTGTATACGGCGGCATCATGCTGGACTTTGCGCGCATGGCGCGGCTACTCGAAGTGCGTCCGGACGACTTCCAAGCTGATGTACAGCCCGGCATCACACGCCTTGAGCTGAACAAGGCGTTGGCGCGCTACGGACTCTTCTTCACGCCTGAGCCGGGCGCAAATGCCACGATTGGCGGCATGATTGCTACCAATGCAGCAGGCATCAAGACCATCAAGTATGGCGCGACGCGCGAGAATGTGCTGGCGCTCGAAGTGGTCAAAGCAGATGGCGAGGTGCTTCAAGTTGGCACGCGCGCGCGCAAAAACTCGGCAGGCTACAGTCTGTTGCACTTGTTCATCGGCTCAGAAGGCACGTTGGGCATTATCACGCGCGCTACGCTTAAGCTAGCGCCGATTCCGAGCGAGTACAGCGCTGTGCTTGCTGCTTTCCCAAGCGTGGAGAATGCTATTCGCGCTGTTGTTGAAATTGTTGGCGCTGGCTTAGAGCCAACAGCGCTGGAGTTTGTAGACAAGGAAACTGTCAGTGCCTTAAATCGGGACAAAGGCACACAGTTCGTCGTAGCGCCGACTGTGATCATGGAGTTCATCGGCAGCGGCGAAGGCGAACAGTTACAGTTTGCTCTTGAGCTATGCCGCGAGAACGGCGCCACGCACTTTGAGGCAGCACAAGGCACAGAGGCGCGTAACAAGCTC
>JANWYI010000024.1:15746-31128 GCA_025055255.1 Anaerolineae bacterium | reverse complement strand
CTTGCTCTTGAGCTATGCCGCGAGAACGGCGCCACGCACTTTGAGGCAGCACAAGGCACAGAGGCGCGTAACAAGCTCTGGGAAGTCCGTCATCATACCTATGAGTCGCTTGTGCGCGTACATCCGAACAAGGCGCAGAAGATCATTGACGTCGCTGTGCCGATCTCGCGCTATCCTGAGATTGTGCTGTACTCAGACGCGACACTGCGAGAGTACAACCTGATCGGCTATAAGTTCGGTCACGCAGGCGATGGCAACTTGCACATTAATGTGATTCATACGCCCGGCGATGAAGCCGAGCTGGCTCGCGTGGAAGCTGCTAATGATCAAATTGTGCGTCGCGCGATCATGTTAGGTGGCACTGCCACAGGCGAGCATGGCATTGGCATTGGCAAGCGCAAGTTCATGGCTGCACAGTACGGCGCTGCTTACGATCTCATGCGCCAGATCAAGAACCTATTCGATCCAAATGGTATCCTAAACCCTGGCAAGATTTTCACAGACCAGTGAACGCTATGTTACCTGCAAACGTCACTTTACAATACATGCGTGAAGGCACCAAGCAGAACATACGTCTGAAGGTCTCGCTAGATGCTACTGTGCGTCAAGTGATTGACGGTTTAGTGCGCGAGCTGCAGTTACCTACCACTGATGCTGATGGCGAGCCATGTGTCTATGAGCTGACCTACCAACGTCAGACGCTCAGCGACGAAGCGCGCCTGTTTGAAGTCGGCGTGCAGGAAAATGCCATTCTGCAGCTTGTGGCAGTCAATCCAAATGCCACGCGCAGCGGTGCGGCGCTCTCTGCCAATGTGCTGAGCCGTCTAGGCGGCAAAGGCAGCAATGAGCCGCTGCCAATCAACGCGCAGCTGGTGGCACGCAATGGGCGCGTCTTTCGATTACGCCACACGCGCGCTTTGATCGGACGCGCTGATGCTGCGCTTGGCTATCCGCCTGAGTCACTGGACGCTGACCTGACGCCGTTTGATCCAGATCGGACAGTCTCGCGTCCACACGCGCTGATCGTCTACAGTGATGGTCGTTTCACTATCCGCGACTTATACAGTCAACGTGGCATACTGGTCAACGGCGTGCGCGTGCCTGTCAATGGCGCTTATCCGCTGAATGACGGCGATTGGCTGCACATTGGCGAGATCGAGCTGCAGTTCCGTTGCCAGTCATAGCGTTATATCTACCTGCGGCGTTATGGGCTGCGCTGCAGGCTGAAGCGCAGCACAACGTGCCAAACGAAATCTGTGGACTGCTTGGCGGCATGTGGCGCGGCAAGGTGTGCCGTGTGACGCACTACGTCGCTGTGCTGAACTGTGCGCCGACGCCGCAAACTTGTTTCGCAATGGACAGAGGCACAATGGTCGCTGTCATTGAAACACTGCGAAGCGCTCGACAAGAGTTGATCAGCGTCACCACTTGCATCCATTCAGCGCGCCTGTGCCTCCGCCGCTTGATCTTGATCTTGCTGAATGCGCATGGAGCGGCACACTGTATCTGATTGTCGGTTACGCTGCCACACAGCCAACTGTTGCTGCATGGCTGCTTCGCGGCACAAGGTTCGCTCACGTGCCGCTTATCTCAAGCTCTGCGACAACTTACTTATGAAGCGCGCTGAGCACGTGCATCGTTCTCCTCAATCCTCATGCTGCGGACTGAGGCTAGAACAGTTTGATCGCTCTAAATTTTTCTAGACCTTTGCAGCGTGCATGCAGCGGCTGCATACACGCAACTTTGTCATGCCCAGTCTAACTCAAAGCGAGACAGAACTTGGTGCTGTGAGCACTTCATAGGCTTTCAGGGCAAGGTGCAAATTCAAGCGCACATCAGCATCTTCTAGGTCAAGGCGCGTGATCTGAGCAATACGATTGAGCCGATAGGCAAGCGTATTGCGATGAATGCGCAGTTCTTTAGCAGTTAGCGCCGTGTTGCCGTTATTAGCAAAATAGGCGCGTAAAGTTTCTAGCAAGTCGCTGTGTTGGCGCGCATCATAGGTAATCAGGTCAGTTAGCCACGTCATGCAGAAGCGCTCTAGCTCTTCAGGGCTTTTGAGCGAGCGCAGAAGCATGAACAAGCTAGAGTTGCCGAAAAATGTGGCACGCGCTTGAATTTGCAGTTCATCGCTAACGCGCAAGGCTTGCTCTGCCTCACGGAAAGATTGGCGCAGCCCGTCCATGCCACTGGCAGGGCGTCCAACGCCACAGTGAACGTCAACGTTGTTCAAGCGTATTGAAAGTTGCTTGCGAATTTCCTCGGTTTTGCGCTTCAGGCGTGTTGTTTGCTGTGGGTCTTCAACGGGATGAAAGAGCGCTGTAGTGCGATCATCATAGGCGAAGACGGGACCGTTGATCCCGCGCCGATTGGCTTCTGCTTGCAGCAGAGTCGCCAGTTGAACACTGTTGGTAGCCTGCGCAAGTGCGTGATCGTGGCAAATTGCTGGGCGGTAGAGGACAACGGCGTAGTATTGCTGTGCCTGAAAGCCATATTGCTCTAGCGATGCGGCGTCGGGCGTCTCACCTTCCAACCAACGATGTAGCCACTCAGCGCGCCCATTGCGAAGTGGCACGGGACGACTAGGCTGCCCTACGGCATTGATCGCATGTTGTTGATCAGTCACGAGCAGTCTCCCAAAAGTATTCTTGCAAGAAACTAACGGAATTTTAGAAAGCCCTCGCTATGGCTGCTTTAGCCACCCTGTATAATTTTACGGGAGTCTTCGTTGTGCAATCCGCACAAGGGCTTCTTGCTGAACATTGTATGCTAAAGTGGTGGCGAGGTCAATAAGCGAAGGGAGAGCGTCCCAGTGCGTTGGCTCATTTTTGGCGGCATTCTATTGACAAGCGTCCTTCTGCCACTTGCGATCTTGCCAATTGAACAAGTACCGATTGCCTTTTTAGGCGTGAGTCTTGCTAGTCTACTTGTTGCAGCTTTTGCTAGAGCGCAAAGCAATCGAGCAGCGCAGCTGTTGACCTTGTTGAACTGGCTCGGCACGTTGCGCCAAGCGCGCTGGGGACAGATCGCGCTCTTGCTCGGCGGCTTAGCAGCACTATATGCGGGCGCTGTTCAGTTGAGCGGCGCACCAGTGGATGCACCATACGTGAGTAGCGCAATCAGCACGCTTGGCGTTGGCTTGGGCATGGTATTCTTCGCGGCGCATGGCACAGGTCTGGCTTTGGCGCCTATCCTGACTGTGACGCCGCCTGAGCAAGTGCAGCCTTTCGGCATTCGGTGGCGCTGGATGGCGCTCTCGTTAGGTCTGATTGCTTTCACAGCGTGGCGCGGCGCACACGAGCCACCACTGGTCTACGTAGGTGAACAGCTGTTGACGTGGGCATTGGGCTTGCTTGCGTTTGTGCAGGCAGTCAAGCCTGTGCCGTTTGGCAGCCGTCAGCCTGATACGCAGCCGTTGACGCGCTGGGAATGGCTTTTGTTGGCTGTGTTGCTAGTCAGCGCTCTACTGATGCGCACAGTCAACCTTGAGAGCGTGCCATTGCTCTTCGATCAAGACGAGGCAATGTTTCCCAAAGAAGGTGTAGACTTGCTTAGGCAAAACTTTTTGACCTCGCCGTTTGCGCCGGGTGTGCTCTCATGGGTGAGGCTCTACCAAGTCCTGATCGGCTTTGCTGTTGGACTGTTCGGTCCGACTGTGACAGCAGCACGGCTATGGGCGGCAATTTTTAGCACGCTGACAGTCATTTTCCTGTACTTGTTGGGTAGAGAGCTAGGCGGCTGGCGCCTAGGACTGGTGAGCGCGCTATTCATGTTGTCGTGGTCGTTCCACGTGCAGTTTGGACGCCTTGCCCTGAATCAGCCGGGCGATCCGCTCTTTGCCGTCATTTCATTTTATTTGCTCTTTCGTGGCTTGCGGCGCGGCTCAACAGTGGACTTCGCCTTGAGCGGCATGGCGCTCGGCATGACGCAGATTTTTTACATCGGCGGACGCGCTATCCCTTTCATTATGCTGGGACTTATCATATGGCTGTGGTTGCGCGAGCGTCCGATCATTGTGCGCCAATGGCGGCAACTATTAGTCCTGCCTGCAGCAGCCTTCATTATCCTGCTACCTCACCACTACTATCTGTTGGCAAATGGTCAGCCCTTGACGACGCGCGCCGTAACCAACATCTTTGTCAGCGGTCATTTCGGAAATTTAGTTGCAAGTGGTGAAAATGTCTTTGACTATCTCGTCAGTCAAGTGCGCAACTCGTTTTTGGCGACGATCTGGTTTGGCGACGGAGCAGGCTGGTATGACTACGGTGGCGGCAGCTTGGTTGGCGTCGTTGGTACGCCGTTTTTCTTGATTGGCACAAGCATGTTGCTGTGGATCATGTGGCGCTATCCGAAGTGGTCACTGCCTGTGGGCTGGCTGTTTGCCGTGATCTTTCTTGGTTCAACGCTCTCAATGTCGCCGCCACACTTCCAGCGCTACCTGATCGCGGACAGCGCCTTCGCCTTGACGGTTGGCGTTGGCGTGCTGTTTGTGGCACACACGCTTGCAATGCACCTGAAGCAGCCAAAGGCATACAATGCGCTTCTGATCGGTATCGCTTCTCTGGTGTGTCTAGGCAACTTCTGGTACTACGTGGCAGTCTACGTGCCGACGAGCAAGGGTCTGAAAAATTTCCCCAACCAAGTGACGAACGTACTAGCGCGTGAGATGCTGCGCGCGCACCGCGAAGGGCGACAAATCTTGCTGATTGAGTCGTTCGGTACAGGCGCTGAGAACACACTTGTGGTGCGCTACTTGATGACTGGCAGACCGTACTACATTTATGACCGCAACGGCGATAGATACATAGAAGGCGACAAGCCGTTTGCAATCTTTGCAGGTGCAACGCGCCTTGACGATCTGCGAAGGCTGATGCAGCTCTATCCGAACGGCTACTTTCGCACGGTCTATCTAGTTGAAGATAGCAGCGTTGCCTTTTACGTCTACGAGCGACCGTGAAGGCTATAGATCGCCATCTATGACACTGGCGGCCACTACGCCGATCAGGATGCCAATTGGCAGCAACATGCCGCCAGGCAACTCGCTGCGCCCTTGCGATGCCAGAAAAGCCGCTGCCAATAGAAACAGACCGCCAAGCCACGTGAAAATGTTCACACGCCAACCGCGCGCCGTCTGCCACAAGGCTGAGCCTACCAGCACAGCGCCGCCTGCTGCAGCAATGAACGTCGGCGAGACGTTCTGCATAAAGTAGGCAGTGGCAAAGACAGCAAAGATCAGCAAATAGACCATGATTTCGAAGCGCCGCTCGCGCGCACGCCGCGACTGTCGCCTTTGCCGCCGCCGACTGTAGAGCGTTGATCTGCGTCGAGCCATGAAGTCGAACCGTTCCAGCTACTGAATGTTCATTTCATTGGCGTCTTCTGCGGACGCACACATTGGAAGACGCCCTAACGAAAGGCAGTTAAGTCGCCCTTGCCATAGGCGTCGTAGACTATTTTCTGAGTTTGGGCTATCGGTATCCGATTGTACCAAATGACATTGACAGTTGCGAAAAAAATCGCAGCAAGAGGCAAAACTTAAAGGCAGAGCACAATGGATGCACTGCAGCCTGACTGTAAGTGCTGTAAACGCTGCTAACGGAACTACAGCGACTCAGTACAAAGCGAGTGTGTGGCTTAGACCACAAAACGGTACCGCGCACTGCTCTGTCAAACTACACTACATATGTCGCAGCTCACAGGTCGGCAACTTGACCGTTGCTCTATTGGCAAGGTTTACCATTGTGGTGTCGGTCGCTCTTCACACAAAAGCAAGCCTTTTTGTGTCTGAAAAGTGAAACCAGCTGCGTCCCACCAATCGCACAAACAGTCGCTGAGCGGTCAGCATTGACATCAGCACACGCCATTGCAGTTGCTGCATAAAGCCGTCAAAATCAGCATAGAAAGTGACTGGATCAGCACAGATAGCCTCGTGTCAAGCTCAACTGAGTGTCGTTGCTTCACGTTGCTCAGCGCTTGGCAAGTCGGCAAACAAATAAAGCCTGCTTCTGTGCAGGCACTTGTCCCGGGAGGAGGATTCGAACCACCGAATGGCTGATTTACAGTCAGCTGCCTTAGACCACTTGGCTATCCCGGGCGGCTGTTTGCGCATAATATAGCACGGCGCGCTGATTCCGTCAACGGTCATTTATGAGCAGCTTGTGTGCCAAAGGCGCTTGCTTCTGCTATACTATAGCGCCACATTCGTTTGAGAGACGAAGGTTATTCATCTATGGCAACTGCAAAATCAAAGACGCCCAAGAACGCGCCGAAGACGTCTATCCCTGTGAAAAAATCGATCAGGGAACGCCGCGCCGAGCTAACGCGCCGCCGTCGGCAGCAGCAGCTCACCTTGTTAGCAGTGATTGCAGTGGCTGTGCTGGGCGTGATTGGAATTTTTCTGGTCATCTCATTGCGCCCTGTAGATGCACGAGTCGCAGATAGCCTGCTGACCAAGTACACAGAGATCACTTCGAAAGGCTACTACGGCACAACGCCTGAAGGCTTTTACTTCATCGGCAATCCAGAGGCAAAAGTAACAATGGAGATGTTCTCTAGCTTCAGTTGCCCTGCTTGCCAACAGTATAAGCGCAACTACTTTGACAATATTCAGGATAAGATTCTCAACGGCGACGTTAAATTCGTCTACATCCCGCTCACACAGTATGGCAGTTTCCAGTCAGAAGGTATGGCGCGCACGGCGCTCTGCGCAGGCGAGCAGGGCAAGTTCTGGGAAATGCACGACGCGCTTTTCGACTGGGCAAGTCTGTACAGCAGTGCAGCAAACGACGCGCGCTACGGCGTCTCAGGCGCGGAAAAACTAGGCTTGGACACAGGTAAATTCTCTGCTTGCTTGGGCTCTGAGAAAACCAGTGAGGTTATCCGCACTGCGGCTCGGCTTGCCACTGAGCGCGGCGTGAATGCCACGCCGACCGTCTTTCTGAACGGCACAAAAATCTACCCTGAGCGGCAAGGTGGCGGCAATCCGCCGAATTTGAGTGAGTTGCGCGGCTTAATTGAGGCAACCGTAGCAAACTGAAGTCCAAGAAATGACCTATATCATTGTAGACGCACACCAAGACCTCGCTTGGAACATGCGCGACCACGACCGTGACTTCCGCTTGAGCGCCTACGCCAAGCGGAAGGCGGAAGCAGGCACGCCTATCGCTGAACATGAAGGCTTATGCATGACAGGTTTGCCAGAGGCATTACTCGGTCGTGTAGCCGTCATTTTTGCCACAATTTTTGCCAATCCCAAAGGTAGCCCTTACAGCTTGCCGTCGCGCCATGCATACAGCACGCCCGCTGAGGCACATCAGATCGGCATGAGCCAGCTTGATTACTATCACGAGTTAGCAGACTCGCATCCGAACATCGCGCTCATCCGCGACAAGAGTGAGTTAGAGGGCGTGCTTGTCACATGGCAACCAGATGTGCCGTTTGAGCAGCACAAGGTCGGCTTAGTGGTGTTAATGGAAGGCGCTGATCCAATCCGCGAGCCTAAAGCCTTTGAGGAGTGGTATGCGCGCGGCGTGCGGATTGTAGGCTTGGCTTGGAGCCAGACGCGCTACAGCGGCGGCACAGCAGCGCCAGGAGGTCTGACCAAGCTAGGACGCGAGTTGCTGGAGGTCATGGCGAGCTTCCGCGCCGTGCTAGACGTCAGCCACATGGCAGAGAAGGCGTTCTTTGAGGCACTGGATAGCTATGATGGACAGATCATCGCCAGTCACAGCAATCCGCGCCATTTCCGCAACTCAGATCGGCACTTGAGCGACGCGATGATCCGTCGCCTGATTGAGCGTGACGGCGTAATTGGTGTCGTGCCATATAACAGCTTTCTATGGGAACCTGATGAGTGTCCTTTGCGCAAGGCTGACGCGCCGCTCAGCCGCGTAGCCGAAGTGATCGATCACATCTGCCAGATCGCAGGCTCAGCGCGGCACGTCGGCATTGGCACGGATTTTGACGGCGGATTTGGTGCGGATAGCACGCCTGAAGGTCTGGACACGGTTGCCGATTTGCTCAGCCTCGCGCCATTGCTCGCAGCGCGCGGCTACAGCGACTCAGACATTGCAGCAATTCTGAGTGGCAACTTTCTTCGCGTGCTGCGCGCTGCTTTACTATGACTTGGTCAGTACTCAATCTGGTAGATGGCGCCGTCTGCGTCTGGATCGCTAGGATTCAGGTAAGTGCGGCGCACCACAGGCGCTTGACCGCGCTTTTTGTAGCGATGCGCTAGGGCATAGATGTAGCCATACAGCAAGTCGTGAGGAATGGTTGTCTTCTCGCGGAAGGTGATGCAGTGGTCATCAAACTGGTAGTCGCTGTAGCCGTCGTCTTCTGGTATGTTGCGCAGATGCAGACGATGAGCTGCCATAAGCATCTCGATTGCCTTTTGGATTGAGTCGATCTCAGGTGGAAAAGGAGCCGCGTTGATCACGCGCACGCCAATCGAGATTTGCTCCTCGCTGGTGAGCCGCTTGGCGATATCGTGATAGAGCTGCAGCGGATACCACTCGTTCGGATCAATGGTCACTGGTAGACCATAAGCCTGAAAGACTTCCTCCACGTGCGGACGAATTGAGTCGAATTCGATGCTCTGAAAAATTGCCTGCATTGATTGACCGCTGATCAATGCACCTTTCGGCGCCTCATACTTGCGCATGAGCTGATCCTCTCAACTAAAACCAAATTCATATTCAATTCTATCTTTTGCACAATGCAACGACCTCTTGTTGTGAGTCTCAACAGCATAACAGATTCATTAAGAAGACTTAGAATGATTGCTCAGTGTGTTGCAATCGTAGAACGGCAACGCTGCGAAAATACATCAGGTCGAGCATCGCTAGGCAATGGCACTTTGTGCGCTAGGTCACAATCGCCAAGATGCCCTCTGTGCGCTATACTAGGCAACGCGGTAAAAGCAAGCGCTAGGAGAACTGAGCATTGAGCCGCAGCTATCAATCGTGGGGAAACTATCCAAAAGCGCGTAACCAGCGCGTTATTCCAATCCACTGGCGCGACGCATTCCCTGACCTACAAGCGATTGAAGGTAGTGTGCTGGCATACGGCTACGGGCGCAGTTATGGTGATAGCTGCCTGAACGAAAATGGCACGCTGCTGGATATCACGCCGCTCAACCGCTACATCGCCTTTGACGCAGAACGCGGGCTGATTCGCTGCGAAAGCGGCGTGCTGTTTGCTGACCTACTGCAGTACATCGTGCCGCGCGGCTGGTTTCTGCCTACGACGCCAGGCACTAAGTACGTCTCAGTCGGCGGCGCCATTGCTAACGATGTGCACGGCAAGAACCACCATGTGGCAGGCACGTTTGGCAGGCATGTGACGCGCTTTGAGCTGCTGCGCTCAGATGGCTCGCGCCTTGTCTGCTCGCCAACTGAAAATGCAGAGCTGTACCGCGCTACCATCGGCGGACTCGGCTTGACGGGCGTGATCCTATGGGCAGAGTTCCAGCTGCGGCGCATCCCTGGACCTTACATCGTGCAGGAGAAAATCCGCTTCGGCAATATTGACGAGTTTTTCGCCATCAGCGAAGACTCAGACAAGGATTACGAATACACGGTCGCTTGGGTAGACTGTGTCTCAGGCGGCGACAAGCTAGGGCGCGGCATTTTCATTCGTGGCAACAATGCGTGGGTAGCTAGAGTGCCAAATAAGAGCGCAGTGCCCAAAACGCTGCTGACAGCGCCGTTCGACTTGCCGTCTTTTGCCTTGAATCTGCACACTGTGCGCGTCTTTAATGAGGTCTATTACCACGCCTTGCTGACCAAAGTGCAGCGCAAAATCGTGCCTTACGATCCGTTCTTCTATCCGCTCGACGCGATTAACGAGTGGAATCGTCTCTACGGCAAAGCGGGCTTTTTGCAGTATCAATTCGTAGTGCCGTACGCCAATGATCGCAGCGCGATCAAGGAAATTCTGCGCCAAATCAGCGCTTCAGGCGTTGTCTCATTTCTAGCTGTGCTGAAAGTCTTTGGCGACGTCAAGTCGCCGGGCATGTTGTCGTTTCCACGTCCCGGCGTCACTCTAGCGCTCGACTTTCCCTATCGCGGCGCGCCGACCTTGCGCTTTCTGGATCGACTCGATCAGATTGTGCGCGAGTGCGGCGGCGCGCTCTATCCAGCGAAAGACGCGCGCATGTCGCCGCAGATGTTTGAGGCATCGTTCCCGAATTGGCGCGAGTTCAGCCAATACATTGATCCCAAGTTTTCATCCAGCTTCTGGCGGCGTGTCACTGGGCAAGCTGTCAGCGGCAAGTAAGGCGGTCACATGAAAGTTCTGATCATCGGCGCGACGTCTGCCATTGCACACGAAGTCAGTCGGTGCTTTGCCGCCGACAACGCCTCGCTGTTCCTTGTAGCGCGTAGCGCAGAGAAATTAGCGGCTATAGCCGACGACCTGCGCGTGCTTGGCGCAGCAAAAGTAGAAACTTATGTGGCTGATCTCGCCGATCTCAGCACGCATGAGACGCTAATTGCAGCGGCGCGAGCGGCGCTCGGCGGCATTGATGCAGCGCTGATCGCACACGGCGTCCTAGGCGACCAAAAAACGGCGCAACAGAGCGTCACAGCGACGTTAGAGCTGTTTCATGTAAACGCGGTCAGCTATATTTCGCTGATCACGCTGCTCGCCAATCATTTTGAGGCACAGCGGCAAGGTTGCCTTGCTGTGATTGGCTCTGTGGCAGGTGAGCGCGGACGTGCCAGCAACTACATCTACGGCGCGGCAAAAGGCGCTGTGGCGCTCTTCATGAGCGGAGTGCGAAATCGCTTGGCAAAAGTTGGCGTCTCTGTGCTGACTGTGAAGCCTGGCTTCGTTGATACGCCAATGACCGCGCACATGAAGAAAAATGTGCTGTTCGCTAAGCCTGCGCAAGTTGGCAAGCGAATTTATGCAGCGATGCTCAAAGGCGAAGATGTCATTTACGTGCCGTCTTTCTGGATGCTAATCATGCTGATCATCCGCAACATTCCAGAGCGGCTGTTCAAGAGGCTGAATTTGTGAAAAAGCTGCATCTCGTTAGCCTACTGAGCTTGTTTGTCTTGTTGAGTGCCTGTGCGCCGTGGCGTGCGTTGATCATCTTTGAAAACCGTTCGCAGTGTGGCGGACCTATCGCTATTCGCCTGACCAATGAACGGACAGGCGAAGTGATCCGTGAGCGCGTGGCAGACGGGCAGACACTAGAGATTGAGCTGCGTCCGAATGACTGGTACAGCTACATTGTAGACTTCACAGCAGCAGGTCGGCGCCCTGATGGCTATCGCTGTGTAGCACTCAAGGAAGGTCGGATTCGCATCCCACAGGGCAGCGTGCCGTTGCGCGTCCCGCTTGAGTCACAGATGCAGGCGCCTGCTCCGAGCGCTACAGCTACGCCTTGAAAGAGTGGCAGATGTGCTGTGCAGACGCTCTATCGCCTGTGGTTGGCATTTTTACCGTTGCAATTGCTCTTGATCACCGCAACAGTCGGCATGACAGTCGGCGTTATGGCGGCGCTGACTATACTGTTGCTGCGCAGCGGCGTTTCAACAATTGCCTCGGCTGAAAGCAGTAGCCAGCATGAGCAGGTGTTACAAGCGCGCTTAAACCGAGATTGGATTGCGCCTGTTTTCACGCCTGAGGTGCAGTCTTGGTCGCCGTGGATTATCAAGTGGGCGCGTCAATACCCTGATATCCTAGCAACGTTCATCCAAGTTGAGAGCTGTGGACACTACCTAGTCAGCTCGTCGGCAAGCGCGCAAGAACTGTTCCGAGTGCAGTGCCGTGTAGCGCAGCGCTAACACGGCACTTTCGCTCAGACATTCCAATCAGTCAGGATGCGCGCTGTCTCGTCACGATGATTGCTTTCATCGCTCGCCATGTTCTCCAGCTGCACCATCATGCCCGTGTCGCCGAAGGCTTCTGCCTCGCGCGCGCGCTGCGCATAGCGCCGTGCAGCATCTGATTCAGCCTCCAGGATAGCTTCCAGCATCTCGCGGTTCGTCTTGGCTTCCTTGACAGGCGCTGGTATGGTTGTTGGCTCGCCACCTAGCGCCACGATTTTGTTAGCCAGATACTGCGCGTGCATCTGTTCATCAGGCACTTCGCTGAGGAAAAATTGTGCCAGCTGCGGGCGATACGGACCGTAGGCTTTTGCTGCGTAGGTGAGATATTGAATGATCGCGGAAAGCTCGTGGGCAAGGTCATGATTGAGGTGCTTGATCAGCGTCTCTTTATCCATTGTGTACTACTCCATAAACTGTGCAAGCAAAGCGTGTGGAGCGCGCTTGCGTAACCGATCAGATTATAGCTTGCTGAACGGCGATGACCAACTGATCGAAGTCGAGCGTGTGCTCGCGCAATATGAGGTCTTGGATATCCCACAAACAGCTGAGCGCCTCAAAATGCCTGCGGCAACGTGCTGATGGCAAGCCAGTCCAATCACGCTGCTGCTGTGAGGCGATTGAGCGGCTAAAATGCTCAGCAACAGCTCGTTTTCACATTTCGCAGCATCGGACACAGTGCAGTGAACGCTAGTCCACGCGCTGATAGCATCATCACTGCCTGTTTGAACGACCCTGACAGCGACCCAGAGCGCACATGCCTTGCCGAGCTTGAACTTTGCTTTGTGGTTGACCGATAGTGCGCACTTTCAGTGTGCGCACTACTCATTCTCACGCACCTTTGAACAGTGCGCCGTGTAACAAGCCTGCCAAGCCGCCACCACCTAGCGTTCCAACAAAGAATGGCACTAGGTTGCTCAGGTCGCCGCCGACAAGGCTCGGCGCAAGGTAGCGCGCAGGATTGAGCGCTGCGCCTGTCAATGAGCCGCCAGCAAGGATGCAACCTGCCAAAGTCATGCCAATCAGGACGCCGGCGAGGTTGCCCGCTCTGCCCATGCCTGCTGCCTGATAAATCGTGCTGACAAAAAAGAAAGTCAGCAAGCCTTCCACCAGCACAATTTTCAGAAAGTCGTTGCCGAGCGCAGTAGCCGCATGTTGCTTTGCCAAGAGCGTTGCGTCGTTACCGAACAGGTACAGCACAACGGCAGCTGCTGCAATTCCTCCGATGAACTGCGCCGCCCAGTAGATCAGCATGGTGACAGGACTTAGCTTGCCGCCCAGCGTCATGCCGAACGAGACAGCAGGATTAGCGTGGGCACCAGAGACATGCCCGAAGGCATATGCCAGAGCGATTACGGCGAAGCCATGTGCCAACGCCGCCACGACAATACCTGCATCAGTACTTGTCTGGCTGCGCAGCAGATAGGCAACGGCACTCACGCCAATGAAGACAAGTGTGAAGGTCGCCAAGAACTCAGCTAGAATGACCTGGAAAAGATTTCTAGGCATTGAGATTACTCCCGCGCGTGTTATTTTGTACGCGGCTTGCGCGTCACAGCGTAGAGAAACCAGAACTTCTGCGGCGGATAGGCAGGTTGTACATTTGCACTCCAGCAAAAGTCACCTTTTTCGACGCAGCGACTGATGGCGTTGTCAAGCACCATGAGCCTGCTTTTCAGCTCTTCACTGAGCGCATTGATCTCAAGCGCAGCATCGCGCAGATGCTCTAACATGACTCGCTTTTCCATTGCTGAAGGATAGTTGTCAGCGCAGGCGCGAGGATTCTCAGCGCAGTCTTTGGCAAACTGTTCCAATGCCGTGAGGCGTGCGCGCAGCTCCTGCTGCAGCTTTCCTTCGTAATGTACTGCCCAAGTGCGCCGCACCTCATCAAATTTGCGTTCTGCTGCCTCAACAGAGGCTTGTTGAGTCGGCGAGAGTTGGTCGCGCAAGGCATTCAAGCGCGCAAGGCGCATCAGCATGCCGCCAATGGTCAAACGCGGCAGGCTTGGATCGCTCAGCATGCCGTACAGCTCGCCCTCATAGATGTACGGCGTCAAATGCTCTGCCATTGCCGCTACCACACGCACGTCTTGCGCTAGGTCAACGGCGAAGATGCGCCTTTGTTCGCTCATGGCGCTCACTTCTTGTAGGTCTTCAAGCGCGTGTAGTTCGGCTTGCCCTGCACCTCTTGAAGGCGTTTTTGACCCTCTTCTGTGCGCCACCACTCGACCACAAACGTGCCGTTCTCATCTACATAGCTGAAGAGCGGCGGCATTTGCAGCATCTGCGAGAAGCCGTTGACAAGCGTCTTGTTTTCTTGGCTGGCAGTCAGACGCAAGTAGGTATTCGGCACCCATTCCATTGTGAGCGCGATGTCGTTCCATTTGCCTTCCATCAGGAAAGGCGGCTCGGCTCTGACACAGTCCATGTAGATGTTGCTGAAGCGCATTGCCCAAAGCGTATGGTTGACACGCTCTTCAATGTAGTAAGGACGGCGCTCTGGCTCTTTGTAAAACCATGTGCGCGCATTAGTCGCCATGGAGGTATCTCTCCCAATCGAGTGTGCTGTGAAAAACTTCTGCAAATATAGCGCAAAATCCTTAATTCAGGTAGGCTCAGCCGCGCTAGTTACAACAAATTGCCCTTCTTCAGCGCTGAAGAAGGGCAATTGCTCTTTCAGACTAACGGACTAAGCGACTCAGCGCTGCTTGCTGGTCAGCACGAGTGGCTCATTGCGGATTGGATCGCCGATTGCCAACACAGTGTAGATAGTGTCAGCTTCCAGCTTCACTTTCGGCAACGAGACGAAGTAGAAGCCCGGACGCGCGTTGTCAGTCACATAGATGTCATAGGCAGCCGGTCTTAGGTCTAGCGCCTGAGCGTTGTGCTTGCCGAATTCAACCTTCTGCAGCAAGCGTGCGCCATTCACTAGGACGTCCACTGCACCAGTAGTTGGCGCGGCATGGATCACGTAGACGCGCACTCTGCCGTCTAGCGGATTGCGGTCAATTGGGAAGACGCCCAGCTGGAAGTTCTGAGCCAGCTTGCCTAGTGCTACTACCTCTGCCGAGACGCCGCTTGGGACGTTCACTTCGGTCTCAAAGACGGGTGCACTCGTGGCTGGAGCGCCAGCAGGACGGATCGCTACCTTGCGCGCACCAGCTGGCACGCTCAGGAAGCCGCTCGCCTTTGTAAAGGCTAAGTTCTCCACAACGCGCTTGCCGTCTACGTAAACGTCCACCGCAGGTGCATCAGGCGAGGCATGAACGACGCGAATGTTGCCGTCATGTGTGCGCGGGAAAGCTGCTAGACGGCTGTTGATTGGATCGCCGAAGGCGACCACAGTGTAGGTCAGATTCGCGCCGTAGTTAGCCGCGTCGCCAACTAGAGCCGCTAACACAGGTGTGCGCGCGCCTGCGCGTGTCAACACGATGTTGGTGATACCCGGATCGAACGTCAACGCTTCAGTTGCGAAGTCGCCAAAGGCGACGCTCTGGATAGTGGTCTGACCGTTCACCAGCACGTCTACAGCGCCGGCTGTTGGG
>JANWYI010000024.1:13651-15647 GCA_025055255.1 Anaerolineae bacterium | reverse complement strand
GTTGCGAAGTCGCCAAAGGCGACGCTCTGGATAGTGGTCTGACCGTTCACCAGCACGTCTACAGCGCCGGCTGTTGGCGCGGCGTGCAGCAAGTGGACTTTCGCCTTGCCATATGGGAAGCTGTTGTCCATCTTGTAAGTGTTGATGTCAAAGGCTGGCTCGCCGCCGAAGTTACCGAGCGCTACTACCTCAACCCACTCATTTGTGCCAACCTTGATGGTCTTCTCGAAGAAAGGCAGGTTGAGTGCGAGCTGACCTGCGCGCCGCAGCTGAACTTTGTGTTCACCAGTTGGCAGTTTGACGACGTTGCTAGCTCTGCCTGCTTGCACGTTGGTGAGCGCAGCCACAGGCGAGTCGTTCAGGTAAACGTCCACAGCCGGCGCTTTGGCAACGTGGAGGACGCGCACGTCGGCTGTCTTGCCTTCCGCAGCCTCAGAGACTGATGCCGCCTTCAGGACGAGCAGCTTGTTGCGGATTGGATTGCCGAGAGCGATCAGCGTGTAGATAGTGTCGCCTTCGAACTGTGCGTCATTGCCGATCAGGCGTGTCACCACAGGGCTGATTCGACCATTCGGCGTAGCTGCTAGGTTGACGCGACCAGGCGCTACTTCCAGTGGTGTGCTGGTGAAGTTGCCATAAGCGACCTTTTGCAACACCAATTCAGTATTGGCGCGAACATCCACAGCAGGTGCTTTAGGCGCGGCGTGCAACAGGTAAATGCGCGCCTTGCCATTCGTAGCACTACGCGCAATGGTGTAAGTGCCAAGCATGAAGTTCGGCGAGCCATTCAGCAAGCCCATTGCCACAACTTCAGTGGTGCGGTTAGCTGGCACGCGCAGCGTCGTTTGGAAGACAGGCGCGCTTCTGGCAGGTGCGCCAGCAGGACGAATTGCCACAGCGTAGTCGCCAGCTGCTAACTCAATCAGGTCAGTGGACTTGCCAAACTCAAGGTTAGCAATGGCAAGGTTGTTATTCAAGTAGATGTCAACATTGTTAGCATCAGGCGAGGCATGTGTGACGCGCACAAAGCCTTTTGGTTCTGGTGCAGGCGGCGGTGAGCGGCGCGGTAGCGCCTGCAAGACCAACGGGGCGATGTTCGCCAAGCGGTTGATTGCTAGAACAGTGTAGATTCGGTTGCCGACTAGGTCAAGCGTAGCGTCAATCACAGCGTTCCGCGTGCCAGTTGCCACAACTTGGATCGGCACGCTGCCAGCAGGCACAACCAGTGGCGAGCGCGTGTTCGCCTGACCGAAGGCAAGGCGGCGCAGGAGGATAGTGTCGCCGCTACGTACGTCTACAGCAGGCGCGTCAGGCGAGGCATGGATCACATACACGCGCGCGCGACCGCCTGTCTCTGATAGGTCAATCCGATAGGCGCCGATGTCAAAGGCTTGCGCACCGCGACCACCAAGAATGCCTTGCGCCACAAGCTCTACCATCTGGTTTGCGCGCAGACCAACAACCGTTCGAAAGACTACGTCTTTCTGACCAGCTGGCTGTACGCGCACTGTGTAGGTACCTTGCGGGACTGAGATGATGTCACTGGACTTGCCGAAAGCAACGTTAGCGATGATCGGCTTTTCTTGCCTGTCGAGATAGATATCCACGCTGGGCGCGTCAGGCGCAGCATGGGTAAAGCGAACGAAGGCGTTCTGTTGCGCTTGTACGGTCATTGGCGCAGTGCCGACGCCGAGTACATTGGCAGCTAGAGCAAGCGCAACGAGAATGAACACGAGCGTTTTCATCTTCATATTTTCTTAAACTCTCCGCTTGAGATGCTGTTAGAGCATCAAACTGGCCCGTTAAAATAATATACTGTTTTCAGATTTTGCGCCAATGTCAAAAAGTAGATTGGACAGTCTGAGCGCGTGCAACTCGCTGCAATTTTTGGCGGCAGCTGCAATTGTCTGACCATCAAGCGCTTGCCACAGGTCGAATGAAGTGATATACTTCAGCCATGCTTGATCAGCTCTGCACAAACGCGCCCTTGACCTTG
>JANWYI010000024.1:11479-13551 GCA_025055255.1 Anaerolineae bacterium | reverse complement strand
CATCGCTACGCTATGACGCCTGCCGACTGGCTGCGCCTTGAAAATGAGGCAGAGTCACTCGGTCTGACTCTGATTGGCTACTATCATTCTCATCCCGACTCGCCTGCCATTCCTTCGGAGTACGACCGCCTGCACGCTTTGCCGAACTTCCACTACTTGATCACTTCCGTGCAAGCAGCTAAAGCGGTCGAGGTGCGCGCATGGCAGTTGGCAGAGGATCGCTCCGCTTTTACGGAGCTAACGCTCCACATTCTTGAAGGCTCTTGAGTAACTAGAGTAACTAGGGAAAGTGCAGGTACATGACAAACGTTCTGGTCAGCACAGAATGGGCAATGGCGCACCTCAGAGACGCTGATAAGCGCTTCATCGAGGTAGATGTTGACAATACGCAGTACGCTCTGGGTCACTTGGAAGGCGCAATCGCTTTCAACTGGCAGACACAGCTCCAAGATCAAACCACGCGCGACATCCTGAGCAAAGAGCAGCTAGAGGCGCTTTTCAGTGAGGCAGGCATTACGCCTGAGACGATCATTGTGCTGTATGGCGACAACAATAACTGGTTCGCAGCGCACGCTTTTTGGCTCTTCAAATACTACGGTCATCCTGACGTGCGCCTGATTGACGGCGGACGCAAAAAGCTACTGGCAGAAGAGCGTCTATTCACACGAGTTGTGCCGAAGTATCCGCGTACCGAGTATAAGGTGCGCGAGATTAACGAGGCATTCCGCGCAGACCGTGAATACATTCGTGCGCGCCTGCGCCAGCCAAGTTTTGCTTTAGTGGACGTGCGCTCGCCTGCAGAGTTCACAGGCGAGGTTATCTCGCCGCCTGGCATGCCTGAGACGGCACAGCGCGGCGGACACATTCCCGGCGCCAAGAATGTGCCTTGGTCAGATATCGTGGCAGAAGATGGCACGTTCAAGTCGGTTGAGCAAATGCGCCGTATTTACGAGCCGCTTGGCGTCACGCCTGATAAAGACGTAGTGGTGTACTGCCGAATCGGCGAACGTTCATCGCACACTTGGTTCGCCCTGAAGTACTTGCTGGGCTATCCAAATGTGCGCAACTACGACGGTTCGTGGACAGAGTGGGGCAACATGGTTGGCATGCCAATCGTTAAAGGCAAGGAGGAGTGAAGCAAGTATGCCGAAGATCAAGATTCCGACTCCGTTGCGCGCCTACACTGGCGGCAACGCCGAAGTTGAGGTGAGTGGCGAGACTGTTGGCGCAGCGCTCGCTGACCTGGTCAATCAATATCCTGAGCTGCGCCAACATCTGTACAATGGCGAGACGTTGCGCACCTTTGTCAACGTCTTCATTGGCGAGGAAGACATCCGCTACCGCGACGGACTCGACACGCCGCTTGAACCAGATGACAGCCTGCGCATTATTCCAAGCATTGCTGGCGGCGCCATCGAGCGGATCGCGCCTGAGAGCGTCCAGCTCTCACACGATGAAATTCGCCGCTACAGCCGTCACTTGATCATGCCTGAGGTCGGCATTCAAGGGCAACGCAAGCTGAAACAAGCGAGCGTCCTGCTAATTGGCACAGGCGGCTTAGGCAGTCCACTTGCGCTCTACCTGACAGCCGCAGGTGTCGGTCGCATTGGCTTGGTAGACTACGATGTGGTGGACGAGACAAATTTGCAGCGCCAGGTCATCCATTTTACGAGCGACGTCGGCAAGCCAAAGCTGGAGAGCGCTGCTGCAAAGCTCTCAGACATTAATCCATACATCGTGATTGAGAAGCACAACACGCCGCTCACCAGTGCCAATGCTCTTGAGATCATGCGCAACTATGACGTGATCATTGATGGCACGGATAACTTTCCGACGCGCTACTTAGTTAACGACGCTTGCGTCTTGCTAGGCAAGCCAAACGTCTATGGCAGTGTCTTCCGCTTCGAAGGACAACTGAGCGTCTTCTACGCTAAGGAAGGTCCGTGCTACCGTTGCTTGTTCCCAGAGCCGCCACCGCCTGGTCTGGTGCCAAGCTGCGCTGAAGGCGGCGTGCTGGGCATTTTGCCGGGCACCATTGGTACGTTGCAGGCAACAGAGGCGCTCAAGCTCAT
>JANWYI010000024.1:4731-11379 GCA_025055255.1 Anaerolineae bacterium | reverse complement strand
TGCGCTGAAGGCGGCGTGCTGGGCATTTTGCCGGGCACCATTGGTACGTTGCAGGCAACAGAGGCGCTCAAGCTCATCTTGGGCATTGGACAGCCGATGATCGGACGCATGTTGCTCTATGACGCGCTGAGCATGACCTTCGACACAATCCGCCTGCGTAAAAATCCGAACTGCCCTGTCTGCGGCGAGCACCCGACCATCACTGCGCTGATTGACTACGAAGCGTTCTGCGGCGTGCCTGCCCATGACCGCAGCGAATACAAGGAGAAGAATGCGCAGCACAACGTGCGCAGCATCAATGTACACGATTTGAAGGCGCGCCTAGATGCTGGTGCCAAAGTTGTCATTCTGGACGTGCGCGAGCCGCACGAGTGGGAAATCAGCGCGATTGAAGGCTCACTGCGCATTCCCAAAGGGCAAGTCGTAGCGCGCGCTAACGAGATTCCACGCGATGTTGAGGTTGTGGTGCAGTGCAAGAGCGGCATTCGCAGCCGTGACGCTATTCTCATGCTACAAGAGCTAGGTTTCACCAACTTAGTGAACCTTGTTGGCGGCATCAACGCCTGGGCGCGTGAGATTGATCCGTCTTTACCGATCTACTAGCTGTGACAGAGCGAAGGCGTCCACGCTGGTTGGCACTGGTCACGCTGCTGACAGGTGTGGTCGCCTTCATATGGCTCTTGTCAGAAGAAAACAGTTTGCTGAGCGTCTTGAGCTTAGGCTGCATGGTCTCAGCGCTGAGCCTACTGCACGCACACTACGCTTATGCACTCTGGACGCGCCTAGGCTGCACTCTACGCGCTGCATTGATCGGCGGCGCGATTAGCAGCGGCACTATCGGCGCTGCTGCTTGCCTAATGTTCCTAAAGACGGTAATACACGCGCACATTGTGCCTGACTATTCTATAGAGCAGCAATTGGGCATGTTAATGCGTCTGCCGACATGGACAGCAGCAGGTATCCTGCTTGGCACAGCTTTCAGCTTGGTTCGCTGTCGGTAGAGCGTTTGCTACGTCGGCGTCTTGCTGTGCCACTAGGTGACGGTTTAGGCGCACGCTCGGCAATAGCTTTCTCGATCTCAGCTTTCCAGCGCCTTGCATCAGCATGACGGCTGTCTGCCTGATGCAAGCCGTTTAACGCTCTTTCAATTGCTTGCAGTGCCTCAGTCAGGTTATCCAGCAGATAGTGCGTCACAGCGAGGTAAAACCATGCTTCAGGCTTGGCATCAGGATGGCGCGTCGCTTGCAGAAAGTGCTGGTGCGCAGCTTCGTACTCATTTTGCTTGTAGCGCAGCACGCCCAGCGCAAAGTGTGCCAGCCACAGATGCTTGTTCAGCTTGAGTGCATAGAGCAGGTCTGCCTCTGCCTCTGAGAATTTACCGTCTTCCACATAGAAAAGTCCGCGCGTGGCGTAGTACTCAGGATAGCGGCGATCATAGTAAATTGCCTCAGAGAGATCGAGAATGGCGTTCTCCATATCTCGATTTTTGTAGGCTAATAAGCCGCGATGATAATAGGCTTCAGCTGTAGCGTGTGTCAGACCGAGTCGGCGTGCGCGCTCTAGCCGTGCGCTGCTCATAGACTTGCCTCTCGGTTCACAGGCAGACGGAAGCAAAAGGTAGCGCCACCTTCAGCAGGCGACTCAAGCCACAAACTACCGCCGTATCCTTCGAGTGCCAGCTTAGCAAAAGTCAAGCCGAGTCCCATGCCACGCCTACCGCGCAGCGGCGAAGAAGGCACACGGTAAAACTTGTCAAAGATACGCGCACGATGCTCTTCTGGCACGCCTCTGCCGTTATCGGCTACGCATACACGGATCGTGTCGTTTTCGTGACATGCTGTCACACGCACTGTACCGCCTTTTGGGACGTGGCGCAGCGCGTTATCCAGCAGGACGAAGCAGATGCGCGTCAACCACATCTCATCAGCGCAGGTAGCCGGCAGACCAAGCGGCAAGTCAGCACTGTAGTTTGCCTCCGACTCTGTCAACAGCCCTTGAAGCATAGCAAGAGCCTGATCAAGGGCAGGCGCGAGCCGCGCGTCGCCAAGTGGTGGCTTCTTCATGCCGTTGGCTAGGCGCGTGATGTCCTGCAACAGCTCGACATTCTGCAGCTGCGTCTGAGCGCTGTTGAGCGCAATATCCAGCAGTTGCGGAATAGCGCTCAGCTCCTGTGTTGCCAATAAATCCTTAGAGAGCTGCAGACAGTTGATAATGCGCGCTAAAGGACTTGCTAGATCGTGTGCAAGGACGGTAATCTGTTCTTCGAAGGCTTGCCGTGCCTGTTCGATCAGAGTAATTTCGGGCGAGAGGTCAGGCATAAGTGTCTCCGAGTGTCTCAATGGGTTGATCGCTGAACAATGGTGCGGCAACCAAGCGTTTAACAGAAGGCTCAGCAGCCCTAAGCGGCAAAGGCACGTTCAACACTACGCCGTTTTCAGCTGCAGGCACAACTTGAATATCGGCACCATGCGCACGAATGATGACACGGCTGAGAATAACGCGCAAGCTATTATGACGGCTGAGTAGCACGCTCAGAGGTGACTCGAAGAGCGCACTCAGTGCAGCTGCATCAGTGCTTGAGCGCTCGTCGTGTAGCCTGAGCTGAAAGCGTGGCGATGTGCCATCATAGCTTGCCCAAAAGTGCAAGTTGCCTGCTGCTGAGTTGACGACAAACAACGCCTCTAACAAATTGATGAGCGCTTGTGTGAACAACCGCTCATCAAGCACAGCTCTCGGCAAATCAGCGGGGATGTGGTTGTGCAAGACAATCCGCAGCGCAGCTACACGAGTTGACACAGCTTGGCGAACATTCTCGACAACTGTATGAAGCGAGAGTCTATCCGTGGCTAATTTGACCACACCATCGCGTATGACGTCCAGCAGAAGGTCAATTACGCTCAACAGCCGCTCGCTATAGCGCAGTGTGAAGGCGCTTAGCGCTGTTAACTCGGCATATTCGCCTGCTTGGACATGCGCTTGCATTGGCAGCAAGTAGGAGAGCAGGTCAGCAACAGGTGAACGGAGATCCGAAAGCAGAAGATGAAGTAAATCTTTCAGCAACCGACTATCAACTGACGAAGCCATGCTCACAGCTCTTCACGGCAAAACAGGTAGCGTAAACCAGAAAGCCGCGCCACCTTCAGGCGAATCTTCTACCCAGATACGTCCGCCGTGCTGCTCGACTGTCCACTTACAGAAAGGCAAACCTAAGCCGTAGCCTGTCGTTGCACTAGCCGTTTCGGGCGCGCGGAAAAAGTACTCAAAAATGCGCTCGCGCAACGCAGGCGGCACGCCCGAACCAGAGTCAAGGACGCCGATTTGCATAAAAGCACGCCCAGTCTCAAAACGTAGCTCAGGCAGTGCCGTGATCTGTACACGGCTATTTGGCGCATAGCGTATGGCATTCTCAACTAAATTCCACAGCAAACGCAACACTTGGCTTTCGTCGGCGCACAGCTCAGGTAGACCGTCTGGCAAACTGTTGATGAGCGTGACGCTAGGACGCTGTGCAGCGCCCTGAAAACTGTTCAAAACGCGCTCAACTAGCGCGTAGAGCGAACATGAGCGCATAGCAGGAGATCGGGCGCTCTCTTCGCCAATAGGCATAGTAGCCAACATCTGGCGTAGATCAGCACCGCTATCAGCGATAATACGCACGACGCTAAGCACAAGCTCATGTTCACCTGCAGTAAGCATGTCATACAAGATGTACAAGCCGCTGATCAAGCGACAGAGCGGTTTGCGCAAGTCGTGCGCAAAAAGCACCAACCAACGTTCACGCTCCAAATCAGGCGAAACGGGCAATTCGCTCATGGGTGATCACTCTCTCTCCCAGAAACTGAGGGCTGTGCAGTCAGTGGTAGAGTGAAGAAAAATGCCGCGCCGCCTTCCGCACCGCTTTCAACCCATATTTTGCCGCCATGCGCCTCAATTGCCAAACGGCAAAAAGTCAAGCCTAGTCCACTGCCGCGATGACCGCGTACAGCTGATTTAGAAATCTGCACGAACTTTTCAAAGATGTGTGTCCGCATCTCTGGCGGCACACCTTTGCCTGTATCGGTTACACCTACAGTGAGCATCCGCTCGGCAACATTTAAGGATGCATTCAAGCGAATCTGACCGCCGTTCGGCGTATGTCGCACTGCATTGTCTAGCAAGTTGTACAGCACGCGCCTGATCAGCTCTCGATCAGCGTGAACATTTGGCAAGTTTGGCGAGATGCGATTCAAGAGCTGTATTTCAGCAGCCTGAGCAGCTGGTTCGAACGTTACAAGCACCTCTCTGACCAGCTCGACCAGTGCAAAGCTGGTCAACTTGATTGGCATGTGGCGCGCCTCTAGACGCGCAATATCCAAAAGCGACTCAATCAGCTGCAGCTGCGCATTAGCACTGCTCAGAGCAATCTGAATTACGCTGCTCATCTCAGTGTAGTCTTGCTCACTGAGTAAGTCCTGCAGCAGATGCAAGCTGCTGATGATGCTCGCAATCGGTCCGCGCAGGTCGTGAACGAGCATGTTGGAAACTTCTCGCTGGAATTCTTTAAGCGCTTCTTCTTGCGTAATATCGCGTAGCACGATCAGCTGGCTGACAGGCTGATTTGCATCATCTAGGACAGGAATTATCGTCTCTTCAATATCGCGCGCCACCTGATCTACCGTCAAACGGTAATGACGGCGCGTTGGCTCGCGCGGTAGCTCCTTACCTAGTGCCGAAGCAAAAGGTAGCTCCATCTGGCGGACTGACTGCCCTTGTAAGTCACTCAGCGGACAATTCAAAAGCTGTTCGGCAGCACGATTCGCCAACAGCAGCACGCCGTCATTGTTGACGAGTAACATGCCTTCGCGTGCAGCGTCGAAGACCGTCTGCATTTGGTCACGGCGCGCGCGGACTTCTTCGAACAAGCGCACATTCTGGAGCGCAATCGCTGCCTGAATAGCGATCAGCTCTAAGGTATAGACGCGATTGTCGCCCAGATCAGCTGGATCATCAGGGCTGATGATAAATTCGCCGAAGTATTGTCCACCACGTTGAATAGGCAACCGTATGGTCTCATAGGCGCTTGGATCGCGCCAACTCACTGTCAGCGACTTCGCCTGAGGTGCTTTGCTGATGGTGGGATGAACGTCATAGAGCAATAGGTGCACACTGCCACTGCCAATTGTCTTCATCACAGCATCCACGAGCAGATTCAGCACAGCACTCAGTGAGCCCGCAGTCAGTATCTCAAGTGAGAGTGCGCGCAACCGTTGCAGCGTGGCAATTTGGTATTCGAGGCGCTGAAAGAGCTGAGTCGTGCCGAGCGCAATAGCAGCGTGTTCAGCGAGGTTAGTTAGGAAGCGCTCATGCGCCTCGCTAAAAGCAGCCAAACGGCGGCTTTCTAAGTTAATGACGCCCACTCGCTGACCTTTGTAGGTGATTGGCACGCACAGTTCAGAGCGCATTGGCTGGTCGCTTGGCTGAACGTAATTCGGCGCAAGGCGAGTGTCCTCTAGGCGAACTGTGCGCCCTGTGCGCAGCACTTGTCCAACGATGCCCTCAAAAGCGTGATTGGGCAGGACAATGCGAATGTCTTCGCGCGTCAAAAAGCGCTCAAGGCGGACACGGTGGTCAAATTCATGCGTCGGCATCAGCAGCACACTTGCCAAGTCCGCACCTGTGCGCTCAAGCGCCGCTTGAAGCACTTCACTAATGATAACTTCGAGGTTAAGCGCGCCTGAAATCTTGCGCGAGATGCTCTCAATGACGCTCAGCTCATCAACACGCGCCTCAAGCGCAGTGTCCACCTGCTGATATGCCTGCGCGTTGCGCAAAGCGAGCGCTGCTTGGTTGACCAATGCCTCTGCCAGCTGCTGGACGCGCCCTGAGATGAACGCAGGCTGCGCATGGAAAATGCCAACAGCGCCAAAGGTTTGCCCATCATTTACCATTGGGATCACTAGAGCCTGCGCGTAGCCAAGTTTCTGCAGCAGTGCTGTATCTTCAGGCACTTGCGGCAAGCGTTGAGTGCGTTGTGCCTGCAGCGCATACACGACTGAGCCAACAGGCACAAAGCGATCTCTGATAGGCGAAACAGCTGTGGAACGGCTGGCAACACATTCAAGCACGCCGTCTGGCAGCAACTGACAGACCATGAGCGTTGTTGGCGCGAACAAACGCTCTAAATCATCCAAAAGCTGCTCAGCGATGTGCGGCACATTCAGCGAGGCAGTAAAAGCGCGTGAGGCTTCTACCAGCTGCGTCAGCTCTTGAGCGCGCTGCTCGATATCAGCATGGTGACGTGCATTGTCGAGCGAAGCTGCTAACTGGTTAGCGAAAGAGACCAGCAGATCAACCGTACTTTGCTCAAAAGCAGATGGCGCATTGTAGTGAGCCACAGCTACGCCAATCGGCTGATTTTCGGTGCTGAGTGGCAAGGCGAGCAAACTCTGACAGCTTACCTGTGCAGCATAGGTGTGCCAAGCACTCTCAGCGGGCAGCTGAGCGACGTTTTCAATCACTTCCAGTTCGCCCAGTTGCAACAGGCTGCGTAGGCACATCTGGCACTCAGCCAAAAGGTGCGCAGCAGCTGTCTCAGGCAAGTCAACAGCGCGCCATGAGCGAAAGGTTTGGCTTTCGGCATCAAAAAGGAAGATAACCGCACTATCAGCG
>JANWYI010000024.1:2661-4634 GCA_025055255.1 Anaerolineae bacterium | reverse complement strand
GTAGCTTGCGCCAACTGAACGATTGAGGCTCTGCATGTCCGCGCAAGTAGTACACAAGTGCGACTTTGGGCGCGATTACCGTGATAGTATATGCGATTAGAGCTGCTGAGCACTCTACAAACTGAGCTGCTTCAAAGTTGGCGAGCGGCAACTTGCCGCCTAGCGTCGCATAAACTTGTGCAGCCAGCAGCGTACCAAGACTGATCAAAGCAACGTTCAGGAAAGCATGTGCTAGCAGTTCACGGAGACTTCGAAGTTTGCGCTGTGCGCGCAGGCCTCTCAGTGTAGCCAGAATTTCATAGCTCAGTTGCCCCAAGTTAGCGGCTAATAGCGTACCGAGTGGTCCTACACTGAAGAGAGCAGCAAGCACAGCCGTACCTTCTGTGCCAGCGCGCAGATTGCCAAAGACAGGAAAGCTCAGCGCCGCAAGCAACAGATACAAGAAAGCAAAGTACACGACGCCGCCGATTGTGAGCAGATCAGCGCGCCAATCTGTCAGGCTTGCTGCTAGAAGCAGAGCGCCAATACTCACTAGTCCAGTGACAAGCGCATATACAGTTACTTTAGAAAGGCGCTCATCTGGCATACGCACTGCATCGCACACTAACTAACGAACGGGTAATGCTGCATTTCTGCTTCTAGACTAATATACTCAGTTTCTCGAATTGAGAGAAGTTTTATCTGAAAGCAGCTGTGCTGTGCTCTGAAACCCTAACTCGCCGAGTAAGCTATAGAGCGCCGTAAGTGATGGATAATGACTTTCCAAAAGCACTTTGGAATATATCTGTATGTAGCTGTGACGACCAAACTGCTACGGATACGTCCTGTGTGCTGATCGGCGTGAGCAAGTAGCCTGACTCATCCAGCTCAAGGCGCACATCGCTAACGGCGCCGTCGCGGCTGCGATCAAGCTGTTCAGCAAGGCGCAACAGGGCAGTTATGCGCAGCAGGCGCGCTTCATCACCTGCTTCCAGTACTGCGCCAATCTCAGCTGTGCTGGGTGTTCCCTTGCGATGGTACTTGGTAGCAAGCGCGATCAGAGCAAGTTCACGGTGTGTGAAGCCGGGCAAGCCGCTGTTGAGAATCAGATAGTAGCTGTGCCGATGATGGTCGTTATAGTCAATGGTCATGCCGATATCGTGCAGCATGCATGCAGCCCAGAGCAGCTCGCGGTCTGCAGCAGTGAAGCGCTGAGCATCATTCTCAAGCGCGGCAAGCTGATCAAACATGCTCAGTGAAAGATGTGCTACATGGCGTGCGTGGCGCTCTTGAAAACGATACAAATGCGCTACATTGATCACACTTGCCTCACGCACGTTCTCAAACATCGGCGGCGCGCTTGAATCAGCATTACCGTTGAAAAAGCGCTCGTAGAATAGACCTTCGCGCAAGCCTTGGCTGCAGACCAAAAGTGACTCTGACTCGGCATGACGCAAACATTCTTCGATCACAATCGCAGCAGCAAGAGAAATGTCAGCGCGGTCAGGTTTCATACCGTTTACACGCAGACGCTCGGCAAGGCTCATGCCTTCCAGCTGCCTAGCAATCTTGCGCACGTCTGCTGCAGATAGCTCATAGCCATGCAGCTCATCAAGCGGATAGTTGCGTTGTTTCTGAGCAATGCGCGCTAAATTGCGCAGTGAGCCACCTTGCCCGACCAGTTGCCAGTTGCCTTTGAGCTTGAACCATGTCAGCGGCGCTAGCTGTTCCCGAATGTGCTTGCGCAAGCGCGCCACTTGCTCTTTGCTAGGCGGGATATTCGGCAGCCAATCCTCTGTGACGCGCACAGCGCCAAGCGTCAGCGAGATGGATTCGCGCGGTAGCCGATTCTCAACGCGCGTAATTTCCAGACTACCGCCGCCAAGATCGATCACGAAGCCGTTGCACAGCGTCGTACTGTTGACAGCTGCTAGATAGCCGTAGTAAGCCTCTTCCTCGCCGCTGAGCAAGCGCACATGAATGCCTGTCTCGCG
>JANWYI010000024.1:0-2563 GCA_025055255.1 Anaerolineae bacterium | reverse complement strand
TACTGTTGACAGCTGCTAGATAGCCGTAGTAAGCCTCTTCCTCGCCGCTGAGCAAGCGCACATGAATGCCTGTCTCGCGCTGGACGCGGCTGAGGAATTCGGCACGATTGGTTGCCTCACGGACAGCGCTGGTTGCCACGGCGATGATGTCGTCAATGCCTGAGGCACGGCAAAACGAGGCGTACAAGCGCATAACATCAATCGCATGTGCCATTGCTTCGCGGCTCAGCCTACCTGTAGCACCTATGCCATGTACTAGGCGGACTGACTCGCGCACTTCGTCGGTTAGCTGGAAGTGGTAGCCGCGCAAGTAGGTCATCACGATCAGACGAAAGCTATTAGAGCCAACATCAATGATTGCTGTCCGCTGTAAGTCGGTCTGTGCAGCGAGTTGGCGTTCGATGAGCGGTTTGAGCATGTGGTAGTTCGCTTTCGAGGTGCTCATAGGTTCACAGCGCGCAGCGCTTCCCTGAGATGATCACGTAACAAGGCAATCAAAGCGGCGTGCGCGCCTTCAGCGCGGTCAGGGACGAGAATGACATCATGATGAAAGCCGCCGGCGGCGCGCTCCAGCAGCCACAGGTCAGCACCAAGCCACGGGATATTTGGCATGTCATCCAGCTTGTCAAAGTCCAGCCGACGGACGCCTTTGACGAACGCTTGGTAGCGCTCAGGTGGAATGGTGTGCTGGAGCGTGAGCGGTTTCTCTGCAGCGCGCCGATAGACCGTTGTCATCTGCACTGCGTCTTGTCCGCGCAGTTTGAGCCATGTGGCAATCTGGTCAGGCGCGCGACCGTCATGATAGTGAACGGTCAAACGCCAGCCTTCCACTACGTTCGGCGCACGTACAACAGTTTCCAGCTCTGCTACCTCAAGGCGCAACGCGATCAGACGCAACGGCGCGGATTGATGGCGCATAGTTGAGCTGGGCATATCTTTTACACCATCAGGACGATCTTGCCGAATACGTCGCCTTTGGCAAGGCGCTCTTGTGCCTGAGCTGCCTCTGCCAACGGATAACGCGCGCTGATCAGCGGCTGCAGTTTGCCCGCAAAGACGAGCCGCATAACTTGTAAGAAGTCGGCGTGTGGCGCCATTGTACTGCCAATCAGGCTGATGTGCTTGGCGAACAAGTAGCGCATATCTATGTTTGCTGAGTAACCGCTTGTGTTGCCGACGATCAAGATTCGACCGCCACGCCGCACTGCCCGAATGCTGCTGTTGATGGTCGCCATGCCGACGTTATCCACGACCACGTCTACGCCGCGCCGTTCGGTCAACCGAAAGATTGCGCGCGACCAGTCCTCAGCACTGCGGTCAATACACACATCAGCGCCGAGCGCTTGCGCCTGTGCCGCTTTCTCAGCGTTGCTGGCAACGACGTAAACCGTTGCGCCTGCTAACTTGGCGATTTGAATGCTGGCAGAGTTCACGCCACCGCCAGCGCCTACGATCAGCACACTCTCGCCTGCTTTCAGGTTGCCGCGCGTGATCAGGCTGTGCCACGCTGTCAGGTAGACAAGCGCAGCCGCAGCCGCTTGCTCGTAACTGACGTGGTCAGGCAGTTTGAGCGCATTGCGCGCGGGCACGACCACATACTCAGCGTAAGTGCCGTGCATATCCTCGCCCAGAATGCCGAACTTCGGGCAGAGGTTATCCTGACCGCTCAGACATAGCTCGCACTGACCGCAACTGATGCCCGGATTCAGCACGACTCGGTCGCCAACAGCCAAGCCTTGCACGCCGTTGCCTATTGCCTCGATCTCACCGGCTGCATCTGCGCCGAGAATATGTGGCAGCGGCAGCTTGATACCTTCCCAGCCTTCGCGTACCCACAGATCGAGCCGATTGAGCGCAGCAGCGCGCACGCGCACGCGCACCTCGCCTACTTTGGGCTGTGGTGCAGGGAAATCCTCGACGTAGCGCAGGTTCTCAATGCCGCCATGCTTTTCGAGGATGATAGCGCGCATTGTAGTCACTTGGCTTTCACGCTCTTGATCTTGAACACGAGGACACCTGATGGCGTCTCAACCGAGACCTTTTCGCCCGCTTTGCGTCCTAGCAAGGCACGCCCAAGCGGACTTTCGTTAGAAATTTTGCCTTCGCGCGGATTTGCTTCTGCAGCACCAACGATGACGAACGTCTCAGGCTGCTCACCTTCTTCTTGCACGGTCACCTCTGAGCCAAGGCTGACAACGTTTGATGCTTTCTTGTCAGCATCGCTGATGATGACGGCGTTGCGCAATAAGTCCTCTAGGTAGTTAATGCGCCCTTCCAAGAATGCCTGCTGCTCTTTGGCGTCCTGATAGTCGGCGTTTTCCGAGAGGTCACCTTGAGCAATCGCCTCTTTCAGCTTTGCCGCCAGCTCAGGACGTTTGACGGTTTTCAGCTCCTCTAGCTCGCGCCGCAGCTCAGCAGCGCCTTCCTCAGTCAGGTACTTGACATCCGCCATATACAAAAGCCTCGCTTTGGTCTTGCAGTAGTTCTCCGAGCAGTTGATAAAGGCAAATTCGAAGACGAGCTGCACGTAGCGTGCCTATGCAGCTCGCTGCAAACGATTATA
>JANWYI010000023.1:7025-53162 GCA_025055255.1 Anaerolineae bacterium | reverse complement strand
ATGCCGACGTTATACGGCGGCGATGTGACAATCAAGTCCACGCTCTCATCAGCCAGAGCCCGTGAGGTCAGAAAATCGGCGTGATAGAGCGTCGTATTGTGCTTTTGCAGGAATATAGCGTCTTGAGGTGCAGGCACAGTCGCTGACTGTTTAGTCAGGGGCGCAAGATTGCCGTTAAGGATCGCTTGCGCCTCATCTTCACTGACTCGAAGCGCAGCCGCCAACTTTTTGCAATCAATGTATGCCGTCATTCGAACGCCTTTGCCTCAAGATGCAAACGTTTGTGTTCATTCTACATCACTTTTCATGCCATTCCTAGCACAAACTTTCGCCTGCACAGCGCGCCCAGAATGCGCTACAATCAAAGCCATCACAATCTACGCCGTATGTCCAGCATCCTTTGGAGAGCAATCGAGCCGTGAAGCCGTTACCTATTGCCTTTGCTGCGCTTGTCCATCAGGCAGTCCGAAGCGCCCAAGCAGATGGCAGCCTGCCCGAATTCGCCATTCCAGAGCTGAAAATTGAGCCGCCAAAGCGCCCTGAGCACGGCGACTACGCCTCAGCGGTCGCCTTGCAGGTGCAAAAGTTGGCAGGCAAGCCGCCGATGCAAATTGCCGAGATTGTGCGCGCGCACCTGCCCAGCGCGCCGTTCTTGGGCAGCGCTGAGATCGCGCCGCCTGGCTTTTTGAACTTCCGCCTTGATCGCGCATGGCTTGCCGCGCAACTTGACCACATCATCGCCGCTGGCGAGCGCGTCTTTCAGCAAGATGACGGCGCAGGCAAGCGCGCACAGGTTGAGTACGTCAGCGCCAATCCAACAGGTCCGCTCAGCGTGCATCGCATTCGCGGCGGCGTGATTGGCGACACAATCGCTAACTTGCTAGAAGCGCTCGGCTACAGCGTCACGCGTGAGTACTATTACAATAATGCCGGTCAGCAGATGAATGTGCTCGGCGCTAGCGTGCGCGCACGCTACCTTGAGATGCTCGGCTTGCCGAACGAATTCCCTGAGAACGGCTATCGCGGACAATATATCCGCATGATCGCAGCGACTTTGGCGGCGATCTACGGCGACTCGCTGCGTGACGCGCCTGTGGAGCGCTTCCGCGACCTCGCCTCTGAGAGCATCTTCTATCGCATTAAGAACAGCATGCGCCGCGTCAACATCGTGCATGATGTCTTTTTTCTTGAAAACAGCCTGTACGATGATGGCTCTGTGGCAGAGACCATTGCGGCGTTGCGCGAGCGCGGCTACGCCTATGAGCAAGACGGCGCGCTGTGGTTCAGGTCAACTGCGCTAGGTGACGAGAAAGATCGCGTCATTGTTAAGCGCAACGGCGAGCCGACCTATCGCCTGCCTGACATGGCGTATCATCGCAACAAGCTGGAGCGCGGCTTTGACCTGATCGTGGACGTTTTCGGCGCTGACCATGCAGCAACGGCGCCGCAGGTGCTGCTTGGCGTCAAGGCGCTCGGCTACGATCCATCTTGTGTGCGCACTGTGATCCATCAAATGGTCGAGCTGATCGAAGGTGGCGAGGCGCGGCGCATGTCCACACGGCGCGGCGACTTTGTGGAGCTGGACGAGTTGCTGGATGACGTCGGCGCGGATGCTGTGCGCTACTTTATGTTAGCGCAGAGTCCGAACACGGCGATGAGCTTTGACCTTGACCTAGCGCGCGCACAGGGCGATGAAAATCCTGTCTATCGCATTCAGAATGCGCACGTGCGCTGCGCAGGCATCCTGCGGCGCACAGCAGAGCGCGGCATGAGCGACGAAGGCGCTGATCTCAGCCTGCTGGGCGATGACGAGCTGGCATTTGTCAAGAAAATGCTGGAGACGCCTGAGGTGATCAGCCGCGCCGTCACTGAGATTCAGCCGCAGGCTATCGCTGTCTTTGCACTGGACTTAGCAGGCATGTTCCACCCGATCTACGACCGTGTGCGCGTGATCAGTGAGCAAGAGGACATCCCTGCGCCGCTTGCCGCAGCGCGACTGCGCTTTTACAAAGCAGCGAAGGTCGTCTTTGCGCGCCTGCTCAAACTGATGGGCATGTCAGCGCCTGAGACAATGGAGCGGCGCGCCAAGCCTGAGCCGAGCGAACAAGAGCCGTCGGCTGCCGAGCCTGAGAGCGCCTGAAGGCTTCGCTTGCGCGCCGAATCAGCGATTCAAACGCTTTTTCAACGCGAGCAGCTCTCCGCGCTCACGTCAAAAGTGTTTATACTTGTGATGATGCACAAGCCAGTGCATCTGCCTCACAATTGGTTCTGAACATAGGTGTAGCGACGATGAACCTGATCGCAAAGTTGCCGCCAGAAGAGCGCGGCTTGACTAGCGCCGAAGTCGCTGAGCGCGTGGCGCGTGGCGAGACCAACGCTTTCAAGGTGCAAGTCGGACGCACCTATTGGGAAATTCTCCGCGACAACATCTTCAACGTCTTCAATTTCGTGCTGGCGACGCTCGGCGCCGTGATGATCGTCTTCCAAGACTACATCAACCTGCTGTTCGCCAGCTTCAGCGTCGTCATGAACTCGATCATCGGCTTGGTGCAAGAGATTGCGGCAAAGCGCGCGCTAGATCGCCTTGCCGCGCTCTCCATGCAGCACGTCAAGGTCTGGCGTGACGGCAAACTGAGCGAAGTGCCACTCGATCAAGTGGTCAAAGATGACGTGCTGCCGCTTGAGGCAGGCGACAAGATCGTGGTAGACGGCGTCGTCCTAGCTGCCGACTCACTTGAGGTGAACGAGGCGTTGCTGACAGGCGAATCGGACGCTGTGCTGAAAGAGGTCGGCGCCAAGCTGTATTCAGGCTCGTTTGTGATTGCAGGCGCCGGCGTCATGCGCGCTGCCGCGGTCGGCGCGGAAAGTACCATCAACAAGCTCTCGGCAACGGCAAAGGCATATCGGCATCCGCTCACGCCGACTCAGCGCTACATCGCTACATTGGTGCAAATCGCCGTTTTTGTCATGCTGATCTTCGGTCCGATGACCGTGATCGGCGGCTTGGTAGTCCACTTGCCGACCATTGAGATTGTGCGCAATGCCGTTGTGCTGGTCACTAGCATGGTGCCGCAAGGCTTGGTGCTGGTCACTACAATTTCGCTCTCAATCGGCGCGCTGATCATCAGCCGTCAACGGACGCTTGTGCAGCGCATCAACGCGGTTGAGTCCATGGCGAACGTGAACGTGCTGTGCTTTGATAAGACGGGCACGCTCACGCGCAACATGCTGCGCGTCACTGAGGTGATTCCGCTCAACGGCGCACAGCCAGAGGCAATTCACGGCGACCTGCGGCGCTATGTTGAGAATTTGGCTACGCAAAATCGGACAGCAGGTGCGATTGCGGCGTACGTCGGCACAAATGGCGGCGGAGCGGTCAAACAGCGCGAGATTCCGTTCACGTCGGCGCGCAAGTGGGGCGCCGTGATCTTCGAAGATGAGACGCTGATCATGGGCGCGCCTGAGCGCGTGCTCGATCCTATCCGCGATGCTGCGGCGCTGCGGGAGGCGCTTGAGCGCGCTCGGCATGGCGAGCGCGTGATTGCCTTTGCGCGCAGTCAAAGTGCACCGAGCGACGGCGCCTTGCCTGAGGCGCGTCACGCGCTTGCGCTTATCGCCATGAGCGATGAAATTCGCCCTGAGATTAGGCAGACCATTGCGCAGTTCAACGCGCTAGGCGTCCAACTGAAGGTCATCAGCGGCGATAATGCAGAGACCGTGCGCGCTATCGCTGAGCAGGCAGGCATGACCATTCACGGCGCTTACACGGGCGATCAGCTTGAGGCAATGGACAGCGCAGCGTTCGCCAACGCCGTGCGCGAGGCAAACCTATTTGCGCGCGTCGAGCCTGAGACCAAGCGCAAGATCGTCCGTGCGCTGAAGGCACAAGGCGCCTATGTAGCCATGGTCGGTGACGGCGTGAACGACGTGCCAGCGTTGAAAGAGGCAAATATGGCGGTCGCCATGAACGACGGCGCGCAAATCGCTAAAGACGTGGCTGACCTAGTGCTGTTAGATAACAGCATGACGACGTTGCCAAACGCTTTTGAGCGCGGCAAGACCATCACACAGAAAATTTTTGCCAGCACGCGCATTTTCCTCTCTAAGAATTTCTACACTGTGCTTGCCTTCATCTTCGTCGGCTTCATGGCGCTGCCGTTCGCTACCACGCCGATCCTGATCAGCTGGCTGACCTTCGGCATGGTCAATGTGCCAGGCATTTTGATCACCTTTGGTTTCCTGCGTCCGCGCTACCTTGCGAGCTTCACTGAGGACGTAATGCGCTACGTGCTGAGCGCGACTGTAGTCGGCGGCTTGGTGATGTCTATCCTGTATGCAGCGCTATACTTGGTGCTGCGCGGCGATGTTGAGGTCGGCGTGATTGAGCTTGCTGCACGTGATGAAGCGCGCAGCGCGATTCTGGTCTTCATGGCGCTCTACTGCCTGATCGTTTTCTGGAACACTTTCGGACTCGATGTTTTCAAGCCGCAGACCTTCCGAGAGCGTCCATTGATCGCATTGTTAGGCATCAGTTTTGTGCTGCTGACCATTCTACCGCCGTACTTCCTACCGCAGCTTTTTCAAGGTTGGAGCAACCCGCGCTTTGTCGTCTTCGCCGCTTCGGTAGTGGCAGCAGGCGTAGCCGTAGCAGCTTTGCGTTTCTTATACTGTGAGCGGCGGCTAGAGCGGCTCATTCAGCAACCGAGTTAGGTCACATGTTGCGCGCTGCGCACAGAGCTGCCTCTGAGTGCGCAGCGTCGCAATGCCACTGCGCAGGCGTTGATCAAGCGCATGGTTTAGCGGCTTGAAGGCACAAGAGCATCAAGTGAAGGCTTCATAAGTTTTACTTATGGCTGATTATTAAATTTAACACTCATATGTATCAGTTTTCAAATGCCATAAGCTTTATTTTGCTATAACTCTTAACTTAAACACCTGATAATCAATTCGTCGTTGCTGCTCATCCCTGCGAACGCTATCAATGACTGGTATACACGCTTAGCCTCAGCACGCAGCGGCGCAAGATAGGCTATGCGATCTAAAGTAGCCTCTAGCTCAACCAAACATAAATCTAAATTCGATTTATTCTTTGGTTTTGGCTCGAATGCATCATCGCGCTTTATTTCACCTGTCAGATGCCAGACAGCGCGATAGACCATGTCAGACTGAACTTGTCCCCTGACAGGTGTCTTGAAAGTGATTGAGAGCGCAAGCAGCTGACTCTCATCATGTCCATAGATCAAGTCGGCGTAGCTGCCAAAGTCAACGTAGTCCGTGTGTCCGCCGCCCAAGTTGATCGCCTGCGCTTGGTCATAGCTCAGCAATGTCTGCTTAAGCAGAAGCAGCGCTTGCAGCACGCTGCTCTTGCCGCTGCTGTTTGTGCCGAAGAGCAACGTGATCGGCGCAAGCGCGATATCTAGGACGCGCCAACTCTTGAAATTCTCAAAACGGAGCGCTGTAAGCATAGCATCACCTGATTCATCGGCTTGTGAGCAGGCGCTGAAAGCGTGTGTAGGCGCCTTCCCAGTCTAGCAGTAGACTCGGCGTGTAGGCGACAGGCGGATAGCTCTCGCGCACCACTTGACGCGCCTCTGCCAAGTCGCGCAGCTCGCCAAGCGCGATCAGTTGCGCGAGCGCGTTGCCGAGCGACGTCGCCTCAACTGGTCCTGCATAGACCGTCTTGCCTGTTGCATCCGCTGTCATCTGGCAGAGCAGCGCATTCTGTGAGCCGCCGCCGACGATGTGCAGCACGTCCACTTGTGCGCCTGTTGCCTGAGCGATCTGCTCAAGTGCGTAGCGATACTTCAGCGCCAAACTTTCGAAGATACAGCGCAGGATCGCGCCATGTGTCTCAGGCACAGGCTGATCGGTCGCTTTGCAAAAGGCGGCGATGCGCGCAGGCATGTCCGTTGGCGCGAAAAATGACGGATCATCAGGGTCAATCAGCGCGACGAACGGCTGTGCGCTCTGCGCCTCGCTCAAGAGCGTTTCATAAGTGACGTCCCGACCTTGCTCCTGCCAGCGCGCACGGCACTGCTGCACCAGCCACATGCCCATCACCATCTTCAGCGGACGAAACGTGCCGAAAGCGCCGCCTTCATTAGTGATGTTCGCCTCCATTGCCGCCTCTGTCAAAATCGGCGCACGAGTCTCAACGCCGAGCAGACTCCATGTGCCGCTGCTGATGTACGCAAAGTTCGGCGTCTCGGCTGGCACAGCGACCACTGCGCTCGCCGTGTCGTGGCTGGCAACTGTGAAGACAGGCACGTCCTGATATGTCCCAATCCAATTGGCAGGCTGTACCACTGCAGGCAGAAAGTGCGTCGGAATGCCGAGCCGTCTCAACAGGTCTTTGTCCCATGTGCCGAGCGTCGGATTGTAGCATTGTGTGGTTGTGGTGTGCGTAAATTCGCTGACCTTTTCACCTGTCAGCCAGTAGATGATCAGATTCGGCATGGTCAGCAGCGTACTCGCCATGTCGAGCAGCTCAGGCGCGTCTTGCTGCAGCGCCATAAGCTGATAGAGCGTGTTGATGATGTAAAAGCCGATGCCTGTGCGCTGATACAGCTCAAAGCGTGGCACGAGCGCTGTGACCAGCTCAATCATGCCTTCCGTGCGCTTGTCGCGCATGTGCACAGGATTGCCCAGCAATTCGCCGCGCCGATCCAGCAAAGCAAAGTCCACGCCGAACGAATCTACGCCGATTGCTGCTGCTGTCTCCAGCTGAGCCGCTGATAAGCCGCGTTCAATCTCGTGCCACAAGCGCAAGATGTCCCAGTAGAGCGTGCCGCGCACCATGACTGGCACATTTGCAAAGCGGTAGCGCTCCGCGCCTTGTATTCGCCTGCCATCAAAGCGCACGCTGAAAATACGCCCGCTCTCGTTGCCTAAGTCTACTGCGATTACATCCGTCATGCCTGCTCAATCCCTGAGGAATGAAAATGATTTATGCAGTCCAGCAGCTGATATGATAGCACAGCCTTCTCAGAGTGCGCTTTTCTACGTTGTGTAATTGAACTGGGAAAAACAGTTTCAAAGTGACCCTCAAAGGAAATTTCATAGCTGCGCATGGCGAAAATTGAAGTGTGCTGCGCTTCATGGCAGTGTCGCTTTTACCGACGCGATCAGGTCTGTAATGAGGCAAGTTGACAAGCGCGCTACAATTTGTTTGAGCGCAATTAGCTCTTGAAGAGGAGTTGCTCAGTGCCTGTTCATGTAGAATGGTACGATCCTGAGAATATGATTGTCCTCTCAACTTTCGTCGGCGACATTACGCGCGCCGAAGTTGAGGAAGCCCTAGTCACCTATCAGAGCCTTCTCGATAACGCTGAGCGCAAAATACACTTTATCTCAGACATGCGCTCAGCAGGTAAGATGGGCGGTTTCCCAGTAGCTGAGCTGAAGCTCTTGCCGCGGCTGATACGCCATCCAAAGATGGGTTACAATGTGGTAATCAGCGATCATGTAGTGGTGCATTTCATCCTGAAGACGTTGACACATCTGTTCGGTTTGCGCTATGCTACTTTTGGCGATGTCGAAGAAGGTGCACGCTTCTTGCGTGAAGTCGTGCGCATTCATGGCTTGTAGAGTAAGCATTGACTTGAGAAAGTAACGCAGTAAGTAAATGGACACCTATGCTGAGTCGCTTGAGGCGCTGCGCGCCGAGCGCGATGCTTTGAAAGCGCGTCTTGCACGCCTTGAAGCGGACTACAACCGAGCGGTCAGCGCAAGCCAAGCCATCTACATGACAGGCTTGGATATCATGAGCCAAGCTGACCTACCATCCACGCTGCAGCTCATCTTGCAACGCATTCGCAACATCGTACAAGTGGATGCTAGTGTGCTCTACCTGACTGTTCAAGGCAGCAGCGACCTGATCGTCGGCGCTGAGGCGGACATTGTGCCAAGCCTGCTTGGTCAACGCTTGCCAGCAGATGATAGCCCATTGCATCAAGTGCGGCGCACAGGTATTCCACTGGTGCTGAACGGCTACGGCAAGTTTATAGCAGCCTTACATGGCGAGACCTTTGCGCGCTACGATGTGGCGGCATTGTTGCCGCTGAGCTGGCGAGGCAACGTGATTGGCATAGTTGTGCTGCATCGCCTCCGCTCTGAGCCGCTCTTTAACCTTGATGAGCTGGATAGCTTGCAGCATATCACTGTGCAAGCAGCTATTGCCATTCACAATGCGCAGCAATATGCCGCTGAGCAAGAGCGCAACCGTCAGCTAGCAATGCTCTATCAAGCCTCTGTGCAGGTGACCAGCAGCTTGAATCTCGACTCAGTGCTGCATAGGGCTGCTATCTCATTTGTTGAGATGTTGCGCACGCCGATATGTTCCATCTACGAGCAGCGCCATGACGGAACTTTGCAAATTCTCAGCCATTACAACAGCAAAATGCGGCGCACATCAGCTGAGGCGTTGCCGATGCTGTTGCCAAGTCTTATCAGCGCTGCGCTCAACAGCGACCAGTGGATCGTCCTGCAGCGTGCCGATCCGTGCCTTGCGCCAAACTGTGCTGCGTATCTGGCTCAGCAGCAGGCACATTCTGCTCTGCTCTTGCCAATTCGGTTTGAGAACGGCACGCGCGGCGTTATAGAGCTGCTGGAAACAGATGCACCGCGCCAATTTTTAATCAGTGAAATCAACACGGCTCAGGCTCTGGCTGCAAACATCAGCATCGCAGTCAGTCATGCACAGCTACATGCACAGCTGCGCGCTCAGCGCATCAGTGAGCAGGCAGTGCTGCTCAACCTAGCGCGGCAACTGCTGGAGCTGACCTCAGAGCAAGAGATTGGCGAGGCAGTGGTTGAGGCAGCTACTGAGGCATTCCGCACGCACTATATCAGCCTTTTTCTGGAGTCTGAAGGCGTCTTCAGGCTCAAGGCATGGCGCGGCTGGGATGCAACTGCAATGGCAGGACGCACTTGGTGCGCAGGCGACGGCACTGCCATTGGCTACGCCATCAAGACGCATGAGCTATGCGTAATAGACGACTACCAAACTGAGGTGCGTTTTGTACAGCCTGAGTACTTCAAGCGAGCCAACATGCGCTCTAGCATGGTGGCGCCGATGATCTATCGCGGCGATGTCTTAGGCGTGCTGGCAGTTGCTCATCCGCAACCGTTCGCCTTCGGTAGCGATGATACACGCCTGCTCTCACTAATCGCTTACCAAACGGCTGTGGCGTTGGATCGCGCACATTTAATTGAGTCTGTGCGCGCCCAGAATCTCTTGCTGGAGCAGCGCGTCCTTCAGCGTACGCGCGAGATCGGCGCGGCACAAGAACGCACTGTAGCAATTCTGTTTGCTACAGGCGAGTCACTTATCGTCTTCGATCAAAAAGGCAATGTAGAGCTGGTTAACGCCGCTTTTGAGGAACAACACGGCTATTCGCTCGCTGAGGCGCGTCAATGCACTAGCATGGAACTGCTTGGCTTTGATGTTTTCGAGCTGATCGAAGAGGCACAGCCCAGCGAAGGCGTGCCAAAGCGCGTCTGGCGCGGCGAGCGGCGCGTGCCAAGGCGCAACGCTGAGCCATATGATGCAGCCGTCACGCTCTCGCGCGTGCTGGATGCCAAAGGCGAGACGACTGGCATTGTGGTCAGCTTGCGTGATATCTCGTACCTGAAAGAAGTAGCGCGGATGAAGGCACAGTTCATCTCGAACGTCTCACATGAGCTGCGCACGCCACTAGCGAACCTGAAGCTGTATCTGCACTTGCTACAGCGCGGCGCACCAGAGCGGCGCGATCACTACCTTGCAACGATGCAGCGCGAATCAGAGCGCCTGAGCGCGCTCATTGAAGATTTGTTGACGCTCTCGCGGCTCGACTCAGAGCACGTCGTCTTCAATTTGCAGCCGACTGATCTCAACGTCTTGGTCGGCAACCTTGTCATGGATCGGCAAGTGCTGGCACAAGAACGTGGTTTGACACTAGCCTACACGCCGAATTCTAGCGCTGTAGTTGCCATGCTCGACTCAAAGCTGATCACACAAGCTGTAGGCAACCTGATCAGCAATGCCATGAACTACACGCTCAGCGGCGGCGCGATTCATGTCTCAGTGCTACAAGAGGAGCAGCATGCGCTCGTCTGTGTCGCGGATAACGGTTTGGGCATTGCGCCTGAGGAAAAGGCGCGCTTGTTCGACCGATTCTTCAGAGGTAGCGCAGCACAGAGGACAGGCGCTGCTGGCACAGGCTTGGGCATGGCAATTGTGCAGGAGATCGTCGCTAAGCACAACGGCAGCATCACTTTTGAGAGCGAACTTAACAAAGGCACGACGTTCTACTTGCGGTTACCGCTCCGCACAACCTCTGAAAGTGGCAGGACAGTTCAGTCATAGCGCTGCTGAGTTGCCTGAAAATGTCGTTTGGCACATAATTTAGAGTTACTCTATCTGCGTGAGCTATCCATGCGCATTAAGCTAGAAATTTTCAAAGGAGTTTTGTGCTATGACAAATGCTGCACAGCCTGCCGCCAATACTGCTGAGCTTTATATGCCTTCGCCTGAGGTAGTAGAGCAAGCCCTTGTCAAGGATTACGACTCGCTCTACCGCCGCGCCGTAGAAGACCCAGAAGGCTTCTGGGCAGAGCAAGCTGAGACGCTTGAATGGTTCAAACGCTGGGATAAGGTGCTGGAAACATCGCGCGCGCCGTTCTACCAATGGTTCGTCGGCGGCAAGACCAACATCGCGCACAATGCGCTGGATCGGCACGTCAAGACGTGGCGCAAGAACAAAATTGCGCTGATCTGGGAAGGTGAGCCGGGCGACACGCGCACCTACAGCTACTATCGTCTGTGGCAAGAAGTCAACAAGTTCGGCAATGTGCTGCGCTCGCTCGGCGTGCGCAAGGGCGACCGCGTCACCATTTACATGGGGCGCGTGCCAGAGCTGATGATTGCCATGCTCGCTTGCGCCAAGATCGGCGCTGTGCACAGCGTGGTCTACGGCGGATTCTCTGAACAGGCGCTTGCTGACCGCATTGACGACGCGCAGAGCCGTGTTCTGGTCACGCAAGATGGCGCATGGCTGCGCGGTCAGATTGTGGAACTCAAGAAAATTGCTGATGAAGCTGTGCGCCGCTCGCCTGTGGTTGAGCACGTCGTCGTGCTGAAGCGCACAGGTCATGAGGTAGCAATGGAGCCTGACCGCGACTATTGGTGGCATGATCTGATGGCGCTGCCAATTGCCAGCACCAAGTGCGAGACCGAAGTGATGGACGCTGAGGATCCGCTTTTCATCCTGTACACTAGCGGCACAACAGGCAAGCCAAAAGGTATTCTGCACACACATGGCGGCTACTCGGTTTATGTTAGCACTACGCTGCGCTACGTCTTCGACCTGAAAGATGAGGATCGGTGGTGGTGCGCTGCTGATCCGGGCTGGATCACAGGTCACAGCTATATCGTCTACGGTCCGACCATCCTCGGCGCCACGAGCTTCATGTATGAAGGCGCGCCGACACATCCTTATCCGAACCGTTGGTGGAAACTAGTCGAATACTACGGCATTACCATCATGTATACAGCGCCGACTGCTATTCGTGGCTTGATGCGTTTCGGCGCAGCTTGGCCCAATCGGCACGACCTATCTTCGCTACGCTTACTCGGCTCAGTTGGCGAGCCGATCAATCCTGAGGCATGGAAATGGTTCTATGAGGTGATCGGCAAGGGACGCTGTCCGATCATGGACACATGGTGGCAGACCGAGACAGGTGGCTTCATGATCGCGCCGCTGCCGATCACGCCGCTTAAACCGGGCAGTGCCACGCGACCGTTGCCGGGCATTGTCGCAGACGTGGTAGACGAGGAAGGCAACAGCGTGCCAGCTGGTCAAGACGGCTTGTTGGTCATCAAAAAGCCTTGGCCGGGCATGTTGCGCACTATCTTCGGCGATCCTGACCGCTACATTCGCCAATATTGGAGCAAGTTCGCTCAACAAGGCTGGTACCTGACGGGCGACTCGGCGCGCAAAGACCAAGACGGCTACATCTGGATCATCGGGCGCATTGACGATGTGATCAAGGTCAGCGGCTATCGGCTCGGCACGGCAGAAGTCGAGTCAGGCTTGGTCAGTCATCCCGCTGTGGCAGAGGCAGCGGCAATCGGCTTGCCTGATGAGCTGAAAGGCAACGTCATCCACGCCTATTGCATCTTGCGGCAAGGCTACGAGCCTTCGCCTGCTCTGGAAGAGGCGCTCAAGAATCACGTGCGCCACGAAGTCGGTCCGATTGCTGTGCCTGCCAAGATTGAGTTCGTGACGAGCCTGCCCAAGACGCGCAGCGGCAAGATCATGCGCCGTGTACTGAAGGCACGCGCACTCGGTCAGCCAGAAGGCGACCTCAGCACGCTTGAAGAGTAATCAGACATGCCATGTGTTGCGCTCTGCAACGCATGGCAGTCTTAAACATCGCAAACTGCTTTAGCTCCTGACAAGCAGAACGAACAAACTGTTCAATTGTGCATAATAAATCAGGCATTGACTCAGCGCAATTGACTGTTTACGGCTTACCCAGCAGTTCAGCTCGATAACTCACATCGGAGTTCGTCCAGCTACCTGTACAAAAAACTTTCGATGCACGCTGCGCGGCTATCGAAAAGGTTAGTGTGCAACTCGAAGGGCTAAAGTCAGTGCAATGTGAGAGAGCATGGCGAAGAGAAGCACAGCCACAGCGCAGAGTGAAATGCAGGCGCTCGTGCCTATCGAGTCGCCGACGCCTGCTGCTATCTCGCTTGATCCCGATCCGCAGACGACGTTCTTGCTACACACAGAGTATGATCTAGTAGCAGGCAAAGCGCGCAGTCATCTCGTGCAGCGCCGTCACCTGTACATTGCGTTGACAGCGGTCGGCATATGCCTGCTTTTCGTTTGGCTAGCTATGCGCCAAGCCGAAGAAAATGCTGCGCTGGACGCGCGCAGCGGTCGCGCGCCAGCCGAGGTGATTGGGAAGCGCGTTCAAGAAGGCGGACGCGACCTAAATCGGCGCTGGTTCATCACCTACCAATTTAGCCTGCCTGATGGACGCACCTTCAGCCGTGAGGTGAGCGTTGACGCCGCTGAATACGATTTTTACTTCGTCGGCAGCCGAGTCGTCGTCAAATTTCTGCCCGATCAGCCTGAGAAGAACACATTGGCTGACCGACGCCTTGAAGCTGTCGAGTCCGAGCTGCTCTGGCTGATGGTGACTGCGCCGCCTATCTTGACGTTGCCTGTGTTGCTCTGGGCGCTGGCACAGAACATCCTGCTGACGCAATACGAGCGGCGCGGCGTCGTTGTGCGCGGCGAAGTGGTTGAATGCACAGGCGAGCAGCGCGGCTCACACTACCATGTGAAGCTGCGCTACCAGTTCATGTTGCCTGACCTGAAAATTCGGCGCGGCACGGCGCATTTCGTGCGCGATGACTTGCGCGACGCCAAGTTACCTGAAAAAGGCACACAGGTCGCTGTTCTGTACCTGAACGACTGGTTCTATCGCTTGCTCTAGCGCTCTGCCATTGCCTTGATGTTAGCTAACGACTGTTTGGCGTTGTTCAAGTTCACCTGATGCACAGCCGGCTCCGCCAATTTACCCAACACGCCGCCGCTCATGCTGTAGTCCATTGTCATGCTGAGTGTGACGCCGTCGCCTGACTGTGCGATTTCCCAGCGCTGTGTGCCAGTCACAATGCCTTCTAACGTATAGTGAATGCGGCTGTTCGGCTCTGAGACCTGCACAGTCTGCACGGCTTTCAGCTCAATGCCCATGACCTTGTAGCTGCCTGAGATGGTTGAGCCGACGGCAGGATAGTCGGGCGAGGCTTGGACGCTCTCTATGCCTACAAACCACTTCAAGATGTGATCGGGCGTGGTCAGCAGCGACCAGACCGCTGCAGGCGTGGCATGAATTGAGATACTCTCGCTGATGTGCTGCATGAGACACTTCCGTTTCGCTGCTCATAGGGCGCACAAACGGTAGTTTAACACGAATTCACTGATAACTCAACAACTGCAGCGTGGCTGAAGGCGATAACTGTGCAAGGCGCAGCTACCCGACCTTGCGCAGCAGCGATAGCCGTGTAAACTCTAGCGCGTGACCTATCAGAACGTCTCTTCATCCACTAGTGCTGTCGCACGCGCGACGCGCAACGCAGCTGCTATCGCCATAGCGACGCTACTGGCACGCGGCTTGCAATTCAGCTGGATTGTCCTCTTGGCGTCGCTGATCGGCGCTGAGCAGTATGGAGTCTGGGGGACAATTGGCGCGCTCTTGGCAATTGCCGCAACTGTGCCTGAGTTCGGCATGGGCTTAGTTGTGCTGCGCGATGTAGCACGTCAGCCGAGCGATGCAGGACGCTACCTGACGGCAACACTGGCTGTGCAGCCGCTCTTGGCACTCTGCACACACGCTGCACTCATCTTGTTGAGCTTGGCTTTACCGTACGACGCCGATTTTCGCTTGCTCCTAGCCCTAGCTGCACTCAGCCTGACGGTAGACGTATTTGGCAACATCGGTCACAACCAGCTGTTGGCGGCTGAGCGCATGGTGACGACGAGCGTGATAACAGTTGTTCACATCAGCCTGCAGATTGTCTTCTCGCTTGCAGCGCTGCTCAGCGGCAGCGGCTTAGTCGGCGTTTACCTAGCTACAATCAGCGCAGGCGCTTGCCGCTCTGCTATGTATGGCGTCGCTGCGTGGCGAGCTGGCATTTTACCGCGCTTGCCTATAGATCGCGCTTTGGTGCAGCGGTTATTCAGCGAAGGTTGGTCAATTGCTCTTGGATCATTTCTCGGCTATGCCTATCAACACGCTGACAGAGTCCTTGTCTTCACATTTCTGGGCGAGCGCGCGGCAGGCTACTTGACAGCAGCGTTTGTGATAGCGAGCGGCGTGATTGAGCTGTTCAGCGTGACTGTCTTCACAGCAGTCTTTCCACTGATGGCACGCTTAGCGAAAGAGTCGCCTGCTGAGTTGCGCCGCGCTGCCGATCAGTTCGCTTTTTTGACGCTTGTGATCAGCCTGCCTGTAGTTATCGGGATTGCGGCGCTCTCAAGTGTTTTGGCGGCGCTGCTCTTCCCAAGTTTCAGCGGCACAGCAGGCGCACTGGAGATTTTGATCTGGCACACTGTCCTAGCAATGGTCAGCAATCCGTATGCACAGATGCTCTTAGTGGAAGAACAGCAGCGGTTGCTTCTGGCAGTGCGCGCGCTCGGCTTGACGGTCAGTTTGGCGGCGAACGTGATTTTATTGCCGCGACTGGGCATTCTCGGCGCAGGTGCAGCGACTTTCGTAGCGCATACGGCGATGCTGGCTATGTTTTTGCGCGCGCGCGCAATGACTAGCGACGAGCGGCACACGCTGCTGGTCAAAACGCTGCGCGTCCTGTTGGCAGGCGCATTGATGGGCGCGGTTGCCTTTGCGTTGCGCGCCTCTCAGCCGATCTTGGCAATGTTGCTCAGCCTGAGCGTTTATGGTGTAGCATTGATTGGCTTGCGCGCGCTAGATTCTGCGCACTGGGCGCTGATTCGCCAAGTTTTGAGCGCATTGCCGTTCTTTGGCAAGCGCCTAGCGCGCCTCTGGCAACCGATTAACGTGCCTTGAGGCGCTGTACAGCCCATGTCGGCACGAGCAAGGTCGCTAGGAGCGCTGCTGCAAGTTTGCCATGCACAAGGCGCGTGTAGGTGACCAAGTCGCGCAAATACATATTGACCGTCTGCGCACTGACCTGCTTGGCACTGGCGCCTTCGTAGTGCAAGAGACCGTCGCTTGGCAAGTAGCATGTGCGCAAACCAAGTGCCTGCACACGACGCGAGAAATAGTCATCGCTGAAGTACATCTTCAGGCGCGCGTCAAAGTAGCCTGCTGCTTGCCAGATAGCGCGGCGCGCTATGATCGCGCTGCCCGGCAGCACGTCAATCTCACGCGCCGTTCGCCGATCCCAATCGGCGTACCACAGCCAGTCCTGCAGTGCCTGCCAACGGCGCGGTAACAAACAACGATAGAGCTTGCCGATGAAAGTGTAGTTCAGGACGAGGTAACCGAATGTCGTGAAGCGCGAGCCATTGCGCTGCAGGCGACCATCTGGAAAGTACATTGTAGTGGTTGCTGCGCCAATGCTCGGATCAGTCTGCAAGGCGCTCAGCAGCTGATGGAGCGTCGTGCCGCGCACTTCCATGTCAGGATTCAGCACCAGCACATAGTCACTCTGTGCCAGCTGAATGCCCTGCGTGTACGCAGCCGAAAAATAGCGATTGACAGTGTTCTGTACAAAGCGCACTTGCGGAAAGCGCGCCGTCACTGCCTGCGCACTGCCATCGTAGGACGCATTATCCAGCACGATGCACTCAAGGCACAGGTCGTCTGCATGAGCGTAGATCGAGTCCAAGAGTGCCAGAAGCAGGCTGCATGTTCTATAATTCACAATGACAATGCTGAGAGCAGGCAGTGAGATCGGCAAGCAAGCGCCTCACGCAGATTGAGCGCAAAAATGAGTCGCGGCAAGGTGACAAGCGCTAGGCAAGCTCGATGCCTGGGCTTGTGCTCGTGCTTGTGCTGGGGCTTGCGCCTCTCATGCGCGTCTCGATGTAGTGTACTGCCTCGCCAACTGTAGTGATTTTCTGCGCCTCCTCATCGGAGATATCGCCGCCGAACTCTTCCTCAATCTTCATGATCAGCTCGACAAGGTCTAGCGAGTCAGCTTCAAGGTCTTCACGGAAGCGTGCATCCAAAGTCACACGCTCTGGGTCTACACCGAGCAGTTCCACGATGATACCGCGCACGCGCTCTTCAGTCGTAGCCATTAGGCAGTCCTCCAAAGGTGTCAGGTCTCGTTCTGCAAAAAGACAAGTGCGGCAAGCATTATAGCTTGCACATGCGGCTTGCGAAAGAGACAACACCATTTGCAGCAGAAAGGTTCGCTTTGGTGATGCAAGCAATTGACGCGCTGAGCGCTGCTCGCTAGAATCTGCGCAGAAAGCTAGACACGGAGACAAAACTCATGAGCGATAAGCCTGAAGTCAGTTCAGCTGCAGCGCCGCAGACAGCTCAGCCGAAAGCTGATGCAGCGCTCAATGCGCGACGCCTGCTAGCCTGGGCAATCTCAATAGGCACGGGATTGGTCTTGACGATCATCGTGCTGATTGCAGTGAACATTCCGCTGGATGCGACGCTGTTCATCAGCTTTGTGGAGTTGCCATTCCTGCCTCTGGCAGCCTTGCCAATGGTGCTGCTGTGCTTCATCTGGGTGGATTACTTTCTCGGCACGCGCATCCTGCCTGATTAGCCCATGCAGTCTCTCATGCCCGTTGTCATCACGTCGGCGACGGGCTGAGGAACACCTCGCGCAGCCGCGCTAACGTCTCTGGACTGACACCTGCTTTCTGCACCAAGTACGCTTCGATACTGCCACACTCGTCTCGAATGGCTTTGAGCACTGCTTCCATGTAAGCAGGATCGCTTACCAACATTGGTTGAAGGTCGTCTAGACTGAGGCGCAAGGCGCGCAGACGATGTGCCTGCGGCTCAACTGATTTACGAAATGCCTCGTAGTGGAAGTTGCTGAGCGTGTAGTCAGCGACGATCAGCTCGTCTGAGACGCCCAGAGCGCCCAGCAAGAGCGCAGCAAGAATGCCTGTCCGATCCTTGCCTGCGCTGCAATGGAAGAGCGCAGGCAAGTTGGCAGGGTCAGCGAAGCGCGTGATTGCTGCGCCGAAGACGTGCGCCTTTTCGCGCACAAAAGTCTGATAGGTCTCAATCATGACTTCGTCAAGCCGATGCCGATCAAACAAGAAAGTCCGCGCTTTGACAGCCGACTCTTCCTGCTGAATGACGGGCAGTCGCCATAGCTGGACGCCGTCAAGTGGCACGTCAGGCGACTCGTTCGCTTCAAGGTCAGTGCGCAGGTCGCAAATCAGTTTGATGCCAAGCTCGCGCAGCTTGGCAATGTCACGCTCGCTCAGGTCGCTGAGCGCGCCTGAGCGGTAGAGCAAGCCGCGCCGCACATAGCGTCCATCTTGCGTTGGATAGCCGCCGAAGTCGCGGAAGTTCGGCACGCGCTCGAAGGGAATTTCTCGCCCTTCGCGCAGCGACGGGTCACGGATGAGCGACTCAGGCGGCGGAAAACTGCGCTTTTTGCGTCCGCGCAGGCTGTGGTAGGCAACCACGCCGCCGACAACGCTGAAAGTCAGCAAAGCGCGAATGAAGTGCTTCATGGTACGTCTTCAAGGCGCGGCGCGCCTGCTAACGTGCCGTCAAAGCCGAGCAGAGTCATCGGCTGATTGTTCAGCACTACGAACCACAGCGGCACCCAGCCAATGCCGAACGCCTCAAGTGCCACGTCCTTTTTGAATGGCTTAATACGATACTCCTCGACTGTCTGCGCAATCTTGCGCCATTTTTCGTTGATCTCTTGCAGTGTGTTCTCAAGGCGCTGTTGCTCTGCTTCGATCTGATCTTCAATTTGCTGGATTTCTTGCTCAGCAGCGCTCATGCGCTCCTGCGATTGCTTTTTGAAGCGACGCGCACGGCTGACGCGCGAGAGCGTGTAGGACGTGCGTCCGCGCAGCAGGCTCATAACTGCCTCACCTGTTGTGTAAAGGTCTTCGCGGCGCAGCTCATCAAGGGCGCTTTTCTCAGCTTGCAGCCGTTGTTCAGCGCGCCGCAGGCGTGCCTCTAGATCAGCGAAGAGCTTTTCAGCGCGCGCAGTGGCGGCGTCAATTTCGGCGTCACGGCGCTCACGAGCAATCTGGCTGATGCGATTGACGAATTCGCTGTGACTCTCGCCCGGCTTACCGTAGATGTCCAGCACGCTGTTGTAAGGCAAGACAAGTGCAGCACTGCGCGCGACAAAGTCAATCACTTCGCTCCGCAAGGCACGCATACGCTTTGCATCGGTCAAGCCGGGCGACGGCGCGCCGTAAGCTGCCTCACTATGTGGCTCGCTAGAGAGATCGTCGAGGTCAACATACGGCGCTTGGTGCTGACTCCAGCGCACAAAGCCTGCAATTTGCACATCAGGCACGTGAAATGCCCAGTGTTGCTCTGCCTCAGCGCCGCTCTTGCGATCAAGGTAGCGCACAGCAACTTGGGCAAACAAAACAGGGCGATAGAGCAGCTGAGCGTCACCGCGCACGCTCTCCACGACGCCGTTGCGCACTTCCCACTGCTTGATCGCTTTGTCTAGGCTGATCACAATCGGCAAAAAGTACTGAGCAATGCCTGAGGGCAACGATACAGGGCGTGTATCGTAGCCGCTCGGCAACATCCGCGCGCGCGCGGTCTGTGAGGTGCTGCGTTGCGGCACAGCGCTGGTGCTGACAGGCACGGTCTCGCCGCTATATGGCATGTTGGTTGACGGCACAGGCGGCGTGGGCAACGGCGCGCTCGGCGGCGCTTGCCAGAACGCCTCGCGGTCAGGCGGCGCAGCAGCTGTGGTCTGAGTCTGGCGCGGCGGCGTGCGCGTCAAGGTAGCAGGATTGACGGACGCTTGTGAGGCAGGCGCAGCAGGACGCGCTGTCTCTTGGCGCAGCCGATCAAAGACGGAGAAGCGTGGCGGCGTGAGCGTGATGGTGCTGCTAGCAGTGTTGCGGAAGGTGCTCAGGCGCGGCGCACTGCTGAGATATTCCTCTGGCAAGGTTGGCGGCGCAGTGCGAATGGCGCGCTCATCAGGCAAGGTAGGCGGCGGCGAGACCAGCGCGCGCTCATCAGGCAAAGTTGGTGGCGGCGCTGAGGCGAGAGCGCGTTCATCAGGTAAAGTCGGCGGCGGCGCAGCAGAGCGCCCGCTTGGCGCAGCAGCAGGCTGATTGGGCATAGACTGCACGGTCGAAGAAGCCGATTTCGGAGGCGGCGCAGCGGAAGGCAAGCTGCTCGTCAGACTGACCGAGTTGCTGACGGCGGGTGGCTCTGTAGGCATCAGGCGTGGTGGAACAGCGCTGGTCGGCACAGCAGGCGCATTTGGCTGCAGCACGCTCGGCTGTGCAGTCGGCATAGGCGGACGCACCAAGCCTTGCCGCTGTTCGTCCATCAAAAGGCGCACTTGTTGGCGCGTCAGCGGTCCGCGCAGGTAGGACATTGTCCAGCGTGAATGGACTAGCACAGGTCCGCCTTCGTTATGGACGTTGTGCAGCACGAAAACGCGCGGTGCCAAGCCAGAGATCAGGCGGTCTAGCGTAGAAACGTCCAACTTGGAGTTAGCTGTCGCATTTGCTTGCAAGCCGCTTAACACGCGCCGCTTATCATTATCAGTTTGCAGCTTGCCAATCAACCAAGTGCCGGCGTTTGCCAGACCTTTGTAGTCGAGGTCGCCAGGATTTTGCGTTGCCAGCACCAAGCCAATGCCGAAGGCACGCGCCGTCTTGAGCAGGCGCAACATCGGCTCCTTCGTTGGCGGATTGCGCGGCGCAGGCGGAATGTGACCAAAGATTTCATCAAAGTAGAGAATGGCGCGCAGACTGGTTGTGCCGCTCAGCGAGCGCATCCATGCCAGCATGTTCTCTAGGATCAGCGTGATTATGAAAGTGCGCTCGTTATCGGTCAGGTGCGCAAGGTAGAAGATCGCTACGCGCGGACGACCATCAGGCGTGTAGAGCAAACGGCGCATGTCGAGCGGCTCACCGCTGATCCAAGTCTGGAAAGACGGCGCAGCAATGATATTGTTAAGCTCTTTAGCCAGACGGAAGCGGTCGCGCTCTGGGAAGAATGTGTTCACGTCAAAGACGCCTAGACGGCTGAATGGCGGATTTTGCACGCGCAGGATGATATCTTCTAGCGATAAATCCTCGCCGCGCCGCCATGCCTCTTCAAAGATATTGCTGATCAACACATGCTCACGATCCTTGACAGGCTCAACCTGCTTGCCGATGAGCGCCATCAGCGCTGTGACAATACCGCTGATCTGCTCACGGTGGAACTCCTCGTTGCCTGCCCAGCCGTCACGCGGCGCCTGCAGCGAGGCAAGAATGCTCACGGGCAAGCCTGCGTCTGAGCCGGGCGTGTAGATGCTATACTGAGCCGCATTCTTAGCAACTGCCATGCGCTCGCTCGTGATTCCCCAGCTTGCCAAGCCTTCGCGCCACTGCTGAGCGACCTCAGCCGCATACTCTTGGACACTCAAGCCGGCGTATCGCGCGTCACTTGGATTGACCCACGGCGCAAAGTCCTCTGGGCGCAGCTGCGGAAAGTTCAGCAGTAGATTGGTGATATCGCCCTTCGGATCGATCACAATAGCAGGCACGCCGTCTAGCACGGCTTCTTCTAGCAAGGCAATGCACATGCCCGTCTTGCCGCTGCCCGTCATGCCGACGACAACAGCGTGAGTGGTCAAGTCGCGGGAGTCGTAGTAAATGACTTCGTCGGCAAGGCGTTGTGTCTCAGGATCGTACCGCCGACCGATATAGAAGTTGGTGGGCGCTTCAATAAATGGCATGGTTCTGCTGACCTTTCTCTCCAAGACGGACGCTGAGGCTGTGCGTCCGTCACTATAAGCATACCACATTTAGGAACATTTGACCGAATCAGTCTGCTGTTCAATGAACTAGACGCTATGCCACACAGAAAGTTTTGAAACGCTTTTTTCACTATGCATAAACTAATAAAACACCTCTATAACGAAGTTATAAGAGTCATAAAGCGTAGCATTAAAAACGCGCTGACAAGAGGGTATAATCGGAAAACGATGATGTAGACCTGCCGCGCGGTAAAGGCACTCAACATGACGTCAACTGAGAAGCGCCCTTGCTCTATCCTGCTCATAGATGACGAAGCTGACCTGCTCACCTTGTTTGAGGTAGCCCTGACGCGCTTGGACTGCGCAATCTACAAAGCGGAGAGCGGCAGACGCGCTCTTGAAATTTTAGCCGAACTTATCCCGACCTTGATCGTGCTAGACCTTGCTATGCCAGAAATCAGCGGAGTTCAGATTCTGGAGCAGATTCGTAGCGATCCTGCCTATGCTCAGACTAAAATAGTGGTGTTGACGGCTGTCCCGCTCATGCTAGAGCGTCATCACGTTAGCATGGTGAACATGGTCTTGACCAAGCCTGTAACGCCACGCAGCCTTGAGAACATCATTCGCAGCTTGTTGAGCGAAAGCGAGTGAGCAAACGAGGGAAATGCGACACTTGCTGAGTATAGCACGCTGCTGCTGGAAGCTGGGCATAACTTGCATGGCTGCCAGCGCCTTGATTGCACTAGTCTGGCTGTCTGCGCTTCATTCTATTCAGCATGAGCGCCAAGTGGCGCTCATCGCCTTTGAAGCGCGCAGTCAAAAAGCCCTAGACCAAATAATCCCTGTCATACATGCTCTGCTGCGCGATGAAATCGGTCTAGTTATGCCGAGCGACGCTGAAGCCTTCGTTGCAGCGCGCGCAAAGCAGGCATTAGCCGCCTTAGAAACGTTCACTAATGCTCAGGTCTGGGTCTACTGTAGCACTTGTCGGCACGGCGCGGCGGCAAGTGAGTCAGCAGTTAGATCGCCATTACATGCCACTACTTTCGAAGGCATTAGCCGTTACAATGATGCAAACGGCTTGCCGACGCTCGCTGCGTGGTCAACGTTCAGGCTGAACGCGCAGACTTGGCAAGTTGGCATTAGCCTGCCTAATCAGGTCGTCCTCGCTCAGACCAATTTACATGCACAAGGTATTATGGCGGTTGCTCTAATCAGCACATTCCTGATTCTTGCGTTAACTGCGATTAGCTTGATTTTGGGGCGGCGTGAGCGCAGGATGTTGAACATTCTCAGCACCTCGCAGGCGCAGGTGCGTGAACAGCGTACGATGACCGAAGCCTTGAGCGACATTAATCTGGCACTGACCAGCGTGCTCGACCTAGACGAAGTCATGACGCGCATTCTGAACAATGTTGGGCGTGTTGTGCCGTACAGCAGCGCTAGCGTCATTGTGGCAGATGATGGTGCATATCGGCTTGCCTATTGGCGCTTTCCTGAAGAGAAAGTGTCGCACGTCGAGCGTTACACGCTCGCGCCTGAGCTGCGCAGAGTTTTCGATGAGATGGTGCGCACGCGCCAACCGCGCTGGATTGCCGACGTTGAGACCGATCCGCGCTGGATTCCTTTGGAACGTCAAGCTTGGGTCAAGTCGTACATCGGCATGCCAATTGCTGTTCAAGACCAAGTGATCGGCATACTCAATTTGAACAGCGAGCAGCGCAATCACTTTACACAGCAGCACGTTGAGCTGCTGCGCGTCTTTGCCGTGCAAGCAGGTGTCGCCTTGCAGAACGCACGACTATATGCTGAGTCGCGCCGCTATGCCGCTGAGCTAGAGCGCCGCGTGCAAGAGCGGACGCTTCAGCTGACGCAGCGCAGCGCGCTCTTCGAGGCGATTGTTGAGAACATGACCGACGGCTTAGTGTATTTTGACCTGAGGACACAGCGCACACTTTACGTCAACACAGCTTTCTTGGAAATGACTGGCTGTACTAAGGATGAGCTGCTCGATCAGCCATTGGTCACTTTTAAGCGCTTTTTCCGCGATCCCGATTTCTTCGAAAAGGCGCGTGATCGTCTGCGAGAGGCGGGCAGAGCGCGCAAACCTTGGCGGGTTGAGTTTGAAGCAGTGCGCAAAGATGGCAGTGTCTTCGATTGTGCGCTAACAGCGACCATTGTCCGCAATGCGCAAGATGAACCGATTGGTCAGCTAAATCTCGTGCGCGACGTCACAAGTGAGCGCTTGCTGCAGGAGCAGCGCGAGCGCTTCATCGCAAATGCCTCACACGAGCTGCGCACGCCGATCACGAACCTGAAACTGCGCTTATACCTTGCTCGGCGCGACGTTAACGGTCGCCAAAAGCACTTCGAAGTGATGGAGCAGATGGTCAATCATCTGGCGCGTCTTGTAGAGAATCTGCTTGACTTGCCGCGCTTCGAGCAAGGCACGCCAATTCTGCAGCGCGAGACCGTCAATCTCTGTGAGCTGGTGCGCTCTGCCTTTGAGATGCATGTGCCGCGCGCTGCGGAACGTCAAATCAGCTTTGAGCTACTATTGCCTGAGCAGTGTGTCAGCCTGAGCGCCGATCCTGTGCGCCTGACTCAGGTCGTAGACAATCTAATCGCTAACGCGCTGAACTACACGCCTGCAGGCGGCAATGTGCGCGTTCGGCTGTACACTTGCAGGCAAGGCGATATCGAGTTAGCGTGCCTGAGCGTGGCAGACACAGGCATCGGCATCGCACCTGAGGCATTAGTCCACATTTTTGAGCCGTTTTTCCGCGCAAGAGGCGTCCAGAATGTGCGCGGCACAGGCTTAGGCTTGACCATTGCCAAGCAGATCGTCGAGCTACACGGTGGCACGATCACGGTCGAGAGCCAGCAAGGCGTTGGCAGTACCTTCACAGTGCATTTGCCTTTGAATGACCTCAATGAGTCCAGCAGGTCTTGAAAGCGTTCGCGCGCTCTACGCACAGACCGCGCCGCATTATGAGCCTGCCATTGCGCAGCCGATGAGTGCCTTTGCGCGCAGCCTTGCCGCGTGGATCGCGCGCTGTGTGCGCGAAAATGCACAAGGCACGCTCTACGATCCGTTCGACCTACCGCAGCGCGGCGTCTGTCCGCATGTGCGCCTTGCGCTGGATGTTGGCACAGGTACAGGTGTGTTGGCACGGCACATGGCAGGTTTTGCGCGGCGCGTCATTGGCGTGGACATCTCAGCGCCGATGTTAGCTGTTGCCAGAGCAGCGTTGCGCGACGCAGCGTCGCCGCGTATAGCTCTGTGGCAAGCTGACCTACATCAATTGCCGTTGCCGCGCGCAAGCGTAGACGTGATTGGCGCGTCTTTTGGACTAAATCATAGCGCGCCGCGTCACGCACTGCGCGAGTTAGCGCGCGTGTTGCGTCCGCATGGACTGCTGCTGTGCCAAGAGTGGAGCGCGCTTGATGCACTTTCACAGGCTTTTGACGTCGCCTTCGAGCAAGCTATCGAGGTAGCAGGCGTCAGCGCAGCGTTTGATTTCAATCTACCTGAGGCATGGCAGGCTCACATGCAAGACGTGGAAGACTACTACACGGCATTCAAGGCGGCAGGCTTCAGTTTGGTCTGGGCGCGCGAGGCAGCATTTGTGCGTGTCCGCTTTCCAAGCGTACAGGCGTTTATTGCCTATAAGCTGGCGTGGGCGCCGCGACGTCTGCCTTTTCAGGCGCTTGCCGAGTCAGCGCAGCAAGCCTGCCTAGCTAAGTGGCAAGCAGCGCTTGCGCCACACTGTGCTGAAGATGGCAGTCTGCTCTGGCAACCGCTGCTGATCCGCGTATGCGCTGTGCGCTAGTTGACCAAACGTACAAATCGTGTAGACTCAGTATTCAACCTTCTCTCAGCAGCAAAAGAAAGTAACGCATGACCTATGGAGCTACCTTTCACGCTTCAGCGGCTGCCTCTCGAAGCATTGGAAGTGCTGCGTTTCCTGTACAAACATCAAGCGGCAGCTGAAAGCGCCCAAATCGAGCGCGGCACACAGCTCTCAGCGCGGCTGGTCGGACGCGCTATTCGGCGCCTGATCAATTTTCGGCTGATTCAGTTCGTCTCCGACAAATATGAGCTGACGAGCGACGGTCAAATTGCGGCACGGCAGCTGGCAGAGTATGATGCAGCACAGGCAGCCAGCAGTGGCGGACGCGCTGAACTGCCCAGAGTGCCGCGCCGCTTGACGGTCGTCATGCCGCGTGTGTTACCCGCTAACATAGCGACTGATCTGTTCGTCGGCGTCAATCCGCCAACGGCAAACACGCCGCTCTTGCCGCAGCCTGTTCACCTCACACTGCGCGCCAGCGCTTTAGGCGCTACGTTGAGCAATGCTGAATTCTCGCTCATTGTGCCTGTGGACAAAGCAGCCGTGCCTGCTAAGCTGAGTATAGTGCCTGACCAAGCAGGGCGTGCTGTGCGCGTGCGCATAGATGCTTTTCAAGCCGTTGACGCCGATCAGCTGCATTTTGAGCCGCTCGGCGGCATGTACTTTGACGTGCGCGTCTCAATGGACACTGCGCAGGATAACGCGATGCGCGCCGTTGGCATGGATATGCTGCTCAAGCCGATCCGTCTCTAGCGCACGTGAGCTATCGCTTCAGCATAATTTGAGGGTGTTTTCTCGCCTAGCGCACGAGCTTTGTCTCTGTACGATTCAGCCTTGCCACGCGCTCAGGACTATGCTACACTTTGCGCGTATCTTGGGGAGTGGCCAAGCGGCAAGGCAGCGGACTTTGAATCCGCGATTCGCAGGTTCGAATCCTGCCTCCCCAGCACCTCAGAGCGGCGCTGCGCCGCTTTTTTAGTCGCCGTGTGCAGAAATCTCGGCAACCAGCTCAGCCTGACTCGGCGCGTAGTTGCCTACGCGCCTGATGACAACGCACGCTGCATACGTCGCTAGGCGCGCCGCTGTGACCAAGTCTGCGCCTGCTAACAGCGCCAAAGTTACAACTGCCACAACTGTGTCGCCCGCGCCGACTGTGTCATACACATCCTCGACCTGTGGCGCAGGCACGTGCTGCACGCCTGAGCCATCTGCCACAGTGATGCCGCGCGCGCCGCGCGTCAAACAGATGCCGCCGCTCAGCCGCAGATGCTCGCGTAGCTCGCGCGCTGCTGTTGCGAAGTCTGCGTCTGTGCGTAGGTCGCGCCGCAAGTAGTGCGCCGCTTCATCTGCGTTGCACTTCACCACGTCAAAGCCGACGTATTTATCCAGCTCGCCTTGCGCGTCTGCCACGCGCAACACTTTTTGCGCGCGGACATGCGCGATCACCTCGTGAGTCAGCAAGCCGTTCAGGTAGTCGGAGCAGATGATCGCGTCTAGCGGTATTTGCAGCCGCGCGCCAATTTGTGCGGCAATCTCTGACCGAATCGGCGTCCGATCGACGCGGTCTAGGCGTGCCACTTGCTGCGGGAAGCGCAAGCCGATTTGTGCCATGATGCGCGTCTTGGTCGTCGTTTGGCGTGTAGCGTCCACGATCAAGCCGTCTGTGCCAACTTTGCGCGCGTTGAGCAGCGCGCACAAAGTCTCGCCATTCTCATCAGCGCCGATCACGCCGATCTGCTCAGCTTGACTGCCTAGCGACGCAACGTTCATGGCAGGATTGGCTGCACCGCCTGCGATCACCTCGCGCCGCACAAACTCTAACACTGGAATCGGCGCCTCGCGGCTGAGCCGATTGGCTGTGCCGATTAAATACTCATCTAAGATAACGTCGCCGACAACAGCGACGCGCCACTGCGCCAAGCGCGCCGTTAACCTCCGCAAACCTGACTTAGCCATAGCGACCGCCAATGCCTTCAAAGTCACGTCTTGGACGCGAGCCGCGCAGCAGCACGGCAATCACAAAGCGCGGCAAGCGGCTCGCCATGCGCCGCCAACGCCATGGCTGCTTGATCAGGCGATGCAGCCATTCCAAACCTGCGCGCTGCATCCAGATCGGCGCGCGTTGTGCCGTGCCTGCAATGAAGTCAAGCGTGCCACCGATTCCCATTGCCACTTTCACCTGTAGACGCGCCGCGTTGCGCGCGATCCACTTCTCTTGCAGCGGCGAGCCATACGCCACGAGCAAAATATCCGCCCTTGCGCTGTTGATCGCCGCCACGATCTCATCTTCCTGCTCAGGCACTGGATCGCCGCTGTGCGTGCCTACAATTTGCAAGTTCGGGAAACGCTGACAGAGTTTTTCCGCTGCGCGCGCCGCTACGCCTTCTGCGGCGCCCAACAAGAACAGGCGCCAGCCTTCGCGCGCCGCGCGCTCTGCGATCAGCGGAACGCCGTCAGAACCTGTGACGCGCTCTGGCAGACGTATGCCCAAATGCCGCGCCGCCCAAAGCAAGCCGACTCCATCAGCTGTGACCAATGCCGCGCGCCGCAAGATTGTGTAGAGCAGCACGTCGCGCTGGGCTGAGATGACCATCTCTGGATTTGCTGTGCAAATCAGCTGTAATGTCTTTGCCTCGCGCACCCATTCGCCGATCTGGTCGAGCAACTCGGCAAAAGTCAGCCCATCTATCGGCACACCCAGCACTTCCAGAGCAGGTTTGCGCGTCCGCTGCGCTACCTCTAGCCGACTCTCTCCTCTGAGCAGCGCCTCAGGCGTGAGCGTCCGCATACAAGTGCGCGCTGCGCAGCCGCTGCGCAAGCCGACGCTGTGTCCGACATATGCGCATGGCGAACACAGGACGCCTGAGCGCGCAATCACAGCCGCGTCGCCGTTTGGACGCCATGCTTGCCATGCGAAGTGATTAGTCGGTCCGAACGGCGTGTAAAGCGCGAGGTGTGGAATGGCTGCGGCGATATGCATCACGCCGCTATCGCCGCCAATGAAGACCGCGCAGCGCTCCAGTACGGCTGCTAACTGACCGAGCGTCGTCTTGCCGACTAGGTCATGGTACGGCGCTGGCAACTGCGCGCGCAGCATCTCAACATCGTCGCCTGCCGCGCCGAGCAGCACAACTTTTGCGCCGCGCTGCGCTGCGAAGTGCGTTGCTGCTGCGGCAAAGCCTTCAGCTGTCCAGCGCCGTGCTACGTTTAGGGCGCCGCTGCCGCTGTGGACTGCCACATAGCCTGACTCAGGCAACTGTTGCGCTGCCCAAGCACGGTCAGCCTCTGAAATGCCGACGCGCAGCGGAAAACGCTCAGGCGACTCAGGCGCGCCGAGCAGTGCCGCTACTTTCAGCCAATATGCCGCTTGATGTAACGCGCCAAAGCCGCGGTCGGCGACGCTGTGCGTCAAAAACCAGCCACGTCCGTTTTGCAGCCCTGCTCGGATCGGCGCGCCTGTGCTGAGCACTACAGCGGCATGTTTCAGCGCGCCAAAGCGCGTGCTGAGCTGATGGAAGAGCAACACAGCGTTGTAGCGCTGCGCGCGCAAATAGCGGATGAGAGTCAACAGCTGGCGCAGTGCAGAAGGCTTAAAGACATCCGCTGCGCGTTCGTAGGCGCGCAGAGGAAAGGTCAAAACTTGGTCAGCGAGTCCTGTACCATTGAGGATCGGCGCAGCGTGCGCACTGGTCAGCACGTCAAGGCGCGCGCTTGGAAATGTTTCGCGCAGCGCGCCGAGCGCAGGCGTCGCTGTGACCAAATCGCCGATGTCTGAGATTTTAATGCACAACAAGCGCTCTAAGCGCATCCTGCTGCCTCGCGCAATGCCTGAAAAGTCTGTTGAGCGGCATGTTGCCATGTGAACGACGCTGCTTGTGCGTAGCCACGTGCGACTAGCTCAGTGCGTAGCGCTGAGTCATTCACAATCCGCTCGATTCCATCAGCGATCTGCGCCACATCCAACGGATTGACCAGCAAAGCTGCGTCGCCTGCCACTTCAGGCAGAGAAGAGGTCGCTGAGCATAACACGGGCGCGCCGCAGCGCATTGCCTCTAGCACAGGAAAGCCAAAGCCTTCATAGAGCGATGGAAAGACGAAAGCGAGCGCGCCGCTGTACAACGCCGCCACATCTGAGTCAGCCACATAGCCCAGCAAGCGCACACGCGCGTGGAATGTCTTCGGCAGGTGCGCCCATAGGTCACGCACAGGATCGAATAGCCAGCCGATTTGTCCTGCCAAGACCAGATGCAGGTCAGGGTCGCCGCTGCGCGCTAGGTACGTTGCAAATGCCTGCACAAGCCGTGTGACGTTTTTGCGCGGCTGCAACGTGCCGAGGAAAAGCAAGTAGCGCTCAGGCAAGCTGTGCGCAGCGCGCAACGCTGCGATTTGCGGCTCTGAAGCGCGCGCAATGCCTTCCACTGCTGGATAGACCACGCGAATTTTGCGCTCAGGCGTGCCATACTGCCTGATCAGGTCGCGGCGCGTGGCATGTGAGTCAGCAAGGACGCGATCAGCGCGCCATGCGCTGTAGCGTGTGGTCAGCTCAAGGTAGAGCCGCGCTTTCAGGCGATGCGCCTTTGGAAAGAAGCGGTAACCGAGATCATGGACAGTCACCACAGCGTGTCCGCGCATGAGGAACGGCAAGGTATGCGCAGGCACAAAGGTCACGTCAGGCTGATGGCGCCACAAGGCATAAGCGAAGCGCGTGTGCGTCCAAGCGCGGCGCACAGGCAGGACGTGATACGTCACATTCGGCAAGTCAGGCAAAAGGTCAGGCTGCGGCATGTCGCGGAAATACAGACTGAAGCGCTGATCAGCGCTCTCAGGCAGGCGCAAGAGCGCACGGATCAGCTCTAGCGCGTAACGCTCTGTGCCAGTGCGACGTGCTGTGGTGATGCGGCTGGCGTCAAGCGCGACGTGCATGGTCAGGTGTCAATCACGCTCGCGCAAGGCGCGCGGCAACCAGAGCAGCGCAGCGGCGATCAGCAGCAGCGGCGCCAAGCGCTCAAGGCTGAGCCGCAGCTCAAGCGAGAGTGTGCCTTCTACCACAGGAAGCGCCGCTAAGCCTGCCACGATCAGCGCGAGCGCAGGCAAAATGACGCCGCTCTCGCGTCCGCGCACAAAAATATAGCTCAGCAAAAGCGCAGCGCCAATCACGACCACGCCGAACGTCCACAGTTGCGCAGCAGTCAGCCGACCATCAGCTGTGAGCGCTGCTAAGCCGAGCCAGCCGCTGAGCGTCGCGCCGATGACGAACAGACCGCGCTCGCGCCTGCCATTGATGAAAAAGCGCGCCAAGAGCGCCAATGCCAGAGCACCAATGCCTGCACCTGCCAGTGTTAGTGGCGAATGCTCTTGCACTTCAGGCGTCAAACTCTCGCTCAGCAGCAAAAGACCGCAGCCGATCAGCAGCAGCGCAGGCACAACCATGCTGAAGTGCGCACGCCGACGGCTGCGGAACTGCACAAGGCGTGCTGAACGCGCTAAGTCTGACTCAGCGTGGGCATCGGCTGCGTTCAACGCTGCCGCTTCTGCGCGGATAGGTGTGCCTTCTGCTTGGGCAGGATCAGCGGCTGCCTGTGCAGCTTGAAAGTCTTGGGCGCTCGGCGTCAGCGGCTCAGGTGAGAGATTGTCAGTGGACATAGCGCTCACTGCTGGAAGACGAAAAAGGCAATGGTCAGACGCGGCGGAATCAGGACGCCGCCGCTGTTGCGCACTTCCCATTGACCGCTTTGAATGCCGCCTTGTGCAGGCGTGCGTCCACGCAGCGGAAAGCGCGCTAATTCGCCAGGACGGACAGGCTCAGTGTTGCTCATCTCAATGCGGCGCGGCAAGTTGAAGCGCTCGCCTTCAATGTAGTTGATGCTGGTGCCGGGCAGCCAATCACAGTTGCCCGTGTTGCGCAGGACTAGCTCGCTCTCCAGTGGTGAGTTGGCGCGAATCGGATTTTTAGGCGCGAGCCGATCTGGTATCTCAGGCGCGATCAGCTCGTACTCCAGCACACACAACCGCGCCGTTGCTGTGTAGTCAGGTGTCGGCGTGCTGAGCGCCCGCTGAGTCTCAAAAAAGGCGACAATGGTCTGCTGCACAACGGTCGCTGTTGCGTTCGCCGCGACAACAGTCGCCGCTTCAATGGTCGCCGTGATGTTCGGCGTCGGCGTCGGCGTATTTGACGGCGTGAAAGTTGCCGTCGGCGTAGGCGTCGCAGTGGCAGTCGGTGTCAACGTCGGTGTCTGTGTTGGTGTCGGCGTGACAGTCGGCGTTGGCGTAGGCGTGAAAGTTGCCGTGCGAGTCGGCGTGGCGCTAGGTGTATCAGTTGGCGTGGGCGTAAAAGTAGCGCTTGGCGACGGCGTGTGTGTGGGCGTGTCAGTCGGCGTCTGAGTAAAAGTCGAGCTGGGCGTGACGCTCGGCGTGCTGGTCTGCGTAGCGCTTGGGCTCGGTGGCGGCGTGAGAGTTGGCGTCTCAGAGGGACGCAGAGCAATGCCTAGCAGCGGTATCTCGCCATTGACAAAGCTGAGCGCGCCAAAAACGCCCAGAATAATCACAAGCATCAGAAAAATGACGAGACCAAGCGGCGAACGGCGTCTGGGCACAGGCAAGCTGATGGTCGGCTCAGGCGCTGAGCGCGCCGTAGCGCGGACAGGTGTATCGTGCGCGCGTGTAGGCAGTGTCGGCATCTGGTCGAGTTGAGCGGCGAAGGCATTCAGGTCTGCCAACATCTCAGCAGCGCTTTGATAGCGCTCATCAGGGTCTTTTGCCATTGCTTTCATGACGATCCGCTCAAGGGCAGGCGGGACGTCAGGATTGAAGACGGAAGGCGGCGTGAGCGGCTCACGCACATGCTTGAGGATGATCGCCACAGGCGTATCGCCGTCATAAGGCAGTCTGCCTGTCAGCATTTGGTAGAGAATCACGCCCATTGAGTAGATGTCAGAGCGCTCGTCGCTGCTTTCGCCCAAGCCGTGTTCAGGTGACATGAAGGCAGGCGTGCCAACCATGCCGCCGCTGAGCGTCATGGTGTTGCCAGAGAGAATTTTGGCAATGCCAAAGTCGGTCAGCACGACGCGCCCGCCACGATCAATCATCAAGTTGGCAGGCTTCAAGTCACGATGAATCATGCCCTGTGCGTGCGCGTAGACCAGTGCCTCTAAAGCTTGGCGCATGATGCTGACCACTTCTGGAATCGGAATCAGCTGACCGTCGGGACGCGCCATGTAGTCCTTAAGCGTTGGACCCTCGATCAGCTCCATGACCATGAAATGGTGCTTGTCGCCGGGCGAATCTTCATCGGGCACTTCGGCAAAATCGTAGACCTGCACGATATTGTTATGGCGTAGGCGTGCCACGTTGCGCGCTTCGCGTCCAAAGCGTTCGGCAAACTCTTTATCATCGGCAAGGAATGGATGCAGCACCTTGATCGCCACATAGCGATCTAGGGCAGGCTGATATGCCTTGTAAACTTCTGCCATGCCGCCACGCCCAAGGCGCTCTACGGCAATGTAGTTGCCAAACTTTTTCACAGGTGCAGTCCGTGTCCGCTCCGATCACTGCGCAAGGCTAGTATAGCGTCTCCTAGGCGCCTATTCAACCTTTTTTGACGGCTCTGGCACTTGACTAGACGTTCGGCACAATTTGGTTTACACTTGAAAGCGTGTCCTGCACTCGAAAGGAGCAATGGCGCCCTGTGCAGCGCGCCGCATAGCGATGAACGTTCTGCCTTTACCTGCCCTTCGTTTTACGGCGCTGAGCAACGTCCAAGAAGAGCGCCCAGTCGCTTTGATCACTTCAGCTGAGGTGTGGACGACCGTGCGCCGCGACCTGACCTTGCCGCTGCTAGTGCAAGCCATGCCTGTGGAAAATAGCCGCGATTTTTTCGATCACCTTGTCAGTACTTTACCATCAGCTGTAGCGGCAATTTACATGGTCGGCAGCGACTCGATTGCTCTGAACGCCGCCAAGTATGTAGCGCATCGTGCCAAAAAGCCGCTGATCGTCGTGCCGAGTGCCTTGAAAGACTCAGAGTGCTTGACACCTCACATCCTGCTAGATGGCGAACGTCTTACCACAGGCGCAGCGACCGAAGTCATCCTCGACATGGCTCTGCTCAGCCAGCAATTGCCTGTTACGGCTATTGTGGATGTCTTTTCGATCATCACTGCCTTGATGGACTGGGGCTACGCGCATCAGTTCAACCGAACCACGCCACAGACGCGCTTCTTGCCGTGGGCAGCTTCATTGGCGGCGAATATCGCCTCGCAGGCGCTGAAAATTGCCAGCGGCGTCGGCAAAGGCGAGCCTGAGGCGCTCAATAACTTAGTTGATCTGCTGTGCTTGACTGTCCAGCTAGATAACTTGCTTGGTCATCAATGCGCCTCGCGCGGCACAGAGCATTTGTTTGCACAAGCAGCTGCGCAGCAACCTGAAGGCGCTGCTTTCAGCTATGCGGATCGCGTGGCATGTGGCATTTTGCTGACAGCGGCACTTCACAAGAAAGATACTGCGCCTTTGCGGACTGCTCTGGAAAGCGCAGGGTTGCATCCAACTGCTTTGCCGAGCGCACTAGCGCGCGCAACGCTCAACGCCTTGCCCACCTTTGCAGCAGCGCACAAAGCACCTTTCGGCATTGCGCACGAGCTTCAGCCGAATAGTGAGGCAATTGAAAGCGCGCTACAACGTGCTGGGTTGTCGTGACGAGGTAGATTGTATGTGAAATTCAGGAGTGCGCGCTATGCCTGCACCAAATATTTGGCTTCTGCAGACCAAACGCGATATTGACGGTCTTATTGCAGCATTGCGCCATCCAGACCCTGTGATACGGCGCGGCGCTGTGGCTGCCTTGCGCGCTCTAAGCGCTTGGCAAGCAGTACCTGCTCTGCAGGCTCAGCTCGTGGTCGAGAACGACTGGCAAGTCCATGCGGCAATCTCAGCTGCGCTGCAATACCTTGACCATGACTTGCACGTCGAGATCATGCTCAAGAACCGCGACGTAAGCGGCTTGATCAAGATGCTCAATAGTTCTCGCAGCGACGATGTGATCACAGCTTGCGAGGCGCTCGGTCAGCTGGGCGACCGCAGCGCTGTTGAGCCGTTGATCATGATCTTTCGAAACCTGATGCAGCCTGCCAAAGTGCGCCTTGCCGCTGCTGAAGCGTTGCTGAAGCTGAAAAGCGCACCAGCAGTTGTCACGCTTCTAGGTGCGCTGCGCCGCAGTGAGTGGCAGGTGCGCCGTAACGCTGCTGCCGTGTTAGGGCAACTCAAAGCGGCTTGGGCAACTGAGCCACTCATCCAAGCCCTAAAAGACCCATCGCCTATCGTTGCGCGCACAGCCGCTGCCGCGCTCAAGAATATCGGCACGTCAGAGGCGCTCCAAGCCGTCAAACGCTTCGAGGCGGCTCAAGCTGCTGAGGCAGCTGCTGCGCAACGCAGCACTCCAAGCCGTCCGACCCAGCAAACTAGCACTGTGCAAGCACCTATCACTGAGAAACTGCCCGCGCTCACGCCGCAGCCCAAACCTTCCGACTCGAAAGTAGATACGCGCCCATTGCCACCGCTCTCACCTCAAGAGCCACGCCGCACCTTGCCTTTGAGCCGACTTGAGCCGCCTGCGCACCTCTCTAACGCAGATAACTCTGCCAAGTCGTAAAAATTCTTTAAGAACTGTCATGCGCTATGAAAAAGATGTGAAAAAGCTCTTGACTTACACAACCTTATAGTACAATGTAATCGAGGAAGCTCATCTGAGCTTCCTCATGGTGAATCGTACTGGGAACCGCTATGGAACTACGATTGTATTTGCAGATTCTGCTCAAGCGCTGGTGGCTGATCGTCCCGCTCACGCTCATCTCGCTCACGCTCGCCACGTTCTGGAGCTACTCGCGCCCAATGATCTATCAGTCCACTGCCACGTATGTCACGCGGCTCGGTGAGGGCTTGACGAGCGTCGGCGACACGCTTTACGCGCTAGATACTTTCACAGGCAGGCAACGCTTGTTTGTGACCTACTGCGAAGTGATGAAGAGCCGCTCTGTGGTGGATCGCGCCATGCAGATCGGCAACATTGATCCAAATGTGATTGACTGGGATTTGTACAGCGTCAATTGCAACGTCCTGCCTGAGTCGAACGTGATTATGGTCATTGTGCGCGGACCGAACGCCTCGCTCGTCAAACGGCTTGCTGATGCTATCGGCGTAGCAGGCACAGCGCGGGCAGGTCAACTTTACAGCTTCGTCGGCTTAGAGGAGCTCGATCCGCCTGAGGTAGTCGAGGCGCCAGGCAATCGGATGCAGCAAGGCATTTTAGGCGGCATGGTCGGCTTTGCGCTAGGCGTCGGCTTGGCGTTCGTGCTGGAATACCTGCGCAGTCCTGTGGAGCGCCTTGAAATGGCGTCCATTCGGCATCCTAAGCTAGGCATTTATAACGAGCGCTACTTCCAGCAGCGTTTGATGGAAGAGATCAATCGTGCGCGCGCACGCAACCGTCCGCTCAGCCTTGCGCTGATGCGCCTGACGCCAACAGAAGACTTCTCGCTCCTGCCACCAGAGGCAGAGGACATGCTCTTGCGCGCTGCAGCGCTGCGCCTGCAGGACAAAATCCGCGTTGGCGACATTGTCGCCTACCTCGGACGCCACACCTTCGCCATTCTGCTGCCTGAGACGCCTGCCCATGAAGCACAGCGCCTGATCGAAATGCTCCATCAGGATATCCGCACGCACACTTTCAAGGTAGATGCCTACATCGCCAATTTCTTGGTCAACTCTGGCATTGTGGAGAGCAGTGGCGGCTTACTAGACCTACAGACAATGTTGACCAAAGCAAATGAAGCGCTGCGCATGGCGCGCCAGGAAGGCGAGAACAGCCTGCACTTGATCCGCACCTCAGCACAGCCGTTTGCGCTCGACGCCGAAGTTAGCATGGCTGAGCCATCAGAGAGTGGTGCTAATGTGCCGTTTACCAGCAGCGAACTGGATCGTCTGTTGGAAGAGAGCGCTGGCTCTACACCGCCGCGCACAGTTGATCTGCGCTCTGAGTCATCTGAGGCACGCAATAGCACATGAGTACGAATACTCTGTCCAGAAATGGCTATGTGTTGACGCGGAGCATCTTCGGCGTGCGCCGCTTCATACGGCGTTACGCCTTGCTCGAACAGCTGTTGCCGATTGGCGTCTTCACGCTCGGCTTGGTCGCTATTTTCATCGCCAACTATCTGATGGCAGCTACTGACTCTGCGTTCCTGATTGCAGGCGGCGTGATTGGCGCTTTCTTGGCGCTGTGGATTGTGCTGCGTCCACAAGTTGGCTTATACATCCTTGCCATCTTCACCTATTTGAACCTGTCAGACGCGCTGGAAGTGAACTTCGGCATTCCGAAGATCAATCAGCCGTTGATCGCGCTGATTTTAGTCAGCGTGCTGGCAAATCGGATCGTGCTGAGGCGCAAGCCGCTCGTCTTTCGCGGCGTGGAAGCCACAATGGTGTTCTATGGCGTTGTGGCGACCATGTCCGTGCTCTTCGCCGCTGCTAATCAGTCAGCTGCGCTGGATCGGCTGATAGATTGGCTGAAGGACTTCGCAATCCTGATCATCATGGTGCAGCTGTGCGACGATGAGCAGAGCTTCAGGACAGTGCTCTGGGCGCTGATTCTGAGCGCAGCGCTTGTGGCAGGCTTGAGCTGGTACCATACGTTCACAGGCGACACTCAGAACACTTTCTTCGGCTTGGCGAAGTCAGGCGTCCACCAGATCGTCGGCGACTTAGATGACGTGCGTGTGACGGGTCCGCTTGACGACCCGAACTTTTACGCGCAAATTCTGCTGATGATCTTTCCGCTCGCGGCTTACCGCATGCTGACAGGCACGACGCAGGCAGGACGGCTGCTCGGCGCGCTCTGCACAGTCTTGATCGTCGGCGCTGCGATTTTCACGTACTCGCGCGGCGGCTTTTTGGCGCTCGTTGTGGTGACAGTCTTGCTAGTCCTAGATCGCAAGTACAACCTGCTGCGCGTGGCACTGGTTGGTGCAATCATGGTCGCCATTTTAATACCGATCTTGCCCAGTGGCTATGTGAGCCGAGTGATGACGCTCAGCGACGCTGTTGCCAGTGATCCCACGATGCAAACTGAAGCCTCATTTCGCGGGCGCACTAGCGAAATGCTGATCGCGCTGCAGATGTTCGCTGAAAATCCGATTCTGGGAGTCGGTAAGCGCAACTATCAAGCGCTCTACATCGAGTATTCATCCGTGCTCGGCTTGGATCCGCGCCTTGAGAGCCGCCAAGCGCACAGCTTATACCTAGAGCTGATGGCTGAGATGGGTATACTGGGCATTCTTGCGTTTAGCAGCATCCTAGCCGCGCTCTTCTGGAGCACGGCGCGTGCGCGCCGCCAATTCCGCGCGCTCGGTCGCCCTGACCTTGCTGCGTGGACAGCCTCATTGCAACTTGGCATTGTCTCATATCTGACCACAAGCATCTTCCTGCACGCTGACTATGCGCGTTATATGTGGATCATGTTTGCGCTCGCAGCAAGTGCCAGTGTGCTTTCCCAAGCCATGACCGAGCGCCGCAATGCTGCACAGCGTGAGAGCAGTCAGGCAACCCTGCCTGCGTCTGATCTGGCTCGTTTTGAGGAGAAGGACTCATGAGAAGATTGCCGTTTCTGCTGGCGCTGTTTGCTGTTTTCGGCGTCCTAGCACTCTTTCCAGCTGCACAGCCTAGCCGTCTTACTGCGCTGCAAAATCCGCCTACAGCCACGCCTGTCACGCCAACTGTCACGCCGACGCCGCGCAGCCTTTTGCCTGCCCAGCCCACGCCGTTGCCTGATGCTGTGCTCCTAGCGCAGAGCATTAACCTTGCTGCTTTCAACGTGCGCGATATCGAGCTGAGTACGCCGCTGAGCAACAGCCGCTTCAATTTCCGCGTGCCTGATAACTGGCTGGCGAGCGGCGCCAATACGTTACGTCTAGACCTCAGCTATGCAATCAACGTCACCACAGCCGCGGCGACACCTGTGACGACGCCGCCTGCTGTGTTGCGCGTGCGTCTGAACGGCGTGCCGATTGCTGCCTTCACGCTGACTGTGAATGATACAGGTCGCCGTCTGGTCGAAGTGCCGTTGCCTGCTGAGATCATGGGCGATCCAACTTTGCGCGACTTCAACATCCAGCTAACGCTCGAAGGACGCGAGCAGTGCTTGCAAGGCATTGAGTCGCGCGTGCGGATCGCTGCTGCGACCTCGGAGATCGCTTTCCAGTATCGCCTGTTGCCGCCGCCGCTCGATCTCTCGCTCTATCCGCGTCCGTTTTACAACAACACGCCTGCTGTGCTCGGCGAGACGGTTGCTTTTGTGCTGCCGCAACGTCCTGAGCCGCTCGACTATGAAGCAGCTGCCAGTCTGGCTGCAGGCTTGGGCGCGCTCTCACGCAACCGCGTGCGCATCTACGCCGTGCGCGCTGATGAGCTGACTGAGGCAGATCGTCTCGCCAATCAGCTCTGGATCGGTCAAATTGGCAAGCACGCTGCAATTGACGCTGCTTATGCTGCGCGCCGTTTCCCGACGCGCCTAGAAGCCGACGGCAGCCTTTTTGTCGGCAGGACGCGCATTGCGCCTGATGACGGCGTAGCGCAGATCATCTTAAACCCTGACAATCCGAAAGCGGCGATCATCGCTGTCACAGCGCAGACGCCTGAAGGTCTGCGCAAGGCGACTCAAGTGCTGAGCGGACCGCCTGCCATCATTGGACTCGGCGGACCAGTCGCGCTTGTCTCACAGATTGGACAGACGCCTGCCACAGATCGGGAGGCTGTATTGGCAGAGCGCGTCACGTTTGCTGACCTAGGCTATGTCAACGCGCCAATTTACGGCGCAGGTCTGCAATTTGGCGAGATTGTCTTCACCATGCCTGACGGCGTAGTGCTGACCGATGACGCCATGCTAGACTTCCGCTTTGACTACTCGGACACTTTGGCAGAGGCAAATGCCACAGTCACGCTGTTCATGAATGAGACGCCGCTCAACAGCACCTTCCTGCGCAATCCGCGCACAGGCGAGCGCATCACGCAGCTCAAGGCGCGCATTCCGCCGTTCAGCGTGATCAGCGGCGCGCGGAACACGCTGCTCATCCAGATTGACTCTTCAGGACTAGTGGATGCGCGCGCCTGCGAAGTCTTGCCGAGCGTGATTGTCTGGCTATTGCCGCGTCCAGAGAGTTCATTTTACTTGCCGCGCCGCGCCGACGACGCACCTGCGCGTGTGCCGTTGCTGAGCGGCTTCCCATTGCCGTTCACGCGCTTGAGCGACCTGCGTGACGTTTTGTTCGTCCTGCCCGATGCACCAAATGCTGAAGAAACTGCCCAGATGCTGCGCCTGATGGCATTTTTAGGCAGTTCCGTAGCCAGCAGTGCGCGCTTTGCGCCGCGAGTCAGCCTTGGCGCTTTGCCACCTGATGTTGATCCAAGTGCCTATCACATCATCGCGCTCGGTCGTCCAACGCGCAACGCTTACATCCGTTCTCTGAACACTATCTTGCCGCAGCCGTTCCAAGCAGGCAGCGACGCATTAGAACAGGTCGTGGACTCAGTCGTCTATCGTCTGCCGCCTGCTTATGACATTGGCGTGCTGCAGCTGATTGAGTCGCCCAAGGCGCCGCAGCGCGCTATCTTGGTCATCAGCGGCACGGGCAACGTCGGCGTAGAGAGCGCGTTGCGCGCCTTGATCGAACGGCGCACGGTCAATCTGCCCGGCAACGTCATCTACGCCAGCCCGACTCAGCTGTGGACGATCAACACGCGCACGCGCGAGACGCTCAGCTTGCCACCAACAGCAACCGCTGAGCCGCGTCCGTTAGCGACTGTTGTGATAGGTGCCAGCACTGCCACGCCAATTCCTGTCTTTACTGTCACGCCTAGCCGCACGCCGACGCCGACACCGACTGTTGCAAGCTGGTAACGCGCTGACAATTCTGAGAGCAGGCAGTCCGCCTGACCTGCCTGCTCTGTCATCATCATGACAAGGACAACCATGAAGAACGTTTCTGCTCACTTTCGGATGCCGATCGCCTGCCTTGTGTTGAGCGTGCTGCTCCTGCCTGCAGCGCCGCTGTTGGTCAGTGCCACAACGCCGACTCCAAGCCCATTGCTGCTCAGCACACCTATGCCGACGCCGCTTGGCGGCGCTCTGATCGCCCAGGACTTCGCGCTCGCCAGCTTGAACGTGCGCAATCTAGAGCTACTCTCGCCACAAGGCTCGGCACAATTCAGCTTTGAAGTGCCTGACAATTGGCGTCTGGCAGGCAACAACGTCTTGTACCTGAACTTGCAGTTCATTGAGAGCGGCGCTGCCTCTGAAAACACGGCTGCGCAGCCGATCACGCGCTTTGAGGTGCGCCTGAATAGCCAGTTGGTCTACGAGTCGTCGTTCACCACAACTCAGGACGCGCCGCAGACTGTGGCTGTGCCGTTGCCGCTCTCTGCGATCAATGTAGAGCGCGCGCGGCAAACCGTTGCCTTTGCTATGGATGCGCGCGACCACTGCTTTTCGAATCGGCAAGCGCGCATCGTGATTCGCTCTGACCTCTCTTACCTGCACTTTGAGTATGAGCGTCTGAAGCCGACTTTGAACTTAGCGTTTTTTCCGCGCCCGTTTTACAACAATCTGCTCGCCAATCAGCCTGAGACGGCGTTTCTCGTCCTGCCTGACGCCTTTGCGCCGAGCGACCTAGAGCATGCGCTCAGTCTAGCTGCAGGCGTGGGCAGATTGACAGGCAATCAGGTGCGCTTGAAAGTGACCACGCCCAGCGCGCTAGACGCTGCGAATCGGCGCGAGAACAACCTGATCCTGCTCGGCAAGCCTGCTGATCACGCTTTGCTAGCTCAACTGTATGCAGACAATCTGTTGCCGACGCGCTACGACCCAGTCACAGGCACTTTCAGCGTTGGCAACACGGCTATTGCGCCTGAGGAAGGCATTGTTCAGCTGATCGCGCACCCTGAGAATCCATACCTTGCCGTGATGACCTTCACAGGCGGCACTGATCAGGCAATCCAGAAGGCAGTCCGCGCCTTTGCAGGCAGAGTGGACGCTTTCGGATTGTCAGGTGCGCTTGCCATTGTGCGCGACGTGCGTCCGCTCTCGCAGCAGCGCGTCGGCGAGTCGCTGCGCGACGTGCAGACGTTCGCCGATTTGGGCATTGAGACGACCACAACCTTCGGCGTCGGCTCACAATTCGCCGACTTCCGTTTCGTTGTGCCGAACGGCGTGCAGATCAGCGAGTCAGCCTACGTTGAGATCGTCTTTGACTACTCGGACACGCTCAAAGAAGCGCAGACGAGCCTGAACATCCTGCTCAACGAGACGCCGATCAACAGCGTGAACATCGGCGCAGGCAGTGAGTATGCCTCGCGTCCGAGTCCGCATCGCGTCCGCGCGCCGATTCCGCCGTCAGCCGTGCGGACAGGTGAGGCGAATATTTTGAGCGTGCTGATTGAGTCGCGTGGCAACTGGGGCTGTAATTTGCCCAATCCTGCCACGATTTGGCTGAACATTCGTCCAGAGAGCGTGCTTAGCTTGCCGCGTGCCGTTGTAGATACAGCGCTGCGTCCGCCGCTGGTCTCAGATTTTCCTGTGCCGTTCAGCGAGTACTCTGATCTGCACGACGTGCTGTTCGTCCTGCCTGATCAGCCTAGCTTGAGCGAGATTGAGCAGGCGCTGCGTCTGATGGCGCGGCTTGGGGCGCTGACTGAGAATGGCGAGCGCTTTGCGCCGCGCCTCGCGCTCGGTGACAAGTTGCCGAGCGGAGTGGATTTGGCGCAGTACCACATCATCCTCTATGGTAGACCGTCTACTAACAGCCTGTTGCGCAGCATCAGCGACAAGTTGCCGCAGCCATTCACAGCTGGCACTGATGCGCTTGAGCAGACGCTTGACGACGTGGTCTTGCGCTTGCCGCCGAACTTTGAGGTCGGCGTGCTGCAGGCACAGCCTTCGCTCTGGAATCCGCGCCGCGTCTTGCTGACCATCACAGGTACTAGCAGCGCCGGCGAGTCTTTCGCCATGTTAGCGATGCAAGCGGTCACTTTCTTTCGCGGCGACCTGAACGGCAACGTTGTTTATGTGACTCAGAGCAGCGTCTACGCCGCCAACACCTATCGCAGCCGCTACGCTGTGGACATCACAGCTGACATCCCGACGCTTGTGGCAGAGACAACACTCGCCGCAAGCGCCACGCCGACGCCTAATCGCGTCTTCACGGTCACGCCCGGCCCAACTGAGACGCCGACGCCGACCGTCACGCCGAGCCTCACGCCGACGCCTTCGCCGATCTTCAGTCCCACGCCTTTCGTGCCGACTCCAACGCCGCTGCCGACTTTTGAGCCGTTGCTGCCTGAGCAGCTGCAGATCGAAACGCCTGAGCGTCCCTCTTGGATTCCGCTCTTGGTCGCGCTGACAGCAGGCGCGCTGCTAGCAACAGGCGCTTTCGGATTGTGGTCGCTGGTGCGGGCGATTCGAGCGCGCCGTCAGGAGTAGCGCTGTGGCAGGTCTGCGACGTGCCTACAAAGTGCTGCTGGTAGACCTTGCGCGCAGCTATGGCGGCGCCGAAGTGCGCGTCCAAACGCAAGCAGCAGCGCTGCAAAAGGCGACCGAAGGCTGCGCAGTCGCTGTTTTGCGTGGCAGTCCGCTGCATGAGCGCCTGAGCAGGCAGAATGTGCCATGCGTTGCTCTTGAGTCGAGACGCGCAAGTCCTGCGCTTGTCTTGCGTCTGCGCGCCGTCATCAGGCAGAATGGCTACAGCGTCGTGGACGCGCACAACGTGCAATCCATCTTCTGGGGACATCTCGCGGCGCGCTTGGCAGGTGCTCGCGGCTGTGTGGCGACGCTTCACAGCGATTACGGCGCTGAGTATCCAAACTTGAAAGGCGCGCTCTACGAAAGCGTGCTGCGCCTGAACCGTCTCATGGCGCGAGAGTACATCACTGTGACCGAGACGCTGCAGGCGAAGATGGAGCAGCAGGGTCTGGGCAGGCGCGCCACGCTGATTCACAACGCTGTGCCAATTCCGCCGCTGCCCTTGCCAGAGCCTGATCATGCGCTGCGCTCCACATGGCGCGCCAAGCCTGAGGACTTTGTCATTGGTATCATCGCGCGCTTGAAGCCTGTCAAAGGACATCGCTACCTGCTTGAGGCAATGGCGCAAGTGCGCGATCTGCCTGTGCATCTGGTTATCATCGGCGACGGTCCGTTGCGCACTGAGCTGGAAACGCAAGCAGCGGCGCTAGGCATCTCAAATCACGTCCATTTCGCGGGCTTTTGCGATGACGTGCCGCGCTTGTTGCCGTCGCTGGACTGTGTCTGCCTGGCGTCGCTCTCAGAGGCGTTGCCGTATGCTGTGCTGGAAGCAGCATCCTTTGCGCGTCCGTTGCTGTGCACAGCTGTTGGTGGCTTGGCGACTTTGCTGGAAGACGGCGTCACGGCGCGCCTTGTGCCAGCTCAAGATTCAGCGGCATTGGCGGAAGGCATTCGCCAATTGGCGACTCAGCGCGACTTCGCACGTCAACTGGGCATGAATGCCTACCAGATGGTCGCAGCGCGCTTTAGCCCAACGGCGATGATTGAAAAAGTCCTTCAAGTGTATGATAGAGCTGTCAGCCGCTAGTCACGACTAGGAGAGCGCTCTGCATGGCAAAACGGTCGCAGCTTGCCATTGCGATGTTGGCACGTCTGGGCGTGCCGCGCTTGCTGGACACTTTCTGGGGCAAAAATCGCCTGACCGTGCTCGCCTATCATCGGATCACAGACGCCACAGCGCCTGACTTTCTATATTATCGCCCAAATGTCAGCGCGTCGCCGCAGATGTTTGCGCGCCAAATGGCGTGGATCGCCAAGCGTTTCAATGTGATCAGCCTGCCTGTGCTGCACGCCTTCCTGACCAAAGGCAGACCGTTGCCGTCGCGTCCGCTGCTGATCACCTTTGATGACGGCTACCTCGATAACTACCAGAACGCCTTTCCTGTCCTAAAGCGCCTGCAATTGCCCGCTGTGATCTTTCTCATGACCTCGCGCATGGAGCATCCTGCGCCGCCATGGTGGGATGAGTGCGCGCTTTACTTGAATCTGACCGAGCATCAGCAGGCTGAGCTGCCGCTGATTGGCATGTGCGATCTCAGCACGCCTGAGGCGCGGCGCGCCGTCACAGATCGCCTGCTGCGCGCTTTGAAGCAAGTGCCAGAGGCAGAGAAACAGGCTGCGATCCGCGCTGTCCGTGAGCGACTGGACGTGCCAGAGCCGACGGCTGATCCACCGCTGTTCGTCAACTGGGAGCAAGTGCGCGAGATGGTCGCAGCGGACATTGCTTGTATGCCGCACACGGTCAACCATCCAATTTTGACGCGCGTGGACGCCGAACAGGCGTACTATGAGCTGGCTGAGTCGAGAGCGCAGATCGAAGCACAGACCGATCAGCAAGCCACTGCCTTCGCCTATCCAAATGGCACGCCGAGCGACTACAACGCAGCAATTATCCAGATGTTGCGTGATCTCGGCTTCCAGAGCGCCTACACGCTCACGCCTGCGCCGATGTCGCTGCGCGCGCTGCGCCGCTATCCGCTGCAGATTCGGCGCGCCTTCCTGCTTTACAAAGACTCATTCGATCTGTTCAAGCTGAAGGTGATGGGCTTGCCGTCACTTGTGGCGCGTCCACGCTATTACAAGGAGAACTGACCGTGCGTGTGTTACTCATCCTCAGCAGCATGGCAATGGGCGGCGCTGAGCGCAACATCGCCGACCTTCTGCCACATTTGAGCGCTCAGGAAGGCATTCAGTTGACGCTCGGCACGCTCAACACGCGCCGCGATAGTCCGTTAGCAGAGCTGGTAGCCCAGAGCGGCGTGCCGCGCTTTGACATGGGCGCACGGCGCATGGTGGATCGGCAAGCATGGCGGCGCTACACTGACTTTCTGCGCCGTGAGCGCATTGATCTAGTGCATTCACAGGATCAGGACACGCACGTTTACAACGCGCTCTCGCGGCGCCTGCTGGGCGTGCCTTCGGTCATGACGCGCCACGTGATGTTTGAGCCGTTCACTAACCTGAAGACGCGCCTGCGCGCACAACTGGTGCTGATCGCAGCGCGCTACGGCGCAGATCGCGTCATTGCCGTCTCAGAGGCAGTCCGCCAACAGTTTGCGCGGCAAGCGCGCTTGCCACTAGAGCGCATTGAGACGGTCTATAACGGCATTCAACTGGAAAAGTTCGCTACGCGCGCTCGACGCGCCCAGATTCGCGCTGCGCTCGGCTGGGCCCAAGAGACGCCGATTGTGATCATGGTGGCAGTGTTGCGCAGCGGCAAAGGTCACGAGGTGCTGTTTGAGGCAATACCGACGCTGCGCCAGCGCGTCCCGAACGTCCAGATCATGCTAGTTGGCGACGGCGAAGCGCGCACTAAGCTAGAGTCTTTGGCGGCGCCATACGCCGATTGCGTACACTTTCTCGGTCAGCGCATGGACGTGCCTGAGCTGCTTGGCGCCTCAGACGTTCTAGTCTTGCCGAGCTGGAGCGAAGCGTTGCCGACCGTGCTGATCGAAGCAGGCGCAGCGAGTCTACCATGCGTGGCAACCGATGTCGGCGGCACGCGCGAGATTGTGGTAGATGGCGAGACAGGCTACATCATTCCAAAGGGCGACTCAGCGGCGTTAGCGGCGCGCGTCGCCGATCTACTGAGCGACTCAGTACATGCGCGCAAGATGGGCGAGGCAGCGCTGCGGCGCGTCTCGTGCATTTTCACCTTGCCAGAGCAGGCGCGGCGCACAGTTGAGGTCTATCGGCGCGCTTTGGCGAGTCATAGCAGGTGAGTAGCGATGCTACCAGTG
>JANWYI010000023.1:0-6927 GCA_025055255.1 Anaerolineae bacterium | reverse complement strand
CACCCTAGAGGACGCAGGCTTTTTGCTCAGAGATATCCTTGTGTGGGAAAAACCCAGCGCGCATCATCGCGCTCAGCGCCTGAGCGGTATCCTAGAAAAACGCGGCAATCCGCTGCAGGCTGAGAAGTGGCGCGGCTGGCGTCTGGGCAATCTTGCGCCAGTTTGGGAGCCTATCGCTTGGTTCTTTAAGCCCTATCGGCACACCATCACTGATGTCGTGCTGCAAAACGAGGTCGGCGCGCTCAACATCGCTGAGTCTTTGGTTGACGGCAAAAGTCCTTCGAATATTTTGCGTTTCTGGTTTGCACCAGATGAGCCGCGTTTACACGAGATGCAAAAGCCTGTAGCTCTGCTGGAATTTTTGATCCGCTTGACTACACGCGAAGGACACATCGTGCTTGATCTGTTCATGGGTAGCGGCTCTACAGCTATAGCTTGCCTGAACCTGAAGCGGCACTTCATCGGCTTTGAGATCGATCCGCACTACGTCAAGCTGGCTCGTGAGCGCGTAATGGCGCATGTGGCAACCACATCAGCGACTCAGCCGCAGCTGCCTCTCTTGCCCTGACACTACAGGTCGAGCTGAAGTTTGACCAAAAGTTGAGCTGAACCTTGACATTTTCAATGTGCAGATCAAAAATCTTGATAATTGAATTTGAGCGAGAGCAAAAATGCATCCTGCACCGACAATTTGCCCGATCTGCGGCGAAAGCCTGACCATTACGCGCCTGCGCTGTCCACACTGTGAGACCAGCATCGAAGGTCACTTTTTCGGAGGCAGGTTAGGGCGGCTCTCAGCGGCACAGCTAGAATTTGTCGAGGTCTTTTTGCTGTGCGAAGGCAAGATCAAAGCGGTTGAAGAGCGCCTAGGCATTTCGTACCCAACAGTGCGCGCGCGCTTGCGCGAGGTGATCGCTGCTATGGGCTACGAGCCTGCTGAGAATGACGACTCAGCGCCGCTGAGTGAGTCAGAGCGCCGTCGCGTGCTGGATGATCTTGCCGAAGGGCGCATTTCGCTAGAAGAAGCGCTCAGCGCGTTGCGCGGGCGCTGAAAGTGTTTTTGAAAAGCATTTGCTTTAGAAAGGCGAGTTACAGTGGGCGAACAGGTGGTCTGGCGCGAGCGCGTCGCAGCGCCGCTGCAGCTGAACATCGTCTACATCAGCGGCGACTTGGTTCTGGAAGGCAGTCCAACTGATGAACTGGTCATCAGCGGCGACGGCGCACAGGTCGAGCGCGTTGCTGAAGGACAGCTGCGGCTTGAGTGCGATACTGACTGCCACGTGCGCGTGCCGCGCGCGGTCTCTGTGCGCGTCGAGACCGTCGGCGGCGATCTGCGCGCAACTGACTTAGTTAGCGGCTTGACTGTTGAGCAGTGTCACGCCGATCTGGTCGTTCGAACGCTCAGCGCGTCGCTGCAGATACAAAGTGTGGCAGCTGATGCGCGAATTGCTGAAGTGCAAGGCGACGTGCAGATTGGCGCCGTTGGCGGCGACTTAACTCTACGCCATATCAACGGCGCGATCTATGTTGAGCAGGTCGGCGCTGACTTAGACGTGAAGCACGTCAGCGGCGCGTGCGCTGTGCGCTCCGTTGGCGCGGATGCTTGTCTGAAGGATGTGCGCGGCGCGCTGAAGATCGAACAGGTCAGCGGCGACGCGGTGCTGACCGACGTGCTGGAGAATTGCACTGTTGATCGCATCGGCTCAGACCTAGTGCTGGACGTGCCTTTCGCTGATGGCAAGCGTTACCAGTTTGGCACAATTGGCGCCGATGTCTTGGTGAAAGTTCGCAACGGCAACGCCGTCATTCTGCATCTGCCAAGCGGAGCTGAGAAAACCATTAACGTTCGCAGCGTCCAGCTGGAGCGCGGTACAAAAACAGATACGATCCGTGTAGGCGAGTGCAGTGAAGGCTGTGCTGAGGTGACTATCAAAGCGCTAGGCGGCGACTTTGAGCTAGTTGGGCAGAGCCGAGTCTTCAGCAGCACATTTGAGTTCTCCATGCCTGACAATTTAGGCGAGATCATCTCTAGCCAGATCAGCCAGCAACTCTCGCGCCTTGAGCAGACGCTCTCACAGCAGTCAGAGCGCATGGCGCGCCGCGCTGAGGCAGTGGCAGGGCGCACGGCAGAACGCGCGAAGCGCGACAAGCAGGCTTGGACGTGGTCAGGTGAGGTGAACGTGACAGCAGCACGTCGGCGTACGGAGTCGTCAAACGTCACAGAGGCAGAGCGCATGGCAGTGCTGCGCATGGTAGAAGAGCGCAAAATCACGATTGACGAGGCGGAACGCTTGTTAGCGGCATTGGAAGGGCGCTGATCGGCACGGGAGTCTATGTCAGCATCGGCATTTTTGAGCGGAAGCGAATTGTCGTTCACAGGTGTGCGTCCTGTGAACTTACGCACTGATTTGAGCGGCATTGCCGAGCTGATTGACCTGTGTTTCAGCGTGGACGAGTCAGGACGCGCTACGGCGCGTGAGCTGCGCGCACTTAGCCAGACAGGCGTTTTGCTCTCGGTCCTGCAGCGCGTAGATCGGCTGCTGGACGGACTTGGGCAAGGTTTTGTCTGGCTAGAAGCAGGGCGAATCGTCGGCAACGTCTCAATTGCCGCAGCTGACTATCCATCAGACATGGGCAAAGGCTACATCATCGCTAATGTAGCTGTTCATCCTGATTTCAGACGGCGCGGCATTGCTAAAGCGCTTGTGAGCAAGGCGCTTGAACATATCGCGGCGCGCAGCAGCACGTTCGCTATTTTACAAGTGGAAGCCGATAATCACGGCGCGCGTGCGCTCTACCGTACACTCGGCTTTTACGAAGAGCGGACGTTCATCAAGTGGCAGCGCTCTGCTATGTTGCGCGCGCCGCACAAGTTAGAGGACATGCCGTTCATCACGCTGCGGCAAGGCAACGAGTGGCGCGCTGAGTACGAACTCGCGCGCCTTGTCCGTCCGAATCGGCGCGGCGGCATTGGCTGGTTGCGTCCGACACATCCAAGCCAATTTCGTCCGTCGCTGTGGCGCTTCTTCAGTATGCTCTTCAGCGGACAAGGCGTTGAGCGCTGGATCGTGCGCAGCGCAGATGAGCGGAGCATCCTCGCGTCGCTCACGGCGCGGACTCAGTTCGGCGGCGCCGTGCATTTGACGCTGATGGTGCATCCAAATTACTGGGGAAAGCTGGAAAAGCCGCTCTTGAACTACGTCCTGCGCCGTTTTGACGGTCAACATCGCACACTCTACCTTGAGCATCCTGCGGATGACGCAACGGCGAACGCTGTTTTTGAGGAATATGGCTTCACGCGGCGGCATATTTTGGTTCACATGCGCCGCGACCTTGACGGAAAGGCGGCTCAGCATGGCGACGCCTGAAGAGCGCATGAAAATTCTGGACATGATCCGCGAGGGCAAAATCAAGCCTGATGAAGGCGCGCGATTGCTGCAGGCGCTGCAGCAGAGCGCTCAAAAGGCTGAAAAGGCGCGCGATCCACGCTGGCTGCGCGTGCGCGTCATGGATTTGCAGACTGAGCGCATTAAGGTGAACGTGAACCTGCCGATGAGCGTAGTCAACGTCGGCTTAAAGCTCGGCGCGCGCTTTGTGCCTAACTCAGAAGTAGACTTCGCTGCTTTGATGCAGGCGATCAAGGAAGGGCAAGTCGGCAAGGTGCTAGAGCTGGTCAACCATGAGGAAGGCGAGCGCGTCGAGGTCTGGATTGAGTAGCCGCGCTACCTAGGCGGCGGCGAGTCGAAAAAGAGCCGCCACCACAGCTCAAAGTTAGAAGGCACGTTATCGCGGCGCGTCACAACCTCTGGCAACGGCGTCGGCGTGCGAATTGGAGTCGGAGTGGTGAGCGGCGGCACAGGCACGACCAGCACCTCGCCGGGCTTGACCATTTTGCCTTCGCGGCGCGCCCATTGCTCAATGAAAGCGTCACTGGAGTAGAAATCTAGCTCTGTGCGCAGCGCCGTGGCGCGTGCCTGTAACGTCTCAATGCTGTAGAGCAGCTCTTGGCGCTGCGCGTTGAGTTGGCGTCCTGCTGCAATGCGTCCGCTGAAGTTGATGGCGAGCAAGAGCGAGATCGCCAAGATCGAGCCGAAGACGATCTGCATGCTGGAGACTGGACGCGGCGTGGAGCGCGGCTTCGGCGTGCTTCGCGGCTTGCTGGACTGATCGGTCATCGCCTGAGCCTCAAACAGCTGACATCGCCTGCAGCTCACCGTGCCACTGCCAAAAAGCCCAGATCGCCCACCAAAAGCGCACGCGCAAGCGTACGGAAGACCGTGAGTGCGCCTGTTGGACGGTAACCGACGTTCGCCTCGCGTTCAGCTGGGATGCCCGTCGGTGCTGGACTGCGGATCGGCAAGAGCAGCACAACAGGCACGTTAGCGCTCTGCACAAGGCGAGCAGGCGCTAGGCTGCCATTGCTCAAGGTCAGCAAATCGAGGAATGGACGGCGCGTTGCAACGGACTGATAGCGCTGAATGCGCTCAGGCAACCCAGCTGCTGCAGCTTGCGCCTCACGCTCTGAGGCGTAGACGAGCGCAATGAAGACAGGCTGTTCGCCGTCCGCTGCCAGCACATGGACTAGGGCAGCCATGCTGTAAGGCGGGATACCTGTCTCATTCGGCGAGACAGGTCCGATGACATAGGAATCGAAAAAGATCGCCTGCACAACGTCGCCCTCAGCGCTCAGCGCTTGCAGCAGCGCCTGCACGAACGCATTTTGTGCCAGTGAGGGCGTGCCGCTATTGTAGGCTACGATCATGCCGTCAAACACGCGCATATCGGGCGAGCTGAGGATCGCATTCTGAGCAAGGGCAACTGGCTCGCGCCTGCCTAGCTGTCCACCGAATGGGTCGCTCTGACGTATGTTTTGCGTATCAACGCGGCGCGCCAAGGCAGGATCGCAGTTCGGGTCGCCACAGAAGACCGTCAGCCCGTCACGCTCAACTTTGGTGTAAGCGCGGGCGAGGAAAGCCGACTCAACGGCTTGAGCGTTCAGCCTGCCCACATACAGCCGACCGTCACTGGGCGGCACGCCAAAGCTCAGGACTTGATCAAGGCTGAACAAGTCAAAGCCGACCGCCTCGCGCATTCCTTCGAGGCGCGCCTGCGTAAGATTAGCATCGCCTGCAGCAGTGTTGTACAAGCCTGCTAGATACCACGCCACAGGCGCTGTGCCGCTGAGCATCTTGAAATCCTCAAAGCTGAGCGGGCGTACCGAGTTCGGCAGCGCTCTCTGCAGAGCGGCGTAGTCAATGTAGCTGACTGTAGTGTTGCCGCTCAACTCGGCGAACGGCACAGCGCGCACCATACGGACTAGGATCGGCTCGTCCTGTGCCTGTGACGGCACATGCGCCGTCAAGAGACACAAAGCTATCGCCAACAAAAGTACCTTGCGCACGGCTAGTCACTCCTTCGCTATCGGCTGACCGCCAAAAAGCCCAGATCGCCTTCGAACAGCGCGTCTGAAAGCAGGCGAAAGACCAGCAACGGCGCAGGACGCTCAGCTGTGACATTTTGTGGTATGTCGCGCGGCGCAGGACTCTCAAAGGGCACAAGCAGAGCGTAGCGCACCTCCAGCTGAGCAAATCTATCGAGCGCCACCAATCGAACGGGTGCGAGACTGCCTTTGCGCTCAGCCAGACTCTCAAGGAACGGACGCGGCGTTTCTGTGATCAACTGCGATTTGACCTGATGCTGCGCCATGCGCTCTGGCAGAGCCGCTGCTGCCGCTTTTGCGTCATTTTCGTCTGTGTAGACCAAGGCGATGTAGTTCGGCTGTGTGCCATCAGGCTGCAGCAGATGGATCAGCGCGGCTAGTTCGTAACGTGGAATGCCTTGTTCAGCCGTTCCAAGCCGATCTGCTGAGAAAAAAAGCGCCTGCACAGCCGTCCCTTCGACGTTCAGCACAGTGAGCAATGCGCGCATGGCGTCGTTCTGAAGCAACGAAGGCGCGCCGCCGTTGTACGCCGTGATCATCGCCTCGAAGGTAGCCATGTCAGGTGAACTCAAGATGACGCCTTCGCCAAGCGCGACTGGCTCGCGCCTGCCGAAACTGCCGCCAAACGGATTGCCGCTGTTGCGCTCCGCAGGACTCTCTCTGCGCGCCAACTCAGCGTCACAAGCAGGATCGCCGCACAGGATGAGCAAGCTATCCCGCTCGCGGACGCTGTAGGCGCGCGCAAGGAAGGCAGATCGCACGGCAGCACGCTCAAACCTGCCTGCATACAAGCGTCCTGCGGTCTGCTCAGCAGCAAAAAGCAGGACTCGGTCAACGCTGTAGAAATCAAAGCCGACTGTCTGCGGATCAGCAAACTGTAGGTCAAATTGACCTACTGATGTCGCACTGAGACCGTTATGGTACCATTCAGACGCACTTGAATTGGCTTCGCGCAGCTCTTGGAACTCTTGCAGGCTCATCGGGCGGACTGAGTTCGGCAGAGCCTCTTGCAAGGCGGCGTAGTCAATGTAGCCGATTGTGGCGTCGCCGCTCAACTCGGCGAACGGCACGGCGCGCACCATGCGGACTAAGATCGGCTCGTCCTGTGCCTGTGACGGCATGTGCGCAGCCAAGAGACATAGGCTTGTGATCAGAAAAAGCAGCTTGCGCATCAGACTCAACTTTCACTCGCCGCAACTGAGCTATCTGCGTTCAGCTGCGGCTGCGGACGTGCGCATTCAGGCAAGCAGGCTCTCAGCGTCCATCTCCGACGGCTTGGGAATGCCCATCAATTGTAGAATTGTCGGCGCGACGTTGCAAAGGTTGCCTTCTCGCAGCGGCGGCTTGCTACCATCAGGCATGATCAGGATGAATGGCACGCGGTTCATCGTGTGTGCCGTGTGCGGCTGACCTGTCTCTGGGTCAACCATCAGCTCACAGTTGCCGTGATCGGCTGTCACGATCACGGTCGCGCCGACCTGCTTTGC
>JANWYI010000230.1 GCA_025055255.1 Anaerolineae bacterium | reverse complement strand
CGCGTTGGGTGCGCCGTCAACTGCTCCAGCATCTTCCACTCGGCCCACAATCGCTGTTGGTCAAAGTAGCCCACGTCCGGCGAGCCGTCATGGCGTTGCAGGCCGGCGTGATACTTCTCCTGCGCGTACCACGCTGAGCGCTCGCGGAAGTACACCACCGCGTCCGCGCCGCTCATCACCGCATGCCAGACCCACAGCCGCACCGTGCCGGGCCGCACCAGCGTGTTGACCGCGCCCCAGTTGATGTGGCCGGGCTGCTGCTCCATGATCCAGAACGGCTTACCGGGCTTCAGGCCGCGCGTCAGGTCGTGGGCGAAGGCGGTGATGTACGGGTCGCCCACATCGAAGGCGAAGGTTGCCGGCTTCTCGTCGCCGTACAGCATCTCGCGCCAGCGGTAGGCGTTGCCGGTCGGGTATGAGTCCCACGCGACGAAGTCCAGCGGCCGCGCCAGGTCGAAGTAATTCAGGTCGGGGTACAGGCCCATGAAGTTGTGGGTGAT